>NZ_LMCZ01000024.1:0-45223 GCF_001424965.1 Rhizobium sp. Root1204
CGGCATCTCCGGCGCCATCCAGCATCTGGCCGGCATGAAGGACTCCAAAGTCATCGTCGCCATCAACAAGGACGAGGAAGCCCCGATCTTCCAGGTTGCCGATTACGGCCTCGTCGGTGATCTCTTCACCATCCTTCCGGAGCTTGAAAAGGCACTTTAGGCCAGTGAAAAACTGAAGGCGTACGTCATGGATGTACGCGCCGTCGTTGCCGTGCAGGCAGGCAAGCCACTCGAAATCATCACCGCTCAGCTCGACGGCCCGCGCGCCGGCGAAGTATTGGTCGAGGCCAAGGCGACCGGCATCTGCCATGGCCACCAATTCACGTGGCCGCCGGGACCGGATGGGAGTAGAGTTAAAGCCTTAGGTCTGGAGAATTTCCATATGCGTATAGCGGACAACGGAATGCATCGTACCGTTCCAGCTAATCGCGCATCAATGAGATAGCGGTTCCGTTCTTCATTTCATTAAGTGGAATAGGCATTTCGAACTTTGGTCGGCGGCTGTCCAAATATTTGAGAAAATGCTCGCGAGAAATGCGATGCATTTTCAAAACCCACTTCGAGGGCGACTTCGATTAGGGAAGTCTTGGTCTTGATGAGTAGCTGCTTGGCACGTTCCATTCGCACCCGCCGGTAGATGAGGGCCGGGGAACCGTTAACTTCACTCATGAAGAGACGCTCGAGTTGTCGCCTGGAGAGGCCGACCGATGCAGCAAGGTCCTCGATTTGCAGCCTTCCCTCTATGTGCTGCTCCATCATAATCAGCACGGCCCTGATCCTGGGGTCCTTGCACTCGATAGAGAGTGGCTTCCGCGTCTGGATGGCAAGCGCAGTTCGGGCCTTTTCGATATGTAGAACTTCGAGCGCATTGCGCTCTGCTTCCTTGCTAATGTGACGCCGGACGATCAATGCCGCCATGTCGGCGGCGCTGCTGCCGCCCGCACAGGATCCTCTGGTCCGGTCGAGGTTGAAGATCCGGTCTGAGCGAACCTGATGGTCGGGAAAGCGTTCGCGAAACGTATTGTAGTGCAGCCAGCTGACGCAGGTCCGATGTTCTTTCATGAGGCCGGCTTCGGCAAGGATGAAGGAACCGGTGCAAACGCCTATCAGCCTGACATTCTTTGTCGAGGCCTTCTTCAGGAAGTCGATCGTTTCTCGGTCGACAGAGGGGGCGTTGTTAAGTAGACCGCCAACCACCACGACGTACTGAAATTGACTCGGATCGACGAAATCCGATGTCGGCGCGACTTTGACACCACAACTGGACGTTATCAAATGACGCGTGCTGCCAAGCACCTGCCAATCGGCCAGCACCCGGCCGGACCTGTCGAATTCGTCGCTTGCCAGCCGCAGCGTGTCGACGAAAAGAGCGAAGGCGGAGAGCGTGAAGGACTTGGCGAGCACAAAACCGATCTTCAGCCGATCGACAGGCATGCTTGATTCCGACGATTTCATCTCAACTCCACCGTTCGGCCGCCTTCATCTAATATAGAAAACCTGCGCTAAAGGATCCCGATCGTCAACGAAGATCGTATTGTGGCCGACAGTCCTGGTCCGGCCGGGGACACTCGGCGCGAAAGAGTCTGGCATCAGTTTGGGTTTAGATCCCTCACATCAGGTTTTTTTGGCATCGCTCATCCGAGTGGCATCGAATTTCTCCTTTAAGCGGATCCACGGCCTGAGCCCTTAGTAATTACTGGCCCAGTTCTCGGGCCGGTCGCTGCTCGTAGCGGCTGCGGCGACCGATATCTCCGAAACGGTTGTTCTGCGTTTCGCCTGAGAAGCGTTGGATGTTCATATCGCCGACGTGACTGGGTCACATTCTCTGGCTGTGATTGGGATTTACTCACCGTCCGACTTCAATATTAGCATGAGCTTTAATTCGGGAATCCAACTGACCAAGACAAGTCCTACAGACCTTCCTGCGGAAACGCGGAAGGGTTGATGTCAGTTTCGGATGTGGTCGCGATGGAACAAGTAATACGTGCTATTCATCTCAAACTAAGATGTCTGCGAGTGACCCAGCCCTCCCAGTCGTCGAGACGAATCTTTTGCCATCCGCTGATAGAGAAAGGCAGCAAAGAGATGTTGCATTGGTAGGAAGGCAGCTCAACTAAGAGGAGAGCGTGAACTGAGGGGGCTGCTCTCATGGCAAGTTTATCATAAGAGGCCACCCCTGACACACAATATCGTGCTGGCGAAACCGTCGAAATGAAGCGTCTGTTTGCCCAGCCGGAGGCACTATTTATTTCAACGGGACACCAATACGGCTGGCATTGTCCTGTGATAATCACGCCGCATTCGGCCGGTGAAATGCTCGTCACGACGGCCGAGTTGGCGTCCGGGTGCGTTCTCACGTTCAGTTTATCATCCGCACGGACATTGATGACACATACTTCACCTGTAGGAACTACGTTTTTGGCTGACGCGGAAAAACTCCCGAGGGAGAGTGCACAGCACAAAGCCCGGACGGCGATATTTTTGGCGACGAGCCTGACGGCGTCCTTAAGTGCTGCGGTGAAATTTTTCATAGGGTTCGCTAGCCCAGGCGCGTCACGCCTAAAACAATCTTCCGCTTCAGCTGGAATGCATTCAGCGCGCATGGCAACTCCGATACTATCTTAGGAAGTTTGGCGGATGGAGAGGGGGCCACTGCAGGATGTGGTCCGACCCAGTGTCCTTATAGCCATTATCTCGGTTTCGGACGTGGGGCAGCCTGTTGCCACAGTCGCCAATAACCTTTGCGTTATTGATGGTCATGGAAGCCGTCCTAGGACATACCTTTGAGGAATTCCAAACTGGTTTTTAATGCATAGGGTTACGGTTACCAACCTATAAACATTATAGTTCGAGATCTCGATAATAATCCATAATATATTTACCAACATGTTTGGCATATTTTTTATTTGCTGGTGTTAAATTGCCTCCATCAGACACAAGGGAGACAAAAATGAATAATAAAATTAAAACTATACTCTATATTTCTGCTTTCATTTTTTCTGCGGCCTCCGCGCAGGCTGGCACCGCATTTTCCTCACCGGCATTCGTTAAACAGGCAACAGGTTCCGGGTTTTCCAGAATGGATACAACATCCATCATGAAGCCGTTGATGAACATTATCTCTGCGGTCCCACGCGTGGATACCTCTGGGCTCGCCAACAATCTTGCGTTCATCACTCAAAGCGGTGATTTCAATACCGCCAACATTGACCAACTTGGATCACGCAACGTTGGCCTCATTCAGCAAATTGGCTACGCGAACTCCGCATCAATTGCTCAGACGGGCAATAGTCACCAGGCATTTATCTTCCAGCAGGGGCGTAGCAATATGGCCGTTATCAGCCAGCGCTGACGGCCTGACATGGGACAAAACCGATCCAGGGCAGCACCCTATCACGTGTGCTGCCCTAAATTCTTTTGGAGCCGATTAGTTTGGTGCGTTACCATTGTCCGGGAGTTCGTCCGGATCTGGGGTCGGTTGGTCGACATCGCCAAAATCGGGAAAATCGATGGAGAAGCCCGGACTTGAGCTTGCGCCCTCACCTTGCGCACTTGCCTGCGACAGCAGCCAATTACCGTTTAGCGGGTCGCCACCAAAGCTCGGGTTGGTTGCGCGATAGACTAGTTGCGAGGCCGAAGCACCACTTGCGGCCACAGTGCATAATAAAACAGTGATAACTAAATATTTCTGGAGGTTCATGAGCGTTTCCTTCTGAATGCTAGGAGATAATCACAGCAACCTTTGCAACTTGTCGGCGCGGTTTTTGTGATGCCGGCGCTGGGCAAAATGATAACTCGGTTTCTTAGTCGTGGTTTTATCTCGGCTTGTTGATCACGTACATCCTGCCTGGGACAACAACAACAACCTTATTGTCCAAGCCTCGCAACCCGGTGGGCATCATGTAACGGCCACTTTGTGTAGTCTGGTAGGCTAGGACTGTTGAATTTGTTGAATCGCGCACGTCCAGGGCGCCTGCAAGATTGTCGCCGTTCTGAACATAGGCAACTTCATTGTTGTTGCCAGAAACACCGACCAACTGAAAGTTATTATTGCCACGGCTGGCCTGTAACACAGAATTGTTGGCTCCGCCTTGCACCAGGAGAAGGGCAGAGCTGCTTCCGGTGATGGATTGTACGGCACGGTTATTTGCACCAGCTTGCTGGACGACGGCGAGGCTGCCTTGTCCCAGAATTTCCGAATTGACCTGGTTGTTCATGCCGATCTGAATGATCGACGTAGTAGAACCGTTTGCGCCCCCTAGGAATGGCTGAATGGGCTCCATCAATGATTGAACCGCGGTAGGCGAGCTCTCATAGTCCCTGACGAGGAGGTCTTCAGCCTTAGCCGATGGGGAAAAGGCAACGGTGGAGGTTATAACCAGCGCTACAATTTTTCGTATGATCTTACGTGTCGACCGTTTCATGGTGTTCCCTTACTCAATTTTTCGAAGTCATCTGCTCAGATGCCAGTTGGAAGTTCGGCTAGGTCGATCGCTTGGTTCATTTCGCAAATTTGTTTTCCAGCATTGTTCATTGCTCCCATTGCAATGGAAATGGCAGAGGGTTGGTTCAGCCATATGTTTGATATGGGATTGGCACCCGCCTTAAACACACTGGTCTGACGAGTCGTAATTGAGCCACGGCGTGAAACGCTGGTGACCTTCGACGTCACCACGCTGTCAAAGGATCCGGCGAGTTCCATGAAAGAAGTCAACCCCAACATTTCGCCGCCGCTAATACGAAACCCGCAAGCCGCTACGCAACCATCGCTGGTTTTCCCGTTTATTGTTCCGTCGGCCATAGCCATTGCACCGGTCGTCACAGGGACAGCCAGTATGATCGCTAAAATTGCGGGCAACGCGAAGCGATACGATGTCATGACTTCCCCTTTCTTCGTTGCGGTGCGGTGCGGAGCGCCATCGCAGCGCTCCGCGCTTTTACAATTAATGCTGCGTGACAAAGGCAACGTTTGCCTTGCCGGCCTGGACGACTAACGAGTTTTGGCCGTTGCCGGTCTGACTCACGAAAGCCTGGTTGCGTTCAGTGGCACCCCCCGTACCAAGCTGGTACACCACTGAATTTGAGCCACTTCCGACCTGCGAAATCCAGGCATTAGAATATGCACCTGCCTGGCTCACGGCCGAACTGTTTCCGCCCGCACCCGACTGGTCTACGAGCACAATAGAATGGTCGGCTGATTGCAAGATAAGCGACTGGTTCCCCGTCGTGTTGGACTGGTTGACCGCCGCGAGGTTGTCGGACCCGTTCTGGACTGTCAGCGACACGTTGCCGATGCTGGCGACCTGGGTCGTGGTCGCAACGTTGCGGTCACCACTTTGGATGGTGGCAGCCGCAGACAAAGCACTCACCTGGGACTGGGTCGTAACAGCAATGTTGCTGTCGCCATCCTGAAGCGTTACCGCCGCAACGCCGGCAACCAAAGACTGTGTTGTCACGGCGGTGTTCAAATCGCCGATCTGCACTGTGCCAGCGACCGCGCCCACGGATGCAAGCTGGAATGTGGCTGCCGTGTTTTCACTCCCAAACTGGGCGATACCTGCCACAGAGCCTGCCACCGGAGCCGGAGCATTGATTGTGAAGATCGGGTTGCTTGACACTTCAAGCGAACCGCCTTGAACGTTTGTCGCAGTGTTGCGGCTGCCAGACTGAACGATGGCCGCGGCAGACAGGCTTGCAGACGCATCAGCCTTGACGTCGACCGCAGTGCCGAAGGTGTCAAACACCGTTGCCTCGGCACCTTGTATGTTGCCAGCTTTGTTACCTTCACCCGTCTGAACGATCAGCGCTGCGACCTGCGAGCTGCCGTTCTGCTGGGTATTTGCAGCAACGTTGCCGTTGCCGATCTGCGCAATGCCAGCGACTGCATCCGTTACGCCGTTCTGGACGTTGCCGGCGAGGTTGCCGTTGCCGACCTGGAGGTTTGCGGCATCTGAACCGACCGTGCCATCCTGGGTGTTTGCCGCCGTGTTGCTGTCTCCGACCTGGATGTTGAGCACATTGGAGGCGGCATCCGCGGTCTGCGAGTTGCCCGCAGCGTTTTTCGCGCCAACCTGCACGTTCGCAGCGTTCGAGCCGAGGGACGCCGACTGCTGAGTGAGAGCAACGTTATCATCGCCGATCTGAAGATTGGCGGACGCTGAGTCAACGGCCAGTGTTTGGACATTGATGGCGCCATTGCGATCACCAATCTGTACCGAAGCCGCATCCGTGCCAGAAGTTGCGATCTGCTGGTTGCTGGCGACGTTGTTATCGCCGAACTGGCCGATGATGGCGTTGGATGCGACGGTTGCGGCGACGCTGCCAGCCGAAGGTAAAACCGCGGCGGTGCTTCCGACTTGTTGCCAGCCGCGCCAAGTCAGCTGCGAGGTCTTAGTTGCCTGCTTGGCTCCGGAGCCTGCAGTATATACGCCGACCTGCGAATTTGAAGCGGAATTGGTGTCGCCGACTTGAACGATTGCGGCCGAAGAATCCACGGCTGGCACCTTCGCAACTCCACCTAGCGTGCTCAGAGCGAGTGTCTCGACCTTTATCGTGGTCAGGTTTGAAGATACCGAGTATTCGGTTTTGCCGGTCAGGTTCAAGCCCGCGTAAGCAACCTCTGCCCCTTGGGTGTTGTTCGCAACGTTGCCCGTGCCAACCTGCAGAACTGCAGCATCGACGCCTGAGCTACCGGCCTGTTGAAGATTGACAGCACCGTTGCCTGCGCCGAACTGCGCAATCAGGCCAGTAGCGTCGGTCACTCCTATCTGGGTATTGAGTGCAACGTTGGTTGCGCCCCCTGTGTTACCCTGCACAATCGTTGCCGAGCTGCCTGTGACGCCAGTCTGTGCGTTGATACCAAGGTTGTCGGCCGCGCCTTGGCCATATTGGACGGTGAGGGCGTTAGAACCGATCACGTTTGTCTGGCTGTTATAAGCAACATTGCCCGACCCGCCCTGGATGATAGATGCAGAGGTCGGATCGACATTGACCTGGGTATTGACGCCGACATTGCCACTGCCGCCCTGAACGATCAACGCCGTAGCGTCAGAACCGCCGGTCTGAATGTTGTAGCCAGAGTTGCCGTTGCCAACTTGCAGAATCCCGGCCTGGTTCTTGCTACCGAGAGCCTGCGCTGACTGCGTGTTGCCGGCACGATTTGACTTACCGACCTGGACAATGGCGGCAACTGTGCCAGCTACGCCCGGGCTGCTGGTTGCACCTGTCTGCGCGTTGGCAGCAATGTTGTCGTCACCAAATTGGGCGATGGCGGCGGTATCGCCAAAACCATCACGCACGGTATTCAGTGCCACATTGCGATCACCGCCCTGCAGAATATTTGCTGTGTTTCCGGTTCCATCGCGGCTAACGTTTGTTGCGCCGTTGTCGTCTCCGAACTGAGCAATGAGGCCAACATGGTCCGTTCCGCCGACATAGGTGTTTGAACCAGCGTTCCGGTTTCCGCCTTGAACAATCCCAACGAAGCTATTGGTGCTGGAATCCTGCGCATTGACGGCCCCATTTGCCGAACCGAGCTGGATGACGCTGGCCTGATTTTCCTGACCGATGTCGTAGTGATCGATCAACGACTTTGAGTTGTAAGTGTCGACGACCTGCGTGTTGACGGCAACGTTTCCGCTCCCGGATTGCAGAATGGCCGCATCGGACATGCGCTGCGAAATTTGACGGTTACTCGCAACGTTCTGCGATCCTGACTGCAGGATACCGGCGAATGCGCCGCCGCGCGCATCGGCGACATCGTTTGTGCCAAAGCGCTGCTCATTGAAGGCGAAATTGCCCACCAATGCCGGATCTGTGTTGACCTGGACGATACCTGCATCATTGCCTTCGCCATCCTGGATTGTACGAGCAACGTTAGCATATCCTCCTTGGAATATGGTCCCACGATTAGCGCCCGTCTGCAAGAACGTGTCAATCACGTTACCGCTGCCGAACTGGGCAAGACCGGCAATGTTCGTGCCGTTTTGTGCGAAAACACCACCGATGTAGTTGTCCGAGCCGAGCTGCATCACTCCGAGTACGTTTGCACCCTGCTGCGCGTCGGCGGGAGCGCCATTGGCGATGGGAAGAAAGATGTTGTTCGTGCCGTGCTGATAGATGAAGCCGCTGTTGGCGCCACCTTCTGCACCAAGGGCACCAGATTGAGAAAGATAGGCGAAGTTGCTGTTGTTCATCTGGCTAATGAACGCATAATTTGCCGTTGTGATTTCCTGTGCGCCGGCGCCGGCGGTCAGGGTCATCATCGCAACCCCCGCGAGCAACACGGTTCGTTTCGCTGAAAAACTCATTGGAATGTTCCTCTAATCGATGAGCGTCCTTGCAAGGCGCTTCCGGATAATTAATAAACTTAACAAGCAATTAATATCATCCAATATTGCGCGGGAGCAATACACCTGACGGGAAACGTGAACAATTAGTTAATGTAAAATGAGAATCACCCAAAAATGGTGCGCTTTCGCAATGTATTAAAACAGGACCGTTTAATCCTAATTCTTGGCGACATGGACTGTTATGAAAAATATAAAAAAAAATAAGCAACGGCCACCCGAATATACGCAGGCGGCCGCAGATTGATTTCTATTGCAAGTATTAATTTTCGTCGCAATTGATTTATGTAGAAGGCAAAGCCTTGTCGCCGTAATTGCTCTCAAAGCTTTCGATGAAGGCCGGCTCTTTCGAACGATCCTTTAGGTGCCATAGGCCTTGCCGGACACCATCTACGGTAAGCGAATAAACTGCGAGCTCGATACCTTCCCGTACTGCAAGCGAGCCCGGGTCGTTTCGTGACTGGCCCAGTTCTATTTCGAGCAACTCTCCAGCCGTTGCAAATTTATACGCGCCACCCCGCACTTGCACTGAGTAAATCTGTTTTGTTGTGGTGGTAGAGGCGAGAACTTCTCCGGTTTGCACGCTTACTGCCCGGAGATTGATTGTAACAATGTCTGAGCGATATTGGATATCGCCGCCTATACCCAAGTACTTTGCGCCAGCGCCCCCGGTCAACTCGTTTGAGTCATACCCAACAATTCCACCTTCCAAAAGAAGGCCTGCAAACCGCACAGGCGGCAATCCGCTCGCCTGACCGTAGGATCGCTGGGTATTCTCAATCAATGTACGTTCTTGTACGAGGTTTTTCAGGCCGGTTCGCTCAACGACACGAAACCATTTTCCTCCGCCTGTTTTCTTCAACACGTCCACGAGGATCGCGGAGCCGCCCTGCGTCACAGCGCGGCTGTACTCGGCGAAGCTTTCATTGGGCTTTGCTTGACCCGTAAGGTCTGGGAAGTCGTAGACCGCGACATCGACCGGAACGTCGGGCGTGGCCAATGTAACAACCTTGGGGCTGGTCTTTGTTGGCGACGTAAGAGTTGCAGCAGGAGTGTCAAGCTGTTGTCCTGTCTGACAGCCGGATAGGATTGCTGTTGCGGACAACAGCAATGACGCCAATAGAATCTTCATAATTCCCCCAAAATACGCAATAATACAGTAGGCATTATCAGAATTTAACGTCCTAAAAAGGGATATGATCCAAATATCAGTATCCAAATTTTACAATGCTAAACTGTCTTGACGTTATCTTTACGGACAAAAAACGTAACTGTCACGTTGGCGGCACGAATTTCTTTTTATTTCGTTAACGTGATAGAATTGACAAATAAATCGAAATTGGCGCGTAGCATCCTGGTCGTTTTGCAGTAAGCGCCATTTTTGGGTCAATCACGTCGAACACGCTATTTCGGGCATAAACGGGGACACTGCTGCTATATCGTCTCAAATAATACGATTTACTTTGCGAGTCCTTTTCCCACTGTTGGCCAGGCAACATCATCAACGTCGAGCTTCACGAGGGCGGATGAGCCGGCGCCGACTGTTGGGAGTTGGCTCAATTTTGACTCGAGCCGGGTACGCGCTAATTCCTGTTGGGAGGCGGCGGCTCGGCCTGCGCGCGTGTTGGTTTTCTTTACGGGACGGCGAATTTCGGGGGACGCCTGTGGAACGTAAGCTCCGCCCTTCGAGGCTGTCCCCGCCTGATCAACGTAGGCTTGTGCCATTGTTTGATGAGGATGGAGCGTTGCTAGGAAGAGCGAGAATACCAAGAGAGCTAGGGTCGGGTGTTTAGATTTCATCTGATGGCGCTCGAAAATGTTAAATATGGAAGACGGCTTATGATAAAAGTTGCTCAGGGACAATCGGTTTTATTAATATGTTATTTTGATGCCTGTTTGACTCTTTTTAAATTCCGTGGAAAACGACTTCAAAAGCTGTATTGAGGAATTTTTTAATGTTGAGAAAATCACGTTTGCGACGAATTCTGACGTCTGCCACGCTGTTCTTTGTTGTTGTCGTTCCGACTAGCTATGCTCAAGACACCGCACCACTTTTTTCTACACCGGCCGGACGTTCTACGACGGGAGCTCCCATACTCATAAACCCCGAAAACCAGGGTAATGGTGCGGTGCAGCGTTTCCTGAACGATCGAGCGCAATCCCAGCGGCCTAGTGACCCGGTCGCTTCCAATCGTCAAAAGCGGGAGAACGCATCTCAACCTCAGGACGTTGTCAATAACAGTTCAAAGACGTTCGACGACTGGGAATTACAATGTATTGATCATCCCAAGGGTGATCGACGTTGCCAAATCGTGGGTAATGTTCTTTCCGCTGACAAAAAACAGGCTGTCTTAGTAATGAGCCTAGCGCCATCCGCAGATGCCGCAACGATATTGATCCAAATGGCAGTGCCGTTGGGGGTCGCTGTTCAACAAGGGGTTAAGATCGAGATCGATAAATCCTATAGCGGATCTATGCCCATTAGCAGATGTACGCCCCAAGGTTGTCTGGTCGAAGGTGCGGTCCCGACCAAGATGATAGCGGCGATGATAGCTAAGCCTAAAGCTTCGATCGAAGTTACAACGCCGGATGGCAAAAGCGTTCCTATCTCCCTGTCTCTGAAAGGTTTTGGCGGTGCCTATGAGGCTGTCACTGATCGTGGGAAGAGCAGCCCGTAAATCACCCTTGTGTTGGACAACCGTTGCGGCGTCCCTTGGGATGGTCGCGTGAGTGATGACGGGAACTTCCTCCATTGGGGATGGAGATCCGGATGTAATGGCCCCATAAATATCCGGACACGATCTCCCACTTAACAAGTGTGCGAGGTAATGTGCCCATTATGACCAGTCACAGTCCTAAGATAGAAGTCCTGTCCGGCCCTGAGCGCCGCCGTCGCTGGTCGACGACAGAGAAGCTTGCCATCATCCAGGAGACATATGAGCCGGACGCTACGGTGAGCATTGTTGCTCGCCGCTACGGCATCCAGCCGAACCAGTTATTCACCTGGCGTAAGCTTGCCACCCAAGGGGCTCTGACGGCAACTGCTGCCGAGGAAGATGTCGTTCCGGCGTCCGAATATCGTGCCCTTCAGAACCAGGTCAAAGAGTTGCAGCGCCTGCTCGGCAAGAAGACGATGGAAGGCGAGATTCTCAAAGAGGCGCTTGAGATCGCCACAGGCCCAAAAAAACATCTGTTGCGCTCGCTGTCATTGCCGAAGGGAAGTTCCTGATGACGGCTGTGTGCGAGACTTTTGGTGTTGCCCGGTCAAACATGGCTCAGCGTGTGAAACAGCGTCCCTCCAAAGCCCGTGGTCGGCCGCCGCTCGCCGATGATGATCTCGTCGATGAAATCAAAGCGATCATCTCCGAGATATCGCTTGCTGTCGGGGGTCGCAGNTGATGACGGCTGTGTGCGAGACTTTTGGTGTTGCCCGGTCAAACATGGCTCAGCGTGTGAAACAGCGTCCCTCCAAAGCCCGTGGTCGGCCGCCGCTCGCCGATGATGATCTCGTCGATGAAATCAAAGCGATCATCTCCGAGATGCCGACCTATGGATATCGCCGGGTTCATCGATCTTACGCCGTAAAGCCCGCAGCGAAAGCCGCCCATGGCCGAACGCCAAACGCGTTTATCGGGTGATGAAGGTGCACGGCCTGCTTCTCCAACGCCATACTGGAGCCATTGATCACCGCCGCCACGATGGTCGCGTTGCAGTCGCTCAGTCGAATTTTCGTTGGTGCTCGGACGGTTTCGAAATCGGCTGCGATAACAAGGAAAAGGTCCGCGTTGCCTTTGCGCTCGACTGCTGTGACCGCGAGGCCATTGCCCATGTCGCCACAACTGAAGGCATCAAGAGCGAAGATGTTCAGGACCTTGTCATAACGGCGGTCGAAAACCGTTTCGGCCGCATCAATATCCTTCCTAAGCCCATCGAATGGCTGACCGACAATGGATCGTGCTTTATTGCGGCAGACACGAAATCGCTGCTGCTGGATATTGGGATGGAGCCTCGCACGACACCGGTCCGCAGCCCTCAGTCCAACGGAATGGCCGAAGCCTTCGTCAAAACCTTTAAGCGCGATTACATCTCGGTCAACCCCATCCCTGACGCCGAAACGGTCATCGCCCAACTGCCATTGTGGTTTGAGCATTACAACACGCTTCACCCTCACAAGGCTTTGGGATATCGATCTCCGCGCGAGTTCTTAAACCGTCAAACAGAAATCTGATCCTGTCCGGTTTTTATGGGGCAACTCCACCGGACTCTCCTGGCCCATCCATAAGGTCTCCGGTACTGTGGCAGGGCTTGCATAATCCGAATGCGTGCGCCGTCGTTTAACACAGTTGGATCGCGAAGTTCTCCGTAGCGTTTGCTGCCCAAGTGCTTGGCAATGACGCGGTCGCTCACTCCCGCGACGCTGTACCGTGGGCAGCATGCCCACACGGACAAAGTTGGTGCGCTTCAATGATTGGAAAATCCGCAAGATAGGCGCGTGACCTTGTAGCCTGGAAAAAAGGCCCGCCATCCAGGCAGGATTGGCTGGCCGTGAGGCCGATGCGAGTTGGGGCTCTGCACCGTGTCGAGCGGTGGGGACGCTTCAACGCTTAAACAATCAGAACGCAAGTGTTTTGTTCCAACTGGTCCCAGGTGTTTGTCGTTGCTAACGGACTCAAATCGAAATCCATCAATAACCGTTCAAATGCGTTCAAATGACACTGCGGCTTCCTAAGTGTGCCGCTTGAGGACCTGAAGAATTAGGGAGCCCGCGCCGCCCTTATGGCAAAAACATCGCTGCTCTGCCTCAAAGAGAGCACGGCACCGATTAACTTGGTATTGCTGTTGGGTCGGCTTCTCGTCAAAGGCCCAAAACGGCTTCGATGGCGCCGGCGGCAGCCTTCACGACAATGTCTGCCTCTTCCCGGGTCAGGCAGAGGGGCGGGGCAAAGCCGAGGATGTCGCCCTGCGGCATGGCACGACCGATGACACCGCGCTCCAGCAGTGCTGCCGAGATTTGAGGGCCGATCTTGCGCGATGGATCGAAAAATTTCCGGTCATCCCTGTCTTCGACGAACTCGATCGCCGCCATCAAGCCGTCGCCGCGCACCTCGCCGACATTCCTGTGGCCGGATACGGCCTTTGCCAGTTCGGCGCGGAAATAGGCGCCGGTGGAACCGGCATTCTCGACAAGGCCGAGTTCATCCACCAGTTCCAGATTGGCAATGCCGGCGGCAGCGCAGATCGGGTGGGCGGAATAGGTCCAGCCATGACCGATCGCGCCCATCCTGTCGGAGCCTTCGACCAGCACCTGCCACATTTTGTCCGAGACGATCGAACCGGAGAGCGGCGCATAGGCGGACGTCAGCCCCTTGGCGATGGTGATTAGATCCGGCTTGATGCCATAGTGATCGGAGCCGAACATCGAGCCGAGCCGGCCGAAACCGGTGACGACTTCATCGGCGATCAGCAGGATGTCGTATTTCTCCAGCACGGCCTGGATCTTCTGCCAGTAGCCGGTCGGCGGTGGCACAATGCCGCCGGTGCCAAGGATCGGTTCGCCGATGAAGGCGGCAACCGTCTCCGGGCCCTCGGCCAGGATCATCTCTTCCAGCGTGTCGGCGCAATGTTGCGAAAACTGCTCTTCGTTCATCGACCGGTCGGCACGGCGGAAATAATAGGGGGCTTCCGTATGCAGGATCGGCGCGCGCGGCAGGTCGAACAGATTGTGGAACAGGTCGAGACCGGTGAGGCTCCCAGTCATGACGCCGGAACCGTGATATCCCCGCCAGCGTGAAATGATCTTCTTCTTTTCCGGACGACCGAGGATGTTATTGTAGTACCAGATCAGCTTGATATTGGTCTCGTTGGCATCCGATCCGGAAAGTCCGAAATAGACGCGGGTCATATGCGGCGGCGCCCGGTCGATGATCATCTTCGACAGAGTGATTGAGGCTTCCGTGCCGTGGCCGACATAGGCGTGATAATAGGCAAGGTTCTTTGCCTGTTCCGCGATAGCATCGGAAATCTTCTGGCGGCCATAGCCGACATTGACACAATAAAGGCCGGCAAATGCATCGAGACTGGTGCGGCCGTTGGTATCAGTGATGTAGACACCTTCGCCGCCGGCAATGATCCTCGTCGAAGCCTCACCGCGCGCGTGCATGCCCATATGGGTTGACGGATGGAAGAAGTGGTCGCGGTCCCAGGCGGTCATTTCGTTGCTGTGGTCGGACATATGCGGATTCCTTAAGTCTATTTTAGAAAGAGGGCGCGCGTTCAGGCGGCGGTGTCGATGCAAAGATATTTGAGCTCGGTGAAGGCCTCGATCCCGTGGCGCGAACCTTCGCGGCCGATACCAGATTGTTTCCAGCCGCCGAAGGGAATGGGGCCGCCGGTGACTTTCACCCGGTTGATGGCGACCATGCCATATTCGAGTGCGCGGCCGAGCCGCATCTGACGTGCACCGTTTTCAGTGACGACATAGGCGACGAGGCCATACTCGGTGTCATTGGCACGTTTGATCACCTCGGCTTCTGTGTCGAATGCCGTTACGGCCGCCACTGGACCAAACGTTTCCTCGCGCATGATCAGGGCATCTTCGGGGACATTGACGAGGAGCGTCGGCATGTAGAACAGCGGTCCGGCCTCATGGCGTTTGCCGCCAGTCAGGCAGCGTGCGCCACGCCTGATCGCGTTCGCCACATGCTCTTCAACCTTTTCCACCGCACGTTCGTGCATCAGCGGGCCAATTTCCGTACCGGGTTCGAGGCCGTTGCCGATTTGCAGGGCTTCGATGCGCGCCCTGAAGGCAGCGTTGAAGGCGTCAAGGATCGGGCGTTGCACGAAGATACGATTGGCGGCGAGGCAATCCTGCCCCGACGTTGCAAATTTGGCGTTGACGGCGATATCGACCGCTTTGGCGATATCCGCATCGTCAAAGACGATCAGCGGTGCGTGGCCGCCGAGCTCCATCACCAGCCGTTTCAGCGTCGGTGCGCATTGCCTAGCGATAAGCCTACCGATTTCTGTGGAGCCGGTGAAGCTGAGGGCGCGGATACGGCTGTCTTCGCACAAACGGCCGACAATGGTGGCAGCATCGCCGGTAACGACGTTAAAGACGCCGGCGGGAATGCCTGCCCGTTCTCCAAGCTCTGCCAGTGCTAACGCCGACAGAGGGGTCTGCGAGGACGGGTGGGCAACGACAGTGCAGGCTGCCGCAAGTGCCGCCGCTGCCTTGCGAGTAATCATGGCGGAAGGGAAATTCCAAGGGGTGACAATGCCAGCCACACCCAGCGCCTCGCGGCGAACGATCATCTCGGCGCCGGGCAGATGGCTGGTGACGTTCTCGGCGTTCACCCGTTTGCCTTCCTCGGCATACCATTCGATGAACGAGGCGGCGTAGTCGATTTCGCCTCTTGATTCTGCCAGCGGCTTTCCCTGTTCCAGGGTCATGATCAACGCCAGATCATCCCTGGCAGCGAGGATCAGTTCATACCAGCGGCGAAGGATTTTGGCGCGCTCCTGCGGCAACAGCGAGCGCCATTTCGGAAAGGCGCGCGCGGCAGCATCGATGGCCGCCGTCGTCTCGTCGGCGTTCAGTTCGGAGACCCAGGCAAGTGGTACCGACGTGGCGGGGTCGCGGACTTCAAACGTGCGGTTCGCAGTATTGGCAACCCAGTGTCCGCCGACATAGGCGAGCGACTTCAAGAGATGCTTGTCGGTCATCTGCGCGAGAGCGTCGTGACAGGCGGGTCGTGCGAAAACAGCATTCATCTGCGGCTCCTCGTGCTTCGATTGACGCTCAGTCTGACAGCTTCGAGGCGAGAGATGGTCTCTTGGGCGGGACGCCTGAAGAGGATCTGTCCAAATGAAGGGCTTGCCGTAGAGGAAATGTCTAGCCGTCCGCGGCCTCACCTTGCGACAGGAGGACCGGGAGCGGAAGGACGGTCTCCTCCTTGACTGTCTTGGTCACGATATAGGTGAAATAGCGGGCAATCCCGATTTCGCGGTCCAGCAGATCATCGACCAGCCGCTGATAGGCATCGATGTCCGGGGCCATGATTTTCAGGATATAATCAACGCCGCCGCCGACTGACCAGCAGGCCACAATTTCGGGAATGGCGGTCACCGCGCGCTCGAAGCGATCGAAATCCATCTGGCGGTGATTGCCGAGCGTAACTTCCATCATCACGCTGGCAACCGGCGCCACGCGGCGCACCGCGACGCGGGCGTGGTAGCCTGAGACAATCCCTGCCTTTTCGAGCTTGCGCAGCCGCATCCAGCACGGTGTCGCCGATAGGCCGACTTCTTCTGCCAGCGCCACTTTGGTGATGCGGCCATCCCGTTGGACTGCTTCCAGAATGCGCAGGTCGATGGCGTCAAGTTTCATTCGGACGGGTATCCCGGTGTGAAAATCTTGGGCGATGTTATGAAATCGAGAGGGTGAATGCAAATTTTGGATTGTCAATTGACCTGAATTTTAGCACTGTAAAATCATGACAAATTGGCGCCCCGATCCACAGCAGCTTCGCCGTCCGGCTTATCTCTCACTCGCCGAGCAAATTGCCAATGCGATTCACGATGGCAAGCTGATCAATGGCGAACGATTGCCGACGCATAGAAGGCTCGCGGAAGATCTGAAGTTGTCGATCCAGACGGTCAGTCGCGCCTATGACGAGTTGATCCGTCGCGGCATGATTGCCGGCGAGATCGGACGTGGCAGTTTCGTGCAGACCCAGCCAAAAGAGCCGGAGCCGCCTTATCTGCCGGAGCGGTTGGGCGAAGTCATCGACCTGTCGATCCTGAAGCCGGTTTGCGAGCAAATCCATCTCGAGCGAATGCGCGAGGCCTTCGGCTGGCTGGCAGAGAACCTGCCATCGAGTTCGGCCTTGTCGTTTCGGCCGAACATGGTGTTTCCGCGCCATCGGGCAGTAGCGGCCGAGTGGCTGGCGCAATGCGGATTGGAGGTTTCTCCGCTCAACGTCAATCTGACCAATGGTGCCACCTCGGGCATGACAGTGGCGTTAATGAGCGTCGCACCTCCAGGGTCAACCGTGGCCACCGAGGCGATCAGCCACCACACGCTGGTCCCACTCTCGAGCTATCTGGGCATTCATCTGGAAGGCCTGGCCATCGACGAAGACGGAATGATCCCGGAGGCCTTGGACGAAGCCTGCCGGAAAGGGCCGATCCGGGCCGTTTTTCTTCAGCCCTCGGTGGTAAATCCCACCGCAACGTTGATGAGCGCTGAACGGCGTCAAGCGCTGGCGGCCGTGGCGGCCAGGCATGATATTGCGATCATCGAAAACGATATCCTCGGTCCATTGGTCGAAAATAGGCCGCCGCCGCTGCAGACCTTTGCGCCTGAGCGCACGCTCTATGTCACGAGCTTCACCAAGATCACCGTGCCGGGCTTGCGCATCGGCTATCTCGTCGCGCCCGACCGTTACGTCGCGGCGGTTGCCAACCGGCATCTCGTTTCCAACTGGATGGCGACGCCGGCGATTGCCGAGATCGCAACGCGCTGGGTCAGCAACGGTACCGCGATGGAACTGGTCAACTGGCAGCGCCGCGCGCTGGCGCGACGTCACGAGATTGCGACGGAAGCCTTGGGCGCTCTCGTCTACCATTCCCATCCACAAAGCCTGCATATCTGGCTGCCGCTGACCTGCCAGCACACGGAAGAAGGGTTCGTGGCGCAGGCGCGGTTGCGCGGCGTGGCGATCGCGCCGGGCATATCGTTCCAAACGGCTGATCATGGCCGCGCGCCTGCGGTGCGCATCTCGCTTGGTTCGACATCTGAGGCGGAGTTGCGCACAGGGCTCGGCATCGTCGCATCGCTGGCGCACGGAAATCCGGAAGCGTTGCTGCTTGCGATTTGATAGTTTCGTCCATGAAATGGGCAGGGAAAGAATAATTGTCATGAGATTATTTTGGCAATTGACATGATTTGATACGCTCGTCATCGTTAGGCATCGCTCGTCTCAGCAGGAAGAGATCTGCATGCCTTCGCCCATTATCCGCATCGACAATATATTAAAGACCTACGGGCCACTGACGGTGCTCGACGGTCTGTCGATGGATGTCATGCCGGGGGAGAAGCTGGCGCTGATCGGCCCCTCCGGATCGGGCAAGACGACTATCCTGCGTATCCTCATGACGTTGGAAAAGATCAATGGCGGCCATATCGAGGTCGATGGGGATCAACTCTACCACATGCAGAAGGCGGGCAGCTTGGCAGCTGCCGATGAAAAGCATCTCCAAAAGATGCGCACGAAGATCGGCATGGTCTTCCAGCACTTCAATCTGTTCCCGCATAAATGTGTGCTCGACAATATCACGCTGGCACCGATGCTGACCAAGGGCGAGACAAAAGCCGTTGCCGAAGCACGGGCGATGGAGCTTCTCGATATGGTCGGCATGGCGGAGAAGGCAAAACACATGCCTGCGCAACTGTCCGGCGGACAGAAGCAGCGCGTCGCCATCGCCCGTGCCTTGGCACTTTCGCCGAAGATCATGCTGTTCGATGAGGTGACCTCTGCGCTCGATCCGGAACTGGTCGAGGAAGTCCTGAACGTCATGCGCAAACTTGCTGCCGAGACCGACATGACAATGCTGCTTGTTACCCACGAAATGGGCTTTGCTCATGACTTTGCCGATCGTGTGTTGTTCTTCGACAAGGGAAGGATCGTCGAGGAGGGCAAGCCGGACGACATATTCCGAAATCCCAGGCAGGAGCGCACGCAGAACTTCCTGCGCAAGATAATCGCGGCGGGGCACCGCGTCTGATCGTTGCGGCGATCGGTCAATGCCCCCGATAAAATAGAAAAAATCCAGAGGAGTTGGAACGATGAGATTGAAGCATTTCATGACGATGGCAGCCGGCGCCACGGCGTTGATGACTGTTCTTGCTACAGCCCCGGCGAACGCCGACGATGCCAAGCTGGAAGCGTTGAAGGCGCAAGGCTTTGCCCGCATCGCCATCGCCAACGAGCCGCCGTTCACGGCTGTTGGCGCCGACGGCAAGGTTTCCGGTGCGGCCCCCGACGTCGCCCGCGAAGTATTCAAGCGGCTTGGCGTGCCGGATGTGGTAGCGTCGATCTCGGAATATGGCGCGATGATCCCGGGCCTGCAGGCCGGCCGGCACGATGCCGTCACCGCCGGTCTGTTCATGAAGCCGGAGCGTTGTGCAGCCGTCGCGTATTCCGAGCCGGTCCTGTGTGATGCAGAAGCGATGCTCGTCAAGAAGGGCAACCCGAAGGGCTTCAAGAGTTATGCCGATGTCGCCAACGATCAGTCCGCCACCATCGGCGCGCCGGGCGGCGGCACGGAAGAGAAGCTGGCGCTGGAAGCCGGCGTTCCGCGCGACCGCGTCATCGTCGTGCCGGATGGTCAGAGCGGTCTGAAGATGCTGCAGGACGGCCGCATAGACGCCTACTCGCTACCGGTGCTGTCAATCAACGATCTCGTCAAGAAGGCCAATGACCCCAACCTGGAGGTTATCGCTCCGGTTCAAGGTGCGCCGGTTTATTGTGATGGCGCAGCTTTCAAGAAGGGCGACGAGGCTCTGCGCGATGCCTTTGACGTCGAATTGGCAAAACTCAAGGAATCCGGCGAGTTCGCCAAGATTATCGAGCCTTATGGTTTTTCGGCCGCGGCGGCGATGTCGACGACGCGCGAAAAGCTTTGTGCTGCTGCCAACTGACGGCCAACCGGAGAGGGGGTGCGCTGCCTCTCCTTTTCCACCCGGGCCCGGCAGGACCTGGCTTTGAAACGGCAGGGACAGAGAAAGCAAGATGATCGACTGGTCCGGCTATATAGGGCTGATACTGCAAGGTGCGCTGGTGACCGTCGAGCTGACGGTCATGGGGTCAGCATTGGCGCTGGTCATGGCGTTTACTGCCGGCCTTGGCCGCATGTCGCGCTTTGCCGCCGTGCGCGCACTTGCCACGGTCTACATCGAGTTCTTTCGTGGCACCTCGATCTTCGTCCAGTTGTTCTGGGCCTATTTCGTCCTGCCGTTTGCCGGGATCACACTGACGCCGATGCAGGCGGGCGTTCTGGCGTTGGGCCTGAATGTCGGCGCTTATGGAGCAGAGGTGGTGCGGGGGGCCGTCCGGGCTATCGGCCGGGAGCAGCTCGAGGCGTGCGTCGCCCTCAATCTCGGCCGTTATCACCGGATGCGGCACGTGATCTTGCCGCAGGCATTGCCGCTGATGCTGCCGACCTTTGGCAACAATGCCATCGAATTGTTGAAAGGCACGGCCGTGGTCTCGCTGATCTCGCTGACCGACATGACCTTCCAGGCGCAAGTGGTGCGCGCGCAGACAGGCAGCACGCTGATCCCGTTTGCGACAATTCTCGTTCTCTATTTCGCCATGGCCATGGCTGTTTCTGCCGGTGTGCGGTGGCTGGAGCGCCGCGCTTCGCGCGGTCTTGATGGAATGAGGGTCTGATCATGGAATGGGATTGGGCATTCGTCTGGCAGATCATGCCGACCCTTCTCGAAGGGTTGAAGATCACCGTCCTTGCGACTGTGCTTGGGGCGATCGTTGCCGCGGTCGTGGGCCTGGTCCTGGCAATCGCAAGACGCTCGCCGAGCCCGGCAATTGCCCGTCCGGTCGGACTTCTGGCCGATTTCATTCGCGGTACGCCGCTTCTGGTGCAGCTCTATTTCATTTTCTACGTGCTGCCGGATATCGGCATTCGCTTGTCGCCGCTGGTCGCCGGTGTCATCGGCCTTGGAATCCATTACGGGACCTATGCCGCCGAGGTTTATCGGGCCGGCATAGACAATGTGCCGCGCGGCCAGTGGGAGGCAGCGCGTGCCACCAATCTCAGCATCCGGCAGACATGGATGCATGTCGTGCTGCCGCAGGCAATTCCACCGATGATCCCGGCGCTCGCCAACTATTTCATTGCCATGTTCAAGGAGACGCCGCTGCTCTCAGCGATCACCGTGCTGGAACTGATGAACCAGGCAAAGAGCGTCGCCAATAGCAGCTATCGTTATATCGAGCCGATCACCATGGTCGGCGTGTTCTTCCTGGTCATCAGCCTGATCTCGGTGGTTGCGCTGCGTTTCCTGGAAGAACGTTATGCCCGGGTGGATGAACGATGATGACAGACAATATCCGGTTTGAAATGGCAAGCCGTACGCCCCGCCTCGAAGATCGCCCGCTGGCAAAGCGCATCGGCCTGATCATTTTGGCGACGGACCACACGACCGAGGTCGACTTCCAGCGCATTGTGGCCAGTGAGCGCATCGGCGTCTATGTCACCCGCATCCCCTATGCCAATCCGGTGACGCCGGAAAACCTGCTGAAGATGCAGCCGTCACTAACCGCAGGTGCCGCGTTGATCCTGCCGGACGAGCCGCTCGACGTGGTCATGTATTCCTGCACCTCGGCGTCCGTCGTCATCGGGGATGCGCAGATCGAGGCTGCGGTTCAGGCAGCAAAACCCGGCGTTCCGGTTGTCACACCCACGGATGCGGCTGTCCGTGCCCTGAAGGCTGTGGGTGCCAAGCGAATTTCGATACTGACGCCCTATACCGTCGAAACCAGCCGCCCGATGGCCGCTTATTTCGCCAATCTCGGTTTCGAGATCGACCGCTTCACGTGTCTTGGCCTGACTGATGATCGGGAAATGGCGCGCATTTCACATGTCGAGATCGCCGCCTTCGCCGAAGAAGCCATGGCGCCGGAATCCGATGCATTGTTCATTTCCTGCACCGCCGTTCGCGCCGCAGAGGTCGTTCCCCGTATCGAAAGGGTGCTTGGAAAACCGGTGGTGAGCAGCAATCTCGCGACCGCCTGGGCGTGCATCAGGATCTGCGGTGATGCTGTTTCGCGACCGGATCTCGGCATTCTCATGACCAAGCCCTATCCGGAGCGGTGACAGATGAGCCAGCACCGGCAATTGGTTTCACTCGATGATATCAGGCCTGCGGCCGCTCGCATTGCCGGGCATGTTCTCAACACGCCGACGATGCAGTCTGCGGCACTTGGAGAGCTGGCGGGTGTTCCGGTCCATCTCAAGCTTGAACAACACCAGATCACCGGCAGTTTCAAATTGCGCGGTGCAACCAATGCAATCTTGTCGCTGACATCTGCCGAGCGCGCTCGTGGTGTTGTGGCGGCATCCACCGGCAATCATGGCCGGGCGCTTGCACATGCAGCAAGGGCGCAGGGCGCGGTCGCGACGATCTGCATGTCGCGCCTGGTGCCTGGCAACAAGGTTTCAGAAATCCACAAGCTCGGCGCCGAGGTCCGCATTGCCGGAAATTCGCAGGACGAAGCGCAGGAAGAGGTCGACCGGCTTGTTGCCGATAAGGGCATGGTCAGTGTGCCACCGTTCGATGACGCGGCCGTCATCGCGGGGCAGGGAACGCTTGGGCTCGAAATCGTGGATCAAGTGCCCGAGGTGGAAACAGTGCTTGTGCCGCTATCCGGTGGTGGGCTGGCGGCAGGCGTTGCCTGTGCCATCAAGGCTTTGAGACCAAACACAAGAATCATCGGACTGACCATGGAGCGCGGGGCCGCGATGAAAGCGAGCCGTGATGCGGGGCACCCGGTTCAAATCGAGGAACTGCCGAGCCTTGCGGATTCGCTTGGCGGCGGTATCGGGCTCGGCAATGCGCTGACCTTTGCCATGTGCCGGGATTTGCTGGACGACGTGATCCTTCTATCCGAAGAAGAGATTGCCGCCGGTCTGCGTCATGCCTACGCGGCCGAGCGCGAGATCGTTGAAGGCGCCGGTGCCGTCGGTGTCGCCGCCCTTCTGTCCGGACGGGTGACATCGACCGGCCCCATCGTCGCCATCCTGTCGGGACGCAACATCGACATGGATCTGCATCGCCGGATCATCAACGGCGCGTCCGCCTTGCCCGTAGAGGTGGCGGCATGAGCCGGATGATCATTTTGACAGAGGCAGATCTGCGAGCCGTGGTGAAACTGGATATGGACGCAATTGCTTGCGTGGAAGACGCCTTCCGGGCGCTTGCGACCAAAGCGGTTGTCATGCCGCCAATCCTCAGGCTCGACATTCCCGAACATCGCGGCGAGGTCGATGTGAAGACCGCCTATGTGCCCGGCCTTGATGGTTTCGCCATCAAAATCAGCCCAGGTTTCTTCAACAATCCGGCGATCGGTCTGCCGAGCACCAATGGCATGATGGTTCTTCTGTCGGCAACAACCGGCCTCGTGCAGGCGCTGTTGCTCGATAACGGTTACCTGACGGATGTGCGCACCGCCGCTGCAGGCGCGGTCGCCGCAAAACACCTGTCGAGGCCGGATGCGCGTATTGCCACGATCTTCGGTGCGGGAATGCAGGCACGGCTGCAACTGCAGGCGCTAACCATGGTGCGGCCGATCCACGAGGCACGGATTTGGGCGCGGGACGTGGCAAAGGCGGAAATGACGGCCATCGATCTGACGCGGTCGCTCGGCATCAGTGTTGTCGCCGCGGTTGATTCGCAGCGTGCCATTGCTGGCGCGGATATCGTCGTTACGACGACACCCTCGGAAACGCCGATCCTCAAGGCGGAATGGCTGGAGCCGGGGCAGCACGTTACTGCAATGGGATCCGATGCCGAGCATAAGAACGAGATCGAACCGGCGGCGATTGCCAAGGCCAGTCTCTACGTGGCCGATCGTCTGGCACAGACCCGGCGGCTTGGCGAGTTGCATCACGCAATCAGAACTGGCGCGGTCGCTCCGAATGCGGATTTTCCCGAACTCGGTCAGATCGTCGCCGGTGAGAAGCAGGGGCGCACCGCCCCCAACCAAATCACCATCGCCGACCTCACCGGGACCGGTATCCAGGACACGGCCATTGCAACACTCGCCCTTGCGCGTGCCGGCCTTGCCGGCGCGGGCACGCCATTTGAAAGCTGAGACCGGCAAAGCCGGAGAATGAGGGAGAAAGATGACCCAACCGAACCTCAAATTTTCCCTTGGGGAATACGAGAGGCGTCTCGCCAAGACGCGCAAGGCCATGGAAGCAAAAGGCATCGATCTGCTGATCTGTAGCGATCCTTCCAATATGGCGTGGCTCACCGGCTACGACGGCTGGTCGTTCTATGTGCATCAGGCCGTCATCGTGCCGCCGGGCGGCGAACCGATCTGGTTCGGCCGTGGGCAGGACGCCAACGGCGCCAAGCTGACAGCCTATTTGAAACACGAGAACATTATCGGTTACCCCGATCACTATGTGCAATCGACCGAGCGTCATCCGATGGATTATCTGTCTGCCAAGCTCGTCGAGCGCGGTTACGACAGGCTAACGATCGGCGTCGAAATGGACAATTACTGGTTTTCGGCGGCCGCCTTCGCAGCCCTGGTCAGGCATCTGCCGAATGCCCGTTTCGTTGATGCAACGGCACTGGTCAACTGGCAGCGGGCCGAAAAAAGCGAGACCGAGATCAAGTATATGCGCAACGCTGCCCGTATTGTGGAAGGCATGCACCAGCGCATCTTCGACAAAATCGAGGTCGGAATGCGCAAATGCGATCTGGTTGCCGAAATCTACGATGCCGGTACCCGCGGCGTCGATGGCATCGGTGGTGATTACCCAGCCATCGTGCCGCTGCTTCCGTCAGGCGTCGATGCTTCTGCACCGCACCTGACCTGGGATGACAGGCCGATGAAGCGGGGCGAGGGAACGTTTTTCGAGATTGCCGGTTGCTACAATCGCTACCATGTGCCGTTGTCGCGCACCGTCTTCCTCGGCAAGCCGACACAGGAATTCCTCGACGCGGAGAAGGCAACGCTCGAAGGCATGGATGCGGGACTGGCTGCGGCCAAACCCGGAAATACCTGTGAGGATATCGCCAACGGCTTCTTCGCGGTGCTGAAGAAATACGGCATCGTCAAGGATAACCGAACCGGCTACGGCATCGGCATCTCTTATCCGCCGGATTGGGGCGAGCGCACCATGAGCCTGCGCCCGGGCGATCGGACGGAGCTAAAGCCCGGCATGACCTTCCATTTCATGACCGGGCTCTGGCTGGAAACGATGGGGCTGGAAATTACCGAAAGCATCTTGATTACCGATACTGGCGTCGAATGCCTTGCGAATGTACCGCGCAAACTGTTCGTCAAGGATTGAGCCTGCCATGAACGACACAGGACTTCGACCGTCCCCGATCACGCCAACGGTCGATTTTTCGGCCGAGGGTATCCAGCATGGCTTCCTGCGGCAGCCCTATAGCCGTGACGATTCGGCCTGGGGTTCCGTGATGATCCCGATCACGGTCATCAAGAACGGGGAGGGCCCAACGGCCCTTCTCACCGGCGGCAATCATGGCGACGAATATGAAGGGCCGATTGCCCTGTTCGATCTCGCACGCACATTGCAGGCGGACGACGTATCCGGGCGTGTCATCATCGTTCCGGCCATGAATTATCCCGCGTTCCTGGCAGGCACGCGAACGTCGCCGATCGACAGGGGCAATCTCAATCGCAGCTTTCCGGGCAGGCCCGATGGCAACGTGACCCAGAAAATCGCCGATTATTTCCAACGTGAACTCTTGCCCCTTGCCGACATCGTTCTCGACTTCCATTCCGGAGGCAAGACACTCGACTTCCTGCCCTTCTGTGCCGCCCACATCCTGTCCGACAAGGCGCAGGAGGCGCGCTCCTTCGAACTCGTCGAGGCATTCTCGGCACCTTACTCCATGAAGATGCTGGAGATCGACGCCGTCGGAATGTACGATACCGCAGCAGAAGAGATGGGCAAGATCTTCATCACCACCGAACTCGGCGGCGGAGGTACGGCAACGGCGAAAAGTGCTGGCATTGCCAAGCGCGGCGTCAGGAACATTCTATCCAAGGCCGGGATCGTCAAAGGCGCCCTTGACGTAGCGCAGACACAGTGGCTCGACATGCCGGATGGCGATTGTTTCTGTTTTGCAGAAGACGCCGGGCTCATCGAACCGCTTGCGGATTTAGGCGATACTGTCAGCAGAGGCCAGGCTGTAGCCCTCATCCATCCTGTCGGGCGCACCGGCCAGGCGCCGATCGAAATCTCTGCAAAGATGGATGGTGTTCTCTGCGCACGGCACTTTCCCGGTCTTGTCAAGGCAGGGGATTGCGTCGCGGTCCTTGCAATAACCGTCTGATGGCGGCTGGGGTGCCGCAATGGGTATGGCGCCGTACATCGGCCATGTAAGCGCGATGGAGGCCGTTGTTATTGACCGTTGAATGACCGGCGGGCAGATCCAACCGGTCGTCGCAACACTGTCGATTATAGCCTGATATGGCACTTGGTCGAGATGATCGATACCGGGACCGATAAGCGTTACATCCGCTGCGATGCGGACGGCAAGTTCAAGGAGAGCATCGACGTATCGCGTTCATTGTCGGCGGATGAAGGCTCGAGCCATCCTAGATCAAGTTGATCAGGCGGACCCCCGGATTATTGCAATTCCGTTCCTTATAATAACGATTACGAATCTTGCCTCGGAACAACTGAGGTTCTGTGTGTGTTTCTAGACGTTCAATGGAGAAACAGTATGGGAACCATCACTTGGCAGCCAGTAAAGGTGAAGCGTCGCGACGGCGGCGCGCGTGTGATCACTGGGCCCGACCAGGCCTTGGATTTTCTCGATCACGACTGGGACGGAGCGGAAGGCGAGTTCTACCATGAGGCTAAGCGCAATTGCCGCCGCGCCCTTCAGAAGGCGGTAGACCCGCCAAGCTTTCGTCGGCGCTTTCCTCGACGCTGCTCTTCCGATTGCCTGAGGAGGCCCCAGCCATGGGATCGCTACCCGTGGAACTCATCACTGACAATCCGCATTTTGAAGTATGTTTCCGATGGCATACGCGGAGGTGCTTGAAATGCACGAACTGGACCGGGCAATTGAAATAGCTTTGGACGCGCACGCGGGACAGACCGACAAGGCAGGTGAACCATACTTTCTGCATTGCAATCGGGTTGCGGCTTTGGTCCGCGGGATTGACGAGAAAATCGTGGCTTATCTCCATGACGTCGTCGAAAAGCGGGAAAGATGGACGCTTGAGCGATTGAAAGCGGAAGGCTTCTCCAATGCCATCGTCTCAGCTGTTGATGCCCTAACCAAGCGTGATGATGAACACGAAGCGTTGTTTGTCCGCCGTGCAGCGTCGAATGATCTCGCAAGAGCGGTAAAGCAGGCGGATTTGAAGGACAACCTTCAGCAGGCGCTGGCGAATGAACTCGATACGGCTAAATACAGCGATGGGCTGAAGATATTGGAAGAGGTCAACGAGGACAGGGGGAGCGGCACTCGTGGGGAATGAGGCACCATCGGAAAGGCCTAATCCTTCAGCCAAAGACCGAATTTCAACGCATGGTCTCGTTCAATCTGACCACTACCGTGTACGCTGAACGGGATCAAAAATGGGAAACGCACCTCAAACTGGTGCCATTTTTTCGTCTTCAGCCTCCTCGATTTAAGACTAGGATTATTTCCTAGAGAGGCCGCGGGGAGGCGCTTTTTTTTCAAACAAGAGATGATGTATCCTTTGGAGGAAGATGATGCATATGTCCGATGTCGGGATACCACCTAAAGACCTGAACATGCTTCATGTTCTCGATGTTTGGTATGCTCAGCATCGCATCTCCCGCAAGAAGGCGACTGCTGAGGTAAAAATCCTAATCAACGAATACAAGCGCGGAAACCGCTCGCAGATCATGCTCATCGACGCGTTGATGAACAACACGGAACATTAGCGGTAGCCACGTCGCTGACAGTGGGAACCCGGCACAAAAAGCCGGGTTTCCAGAACACGGTGCGGTCGATGAGTATGTCATTGGACAGGTGTTATCGAATATTGCCCGCGTGGTGGAGCCCCCGCATTTTCAACCGGGCATTATCCATCGTCCGGGCGACATGTTTTTCCACCCCGCATTCGGTTTCGCCAACAAAATGGTCTAATCAGTCCTTCAGCGGTTTGCTCGGCGATCTTCAACTTCCCCACTTGGTGCAACTCGGCAGGGCCGGATTCAATAGGCAAGCCATTTTCAACAAGCAAGGATTAGATGTCGTTGATTGTTTGCTTCTCTGAACCGATCAACAGTGCGTTGCCGCGTATCGTCGTGAGCAGATAGGTAAAGCGATTGGTCATCATCATCCTGACAAGGGGCGGCGACCGTGTGAACAGCCGCCGCCAGCTCGTCAGCCTTCAGCTTTTTGATTGACCACGGAAGTGGCAATCGCGGTGAGCGCCAAATCGGTGGCCTGTTCCTCATCCAGCGTAGATTGGAGAATTTCGGCTGCTTCCTCGTAGCCAAGTTCGAGCGCCCAAGTGCGCAGCGTGCCGTAGCGTGACATTTCGTAATGTTCGACGGCCTGAGCGGCAGCAAGGAGGCCAGCATCAAGGGCAGGGGAGTCTTCGTATTCTTCCATGATTTCGGCACCCTCATCGGTGATGCCCAGGATGGCGTCGCACGTCTTCGCCTCGGGTTCCTCGCCGATCACATTGAAGATGGCTTCCAGGCGGGTCACGTGTATTTTGGTCTCGTCCAGATGCTTTCGAAAAGCGGACTTTAGCTGAATATTCGTCGCCGCTGCTTCCATCTCCGGCAAAGTGTCTACGATCTTCTGTTCGGCGAAATAGACATCTTTGAGCGTGTCGAGGAAAAGGTCTTCGAGTAATTTGGCCATGGGATTGCCTCCTTGGGACATTGCACGGACAGCCGGCAATTGTGTGCCAACAACTTATTGGCGGAACTAATGTTCCGTCTCGCCAAGCCATTCGTACATCGCCAACTTCACGCCTTGGCGGGCCATGTAGACCTGGCGTCCCTACCATTGGAAATCGGTTACGTACCTCAACAATAATGTTTAGTCTCGATGGTTGCCAAAAGCGCTGTTCATGTGGACAGTGCTGTTGCGGCAGGATTGTATTGAGGCAACGACTGTCATGGAAATCCAGATGCTTTGGCGGTTGAAGGTCTTACCAGTTCTCGCCACGCCGTAGCTCCCCCGGCGAGCATCTCTTGCTCGCGGAGGTTCGCTTTTGCATCAATTAGCTCTGCGGTCTCAGCCGCTTGATCAGTGGAGCCGAAGCATGAACAAGGACGATGGTCAGGCCGCCGATCACTATGGCCAGAGCGGCCTGGATCGTCGATGTCGTCGCCCAATGCAGGATTTCGGCGAAGTAGGCGGACACGGTTCCAATTCCTGCCGCTATGCCTTCAATGAAATGCTCGGGCCCGTGATGGCCGAGTTCGGCCATCCCGTGCACCAGAATGCTTCCGCCGACCCAGAGCATCGCAGCCGTGCCAACCATGGCGAGAACGTTAAGAAAGACAGGGACGCCTACCACAAGCCCGCGCCCGAACGTTCGCAGCAGGCCGTGGGATGAACCAGCGAGGGTCAGACCGACGTCGTCGGCCTTCACAATGAGCGCGACGACGCCGTAGACGGCCAACGTGATCAGGATTCCCACGCAAGCTAGCACCGCTGCTTGCGTGTAAATGTTGGACGCCGCAACATTGGCCAACGTCAATGCCATGATTTCGGCGGACAGAATGAAATCCGTCCTTATCGCGCCTGAGACCTTCTGATTCTCCAGTGCGGCCGGATCGGATGTTCCCGATACCGCGGCCTCGTGATCGTGGGCGTCATGAGGGAAGAAGGCTTCGTAGAGCTTTTCGGTGCCCTCATAGCACAAGTAGACGCCGCCGATCATCAAAAGCGGAGTGATAGCCCATGGCGCGAAATAGCCGAGCAAAAGCCCGACTGGCAGGAGGTAGAGAAGTTTGTTCTTCAGCGACCCGAGAGCAATCTTGGCGATGATCGGCAGTTCGCGCGCCGGGGACAGGCCGACGACATATCTCGGCGTCACAGCCGCGTCGTCGATTACGACCCCTGCCGCTTTCGCCCCCGCCTTTGCGGTCTGCGCGGCAATGTCGTCCAGGGACGCCGCGGCCAGCTTGGCGATGGCAGCGATGTCGTCAAGGAGTGCAATCAGTCCTGTGGCCATGTGTCTTTCCGATTGGTTCTGAGAATTATCCCGTCACGGGAAAATGGGCGTATGGAGTCCCGAAAGTCATAGAGCGGACTTGTGACGATATCGCCGTAAACCACCCCGATCGAACCGAGAAGTAGCACGAAAAGCTGCTTTCTGGTCAGGCCCGGCGTCGATGGTTGCTGTCATGGATGCTCCCGCGCCGCTTGGCGCTCTGAATTGCGTTCAGACTATATGGTGCAACGCAGCGGTCCCGGCAACGATCGCATTCGTCCCTGCTGGATGATGAATGCGCGCGAGTTGCCCGTGCTAGCTCTCATGTTTGGATGCCCATTTCGATGCAAGGACTTTTTTACCGCTGAGCGAGTGATCGGGTGCGTACATGTTTCAGACCTCATATTGCGGCCATGACATGCCGCGGGCCGGTATGGTGATACCCGGATCAGATTCCATATCAGTGCAACGAGCTGAGGGCTCGCTGAGAGCTACTGGTTTATCCAACCTCGATCTGCTCGATCATTTGCCCATACGGATCATGTCCTCCTCACATCGCCGGCGCTCCAAATGAAGCAGTCGCCGTCAGCAGACCGCTCCAGTCGGATCTCTGTAGTCTTCATTGCGTGCTAGCTTGGCCCAAATCACCCGTGCCATCTTGTTTGCCATCGCGATCGCTGGCCGACAAGAAGATCGCGAGTTCGCAATACCATTGCGCGAGCTTGCTGGTTGGACGTCTTCACAGCGACGTCCGCATGGTCGGCCGCATCGCAGCTTCTGCAATAGCCTCGGCATCGGCAGCATCGTTCTTCTGGCGCTTAACGAAAGCCTTTACATAGACCGGTGGGATCAGCCGAATGTCATGGCCGAACCCTGCCAACTCGCGCCCCCAGTAATGAGCTGTCCCGCAAGCCTCCATCGCGACTACACAAGGGGGCAGTGCCGCCATGAATTTTGGAAACTGAAGCCGCGAGAGCTTCTTACGAAACAAAACCCGGCCATCCGCTGCTGCGCCGTGAACCTGGAAAACCTGCTTTGCAAGATCGACGCCTACAATGCTAACTTCCTCCATGGATGCCTCCTCCTCTGTTGGTGACTTAACGCATCACCATCTTGGCACACTGCGATGCCGGTGGGAGGGACATCCAACCCATCAGTGCTGTCACGTTTATCCATTGCCAGGTCATGGAGTGCCTGCGTGTCTTCGGGAACTAATTCCGCGGACAGGATGACGCTCAAAACGTCGTGCGAGCAATCTCCTTCGTCGCGGTTTTCGGATGCCGTTCTTTCACCGCGGCAATCAGCGCTTTGGGTTTCACCCCCGGCGTTACGAGTCGTCTGATCGTGGCCGCGATCCCTTCGATCTCACGAAGTTCTTTCTCGCGCATGAGTATTTCCGATGGATAGTCGCCGCGCAGACGTACCCTTCGGTGGGTCGCCCCTACCATGCAAGTCATTGATTTCAAGAAGAAACGCCCTTAACCGCGCAGTTTTTTTGTTTCGAGCCTCGAGTTGATTGGCCGTCGCCGGAGCGATCACGTCAGCTTCGCTGAGTCGCCAAATAAGTCGTGATGCACTCGGATGATTCACTGACATACTCATCAGAAATGGTAAAATCTGCGGACAGTGCCAGCGGCGCAGGCCAGATTCTCGAGTTTGGAGTACAGCACATGAGCGACCCCTATAATCTCTCACGCTTCATCGAGGCGCAGGCACTCGTTTATGACACTGCCCTTAGAGAGTTGGAGCGGGGCCGCAAACAAAGCCACTGGATGTGGTTCATTTTCCCGCAGGTCGCTGGCCTCGGCCATTCGCCAACCGCGATTAGGTTTTCGATTTCCGGGCTGGACGAAGCTCATGCCTATCTCGCCCACCCGTTGCTTGGTGATCGCCTCGTCCAGTGTACCCGCGCGATTAACGTGGTCCCCAATCGCACTGCCCACGAGATATTCGGCTCTCCCGATGATCTAAAACTGCACTCGTCGATGACGCTGTTTCGGGAGACTGCCAACGATCCCGAGCCGTTCCGCACAGCCATCGAGCGCTACTTCGGCGGTAAGGCCGATGCGAGGACCCTCGAACTCCTTAAAGAAGGACTTGGCAGGGCAGGACCTCGATCGTAGGCATTTTATTAGGATTGTTGGCAAAGAGTCCTTGCTTGTAGCCGACCGAATTCGTCGGGAGTGCGTTGTATTCGCGATGTCCGCGCCAGGCGGAGGAAGGTGCTGTCGATTGGGTCGTTCGGCGACGGCGCTCCAATTATTCGCGGGTCTTGAAAACCCCGCTTGCCAATCTCATTTATGGACATCACCCGTTTCGATGGCTTGCCACAGTGACTTCGTCGCGTGGCGTGCTGCCCGGGTCTGCGAAGGGCGCTCTCCAGAAATGGATCGAGCGCCCTTCGTGTTTCACGGTCGGCTTTTCGGGCGACCAATGAAAGCCATCCGCTGGCGCGGCTACCATGCCAGCATTTTCATCACCGCCTTGCGGTTCTTCAGTTCCGTCGCCAGGGACTTCTTCAGGGCATCCATGATGTTCACAACGTTAGAACAATGCCCTCGTCTCGGGGTTCCAGCACGACAGCACGTTCGCGGCGGCCGATTACCACACGCTAATCGAAAAGGAAGAGAGCACTCCGCGGACACTCTAGCCACGAGACGGTAAATTTTAGACAACAGGGGATTGGACAATGATCGCCGGGACGGACCTTCTTCAAATATCCCTTGCTCGCGAGAACGTGGATCGAGCTGCCCTCGAGACGGCAGGCGTTATCGAGCGCGGCCAAGCAGGCGATAAGGCGTGGTCAAACTTTGGACGTGACATGGATACGTTCATACTCAAGCTGCCGGAAGAGCGACGTGCCGCCATGGCCCTTATCATTCAGCAGGCTTCGTTGATGAATGAGACGCCTCCTGAATGCATCGTTCAGATCTGCTCCCAAAAGCGACGCAGAGGCTGCCGAATATGCTGATTGTCAGTCGCGGTCGACGAAACCTGAAGGGCAGGGAGGAGTTAAGCCGTTTTCGAAACGGAGTTTTGAAAATGGCAACTCGCACTCGCGGAAGAAATCAGGATCGAGCGCGTGTCGCAGCCGGACAACATCACGAGCTGAGCTACGAAGCGAAGAAAGAGGTCCTATCGAAGGCTCAGGTGAAGGAAGCCGTGAACGTCGCGGGTGACAACCGGAGTATGGTTGAGGAAAAGCTCGAAAAATGACCGAAAGCGGTACGGACAATTCCTTGCCAGAAGTCCAACGGGCAGAAGTTTCGTTGATGGTAGCTAAGGAGAGCGGCTTTCGCGCGCGGGCGGAAATTGCAAATCGCGGACTGTTGTCCGTTGCAGTTCTGGTATCCTCAATCTCCCCTCTACCGCGGTTCTCGTCCATGCGGCCGTTCGCGCGCAACGGGGGGACGAGATAATCAGCCTCGCCATAACGCCGCGCACGTGGAGCTGCCTCATTCGAATTCCATTCGATCTTCGGTCTCACCCACCCGGTGCTGAGCGACGTACGTCCATCTGCACCATTTGAGGAACTATTCGTCATGTTAAAGATTTATGGCGGATGGAAAAAGCAGAATTCGAAAGCTCGCGATACCGATCGCACTTATCGTGGATGACGAACCCTTGATCCTCATGGACACCGCCGACATGCTCGCGGACGAGGGAGATGTCGGCGTAGAAGCCACGACCGCCGGCCAGGCATACGAATTCCTCAACCGGCATTCTTCGCTCCAGCTTGTTGTCACGGACGTGCACGCCTGGCGAACTAGACGGTTTCGTCCTCGCCCGTGTCGTTGCGGAACGTTGGCCCCACATCTGCGTCGTCATCGCCTCCGGAGCAGCCTGCTGCAGGAGACGTACCCCAAAACGCCACCTTCATTTCCAAGCCGTTGACCCCGGAGTTAGTCCATCAGCTCCTTCGAAAACACTGCGACCATATCAATTCCGCCAAGATGCCATCACGAGAGCTCCGCAACGATGACGACCCGATACTTTTTCGACATCCATAACGGCGACGGTCAGGTGATTGACGATGTCGGCATGCTGATTTCATCAAAGGCAGACTTGCCGAGAGAGGTCGCGCGGATCATGTCGGATATCGCGAGAGACGAGCTTCCCTATGACGAGCATCGCGGGATAGTAACCGTGAAAGTCAGAGACGGCTCCGGCAAGTCGATCTCTGTCGGATCGCTGACATTCACTTACGAAGTGACATCTGAATGACACTTACGAAGTGACATCTGAATGACCGCTTCCCGAGAGTCGTCCCATTACAAGGGGGATTGGTGTACATGTCTATACCCGCCAGTACTGGACGGACCCAAGGTCAGGCTTGGAACAAAAGCGGGGTTATCGCTATCCCTTCTCCTCCACGAGCTGGCCACCCACGCCATCAAGTACGGGGCTTTTTCAAACGATGTCGGACGTGTGTCGGTGAAACGGTGGTGCAAAAGGTGAAGCGGTGTTGTCGCCGAGACGCCTGTCTCGGCTCTACGACACCGCCCTCAAGGAATTGGAGAATGGCCGGAAGCAAGGCCTCTGGATTGTGGTTCATCTTCCCGCAGCTCGAGGGCTTAAGCCATTCTCCATTTCCGGGCTCAATGGCCCATGCCTATCTCGCTCACCCTGTGCTTGGCGGACGGTCTTGAAGATATACCTTTGTAGGTCAACCGCGGTATTACTTTTGCTGCGTATCCAGTTCTGGCACGGGTACGTGCTTGGCCGCAGGTCAAACGATATCGTTGTGTAGTTTACGTGCGTCTCCAAATTCTGCCTCGGGACAAGTTCGCCCGTAAAAGAAGCATGTTTGAACAATGACTTATAGAGGAAGCTATTGGAGTGGAATCGCTATAGACGCTCCGTGTAGGAGGTGATGCGTGCGAGGAGTCTTTCAGGCTGGGCCGGCCGTAATAATAGAGCGCCGCCGTCCGTTCGTCTACTCGGTCGTAAAGCCCAAACGTCCCGGCGTCGGAAAGGCTAAAAGCGGGATCGCTGCCGATGTCCTGATTGTCAGCCTTCGGGATGATTTTTGTGCACAACATGGGCTTCCGTACCGATGAAGTCTTGCACTTCCGGCTGGTCCAGTAGGCAAAACACGTTGTAATAGTGCCGCAGGAAATTAGCGGGAAACTGGCCGGTTTCCTGCTGTTCGCGATATTTGGTGGAAATGGTATGGAGCTTCTCGACCAGCGTGTAGCCGGGCTCGTAGCAGGGAACGGCCAGCACGCGATTATCGATCAGCTCGACGCGCGATGCTGCGTAATTTTAGGCCAGGAGCTGATATCCTTGTCGATATTGGGAGCCACCGTGTCGAAGCCGGCTTCGAGCAACACGCCGTTCTTGAGATCCGATTCGTGCCGGACGTCTCGGGGTAGTAGAGGCGGATGCAGCCACTGCGATACGTCTCATTGTCGAATTCGGTATCGCGCTCTATCTTTTGGATACCGTTGATCGTGATCGTGATCGTGATCGTCTCGGCCAGCCAGTCATAGAAGGCCTTCCGGCTTTCACGACGCGCCGTCTTGTCGTGATTGGGGCCGGTTTTTACGTCCATTGCCTTCCGGGGCGGATCACCCCTTCGAAGATTCATCTGCGGCGGATAGGCAGCGGGGCCCCCCACCCGATCATTTTTCACTGACAGTTTGGACCCAAACGGAAGGCATGGCTTTCTGGTTTTTGCGTTCGGCTGCCCAGCGGCTGGCCAGCTATAGGGTTGCGTGGCTTCATGACTACGCATCGCGGCGGCGCCGTCACCATGATTAATGCGGCATCGGGGGCGTGTCCAAAAACAACTGATGGCTATCAGCAGGTAAGTAGCTGCCCGGGTTGGAAAATCTAATACGAATACATCTGCTGAACGACGGGCCGTCGGTTCGCATCCTCTCACATCAGGATCCTTGTCAATTGTTCATCCGAGTGGCATCGAATTTCTCCTTCGTAGGCAACGGGCTTGGCAATCGGATTCACACACCATGACGGTGCGTTCATATGTACGGCCTTTGAGTGCGGTACATGACCGCTGGCCTCGTTGAGATCCGCGAAACGAGGAGCTAAATCACATCCACGCACTTTAAGTGCAGCGTCGGCGGCTTCACTCGTTCCGGAATTTCGTCCCATGGGTTCATGGCTTGCAGTAGCCCCTGCATCTGCCGGACGACGCCGGCCAGATCAGTTTATCGGTGCCGAGACTCGTCAGATTGTCGCAGCAATTGAGGATGGCTCGGGAGGATTGTAGATCCCGCCCTTAGTCAGAAGGGCCCAGATGATCCGTGCCATCGTGTTGACTATGCGACAGCAGCAACCTTGAAGGGACGCCTGGCGAGCAGCGCTTTCAGCCAAGGTCGCGCGCGGTCACGTTCGGGGCAATCCGCAGAACGGCTGGTGCCGCGAGAACGAGGTGAACACGAAGTTCGGGATTGCCCATTTTGCAGATTCCACCCAATCGCTCCTTACCTCCGCTGGAATGAGGTCTGGGTGTCAGCCCAACCCAAGCAGCAAAGTGGCGCGCCGACTTGAACCCGCCTGGATCAGGAACCAAAGCCTTTATCGTCGCCGCGGTGATGGGACCAACCCCGGGAACCGTCGTTTGTCGGCGCATGCCATAACCAATGCGTTCAATGTAGCGGACGGATCAAGCGGCTCGTCGTCGGCTATTAGCACCCTTCGAATGACATCGTGACCAGGGCAGGGTGTCAGAGGTTGATTCACGGCGAGGCATGTTCCATTCTGCGGCTTGAGACAAGTGCTGCCGGTCTCGTATCCGCAAGAACGGCGCTGCGTCCCTTTTCACACCTTCAGCTCAAGCTTAACGTCAGAAACTAACGTGCTAGTAGATGTTGCTTAAATGCCTCGGCTTCGAGCGGCTTGGCAAACAGGTACCCCTGCAACTCATCACAGCCCCATTGGACGAGTTTCTCTTTGATATCGGCCGTTTCAACGCCTTCGCCGACAATGCGATAGCCGAGTTGATGACCCATCGCGATGATGGAGGCGGTGGCGGTAGCGTACGAAGGCTTGGTCAGTATGCCAGCCACGATGGAGCGCTCGAGCTTGAGCACCGTGGCTGGAAGTTCCAGAAGATAGGCAAGATTGCTGTATCCGCTGCCGAAATCGTCGATTGCGATGGTGACTCCGAGATCTCGGATGGCGATCAATCTGGACAAGATCGTCTCATTTTCGGTGGCTGAGACGTCTTCCACAATTTCGATTTCCAGCCAGCGGGGATCGACGGCATGCTCCGCCATTACGCTGGCGAGTCGTTCCACGAAATCGTCCTCTTCCAGATTGCGGGCACTGACGTTGAATGAACAGCGCATATTAAGGTTTTCCGCCTGCCAGCTGCCGAGCTGCCTACACACTGCATCCATGACCCAGTCGGTCACATCCCGAATCAGCGGCGTCTTCGTAATCAGCGGTAAAAAATTTCCGGGGGTTAAGACGCCGAGCGATGGATGGCGCCAACGCAATAAAGCCTCGGCGCCTTCCCACAATTCGGACTGTGCGTTAACGCGAGGCTGATATACAAGAAAAAGCTCATCTGCGCTAAGCGCACGCGGCATTTCGACAACCAGCGAAAAGGCTTGTCGATGGGCCCCGTCGGCGATCGGATCATAAAGCGCGACACCTCGGGGACTATCACGCGCTTCACGCGCGGCTTGAAGGAGCGTGCGTAAAACCTCGGGAGCAAACAGTTCCGCGCCGGTTATGTTGCGGGCGCCACAGCCAGGTGCGAGCTTCGCAGGAATGCCTGAGCTGGTAATGAACGGCTGGCGCAGTCTCGCCACGACGCTATTAAGGATTTGAAGCGCATCTTTATCCTTATCCAGGCAGAAGGCAAGGTGGGCAGGCCCGACATGATAAACCGTCGCGTTATCAACGGTGAAACGTATCCGTTCCGCGGAGTGGGCGATTTGATCGTAGATATATCCGAGCCCAAGAGCCCGGACGGCGTCGTTTGCCTCATGCATGCCCATCAATTCGATCAACACAACCCACTTGTCCTGCGCCTCGTGCGTGCGGCCGAATTCGGCGAGGTCCGTGAAGAATTGAATGCGGTTAGGCATGTTTGTAGCGGTATCGCGGTGGGTCAGGTCACTGTCCACGCGCATCTGCGTCATCACAAGATCAGCTAGGGCCTGCAGCATATACTGATCTTCGTGCTCGAACCGTCTCGGCTGTTTGTCCATCACACAAATCGTGCCTATGGGATAGCCTTCATGGGTCAGCAGCGGTGCGCCGGCATAAAAGCGAATGTGGGGAGCGCCAACGACGAGAGCGTTGTCGTGAAACTGCGGATCGTCTGGGGCGTTCTCAACGACCAATACTTGTTTAGCCGTCATGGCATGGGTGCAGAAACTCTGAGTGCACGGAGTCTGTGTCAAGTCCGTTCCAAGGCGGGACTTGAACCAATGCCGATCGCCATCGATGAATGTGATCAGGGCAATATCTGTTGCAAAAACCCTCTTGGCGATTCCGGCTATGCGGTCATAAGCGTCCTGACTACCGTCGTTATTCATCAACCCTAGTTCTCGGACGAGTCCGGTGCGGCGCAGTTCGTAGGATTCTAGTGATGGGCCCTCCCGCATTGAGAACTCCCTTTTGTGACGGCAAAATACGCTGCTTCTGCTTTATCGCGGTAAACTACTATCAACCCCCGACACTCAGATTAGTTCGCCAAGGGGGGAAATAAGCCCTTAAATACGTGAGATCCACTACGAGCGTCGCAGGTTTTGCTGCGAGGCTCAGCGACATGTGGCAACAGTCCGCAGGCTATGTCCCCGCCCTCTGTCACGCATCTTGGGACATCTAGGCCATCGACCGATTTCGGCTGACTTCACGGACGATCAATTCTGGCCGAAAGCTGACGCCAGGTGCCACACGGGTAGCCACTTCGGAGACGGGCTATGTTCCGACCATACCATCTGACGACGATTATCCATTAGCCGTCACACCTGAATCCTCTCGGGCCAGACTACAATGACACATTTTCTACAACCTCTAAAAACGACGTTTTTAAAGGCACCCGGCCGCCGCCCGACTAAAGCGACGGGCTTGGTGCTTGGCGTGTCACGGCGCAAAGCTGTTGGCGCATATCAAATAAACATTAGTAGTGGAAGAGATAGGATAGCCAACGTTAGCCCCAGCCCTGTCGTGATGCGTGCCGCCCTGGCTAGCCGGTTCCGTCGTCCATCCCAATCGTAAGTCATTGCTACCCCTCGCTTGTGCACAGACTTGGTGTGGCGCGGCAGAAGGTCAATACCTACAATCCCATAAAATCAACATGATCCGTGCCTCAACGGCGAGGCCTGATCGCGCCAGGCAGGCGAGGCCTCCAACTGGCGATCCGAGGGAGTGGTTCGAAAGCCAGCTGTCTAGCAGCTGCCACGCCGATCTATCATGATCTTTCGCAAGCACACATAGTGGGCGTCGGGAACCTCACGGCCACTCCCCCCGGTTGAAACAGGATAGTCTGCGAACGCGCGAGGGAGTCATGGGACGGCATAGTGAAGTTGTCGCGAACTACATAGCCGACGCCGCTACGCCCCGCGATGACGCTAACGCGTCACGAGCATCTCTCCGACCTCGAAATTCTTGACTATTGACCACGGGGCGGAGGAACGAGTTTCGTTTTATCATATTTTATCTCGTGCCAGAAAGAGGAGAAACCCATGCCGGCGGAGCGACTCTTTGACGTTGCGTTAGTTGGCCGTCGTCTAATCGCGTGAGGCAAGGCAGGGGTCGAGAACCGCGTGTTTGCGATCTTGGATTTCCAACGCGCCCGCCAGAACGACGTGATCGCCTGTCTTCATGCCATTGTCGGAATAGGTGATGCACATCACGCGAATTCCAGTGTCCGGACAGACTGCAAGATACCAGAGGACCTTGTCGGTATGCACGAGCGTAAGCGGACCGGAGATCCAAAGATCAACCCGATCCCGCTGTGGCTGGAAGCCATCCAGTGTCTGTTTGATGGTTTTGCAGGTCGCAATTTCAAGCGGAGTCCCCTCTGGCTCGGCGAGACCTGGCCGCCCAACGTAAAGCGTCTCTTGAGAAAACGCCCGATTGCCGAGCCCCGACCAGCTGACGGCTGCCCATAACGCAACTATCGTCATCGGTCGTATGGTGCCGTACATCCAGAAGCCCGCGATATTTCGCCGCCGTGTCCGTCGTTGATCAACCCAGTTAAGCATCAATAGTTCTCCTCCCAGAATGTCTGGTCTGCCAGCTTCTCTAGGAAATCAAAATGGCGAGAATGTCATTGCAATGGAAGCATGCTGCGGGGCTCACCACCTTGGTTGACTTTTCGCAGCATGAGGACACGAAGTGCGACTGATGTCGCCCGAGTACGTTCGCTCTACCGATTTGGCATCAAATCCTCACGACGATCTTGCCGAATTGTTCGTTCGATTCCAAGTAGCGATGCGCTTCGACAATCTGGTCAAACGGAAAGATTTTGGCGATTTCCGGTTGAAGCTCGCCGGACGCCAGTCCTTCAAGGATGAATGCCTTTGCCGCGTCCAGGCGCACCGGGTCGCCACGATCTCGTGGACGAGGTAGCCGCGCAGCGTCAAGCGCTTGCTCAAGACCGCGAACAGCGGGAAGGGCGCTGGCCTCGGGCGCTAAGCCACGGCTGTCAGTGCCTCGAAGATCGAACCTCCGATGGGATCAAACACCATGCGGGCGCCAGTGGGGGCGGCAATTTCTTTCAGCCGCAGTTCAAGATCCTCCTTGTCGGTCTTCGTGAAGGCCGTTGATCTGGGCTCGTTCGCGGCGGTGGCCGCGGCACTCGGTATGTCCGGACCAACATATACGCCTATTCGAGGAATGCCTGGGAGTGCGTCTGATCAACCGAACTACGCGCCGTCAGAGCCTGACGGACTTCGGGCGCGACTACGACGAGCGATGCCGGCAAATTCTTGCTGAGATCGACGCGGCCGATGCTCTTGCGGCCGAACAGCTATCGGAACCGCGTGGAAGGCTGCGCGTTACGATGCCCGCCCTTCTCGGGCGGCGATGCGTGAGCCCGATTCTCGTGAAGCTTGCGCGGCAATATCCTGCCATGGAACTGGATCTGTCGTTCCGTGATGACATCGCCGACCTTGCCGAGGATGGGTATGATTTGGCCATCCGGACAGGCGGTCTCGAGAATAGGGCGGGATTGATCGCACGACGCATCGCCCGTCACAGCATGGTCGTTTGCGCTTCGCCGGCTTATCTCGAGATCAACGGCAGGCCGCTTAAACTGGAGGACCTCGACCGGCATCACGCCATTCGCTATAGTCGGCCCGGGTGGTCCCATCCCTGGCTGTTTCCGCGTAATGGGCAACCTGCGGCCGAGATCACGCTGAACAGTCGGTTGCGCCTGGACGATCTTGAAGGAATTGCCGATGCCGCGATGGCGGGCATGGGGATCGCCTGGCTTCCCTCCTGGCTCATTCGCGAACGCGTAGAAGCTGGCATGCTCATGCCGCTGTTGCAGGGTGAGCCGGGGCACGTATTTGAGAATTACGCCCTGTGGTTGCGAACACCTCATCTTGCGTGAAAAGTTCGCCTTGTTGTCGATACGCTGGCCACCGAATTGCCGAAGCTGATGATGTAAATATGCCAGCGGCTACTTTTTTGGAACGGGACGCAGTCGCGTTCAACTTGCTCGCGTGCGAGATTGCGTGTCCTCGAATTCTGGCGTGGCCTTTGCAGGGACTTATCAACTGCAGTTGGTGCCGTCCTCCAACACGAGCGTAACCAAGCTGTGGCGTTGCGTGTGCGATCCCATCCGGCTTGGCGGTCTGGGCCGCCGCAATGACGATGTTATAGAGCTGCCGCGCGCTGTCCGGGGACCGGTCCTCGCGTACCCCGTCAAGGCGAGGAACCCACCTCCCACGGACCGGAAGGCGCGCGAGGCAGCAGCCGTTGAGCGCACCGATTGATCTCGCTTGGGACTTCAAGGTGTCGGAGAACTTGACGCAATGGCGTGACGCAGCGGTCACCGCAAGATTGCGATTTTCACAAGCCTGGTAGACGTCCATTGAAACCTTGAGAAAGAAGCCACAAGCTGACCGAAGGCGCCAGTTGACAGTATCGGACCCAATCGCGAACCCCGTTGAATAGCTTTCATAAGGAGATGCGTATATAATCTTAAGGCATCAGTATTTTTTGGGGGTTCTGATGGTTGACGTTACAGCAGCAAGCCCGATCGAAGAAACGCTTGACCCAACCAACTGGTCGGAAGTTGAAGATATAGCGCACAAAATCGTCGATGATGGAGTTAGGTATCTGCGTGACGTCCGCGACCGTCCAGTTTGGCGGGAGATGCCGGCGGAGGTAAGGGTATTCTTCACATCCCCCTTGCCAAGATCACCGGCACGACTGGCTGATGTTTATCGCGAGGTAACCGAAAACGTGATGCCCTATCCCATGGGCAACGTGCATCCGCGCTTTTGGGCCTGGTATATGGGGGCAAGCAATTTTACGGGGGCGCTGGGAGATTTTTTGGCGGCCATCCAAGGCTCGAATGTTGGCGGCGGAAACCATGCGGCCCCAATGGTCGATCAACAACTGGTGGCCTGGTGCAAAGAGATGGTCCGCTTTCCTGTGTCTGCCAGCGGCACGTTGGTGGCCGGCGGCTCGATGGCCAATATTATCGGCTTGAACGTGGCTCGAAATGTGAAGGCGGGCGTCGACGTGCGTGAGCACGGTGTCGCAGCCATGGCGAAGCCCTTGCGTTTCTACGGCTCTGATCAAATTCACAGTTGCCACCGCAAGGGAATGGAGGTGTTGGGGCTCGGGAATCGGGCCCTGCGACGCATTCCAACAGATAGCGCGCTGCGCATTGATCTAACGGCTTTGCGGGCGGCGATTGCGGAGGACCGTGCGGCGGGGCTCCAGCCTGCATGTTTGATCGGCACGGCCGGGACAGTCAATACCGGCGCTATAGACGATCTGCAGGCTCTCGCCAGCTTAGCGGAACAGGAGAACCTCTGGTTCCATGTCGATGGCTGCATCGGCGCTTTCGTCGCCATTGCCCCGTCGAATTCCTATCGCGTTGCGGGCATCGAACGCGCCGATTCCGTTGCGCTCGATCCACACAAATGGCTACACTCGCCAATTGAGGCCGGGTGCGCCTTGATCCGGGATGCCACAGCGCATCGCAATACATTTGCAGTGACACCGGAATATCTGGAGATGACACCACGCGGCCTTGCATCGACCAATTGGCTTTCCGACTACAGCTTGCAGACCTCCCGCGGGTTTCGGGCGCTTAAGGTCTGGATGGCTATCAAGGAACATGGCATCGAGAAGTTTGGTCGCCTGATCGATCAGAATATTGAGCAGGCCCACTATCTCAGCGCACTGGTTGAGGCCGAACCTCTTTTGGAGCTGGTCGCACCGACAAACATCAGCATCGTCTGCTTTCGCTATCGCGCGGAAGGGATGAGCGCCGGGGATCTGAAGGCACTCAATATGGAGATAATGCTGAGACTCCAGGAAGAAGGAACTGCGGTGCTATCGGATACGACAGTTAACGGCGCTCATTGCTTGCGGGTCGCGATAGACAATCACAGAACGCGGCGCAGCGATCTGACCCTGCTGGTCCGGGAAATAATTGGGCTTGGGGACACGATTGTGAAAGAAAGCATGGCTGGCTGACGTTCGAGAGACCGGCGTTGTGAAAGGAACCCACTCTTTACAATGTGTTTTGGTACGTCAAAAATCTAAAGAGCCCGTCATGAACCGCGTTATCTATGTTGTGGGCCTCGTCATTATCGTAATCGCGGACTTGTCATTCTTTGGCCTGCGGTGAAGCCGCCATCCATTGAGTAGCCAATCCAAACGCCGCGGCGACTACCGCGGCATTTTTACACCAAGTGCAGGCCCGGCTTGCGCAGATCGCTACGAAACGGCGCGCGGTAATCCCCAGACCAGAGGCGAGCCCCGACAGGATGACGAGGCCGACGACGGCGCCCATGAGATGCGGCCTCGTGAACTGATACTAGAAGGAAAGCAAATCGGCGACTTTACGAGATCGCGACGCTAAACTCACTTTCGTGACCGGCTGCGCTCGGGAGATGTCTGGGTCGAGGCCAGTCGCTCGTTCCGGCCTGTAGACGAACATCTCATGCCCAAATCCGCTTTCGTTGCACTGAAGCAGGACGACAAGCTCGGCCTTGGCGTCTAGAACGACGGCGTGGCGTGGCTTACCGACGTCTGGCAAATGATGGACTTCAACCTGAAGCGGCCGGCTTGGCGCGCCCGCAATGGAAAAACTCGAGGGCGACAGGATGGGAAACAGCACCTTGATCGTGGCACCGCACGCCAGCGACGAAGCTGCCGGGGCAGAAGTCCGTTCGGCCTTAGCGCAGGGTTTTGAACCGCTCTTGTTCTAACTTCAGCAGGCGGCTATCGACCAGGGTTTGAGCCTTGAATGCGAACACAGTCACTGGATTTCAAGATCATTTGCTTTCGCCGTCTCGAACCACTCGCGATTGCGCTGCTCGTCCTGCACTGCCTTGAGAAAAGGGCTTTCAATCCGGATATCGCATCCTCTTGCAGGGAAGCCAGCTCGTAAGTCGTCTTCTGTCGTCTTCGTTGGTCTACATTGCCTTTAGTATCACGCAGTCAGCCGCTAAATCGGCAAGCGCGACCTTGCTCGGCATTTGCTGGTAGTCCCCACGCACAACAGAGCCAGCTATTAAAAAACTTGGATGTTGGTTTCCACTCAGAACTGAGCCGGTTAGACGCATAAGGGGATGCGGACGAAAACTTGGACCACCAGGAGGTAGTTCATGTATTCCCATGCAGACAGGGTTCGCGCGGTCGAGCTTTATATTCAGCTCGGCAAGCGGGTTAAGGCGACGATCCGCCAATTGGGTTATCCGACCAAGAATGCGCTGAGGAACTGGTACCGCGAATACGAGCAGCATCGAGATC
>NZ_LMCZ01000025.1:0-29282 GCF_001424965.1 Rhizobium sp. Root1204
TTCCTTCCTTTCAGGACACTGAAAGGACGAACGTCTCACCAGCAGGACACCCCGACAAACACCCCAAATCAGGGGGCGGCATCATCTCGGAACAAGGGGTCGGAACTGGGGGGCGGCATCATTTCGGAATGCGGGGGCGGATTGCCTCGGAATCTGCACCAGTGCCCGCACACCTGAGGCGGCTAAAAATTCGAAATTGCTGAGTCGGCGGCAGAAGGAGAATTATGGAACATTTAGTCGTATGCCAATGAGTACGCGATTGAAATTCTCCTTCCAGAGCCGACCGCCGTCGGCTGCAGGGAGGCCGTCAGCTGCATCGCTCGTGATGCCCGGTTCGCCCGTCTTTAAATATCCACGAGAAGCCACCTCTTTCACCGTCATGGTCCTATCGGGCGCAGGGGGGAACATCTGTCCCCGTGTGAAGTTGACTTCTCGAAAACGAGAAAAATCGTGAAACGAGGAACACCAAAATCAGGACAGGAAGGAACGACCGACCAGTCGCCCCGTTGGGAAGGACCTTAGGAAACACGACCGCGGGGATATTTGCCTGCAAGTGGCAATTCGGAGACAGACCGAGATGCGCTCGGTGAAAATCTGAACGATCCGGTTAGATCGAAGGTTATGGATGCGGGCAAAACCAAAGGAGATTCCTAATGGCGGTATCAGGAGAGACGAGCTGGCGGTTGAAGTCATCCACCAAGATGCCGAAGGCCAGTACGCCAAGGGTATTGACCGCAGAAGCAACGACGGCGTTGCAAGCGATAAACCGCGCGTTATCACGGGATCCCAACAAAGCAACGGCACATAACGCTGCACCCGGAAAAAGCTGGTCGGCAAGGAGTGGGACTTGAACTACGATGAGAGAGAGAGATGAACGAAGGCGACTTTGGAGGTTAGCCGACGAGCGCGAAAAACACCCGCTGTGCGAGTTGACCATCTCTGCCTTGAAGCCAGCGTTATAGTGCCCCCGTCCGCTGCTAGACCGCACACTGCGATTTTTTCCACGAAGCGGGAACCGCGGTTGATCTTGCCAGTTCTGCCACCCTGCAGCTACCCACAGGAGTTCCCATGCCTCACGACACCTATCCCGAACCGCCGCAACAGCGGCAGGAACAAACCCCACCCGGCGAAACCAAGTTTATGCAACCGGTTCCGGACCATGGTGAAATGACATACCGGGGATCCGGACGTCTGACCGGAAAAGTCGCTTTGATTACTGGAGCTGACTCGGGGATCGGCCGAGCAGTCGCAATAGCATTCGCGCGAGAGGGCGCCGATGTTCTGATATCCTACCTCAACGAGCACGAGGATGCAGAGGTAACCGCTCGCTGGGTCAAGGATGCGGGTCGTAATGTTATTTTAGCGCCCGGTGACATCAAGCACGAGAGTTTTTGCAATGTCTTGGTCGATCGAGCAGTTGAAGAGTTGGGTGCCATCGACATTCTGGTGAACAACGCGGCTTTTCAGCGCACTTATGGAGCAATCGAAGACATTCCTGCCGATCAATGGGATGAAACGTTTCGCACCAATATCTATGCTCCGTTCTTTCTCTCCAAAGCGGCAATCGCGCACATGAAGGCCGGAAGTGCGATAATCAACACGACATCTATTCAGTCGCGGCAGCCGTCATCCTCGCTGCTCGCGTATGCGTCGACAAAAGGCGCAGTGTCGAACTTCACGGCCGGCTTAGCGGAGATGGTCGCGGAAAAGGGAATCCGAGTCAACGCTGTAGCGCCCGGGCCGATCTGGACGCCTCTTATCCCCTCAACGATGTCGGCGGAAAAGACGGAATCGTTTGGGAAACAGACCCTCATGGGACGCGCCGGACAACCTGCTGAATTGGCGGGAGCTTACGTCCTTCTTGCATCCGATCTTGGGAGTTATATGACCGGCGCGGTCATTCCCGTGACCGGCGGCGAGATCATGATTTAGCCGGGCACGTCCCTCACCGTTTGCAAGTTTTTTCACAGTTTTTCTTCGATGAGCTTAGGAGGGGCTGGCATGCATGTTCTTGCTGCCGCGTCAGAGATTTATCCATTGATAAAGACCGGGGGGTTGGCCGATGTCGTCGGAGCGCTGCCAAAAGCCTTAATGTCAAAGGCGGTATCAACGCGCACGATTATACCAGGCTATCGCCAAATTTTCGACAAGCTCACTAATTTGCGTCATGAAGCAGATGTTGACTTGATGGGTATGAAAGCGGAATTCCTTTCGGGTAGCTATGACAATCTGGAGATAATCGTCGTTAAATCGCCGGCGCTCTATGAGCGGGATGGCGGACCTTATCTCGATCAAAACGGTCGAGATCATCCGGACAACTGGAAGCGCTTTGCGGCCCTCTCGCGCGCGACGGCACTCGTCGCGGCTCAAGGTTTGAACGGGTGGCGTCCCGATATCGTCCACTTGCACGACTGGCAAACTGCGCTTGCTGCGGCATATCTGAAGATCGTCAACGATGCGCTGCCTGTCATGCTCTCGATCCATAATCTAGCATTCCAAGGTCAGTTCCCGGCGGCTATTTTTCAGGAACTCGACCTTCCACAAGCATTATTCTCCACCGAGGGGATCGAATATTATGGCGGCGTCAGCTTCCTGAAGGCGGGTGTCAAATTTTCCGATTCGGTAACGACAGTCAGCCCGACTTATGCTCGCGAGATCCTCACGGATGATCTTGGAATGGGCATGCAAGGAATGCTCTCGACGCGGCGGGACGACTTAACCGGTATTGTGAATGGCATTGACATGGATGTTTGGAATCCAGCGACGGATGATTCTATTCCCGTTAACTACGATAGCCGCACAATAGGCCGGCGTGCAGGCAACCGGTCAAGAATTGAAGAACGCTTTAATCTTCTACCCGGCCGTGGTCCTATTCTGTCGGTCATCAGCCGGCTGACGTGGCAGAAGGGCATCGATTTGTTGAAGCCCGTGATCCCAGGTATAATTGATCGCGGTAGCCGTCTCATTGTCTACGGTCAGGGAGATCCAGATATCATCCACCCATTGATCGAGGAAAGCTGGCGCTATCCTGGACTGTTCGCGATCCATGTCGGCTTTTGCGAGAATGACGCTCATCTTTTGCATGCGGGAAGCGATATCGTCGTACAGCCCTCAAGGTTTGAACCGTGTGGGCTTACACAGCTTTATGCGCTTCGGTATGGCGCAATCCCAATTGTCGCTCGGACCGGCGGACTAGCTGAAACAATCATAGATGCCAACGATGCTGCAATGACCGCGCGTGTCGCGACGGGGTTTCAATTTCAATCAGGTTCGGTGGAAGACTTGTACCACGCCATCGACCGCGCTTTGACCGGTTTCCGTCGCGCGCCATTCTGGCGCAGATTGCAAACCCAGGCGATGAAAGCAGACTTCTCTTGGACGAGAAGCGCCGGCCGCTATGCCGATCTGTACACAGCTCTTCAAAGCCGGCCGTATTGAGCGAAAAGACTTTTGACAGTTCGATGACGCGTCCACGTTTTCGCGCCAACGACGCAAGACCTGATCCACTGGCCCCTCTACCAAACGAACCGAGTTTCAACTGGAACAATTGCGACTCAATCCGGTTCTCATAAGCGACACAACGCGCGCCGTTGAGATCTGCCCGTAGTCGGGTCGTAAACGTGAGGGAGGTGTATGATGACAGTGTCTTGGAGTGAACCGGTTGAGTTTGTCGTTCCAGGGAGTGGCGACGTGAAGGTAAGAGGTCCGCAGGATGCATTGGACTATCTCGTTATCCTCTGCCCATCGGATGACGGTGGAGCTTACCACACCTGCAAGACGGCTTGTAGCGAGGCGATCGATGTCGTGGTTTCCACCGAAACGGCGCGGCAAGCTTTTGTTGTGATTGTACGAGACGCGGGAATGGGCCCTAAAACTTCGCCTTCTAGTTTTTGACCCAATAGTCCGTCATTTTCAATCCGGCGACCAGCGCGGCTACAACCTTATAAGGCCTTACTTTGCCAGATATGGCGTCGGCTCAGTCTCGGGCCTTCGCTGTCATGTGACGCCGGAGACAGAGGCGCGCCTTGAATCACTCCCACTTCCTGTTCATCCGTTTCCCAATGCGACGCCAAAATCCAGCACCGAAGGGTTACAAGAAAATACGCGGTAAAAAGCCTAGCTGTTGCTGACATGAAATTCGACCTGGAACAGAGCTGATGACCGACCAGGCAACAAACGCAGAAGCCAGTAGAACGTCGGACGGATATCCCGATACACCTGACGGGCGATATTTCGTTGTCCGTGGGAGGCTGTGGCGCAAGAGCGATCCCAGGCTCGAAGAAGCCACGCGGGAAAGATTGGTCAGAGAGTTGATGTCGGCAAGAAGGGCCGTTCGCGACGCCAGGGGCGACCCTAATGCACTTGCAAAAGCGCGACGTCTCGTCGATGATTCCAAGGTTGCTCTCGGCGAGCGCGGTGCTCCTTGGTGGGATGACGGCGCGCCGGATTATAATCGACACATGGCCAAGAACACGCCCTATGCCGAGTGGTTCGCCAACCTTGAACACTACTAGGTCGGCGTTAAAGCAGCAACGGTGCCACGGGCGCAGACTTCTTTTTCGTCCATAGCTCGGATGTCCGCTCCATCGTCACCAACTCGGGCGGAAATGTCCGTTTCTAGAACGCCACCGCATCATCGAAAGTACCGTGCAGCCATTGTTCGTACTCATCCGGCTGTAGCAGAACAGGCATCCGGTTGTGCACCGGTTGTATCGCCTCATTGGCGTCCGTCATGACGCCGGAATAGACGGGGCCCCATTCATCGCTGACCCGCCACAGACCTGCCCAGGCAAAGACCGGCTGGTCTTTGAGCGTGAACCACGTGCGGGTCATCTTGCCCTTCTCCCCTCGGCTTCAGCAAAACCTGTGACCGGGATCAGGCATCGCCATTGGGGTTTTCTGGCGAGGCCGATCCACATGCCCTTCGCAAGGTCAGCGATGTTGTTGACCGGCTTTGGCTTGGCTTCCGGCTTCATACCCTTGAGACGCAGGGGAAAGCCCCAGACCATCGAGCGAAGCTCGCGAACGCCTTCATTCTCCGTTACCACCATCCCGGGCGTGCCCGGATAGACTTCCTCGGGAGCGTTCGATTGCATCGGGTTCGGCACACGAAAGTGCGCGGCTACTTCCGCGGCAGAAAGACGGACGGTGTACAAGTTGCACATATGGCAGACCTTTCAACACGAAACCTTGGCTACATAAGCATGTTGTCCCGACGGGGTGAGGCCTTGGAGGGTGAAACGCCGCTTTGCCAGCGGTCGCGGCTATGCAGGATTTCGAAATCATCGGAAGACGGCGGATCGCGAAACTGGAAGGCGATAACATCTTCGATCGAACCATGAAGCCAGCGGTCGTATTCTTGCCGCTCGAGCAAAACGGGCCATTCGGTCGTTGAAGGGCCTGATCTTCTCGTTGGCGGTCATGGTCATGCCGGCGAACACAGGGCCGAAGTCTGGGGTGTTCTTGGCAAACCCCGCCCAGGCCATCAAAGGTTGGCGGTTGCTCGAAAACCACGATCGGGTTTTTGCCCCTTTGACACCGTCGGAGTTTGCAAAATACGTGAGCGGGATCAGGCAGCGATATCTGGGGTCAACGACGATGCGCTCCCAAAGCGGATTGGCGAGATCGGCAACGAGGCCGATGCGGTTCGGCGGTTCGCCCTCACGTCTCATGTCGCGGGTCTGTCGCCGAAAACCCCATGGGATCGATTTTAGTAGTCGCAGTCCGTCCTTCTTGATGACGATCAGTCGGGGGGTGCCTTCGACCTTTCGCTCGGCACCTCAAGCGACGGCGCCATGTCGACCGATGAAATGGGCGACAATCTCCTCCAGGCCTTTGGTGACTGCAAACAGGCGCGACACACCGGTCTCCTCAGTGGAAGTTTCTGGATTTGATCTTCAGATTATCGATATGAAGGTCGGGAATATAGATGTCGCGCGCTTGTACGGCGGGCTTGGGATTGTCCCGTGGATCGGGGCCTCCTCCGTGCTTGACCTGGTCGCCGCGACCGTGCGGAAGCGGGAAGTCGCCGTCCCGATTCCCAACGCTCGACAGGTCGGTGGAGAAATCAAACAGGCGCTGGGCAACGAGGTGAACGACCTCGCCTTCCCGCTGGATACGGCCATTGATGGCCATCATGCTCGCTGTCATCAGGATCCGCCGCTGGCGTTCGAAGAGCGATGGCCAGACCACTGCATTGACGATGCCGGACTCGTCTTCCAGCGTGAGGAACATGACCCCCTTTGCCGATCCCGGCCGCTGTCGCACGAGAACGATACCCGCAGTCCAGAGCCATTTCCCGTCGCGTTGCCCCATCGCCTCTGCGCAGGTGACGATGCCTTTCCGGTCGAGGTCTTTTCGGAGAAACGACACCGGGTGCGCCCGCAAGGTGAGGCCTGTGTGTGAGTAGTCCTCGACGACCTCCCTGCCCTCCGTCATCGATTTCAGCGCCACTTCAGGCTCCTGCATCTCAGCGATTGTCTTGGCCTCACGCTCGGCGGCCGCGGCCCAGAGTTCCAGCGGTTCATCCCGCAGCGCCTTGATATCCCAGAGCGCCTGCCGCCGTTCCAGTCGCAGCGATGGCAGGAACGCATCAGCTTCGGCCAGCTTGACCAACGACGACGGAGACACGCCCGAGCGTCGCCACATGTCATCGGCTGATACGAACGGCTGGTCGGCACGCGCCAGAACAATTCGTGCGGCGTCATTGGTTGACAGACCCCTGACGACACGCATGCCAAGCCTGACGGCAAAGCGATCGGAATTGCCAATCCGCTCCATGGTGCAGTCCCAGCGTGAGCGGTTGACGCAGACAGGACGGACCTCCACGCCATGGTTCCGTGCATCCTGGACGATTTGCGCGACACTGTAGAAGCCCATCGGCTGGCTGTTCAGCAAGGCGGCGCAAAACACATCGGGGTGATGACACTTCACCCACGAGCTCGCATAGGCGATCAGTGCGAAGCTCGCGGCGTGGCTTTCCGGAAACCCATACGAGCCGAAGCCTTCGAGCTGCGTGAACGTCTTCTCGGCAAATTCGCGGGTGTAATTGTTCCTGACCATGCCCTCCACGAGTTTGTCCTTGAACTTCGATACGCCGCCCGTGAACTTGAAGGTCGCCATCGCGCGCCTGAGCTGGTCGGCCTCGCCAGCCGTAAATCCCGCACAGGTCATCGCGACCCGCATCGCAGATTCTTGAAACAGCGGTACGCCGAGCGTCTTGCCGAGCACGGCCTCCAGTTCCGGCGTCGGATATTCCACCTTTTCCTTACCCTCCCGGCGTCGCAGGTAAGGATGCACCATGTCACCCTGGATCGGCCCGGGCCGGACGATGGCTACTTGCACGACCAGGTCGTAGAAGGTCCGGGGCTTGAGCCTTGGCAACATGGCCATCTGGGCCCGGCTTTCGATCTGGAAGGTGCCAAGCGTGTCGGCCTTCCTGATCATCGCGTAGGTTTTTTGGTCCTCCTGCGGAACGTCAGCCAGTCCCATTGGCTCGTTCTTGTGCTCGGCCAGAAGTTCGAAGGAGCGTGCCATGCACGACAGCATGCCGAGTGCCAGGACATCGACCTTCATAAACTTCAGCGCCTCGATGTCGTCCTTGTCCCATTCGACAACCTGGCGGTCCTTCATCGTCGCCGGTTCGATCGGCACCAGATCGTCGAGCCGATCCTGGGTCAGCACGAAACCGCCCGGATGCTGGCCGAGATGTCGCGGCGCGCCCATCAGCTGGGCGGAGAGGTCCAGCGCCAGCTTCAGACGGTAATCCGCCGTGTTCATGTTGTTGTCCTTGAGCTGCTTTTCTCCGACCCCTTCCGACCAGCCCCACACCCCGGAGGAAAGCTGGGTGATCAGGTCCTCCGGCAGCCCCAAGGCTTTACCGACATCGCGCAGCGCGCCCTTGGCGCGGTAGCGCGTGACGGTGGAACAGAGCGCCGAGCGTGAGCGGCCATAGGTCTCGTATATCCACTGGATAACCTCCTCGCGGCGGGCATGCTCGAAATCGACGTCGATATCCGGAGGCTCGTCACGTTCCATCGAGACGAACCGCTCGAACAGCAGGTCGCCTGTTTCCGGGTTGATGCTGGTGATGCCGAGACAGTAGCAGACAGCCGAGTTCGCCGCCGATCCTCGGCCCTGGCAGAGAATACCTTGTGACCGGGCATACCGGACGATGCTGTAGACGGTGAGGAAGTACGGGGCGTATTTCATCACCCGGATGAGTTCAAGTTCGTGCAGGATTGCCTTGCGGACCTTGTCAGGAATCCCTTCCGGGTATCGTGAAGCCGCACCCTCCCAGGCGAACTTGGTCAGTGACTGCTGGGCGTCCAGCCCCGGCACGAGGGCTTCCTCGGGATATTGATATTGCAGCTCGCTCATGTCGAAACGACAGCGGTCGACGATTTCGCGCGTTCGTGCCAGTGCTTCCGGATACTCGGAAAACAGCCGGTGCATTTCCTCCGGTGCCTTCAGGAACCGATCGGCATGCCGCTCGCGATCGAAGCCGACGCTGTCGATGGTCGTCCGATTGCGGATGCAGGTAACGATGTCCTGCAGCTGCCGACAGCTGGGGTCATGAAACAGCACATCGTTGGTGATGACCGTCTTGACCTTATGTCTCGCCGCCACGTTGGAAAGATTGTGAAGCCGCAGGCGATCATTCGGGCGACGGCGCAAGGATAGCGAAACGAAAGCCCTGTCACCGAAGATCGCGGCGATCTTCCTGAGCTGGCCCGCAGTGGTCTCGTCGGCCTCATCCGGGACAAGGATGGCAATCAGGCCAGCGCTATAGGCTTCCACATCAGACAGATCGAGGATGCACTTGCCTTTCCCACCCCGGCTCTTGCCGAGCGAAAGCAGGCGGGTCAGTCTCGAATAGGCTGGACGGTCAGTCGGGTAGACGAGGATCGACATGCCGTCGGAAAGATCGAGCCGACAGCCGACGACCAGTCTCACGCCCGTGGTCTTTGCCGCCTCCCATGCCCGGACGATCCCGGCAAGCGAATTGCGATCGACCACGCCAAGGGCGTCGACGCCAAGCGCTGCCGCGGTGGCAAACAGTTCCTCGGCCGAACTGGCTCCGCGCAGGAACGAGAAATGCGTGGTGACCTGAAGCTCGGCATATCTCATCCGAACACCCCATGTAGGAACCAGAGGTGCGAGCCCGTGTCGGCATCCACCCCATCACCGGCGCGATAGACCCAGTAGCGTTCACCCGCCTCGTCCTCGACGACGAAATAATCCCGGACGGCAGCATGTTCTCTCGGACGAAGCCACCACTCGCCGAATATCCGCTCCGGGCCGTCTGCCCGCTTCACGCGTCGGCGCTTTCCGCGCCAGGTGAACACCGCCGGCGGCTGGTCGGGGAGCAGAGCGGTAACGTCGATGCGCTCAGGGTTCGCCATCAGCCGCGACGGCCTTGGCCATTTGGCGGCCCATGTCGCTCCGGTCTCGTCAGCCGTCGGGCCGACGCGCATCACCGATCGCTCGGGAACGTCGGAGGCGACTGGGGTGACCCGGTAAAGCCGCTGGCCGCGATTGCCGAGAATGTCGACAAGCGGTGTCACGTCGACGACTGGTTCTTCGATCAGCGAGGATGCAGCCTGTCGCTCCTCAAGCGGTTCTACCATGATGGCGACGAGCACCAGGCGTTCGATACCGAAGCCCGGGTCGATTTTCTCGATCCGATCGCAGAGAAGCTTTGACAGCCGGGCGGGGTCACGCACCGGTTTTGCCAAGCCGGCTCGGATGCACTGGCGGGTGTTGTCGACGCGGTGGATGACGAGATCAGAACGCCTGACGCCGAGACCGCGTGTCTCCAGCTTGGTGGTGAGCTCGCCAACCAGTCGGCGCACATATTTGGCGATCGTCTCGGCGGTGCCGATCGGCTCCTGAAAGTTCTTGGCTGCCTCGACAAGCTCCGGAGTGCGCAGGGGTTCGATGGGTTCTGACATTCGCCCAAAGAGCTGATCCAGCCGCCGGCCGACTTCGGGACCGTATCGCAGCGTCACGGGGGCGCGCGGCATTGCGGAGAGTTCGCCGACCGTCTCGACGCCCATCACCCGCAGTCCATGGATTGTGTCTGGTGGAAGACGCAGACAGTGGATCGGCAGGCCAGTAACCGCTTTCGCCACACCGCCCACCGGAACGACGGTCGTTTCAGCCGAGGTCACGCGGGTGATCGCATGCGCTGCTCCCCACGTGTCGGCAACGGCGGCACGTGCCGTGAGGCCCCGTCCCCTCAAGCCGTTGACCAGCCCGGAGATCAGCAGATGTTCGCCGCCCTGCAGGTGATCGGCGCCTTCCGTGTCCATGACGATCCCATCCACACCATCGACGGCGACGACCGGGCTGTACTGGCGGAGCGCCCACAGCGCGAGCCGCTCAAGGGCAGCAGCGTCGGCGCTGGGATCAGCATCGATCATCGTGAGGTTGGCGACCACGGCCTGGGCTTTGCTCGCCGGCATACCGAGCTTGAGGCCGAGTTTGCGCGCGGCGGTGTCTGCCGCCGAAATCCAGCGTTTCGACCCCGATTTGGAAATGACGACGATAGGCTGATCAGCTGGCACGGCTCCCTCTCCATGTCGCCGTATCCGGTCTGTTGGCAGATTGGGGAAGTAAACACACACGACCCTTGGCATCACAGGCTCCTATTTCAAACTCAGCACACTCGCCTGCTTTCACGCGCATCAATTCCAACAGCCATCGGGCCCGTCCGACCCCTGCCACTGGCAGTTCCTCCGACGGAATCACGCTCACCCTCCATCGCGTCGTCGAGGCCGTCGGATTGCCGAAGTCCGACGCTTCCGTCTGCCGCCGCCATCTGCGGACAACGAGCCCCATGGTTCCCGTCTTTTCGGCAGCCAGCTGCAGCCGCCGGGATGCCACCATCGGCAATCGAACCAGTTCGCCCACCACAGCTGCCAAGCCACCGAAGGAGAGCCCCTCTTCCATGGACGCCAGCACGTCCTCCTCCTTGTCGCCTTCGCAGAAGATCACGCGGTCGGGATGTAAGCCTGCCTGGGCGATAGCCGGGAAAAACAGGTCAGGTCTCGTCAGGCACCAAAGGACCTTGCCCTTCGCGCGCGCGGCAATGCCGGCTGCGAACAAGGCGGCTGCTGCTCCGTCTACCGTACCGGCGCCGCCACCTGCGACTTCGTGAAGAGCGCCATAAGGAAGGCCGCCACCCGGCAGACGTTCATCCATCTCCCGAACGCCGAACGGCAACACGACGGCGTTTTTCGTCGCGCCGCCCTCAAGGTTTGCGATACGATCTCTGAGCTCCTCGATGACCCGAGGATTGCTGGCGCGCGACATCGTTCACGGACCTCCCCGGCTCGCGTTGCATGGACTTCATGTCCCCGAAAATTGTTGACGTTCCTCTTTTGTTCCCAGCCAGAGAAAGAGTCAAGCTGGTCTAAGCGATCTTGTTTAGGCTCCACTAAAGCGCCGTTGGCCGAATGTTGAGACGAATCAGGCCTCTAAACAGGTCTTAGCTAAGTCACTCCGCCGACTCATTTTTACAATTTCCCCAGATTCGTGCGATCCGAAACGGAGGGGTGCGAAACCATCCATGCTGCAACGTGCAAATAATGCAGATAATAGCCTCAAACTCGGTGTCTAAATCTGGTGCGGATGGCGATTGGCGGCTGGTCGGTCCCGTGCGAACAGAATTCCACGAGATCGTGCCACGGCGGGTTACACCGGCTCGCCAAACCTTGGGAGCGAGCCTGAAAAAGAAAGAAGAGCATGGGAGCTTTCAGCATAGCGCCGGCCGGAAAGGCCGGGAAAGCGGGAATTCTCGACGCGCTTTGGCCGGAAAACGGGTAGCCGCAGGAGCCTTAGCATAGCGCCGCAACGCGGTAGGCGGGACCGACTACCCCCGGCGAAAACGCTTCATAGCTCTTCTGGCTATGCGACGTCAGCTTTATATCAAGCTTGGCAAGCGCGTTAAGGCGCAGATCCGCTAACTGGGCTACCCAACCAAGAATGCGCTGAGCAACTGGTACCGCGAACACAAGCAGCATTGAGATCTGCGTGTTCGTTGTGTGCCTTGGCTGACTAGGCTCTGCCGAAGCCGGCAACATGCAATTTTGACGTGTTGAATTCTTCGTGAGTCGCTGAGACAATTCCCGTATCATCGGCAATGTCGATGATCACAACGGAAGGACGATGTCGTTTACCAGTCGTCTGAGCCCTCTCAAATAAACTTGCGGCGTCGATTCTCGCACGCTCATTGCAGGCTCGTCGGGTCTTGAAAGAAAAATCCATGCACGATGTTGGAACCCAACCTGCGGCAAATAGTTCGCGCTTCACGCCCACAGCATCCTAACGACCACCAGGAGTGAACAATGCCCGATCACAGACGTGACAATAGTGTTGATCCCAAAATGGCCCCAAAACTTCCGGCACAGAAGGCCGACCCTAAGCTCGAGCCACCAATCCGGGAGTCGAACGAACAACTCTCCAAAGATCTCACGGACCGTACGTTGATTCCAATCGGCCAGGATATCAAGAAGGGTGGCCCTTCTCTTGAATAGGCTGGTTGTTGCCGGCCCGTGGCCTTCAAAACTCAGGTCCCAGTGCCGTCCTTTGTTCCTCCCGGCAGCGGACGAGCATATGCTGGAACTGCGATAGGCCTCTCATTCTTCAGCGTGACGGAAATGACAGCACGGGAACCAAAGCGTCGGTTCCCCGTTCGGGTCCCGTTTCGGCAAGGCTATCGCTCGCATGTTAGTTGATGCAAGCACGGCACTTCACCATTGGCCTCAATCTGCATAGCTCGTAAGTCGTGCGCATTGACGATCAATACTCCGAGCAGTTCATACCTGGTCCGTTTGGTAGCTTTCGGTCCAGACGAAAGGAGGCACTCATGGCAAACTACATCTGGTTACTTATTGTAGCTGGAGGCGCGTTCCTTCTTGGGGGCGCATTAGCTTTCGGCGTCATGCGACAAAGGCCGCTTTCTGGCCGCGAGCGAGATCTCCAAAATCAAAGAACTCGTGAACTTTATGGCACCACTGGCGGCGCCGGCGATGCAGACCAAAGAGACGGTGCGGACCAAGTAAAAGCGCGGTACTGGCCTCTTCTGGCGGTTGTGATCTTCATCGTTATAGGCTGCGCACTCGGCTACCATGTTGCGACAATGGACACCGCCCCTTCAGTATCCGTTGAAGGAAAGGAGGAGCCGGGCTCCCAGCCTGCTGGTCCTGCCGATAAAAATGCGCTGCCAGGCAGTCAATGACATTCAAATCGCAATGTGCTCGCTGTTGTCCAGCGGCACACAAGCTTTTCGATATAAGGACCAAGCCTTGTGGAAGACGATTATCGCCCGACAACAAATCCAGCACTGACAGGAATTTTAGGCCGTTGTCCTCGATGCCAACGGGGGCACCTTTTTGACGGCTTCCTTAAGCTTGCACCGAAATGCGAGATCTGCGGTCTTCACTATGGTTTTGCTGATCCAGCCGACGGACCTGCCTTCTTTGCAATGAGTATCGTGGCGGTGCCGGCCTTAGCATTCGCTCTCTGGTTCCAGTTTACCTTCGAACCTCGGTTATGGATGCACGTTCTTGTGACAGTACCGCTTACAACCCTTGGAGCGTTGGCGTTGTTGCGACCCTTGAAAGGCTGGCTTGTGTGTTCGCAGTATTTTCACAAAGCGGAACAGGGTAGCATTGATCGGGAGTGGCATGCGAGCGAGCAGGAACGTCGTAGCCTCTCACACGATGTAGAAAGTCGTTCGGGTGAATGATCGTCGTCTAAAAGTGTAGGGTCCTAAGAGCGGAGCCTGCATAAGCCGGCAAAGGTAGGGTAATCTTCCGTTTTTTACGCTCCGTAAGAAGCCATGGGGCCGTTGGCCGGGTTAGGCGGTAGCCCATAGCTCCACCATAAATGTCTCTCCTTTCCACTCCAGACTTCGACGGTAAACCTTGCATCAGCGATCCCAGCTCGAGACCGTATAGCATTGCCTGAGCTCGGCGGGGGGACTGTTCCCAGTGTAAAGATGCAAGTCAACGATCGGAACACAAGATTTAGAAGAGAGAGCTACCGCCAAGCTTTGAAGCGACCGGCAGCTTCTAAGACGGAGATCGGGTTGGAGCTCGTCGGGAAAGAAGGCGTCAGGTTGCCTAAACGCTACTTGCCGGGGACATTGTCCCAATTCCTCGATTGAACGAAACTGAACCGGTGGCCCGCGAAATGTCCTCTTAAAGGAAAACTAAGATCTTTGCAGCGCCGAACGATGAGGTCGTTCCCAGAGGAACAAAAGTGTGATGTCCAAGTTTCAGGGACTGCACAATCCTTCAGGAAGATAATGATGCCGGCAAGATGGAAAGAACCTGTTAAGATCAACGCCCCCGTGAGCGGCGATGTCCGAGTTGACGGTCCGTTTGCCGCTCTTGTGGTTTTGATGGATGAATGGCCGGACCTCCGGGGCGCCGGTTATGTCAGAGCGCGAAGTTTCTGCCGCGCCGCAATCGCTGGACGCAAAGATGCCGAGGAAGCACGCGAAATTTTTGTCATCGCTGCAAAGGAAGCAAATCTGTTGCACTGACGAATGACCATACAGCGGCTATCTTACGATCAAGGAAAGCATATGACCGTTATTTAGAAGGATCCGATTGACCTCGTTTTTGCCGATAGCGGTAAGGTGAAGGTGCACGGTCCACAGGAAGCATTGGATTACTTGCTTGTCATCTGGCCAACTGAAGACGGCGAGCTTTATCTTAAGTGCAAGGCTGCCTGCATGGAAGCCTTGGAGGGCGTCATCCCTACTGAAGAGGCGCGCCGTCTTTTTGAGTACGCCGCCAAAGACGCTGGTATTCTTGCGTAAATGCCGATTTGAATGAAGCTGAAGAAGGTGGACGGATATGCATCCGGTAAAATCCCCGGAAAATGATGACCAGTACGAGCAGCGACACTCCGACTGCGTCAACGCGCTGGATGGAAAAGTTCAGCAGCTTTTTGAGGAAGCTTTCCGCGCTGGCTGGGCCAGAGAGGAAACAGCACAGGCCCTGCTTGAAATCGTGGCCGGCAGCGCGTCGGCCATATCAGACAGGCGAACGACATTTGAAATCTAACGTTATTGTATTGCCATGAACATTTCCGACATACTGCTAACCGCGTAATCCAAACCGGGTGCCACGACACTGTACCGACGCGAAGTTCCGCTGCGTCTCTTTGCTGACATAGACGTTGTTTTCCAAAGTAAAGCACGCCCGTGAGCCGTTTGTGCCAAAACACGAGGGACGCTGGACGAAGCTCGCGCATGCTCACGTCGTCACACATGTTTCAATAGGGGCGCGGAACAACTTGCGGTCCATTGGGTTCACAGCGCGCCATCTTATTGGTCTCGTCGGGTAGAGCTCAATCCGCGCCTGATCCTTCTTTTCTCATTCAACTTGCCGGAAATGTCATGATTGTCCCGACCGCCACGTATCGCCTCCAATTCCGCAATGGCATGACCTTCAAGCGCGCCACTGAGCTGGTGCCCTATCTTAAAGGTCTCGGAATTAGCCATCTCTACGCCTCGCCCATCTTTGCTGCCACAAGCGGATCCACCCACGGCTACGACGTAATCGACGCCAACGAGATCGAACCGTCGATCGGCGGACGCGCCGATTTTGAACGGATGGTCCGGACGCTGAAGGCCGCCGGACTTGGTCTGATCCTCGATATCGTGCCGAACCACATGGCGGCGTCGCTTGAAAACTCCTGGTGGCACGATGTCGTCGAATATGGCGAAAAGAGCCACTATGCCCGCCATTTCGATATCGACTGGTCGCGAAAGCTGACCCTTCCCTTCCTCGGCGACACGTTCGAAGCCGTGCTGAAGGCAGGCGAAGTTTCGCTGCAGCCCGATCCGAAAACGGGGAAACCGGTATTCGCCTACTACGAAACCTTCTATCCGCTTAATCCAGAGACCTATGCCGGCTGCGAAAGCGAAGTCCTAACGCTTTCGGACAGGGCGGCAATCACCAAGCTGCACGAACAGCAACACTATAAGCTGATGTCCTGGCGCGATGCACCGCGTGAACTGTCCTACCGCCGCTTCTTTGAGATCACCGGACTTGCTGGCATGCGTGTCGAGGACGGCGCCGTATTCAACGACACGCATAGGCTCACCCTCGAACTCGTGCGTTCCGGCGCCGTAGATGGCCTGCGTGTCGACCATGTCGATGGTCTCGCCGACCCTAAGTCTTACCTGGAACGTCTGCAGCAGGAAGCTGGGCCCGACTGTTACATCACCGTCGAAAAGATCCTCGGCGAAGGAGAACACATTCCGCCCGATTGGGCGATCTCGGGCACCACCGGTTACGAGTTCATCTCCGCCATTAGCGACGCATTGGTGGATGGTGAAAAACTGGATGACCTGCGCGCCGTCTACAATACGGCCGTCGGCCAGCCGGTCGACATGGAAGCCGAACTGCGCGCTGCAAAATTGCTGATGGCGGACAACAACTTCGCCGGTGAGGTCGCGATACTGCTGAAGCTCGCGCGGCAGATCGGCCAGACGGACGATCGAGATTCGGCTGTGCCGGAAGACACGGTGAAAGCGGCATTGCGCGAACTGCTCGTCGGCTTTCCGGTCTATCGGACATACGGCGCAAGTCAGGGTTTGCCGCCGGAAGGCCGTCAGATGCTCGCCGCCGTTTTGGAAAAAATTCGCAACGGGCAGAATTCACCCGACGGGACGGCGCTCGCATTCCTTGAGCGCATCCTTACCGGTGATGTGCAATCCTCACTTGCCGCAACGGCGGCCGTCTTCCGCACCCGTTTTCAGCAGCTAACGGGTCCCTTGATGGCGAAATCGGTCGAGGACACGCTTTTCTTCCGACACCATATGGCCCTGGCGCTGAACGAAGTCGGTGCCGAACCGCTGCCCCGCGCCTTCTCGCTCGAACGTTTCCATCAGGAAATGGAGACCCGACTGGAACTCCAGCCCGATGCGCTTTCTAGCACATCGACCCACGATACCAAGCGCGGCGAGGATGCCCGCGCACGCCTTTACGCCCTAACCGAAGCCCCTGACCTTTGGAGCGACGCGGTCAGCCGGTGGCGCGTGGTGAACCGAGGCGCGATTAGCACCCTGGACGACGGTCCCGCACCGGAGCCGGCGGTCGAATGGATGCTCTATCAGGCACTGGCGGGCGCCTGGCCCGTTGGCCTTCACTCGGAAGATCGGGAAGGCCTGAAAGCACTCGAAGAACGTTTTATCGCCTATGTTGAAAAGGCACTGCGGGAAGCAAAGCTGCGCACGAACTGGGGCGATAGCAATGAAGGTTATGAACAGGCTGTCATCGCATACGCCCGCCGCTTGCTATCTCCTGACAATCAGGCGTTCCTTACCGAATTTGCCGATACGCTTCGTCCGTTTGCCCAGGCGGGTCTCGTCAACAGCATTACTCAGACAATCATTAAGCTTACCGCTCCTGGCGTGCCCGATATCTACCAAGGCAGCGAGGGGCTCGACTTTAGTCTTGTCGATCCGGACAACCGCCGGACGCCGGATTTCGGTATGCTCCAGAAGAGCTTGTTTGAAACCGAGAAGTTCAGTTTCGACGATGATGCTTGGACAAGCGGTCGATTGAAGCAGCATGTCATTGTCGCGCTTCTTCGCCTGCGCCAGGAAATGCGAACCTTGTTTCGTAAAGGCAGCTATATCCCGCTCTCCAAAAGCGGAAAGAAGGCACGCAGCGTCCTAGCCTATGCACGCGCAGAAGGCGACGACGCTATTCTCGTCATATCGCAGCGTCTTAGTTTTGGAGTTCGCACGCTTGGTGGCTCGTCCTGGCAAGGGCTTACCATCGCTATGCCTGACGCGCTCCATGGCCGCCGTTTCGTTGATGTGTTCACCCATCAACAGGTCGAACCGAGTGGCGTAGTTGATCTTGGAAACTTCGACCGAGCGTTCGTTGTCCTGAGATCGATCAGCGAAACGTGAAGCTGGAAGGCGCATTGAGAGGCACTTAGCGCGTTCGTGCCTTTTCGCGGTTGAGCCGAACAATTACTCATCGCTGCTGATCAGGTTAGCTGTAAGGACGTTACCCGCCGGGTCACGTAGGAAGCTGATGTATGTTCGTCTCCTCCCGGGCGATTGGCACATCGTCATTATGACGGGATGTGGTCGTCAGGTCGCCGATGTGATGGATCTCGGCATTGGATAATCGGTCTTTTTCATGTCGCCTTGTGCATTAATCGGCTGCAGAACGATTTGGAGCGCAACTGTTCCCAAACACGTTCAGTGCGGCGTCCCAGTTCGGACCATCGCCGCCCCGACACGCTACTGTTCAGCGACGCCATCACCCGGACACGTCCGGTATCCGTCTCGAAGATTGTCTCCAATGCGTTGCTGTTTCCTCAGCACCAACGCTCGATGCAAAGTGGGCGTCCCGGGGTGACGCGAAGCGGGAGCTTCGGGATCGTGCAGTCGGTTGAACAGCGGCTGTGCATGCAGCGCCGGTGCGCGCCACTAGTCGATCGACCCATCAGCGCCCAATGATGCTATGGGTCGACCGTATCCCTGTGCCGCAGAGTGTTCAATAGGAAGGAAACCGCTGGAGCGTTCTGGCGTCATCGCGTGGAGCATTCGACCGTGCAATGGAGAGGTGACTGAAAGGAATCAGCAGAAGGGATGCCGCATTGTAACCGACGATAAAAAAGAGAAGCGCCAAAGCGTGAAAAGTTTTTTGTGTTCTCTGCTGGCTGCGGAACCTTGTGCAATCCTCGGGGTTTGCCAATCGACCTCAATATCCTAGGAGCATTTCCATGACCGATATCCGTCGCCCGTCCCCTCCCTACGGCGAACAGCAGCAGGAGCCCCCGGGCAAGACTGCACTGATGAACCCAATTCCAGACCACGGCGAAAAATCCTACAAGGGGAATGGCAAGCTCGAGGGCAAGGTCGCTTTGATTACCGGCGCCGACTCGGGCATCGGTAAGGCGGTGGCGATCGCCTTCGCTCGAGAAGGGGCCGACATCGTCATCTCCTACCTCAACGAAGACGACGACGCTCAAGACACCGCCAAATGGGTCGAGGACGTGGGACGAAAGGCGCTTTTGGTGCCCGGCGACATTAAGTCCGAAGATCACTGCAAGACGCTGGTGCAGCGCGCAGTCGACGAGCTCGGCGGGCTTGATATCCTGGTGAACAACGCCGCCTTTCAGCGGACTTATGCCGACATTGCCGACATTTCCGCGGAGGAATGGGACGAGACGTTCCGAACGAACATTTATGCGCCGTTCTTCTTGTCCAAAGCTGCCGCTCCGCATTTGAAGCCAGGAAGTGCGATTATCAACACGACTTCAATCCAGTCGCGCCAGCCATCGCCGCAGCTCCTGGCCTACGCATCGACCAAGGGCGCCATTTCGAACTTCACTGCAGGGCTGGCGGAAATGCTCGCCGAGAAGGGCGTTCGGGTGAACGCGGTGGCGCCGGGGCCGATCTGGACGCCGTTGATTCCGTCAACAATGCCTGCAGAAAAAGCTGCCAAGTTCGGTGAGCAGACACTCTTGAAGCGCGCTGGCCAACCAGCCGAGCTTGCCGGTACTTATGTTCTGCTGGCATCTGAACTCGGAAGTTACATGACCGGCGCGGTCATCCCCGTCACCGGTGGCGAGATCATGATTTGACGTCCATCGGCGCCTCTCCGGAGGTCTGGCTCTGCCTATCAGGTGGCAACGCCCTTGGCGCCTATCATGCCGGGGCGTACACCGCCTTGCACGCGGCGGGCATTCGTCCCAAGCGTATTGCCGGAACATCGGTAGGCGCGATCGTTGCTGCTCTGATCGCCGGAAACAGGCCTGAGGACCGGGTGGCACGCCTGGACGAATTTTGGCGACTGGCAGCCAGCGATGTTGCAATCGCCAACTTTGTCCGCTTCTGGGACGGGTCAAAGATAGCCTCATCGCTCGGCACACTGCTCCATGGCCGACCTGGCCTGTTTCAGCCGTCGCTCGGCTTGTGGTGGCGGCGCCTCAGCGGTCTACCGTCACCATCCCTGTTCGAGCGCTCGGGTATGCGAGCCACGCTCAGACGGCTAGTCGATTTCGACTATCTCGACGGCGGAGATATTCGCCTCATCGTCAATGCAACGGATGTCACGACGGGAGAAGAGCAGGTTTACGACACGGGGGAGATGGAAGTCACCGTCGACCATTTGATGGCGTCCTCCGCATTTCCCGTTCTTTTCCAGCCCGAACCCGTGAGCGATCGGCTTATGGTCGACGGCGGTCTGGTCGCCAATCTCCCGATCCTTCCTCTGTTTCGGGATCCGCCGGCCTGCCCCGTAAATTGTTTGGCCTTCGATCTTATTCAAGCGAACGGACCTTTGCCGAAAACACTCGATGACGCGGCCCACCGCATGCAGGACCTATTGTTGTCCAACCAAAGCAGACGGTCGGTCGAGCTACTGGAACACCGGTCATCGGGCCTAAACTGCCAGAGATTCCAAAAACGCCGATCTTTGGTCTGGAGACATTCCCCGGCGTTGAAGCCTTCGATGCTGCTGAGATCGCTCTCTCCAGTGAGCCTGACACCAATCCAGGTCTTGAGTCGATGTCTGCGAAGGTTCGAGAGATCGCCGCCCAAATCAAGGATGGTGCTGAAGAGCGGGAGCACGTCGATACCGTCATTAAGACAATAGCGGTTCCGGAAATCGCCAAGGCGGGAGCCATCATTGGTCATGGCAAGATCAGCAATGGCTGGGCGCGGCCAGGTGTGGTCGGAGAATATGGTATCGACTATCTCACCCGCACGCTGGTGAACTACCGCGGCTTGTGGGCGAACATCAAGCCGGAAGTCCTCTATTACCGCGGAGGAAGCGACGCCGATGGCGCGGAACTAAATGGCGACCATGCTTACACGCTGACATTTCCCAAGGATGCACTTCCGCCTCGCTTCGCCAAATACTTCTGGTCAGTCATCGCCGTCGACAGCACCCGCTTCCGGGTTCTTCCCAACCCGAAGCAGCGCTTTCTTTTGAACGACGCGACGAACCCTGAATACCGGGAAGATGGCTCACTGACGCTTTATTTCGCGGCGGAGAAGCCGAAGGACGCCCCGGATGGCAACTGGCTGCCCACACCACGCGGGCAGACCTATCGTCTGACATTCCGCTACTATGGACCGATCGACGGAGTTGCAAACGGCACCTATTGGCCGCCGGCGCTGATCAGGACAGACAAGTGACTTGAGACTGCTTCTGAGGAGAGACGACATGACCCGAACGACCCCTTCCCTGATGAGAGCCGCCTGCCTGGGTTTGGCGATGGTGCCGAGCCTTGGCGCAGCAACAGAACAACTCTCCTTATCCCCCTCCCTGCAGCTTGCCATGCCTGCCGGGCCCGACCGAAATGTCAGGATTACGGAACAGTACGTCCGGATGGTGGCGCGCGACGCCTATGTCTGGGGATGGCCGATGGTCAATATCTACAATCGACGGCTGGCCTTTGAGAAAGCGCCGAAGGCCGGCCTGATGAATGGGGTTTTGCCATTTGCCCCCGTCAACCAGATGTCGATGCTGCATGACTACATCCAGCCGGAACAGCGTTGGGTTGCCTGCCCCAACCAGGACGTTGCGTATGGGGCCGGCGTCGCGGCCTTGGAACAGTCACCTGTCGTCGTGCAGGTTCCAGATTTTGGCGATCGGTTCTGGGTCTACCAGGTCGTCGACATCCGCACGGACAGTTTCGCTCAGATCGGTGCGATGTACGGCACCCAGCCCGGCTTCTATCTGTTGGTTGGACCGGACTGGAAGGGCGAGGTTCCGAAGGGCATAACCAAGGTGTTCCGTGCCCGCACCAACACGGCCTTTATCGTTCCCCGTGTCTTCATGGACGACACCTCTGAGGACCGGACCGCAATCCAGGAAGTCATCTCCGGGATCGACATGTATCCGCTGTCAGAATTCGACGGCAAGGCCAAGCAACGCGATTGGAAATCCTTGCCGACGCTCGGTTCGCCAACCGCCGATGGCAAAGCGGAAGAAAACAATTGGGTCTTTCCCGAAACCTTCTTCCAGCAACTGCCGCAGGTCATGAAAGATGCGCCGCCGCTGCCGGGTGAAGAAGCAAGGTGTGCCCAGATCGAGGCTGTTCTTGCGGCGGCACAGGCCGACACCTCCATAATGACGGCCATGGTGGATGAGGCCAAAAAGGCAGAGGCGGAATTGATCACGCCGTTGCTGCAGTTCCGGAACTGGGGCGTTCAGCTTCCGCACAACTGGTCGACCACTGACAACAATGCAGCTTTCGGCACGGACTATTTTACCCGAACCGCCGTCGCGAAATCCAACATTCTGGTCAACGCGCCAACCGAGACGAAGTACTTCTACCAAGATCTTGATAGTGATGGGCAGCGTCTGAATGGCAAGACTGCCTACGAAGTCACATTCCCCAAAGGTAAAACGCCACCAGTCCATGGGTTCTGGTCACTGACGATTTACGATGACCAGCATTTCTTTGTCCCCAACCCTCTTTCGCGCTATTCGCTTGGGACGAAAAACAAGGCGCTTGTCTATAACGACGACGGATCACTGACGATCTATGTTCAGGACAAATCTCCGGGTAAGGACAAGGAGGCAAATTGGCTTCCGGCGCCGACGGGTGAATTCTCTCTACCTTCGGGCCTATTGGCCAGACACGCCGATCGTGGATGGCAGTTGGAGACCGCCGGCGGTTGCACGGAATTAAACCTGTGTGAGCCGCTGCCAAAAGTTGTACCGGTCGCAATCAGCGGCCGGCAACTGGTTTTGAGGCAGGTTTATTGTTGCTCTCAAAGCCGAAGGACTGCTGTCCATGACCTTCCGGAGGGCAAGTCGGTTCCGGGATTTTCGATATTCGAGTAGTGGAGGTTGCTGGAAAGTCCCCTTATATAATTCCATGATTTCAGTAAACTGGATGTTGAGTCGCCGCCAAAATTTGCATGAAATTTGGAAAAAATTGCATTCACGACCATATGTCGCTATAGTGAGTGCAGGAGCTAACCCATGACGAAGTTACAGGAATTGAAAAAGCATCTGCGGTCCGGCAAGGTCTACCGTCGGGAGGATCTCACCCAATGGTCGTCGTCTGTCGATCGGCATCTTCAGCAGCTGCTGGCAGAAGGATACCTGACCAAGCTATCGACCGGCGTCTATCACCGGCCGAAGCAGACCGCGTTCGGCAAAGCCCCCGCCGAGGATGATGCGCTCGTCGAGGCTTTCCTGAAGGATGACCGTTACCTCGTCACCTCGCCCAATGCCTATAACAGCCTTGGTGTCGGCGCGACGCAGCTCTATAACAAGACCGTCGTCTATAACCATAAGCGCCACGGCAACTTCATGCTGGGCGGCCGAGAGTTCGAGTTCCGCAGAAAGCCAGCCTTCCCCAAAACCCTGACCAAAGAATTCCTGCTGGTCGACCTGGTCAACAATCTCGACCAGCTGGCCGAGGACCGCGATCAGGTGCTGGCCCGCGTGAAGGAACGTGCCCTGCAGGGCAATCGCACCGCCCTCACCCGTGCCGCCAAGGAATACGGCATGGTGCGCACGCGTAAATTCTTCAACACCCTCGCCGCCGACACGCATGCCAGCTGATTTCCTCCATAAGCACAAGGATTTTGCGTCCCTGCTGCGCATCGTCGCTGACCAGATGAAGGTGCAGCCGGTGCTGGTCGAAAAAGACTACTGGATCATGCATTGCCTGTACGGCCTGCAGCAGCTGGAGATGACGTTCGAGCTGAAGGGAGGCACCTCGCTATCGAAAGGATACCGCATCATCAACCGCTTTTCGGAGGATATCGATATCCGTATCGAACCGCCGAAGGCAATGGAGGTAAAATCCGGCCCCAATCACGATAAGACAGCGCATCGTGAAAGTCGCAAGGGCTTCTATGACTGGCTGGCGGAGACGATCACGATCGACGGCATCCAGAAGATCGAGCGCGATACCGAATTTGACAACGAGACGTATCGCAGCGGCGGCATCCGCCTCTACTACCCCGAGACGACCGGCACGAAATCGGATCTCAAGGACGGCGTGTTGCTCGAAGCCGGCTTTGACACGGTGGCTCCCAATATCCACAAGGATATCAGCTCCTGGGCCTATGATTACGCGGCATCGCGCGTCGAGCTGATCGATAATCGCGCACTTGCCGTTCCCTGCTACGAGCCCGGCTACACGCTGGTCGAGAAGCTCCAGACCATCTCCACTAAATATCGCAAGCAGCAGGAATCCGGCCAGTTCCCCGCCAATTTCCTTCGGCATTATTACGACGTCTACTGCCTACTGGACCAGCCGGAAGTGCAAGACTTCATCGGTACGGCAGCCTATCTCGCGCACAAGGACCGACGTTTCCGGAAGGCTGACGATCAGAACATAGGCAGCAATCCCGCTTTCAGCCTTTCCGACCCAGAGACGTTCAGACTTTACGAGCGCGCATACGAGCGGACGTCGGCGCTCTATTATTACGGCAGGCCCAGCCTGAAAAAGATCCTGGCCCGCATCACCTCCCACACAGGTCGTCTTTGACGACCCCGCCCTATTTAGGCTGATCTTTATCGGATCAACTGGTACACGCGCCAAAGGGATGGCTTGGTTGTCCGGTGCATGGTCGAGTTCATGTCGCAAATCCACAGTTGAACACAGATCACAACTCAGAACGACGCCATTTCCAAGCGGCCTTTTGCCTGCTCTTGAATGGATCAGAACCGGCGACAGTTTGTCAGATGGCTTAAGTGTTTGAAAGACATACTTTGTGCGTAACGTCTATTATACAACTATAAAACCACATGTTCCGTCGGACCAAGCGTTTCGCCCGCCTTAGCGCCTCCCTCACAAGTTGTATGGCAGGCCCAACAACGCTGCCGGAACTCCTTGGAACCACGCATATTAAAGCGTCCGTTCCTTTTATTTGAGTTGGACGTAGGCCAGGCCAGCGATGTCGGGTAACCGGCGGCTGTTTAGGCAGGTCATTCTTCCTCACGCGATACGGTCAAAGTTCAACGCTTAATCACAGAGGCCTCAAATCTTTTACTTCGCGAGCCTGCGCTCAGGGAGTGAGCGGCCTTTCGTAGGCCAGACTGCGGCCATGCAGCTGGCGCATCGCATCGTTTAACAGAATGGCCGGAATTCTATTAGGACCTGATGTTACCGGCCCGTCGAAAATTACGCGCCCCCCGGAACCGTTGCAGCGATGGGCGGTTTGGGGCGGGTTCAGTCACGTGAGGTCCAAATGAAAGCCGTTATCCCAACCATTACAGCTCTTATCGTAGCGGGGTGCGCCGAAACTACCATCGAACCCGTCCAGGGAGCATAACTTACGGGGGGTGCCTAGGGCGGGCCTTCAGAAAGCGCCGATTGGAAGTACGGTCCATAACTTTGTCGACGATCGCGGGCAAAGAAAGGAAGAGACGTACGTTGTTCTACCAGGTCTCTGAAGCTCGTCAGGACGGAACAGGTCCCAGACGACTGATCTTTTGGTTGGGCAGTATCTGGCGAGCCTGAAGGTCCGCTCCGGGCACCAAGGGTCCTGCGTCGTGCGTGAGGCTCTACGTTCGATCATGTTTTTTCCGGTCGGGGGGAACTTCCCGCGCCACTCGCAGTTCGAAGCGCCTCATTGAGTTCCTTTCCCCTCATGCTCAGTGAGATATTCGCGGGCGTCAACCTCCCAAGGCGCCCGCGTTTTTTTGGCGCAGATTGGCAAAATGATCGTAGCACGGTAAAAAACCGGGTAACTCAAGTGCGGTCGTTATTGGAGTTTCTCAGCAGTTGATGCGACATGAGCGGTGTTCACTGATGTCGGCGACGGTATATCAGGGTTGAAATGACAGGTGACGACATCAGGCAACGCGTCGCGAGAATCACGCTATTACGTAGCCGTAACTGCCTTGGTCTGTCGGAAGTTAGGTGCCAATCAGACCAAAAATCACCAACCCCGCGCCTAGGGCGATGATAAGCCCCAAAACGATAGCGACAGGATGCAAAGCAATGTCAGGTAGTTTTTTCACTCCGTTCGGCTTACGCATAGCGCCATCAAAATTTTCCTGAACATCTGGCTTGAGATGCCGACGGTCGGCTACAGCGATGCGCGCCTGCTCCGGAGTTATCGGTTGGCCGGCCGCTTCTGCGTCCGTTTCGATTGGTGCAGCGGCTGGATCAAATCCTGGACGGATATCTCCCGTCTCCCCAGACTGGATCTGTCCTCGAACCTGTGCACCCGTCGTATTTTTGTATTTGGTCACTGCTGATCCTGTGAGTTTATTACTGGTTTTGAGCCGCTCTGCGTTCTCCCGTCGAGTTTGTTCCAGGTAAGCGCGCCTCCGATAATAAGAAGGCCGATGGCAATGATCATGCCCGTGTACACAAATATCAGTCCTCGGGGCGTTCCTTGGTTCATAAAGCCTCCGTCCTCTAGCAGGCTGTTGAAAAAGGCCCTGGCGTGAAGACTTTGGTCGTGATTCACTGGCTTTGTCGAGATTTGGAGTTGATGGATGCGCGGCGGCGATGTGAGGACGGGTCAACTCTTCAGCTATGTCGATCTGGAGGATCGTGTTCGTCGTGATCATCCGCTGCGGGCAATCCGGCAGATCGTGAACGACGCGCTCGTTTTGCTGGAACGGGAGTTTGCAGCACTCTATTCACCGATCGGGCGGCCATCGATCGCGCCTGAGAAGCTTCTGCGCGCCATGCTTTTGCAAGCCTTCTATTCGATCCGTTCTGAGCGGCTTTTGATGGAGCGGCTGGAATACGACCTTCTGTTCCGCTGGTTTGTGGACATTGGCATTGACGATCCAGCTTGGAACCATTCGGTGTTTTCGAAGAACCGCGACCGGTTGCTGGAAGGCGACATCGCCGCGAAGTTCCTGGGTGCGATCCTTTCGCAGCCCAAGGTAAAGCGGCTGTTGTCAACGGACCACTTCTCTGTCGATGGCACGCTGATCGAAGCCTGGGCGTCGATGAAGAGCTTCAAGCCGAAGGACGGCTCGGGCGAACCACCATCGGATGGCGGCGGTCGGAATGTGGAAGCAGACTTTCATGGCGAAAGGCGTTCCAACGAGACGCATGCTTCAACGACCGACCCAGATGCAAGACTTTATAAGAAGGGTAAAGGCAAGGAGGCCAAGCTGTGCTTCATGGGGCACGGGCTGATGGAAAACCGCCATGGACTGCTGGTCGATGCCTACCTGACGGAGGCCAGCGGATATGCCGAACGGGTTGCGGCGCTGCACATGATCGAACCCTTTGCTGACCGATCACAAGCGATCACTCTGGGTGCCGACAAGGCCTATGACACAAGAGACTTCGTCAAAGATTTGCGGTCGATGAAGGTGACGCCCCATGTGGCGCAGAACGTCAATGGTCGCCGCTCGGCCATTGACGGGCGCACGACGCGCCATTCTGGCTATGGGGTCAGTTTGCGCATCCGCAAGCGCATCGAGGAGGCGTTCGGCTGGATCAAGACCGTCGCGGGGCAGGACAAGACGAAGTTCCGTGGCCGCGACCGCGTCGGATGGGCCTTCACCTTCGCGGCCGCCGCTTATGATCTGGTGCGGTTACCGAAACTGATGACGGTGTCGTCATGAGCGCGGCTTCAAACTGCCGCCTGATTGGCCGCTGGCGGATCGTCGAGGCTATGGGATCGGGATTATCTCGACCTGGTTGAGCCTGCCGCAATCACCATCGGGCCCGACGGTCATGGCGAAATCGCCTTCGGCGCGATGCAAGCGACGCTCGATCTCGGATACAACAAGTCCGTGGTCTCTTTCACATGGTCCGGATTCGACGAAATGGACGAGATCTCCGGTGACGGTCATGCCGAATTGCTCGACGATGGCGCGATCGAGATCACTTTCGCGTACCACAATGGCGACGAGGCCGTGCTGAAGGCCAAACCAGAGACTTCTTCAACAGCCTGCTAGGGCATCGAGGCCGACAGCTTGCCGGCAAACTCTTGGTGGTGCTACAGGTTAGTCTGTGCGAGCTACGTCCCGTAGTTTAACGCGCGCTTGGAATGCGACCTGTCTGTATTGCAACAAATCGACTCTTCGATGCCGCTCTCAAACAGCGATCGCAGTCGAATGTTCCCGCCCATCCTACCGTAACTGTGAATAGCATATTGTATTTCGGGCGAGTCTGTCACCCGATTGACCGGACACCGACTTCTAGCGACTGGTCAGTCTCACGATGAACGTTGTCGATACCATTCGACCGGATTTGGATCGCGATCCGTCATTATCAAGGCAATCCGGTGGTGCCCGGTCGCTGTAGCGACAGTACCACGTCGCGATCCCCCTGCCGGGTGGCAAAGTTGCAGATTCCGAGGCAATCCGCCCCCGCATTCCGAAATGATGCCGCCCCCCAATTCCGAGAATTAACCGCCCCCTTGTTCCGAGATGATGCCGCCCCCTGATTTGGGGTGTTTGTCGGGGTGTCCTGCTGGTGAGACGTTCGTCCTTTCAGTGTCCTGAAAGGAAGGAACGGGATGCCGGCGAAGAAACTAAAGATGCGGCGTGTCCGCGAGATTCTGAGATACGGATTTGAGCAAGGGCTCGGCCACAAGTCGATTGCGGCGCGCGTTGGTGCGGCGCCGTCGACGGTGCGCGAGACGCTCCGCCGTGTGGAGGTTGCCCCCCTTGTTCCGAGATGATGCCGCCCCCTGATTTGGGGTGTTTGTCGGGGTGTCCTGCTGGTGAGACGTTCGTCCTTTCAGTGTCCTGAAAGGAAGGAACGGGATGCCAGCGGAGAGACTAAAGATGCGGCGTGTCCGCGAGATACTGAGATACAGATTTGAGCAAGGGCTAGGCCACAAGTCGATTGCGGCGCGTTGGTSCGGCGCCGTCGACGGTGCGCGAGACGCTCCGCCGTGTGGAGGTTGCCGGCCTTTCCTGGCCGTTGGGCGACGATGTCAGCGATGCGGTGCTGGAGGCGGCTCTCTATAGGGCTGCCGGCACGAAGACCGGTCACCGTCGCAGCGTTGAGCCGGATTGGGCGYATGTTCATCGCGAGCTGAAACGCAAGCATGTGACGCTGCAGATCCTCTGGGACGAATATATCGGCCTTCATCCCGATGGCTATCGCTACAGCCGCTACTKCGATTTGTATCGCGCTTGGGCACTGAAGCTGCCGGTGACGATGCGCCAGGACCATGCGGCTGGCGAAAAGCTGTTCGTCGATTATGCCGGCGACACGGTCACGGTGGTCATCGACAGATTGTCCGGCAAGACGCGGCAAGCCCATCTGTTTGTTGCGGTCTTGGGGGCATCGAGCTTGTCGTTTGCACATGCTCGCTGGAGCGAGACGCT
>NZ_LMCZ01000026.1:0-24749 GCF_001424965.1 Rhizobium sp. Root1204
ATGCCGCCGCGAATGGATTCGGCCATGTATGACCAGTTCCGGGCCGATGAAGCGATAGAGCAGGCGCGCGAAGCCCTGAGACGCCGGCAGGCTCGTGGCGGGTATTACAACGGCTACGATGCCAACCGCCAGGCAAGCTCCTTCCTCGGTGTCACACTCGACAATCTCGGCCTCAGCGAGTGGGGCGACTATTATGCCGACCGGGGGTATGACCCCTTCAAGGGCTCATCCTATCTCGACGAAGCCGATGGCGGGCGCGATACGCCCTTCAACGGGGAATCGCCGCTTTCGACGCCCCAGGAACGCCGACAACCGGGCAGCTCGACCTTTTCGTCACAGATGCAGGCGCTGATGCTCGACCCGATGGCGGTCTCCAGCGAAGCCAAGCGCAATTCGCTAGAAGGCCGCAGCTTCTTCGAAGCGTCGCTTACCGGTGGCGTGATGTGGGAAAAGGACGGCGATCTCGGCTGGAACGATCAGCTGCAACTGCAGGGCACCAGCTACGCCGCCCTGCCGATCAGCTACTACCTGCAGGCGGACATGGTGCGACCTGACAGCCCGCGCGAAAACGACCGCGACGATATCGAAGCCGTCAATGCGCAGATCGGGATACGCCCGACGCTTGAAGACAATGTCTTCCTCTTTGCCAATGTGGGCCAAACCGAGCGCGGGTATCCGGGGGCGGATTGGAACCCGACGCCCTATGACATCAGTGAAAACCGGTTCACCAATGTGGGTATCGGCTGGGCTCATACGGTTTCGGATCGCAATGTGATCGAGGCTTTTGTTGCCGGCAACGACGTCCACGAACATACCGAATTCGATTTCGTCGGCTATGATCCCATTCTTGACGGCGATGCCTTGATGCAACTCAAGGAGAACACACGCCAACGCACATTCACGGCCGGCGTTTCCCATCTCCTGGGCATCGACGCCGTCACGCTGCGCTACGGGATTGAAGGCAGCGTCTGGAGCGGTGATTATGACTATTCAGTCTACACGTTCTGGAGTGGCGACGAATATCGATCTCCGCGTTTTGAATCTTCCGGCCGTTCTGCCCGTCTCTACGGCGATGCTCTTTGGGAGATCGACCAATCGCTGCAGGTCCAGGGGGGCYTCTTCTACAACTGGGTTGAAGACAACAGCGATTACCACCGTGTTGATCCCCGTATCGGCATCGCCTGGGCACCTGTCGATAATCACTGGCTACGTGCCTACTACCGGGAAGATACGAGCCTTGATTCCAGTTACACGCTGGCGCCGATTTCCACTGTCGGACTGGCCCCCCTTGACTTGCCGCTTGTGACGACCGGGCACTCCAAGACCGCTGCGTTACGTTGGGATGCGGAGTGGAATGAACGTTTCTTCACTTCAGCCGAATATCAGCATCAGACATTGGAAGGGCTGTCATTGCGCGTGCCCGACGTGCTTTACACCCGGTTCGGTGCAAGCGAAGGGCGTATCGATCGTCTCAACATCAGCGCCAACTATTGGATCGGCGGCGGATTTGGTGCGTATGGATCCTTGACGCTGATGGAGAGCAAAAATTCCTCGCCTGGCAAGCCGTCTGGCATTGGGCTGCCCATGGTGCCTGAACAAATGGCGCAGGTCGGCATTACCTACGTCGATCCAAATCGCTGGACCGCAACAGTTGGACAGACCTTCGTCGGCAAGCGCGCTGGAACCGATTCAGGCCTTGAGCTTGATCCATTTTCACTCACAAATATCGGCTTCTCGTGGAAGTCGCTTGAGGGTCATCTCGAAACGAGCCTGCAACTGCTCAACGTGTTTGACCGAGATTTTCAGGTGGCCTACGGTGTCGCTGGACCCGGCCGAACACTTTAAGCGAAATGGCAAGATTATGGAAATNCGGCTTCTCGTGGAAGTCGCTTGAGGGTCATCTCGAAACGAGCCTGCAACTGCTCAACGTGTTTGACCGAGATTTTCAGGTGGCCTACGGTGTCGCTGSACCCGGCCGAACACTTCTCGGCAGCATTCGCGCTCGATTCTAAATGCTCAACCAACAAGCACAGACATTGGCATGCCAATATCKATGGGTATCAGCGAGCCGAGAGTTGTTGGCGCAAGGACGGTAAGGGCGTTGGCGATGGTCGCCGAGCTCGTACACGGCGCCCGCATCGCTTCTCTGATCTCGCGCGGTTTTCGCTGGCCCATGGCGGCAAGGATCGCCACCCTTTTCCAGTGCCGCTAAAAGTGTACGACAAGACGATCGATGTCATGATATCCGCGGTGAGGAAGGGCCGGCTTGGGCGACGAGGAGTTACAGGCCTTGAAGCGGCTCGACGATCAATCCCGGCAGCTGGAGCAATATGTCACTGGTCCGGGCCTCAAGGAAATCGTCGCTGGGTAGTTCCACAACTCTGCGCTCTTTGGCGGCCGCAGCGTCTTCGGATGGGAACGGCCGCCGGACCAAGATACGAGCGTCTCTAAACACATACGCAAATAAGATGCACCCTCGGCAAAAGGACAGCTGGCCGTCCCTTGCCGGAACCGGAATGGAACGGAAAGCAGAACCATGTCCAGACATGCGTTCGAAAAGTCGTTGATGGCTAAAACACGCCCGGAGGAGATCTTTACAGCCGCAGGTAGTTCAACGATTTCAGCGCCGAGGCCGTTGTTTCGGGCGTTCGATCCTCAGCCGCGCTCCCCCGCCACACGCGTTCTTGAAGGCGCCCTCCATGCGTCGTTGGAAGACAATCGTTTTGATTTCTGCACTTGATATCGGGATTGCTGCGCAAAGCTGCGCACCGAGACTGGCGGCTCTCAAACGGATCCGCGCCGGATCGTGTTCGTTTTGTTCAGACGTGAGGTAGTCGTCCACGTGAACGGAGCTTGCTGGCTGCAGACTGCACATTGTTGCGCGGTATCACAGCACTTCCAGTGGTCTCTGGAAATAAACTTTTCAAACAGTTGGCAAACGTTTCCAAGGCATTCCCCACCAGGCGAAAAATTGTGTCCAAGAGACAGATTTTAACCCCTAAAGCCATCTGAAGGCTCCACAGGCAAGTCTAATCGAAGCGTCTAAACGGAAGGATCTCGGCTGATTGCTTCGTTTCATTTCGCTTCCTCATCTCGCAAAATAGTCTTTCGTAATCGAGAACGACGCTGTAAGCGGTGGCGACGGTTTTCTCATACAACTCTTTGCCTTGGTCGACTTCCAATTGCTTCGCCGCTAGGGCACTTCGGAGGTATGCCAGTTCCTTTTCAGCGTCCTGCATCATCTTCCGATCCCGATTCTTCACGCCAAGTCCAGGAGCAAGATGACTTACGAACGCGACAATCACCATGTTTATGCGCAGAGTAAACATCGATAGCCACGCTCACAATCACGTTGAACTATTTGCGATTTCGAATTGATCACTGGGAGGAAAGGCGAACCCACCCCTATAGGGAAAAATATTAGACTAGCCTAATGGAGCAAATTCGTCAATTTCACTATCATGTTGTATTCGCTACCGATCACGCCAATCAGAGGTTGATAGACAAGTGCACGGGCTTGCACAAGAGCCCCTTTCAAGGGCCCCGCCCCCCCCGGGCGATCAGCACCGCCGATAGCGTTGCGAAGCCGATCCACTCAAGTATCCCGCATTTACACGTCTCTTCCCCCCGATATCGACAGAGAAGAGAGATACATCGATAGGCTTAGTGCGGCGCACCAGTTCGACAGCCGTACAGTGTGCGTTTCTAAACCGTTCATGCATGTATTAGAAATAGATAATGCTCGATTAAAGTTGCCTACTTCAGTTGGCAGAGTGCAAAGCTACCGGATTGGCTAGCTACGACCAAGGGTATTTCGACCTTTAAATCGACAAGGTCGATCACCGGCTGCTTTTAAATGTTGCTGTGGCGGGTGCAGGACGGACGGGTCGTCGATCTTCCCTATCGGTTACTGAAGACAGGCCACGGTGACCGTGCCTGATCACGGCCTTCAAGCGAGGGTGTTCCGCAAGGCGGCGTAACGGCATCAAAATATTTTTGTTAGAAATTGTGCCCAACAGCCAGCGAAAAAAGAAAGGGCAAGCGCCCTTTCACACCGTTGACGTTGTAGGTGGCGATCTTCATCAGCGTTTGTGATCGCCCTTATTGCGTTCGCCTCACTTGGCCGTTGTCATGGCCTTTGTGTGGCGGTCTGCCGCAAGAGACTTCCCGACGTCGACAGACTCATTGAACTTTCCGTCTTCGTCGCGCCGGACGTACCGTTTGTCAGGGCCGTTATCGATAAGTTCTCTCTTTGATTTGTCATTTTCCTGGCAAGTTACTGGGTCTTCTCTGTTCCTGCAGGCGCAACCGACTGGCTGTCACCGCCTGTGCCGGACTCAGACGTTGGATCACGATCCGTTGGGGCGGTCTGCATCTTCTCCCCGGCTGGCGGAGTATTATCGATCACCTTTTGGTCCGTCGGGGTGACCACGGCCTTTGGCGTGGTATTCGTTGTCTGGTTGATGTCTGCAGCCGCATCATTATCGACGGCCTCGCCGTACATTTCGGAGATGCCCCATGCGACCATTGCTAGGACGAGGCCCCCGATCAGGACCATCAAAACTGGGCGGCCCAGGAAACCCTGCCGGGCTTCAACCGGTGTTTCGACAACAACTTTGCCCGTTTCCGCCGCGTCGACCCGGTCGCCGCGTTCGTCCGTGTATGTGGCCATGGCATAATCCTCCTGAATTTAATGCCGTTTAACCTTTTCATACGCCGATTGTTCCCACCCCTTCCGTTGCGCGACGTTCGCTTTTCCCGGTTACTACGCTCGATGTTTCGGCTTGCTTGGCGGAGCGTTGATCTCAAGCTCGTGTCGGCTGGCGAAGCGACCTAGCATCTGTAAGATTTTACGGGCTTCGGCCTTGTCAATGTCGCTTTTTTGCAATGCTCGTCGACGTCATAAGCTGGCTTGGTGTGATGGCCGGTTTGACGATTATCAATGTGTTTGGTCATGGCACGATCCTCCTGCCAAAAAACCAATAAGCAGTTCCGATGTTCCCATACCCACGGCGGTTCAGAGCGTTTTTCGTTCGATTGAGTTACCTGTTTCGTCGCGACAGTGTGCCCCGTGCAGTCAGACGGCTGGAACTCGGATGCGGCAATTCGCATTTCTTACCCAAGTCACAGAAGTGAGGGCAATCATGCACCAACTGGACCGAGCGATTGAAATTGCCCTGGAGGCACATGCGGGCCAGACCGACAAGGCGGGCGAGCCCTACTACCTTCATTGCAACCGCGTTGCAGGTGCCGTGTCCACCATCGACGAAAAAATCGTCGCCTATTTACACGATGTCGTGGAGAAAGGTGGCTGGTCAATCGAGCGATTAAAGTCGGAGGGCTTCTCCGATCCAATCGTCTTCGCTGTGGACGCCTTAACAAAGCGTGAGGGCGAGAGCGATGAAGCGTTTGTGCGCCGGGCGGCATCGGATGGTTTAGCCAGACCTGTCAAAGAAGCTGATCTGAATGACAACTTCAAACAGGCGGAGGCCGCTGGGCTCGATGCAGCCAAATTTCTCGATGGCTTGAAGACCTTGAGCGAGACCGGCAAAGACGGGCAGAACAACGACCCATCCAGGCAGTGACGGGCGTTTAACTAAACGATCCCACGGCCGGTAACTCCGCCTTTTTCTCTACGCCGGGATCATCGGGAAAAGCTTGGTCTTCAAACCAGAGACTGTGGACCAGGTCACGCCAATTCATCGCGTCAGCGAATGATCTCAGCGTCACGACATTATAGGTCGTGTTGCGTAAAGCGTCCGCCACATCGAGTGCGATAAAAGGCCCATCCTCAAGGATCAGCAGTGTACGATCTGTCCGGGCGTCCATCCGATTAACCTCCGACACCCAAAACGCGATTCTGAGATAATCGAACCAATGTCGTGGTTCACGAGTGATTTGCGGCGAAATACACAATCGGAGCGCTAACCGATTGGCAGCCGAGACACCAACACGCTACCGATTTCAACAGGCTCTTCAGGCATCACCCTTATCGAGTGAATGGCCACCGAGCCTCATCGCAGTAACGCGCACAGGCGCGATAATTGGGACTGTGCCCAGCCGCGAGCCGTTGACTGCGTGCCTTCCAGACCAGACAGGAGGGCACCGATTTCACCGCTGATTTGAAGGTCGGAACCCACAAGAAGACATCCTTCAGTGTCGAAAGTCATAGTGGCCGTTACCTCACTGTCGACTGAAGGCATCTGGATCAGAGAGTCCGCGCCGAATTCGCAGGTCAGCAACGCTCTTGCCGTGACGGAACGGATGCCACTCGGAAAGGAGCACATGTCCGCCGAGATAAGCTGAAATTTGGCGGTGTGGTTAGGGCCGACCGGTATTTGTTCGCACAGTTGGAGAGCGGCAACTGAACGTGCGATCCCGGGCCATTCGGGGTTGTTAAGGGCTGACCGGCATTCTGCTTTCGCTGGTACGGCAAACGAACACGTCGCTGCTATAAAAATGCAGGGAGCGATTGTTCCGTTCGAATGCCAGTTCCTCATGGAAGTCCCCTCTGTGCAGATCGGACTTAGCACCTTCCTAAGTCGTCTTTACGGCGAGCTAGTAAAGGGCCCCCAAAATTGCGATACGATGGCTCCAACGCCTCATGGCATTCTTAAATGGTTTGGATTTCCTCCGACGGACTGATCTTGCGTCCGTTTCCCGTGAATGGTGTCCAGCTTCAGCATTGATCCTGGTTACCATTAGCGTCCGGCAAAGTTTCCCTTGTACCATTTGTTCCATTGGTGTCCCCGACCACGCTCTCGTGGATCAAACCACTCGCCACCGAAACGGTTCATGAATTTTTCGGCATCCTCTTTTAGCGAAAAGCACTGAACGACGAACGTCTTGTCATCGTGGAACAGAGAATGGCCGCGCACATACCGCGAAAGTCCCTTGCAGAACTCGTCCTGGACTTCGCTCTGCTTGCCTGTGCAAAGAGCGCCATCTAGTGCAATTTGAAATGGCCACCCGCGATCAATGCCAACCGCAGTCAGCACTCCCTTACGAGCGCTCATAATTTGTTTCCCGTCGGTTCTAGGTCGGAATATGCCATCGAACCAGAGCATTTGCCAGAACCGACGAATGATCAGCCTTCAGCCTTTTGGTTCACGACAGACGTCGCAATCGTGGTGAGCGCCAAATCTGTGGCCTTTTCCTCTTCGAGCGTTGACTGCAGTATCTCGGCAGCTTCCTCCTGCCCGAGTTTCAGCGCCCAGGTGCGAAGCGTACCGTATCGCGACATTTCATAGTGTTCGACTGCTTGGCCCACCGCCAGGAGACCGGCATCTAGGGCTGGGGAACCCTCATATTCTTCCATAATCTCGGCTCCCTCGTCGGTTATACCCAGAATGGCGTCACAGGGCTTGGCTTCGGGCGCGGCACCAATGACGTTGAAAATTGCTTCCAAGCGGCTCACGTGGATTTTCGTCTCGTCGAGGTGCTTGCGGAATGCCGACTTCAGCTGTTTATTCGTCGCAGCTTTCTCCATTACGGGAAGGGTTGCGACGATCTTCTGCTCAGCGAAGTAGACGTCCTTGAGCGTGTCGAGGAAAAGGTCTTCGAGCAATTTTGGCATGTGATTTTCCTTGAAATGGTGCACCCGACGACCGGGAAACTTAGCACTGACAACCAACCGACCGGATCATTGTTCCATTGGAGGGAAACCGTATCGGCCGAGGCAGGCGCTTTGAAAAGCCGCCTCTTGAAGACCAGTGAATCCGCGACATCTCTATAATTGGAGGTGACTATGAAAAACGACTGGACACGACAGCGAGCGGAGCGCGGCACGGCCATTTCGGTGGACGAATTCGCTAGGAGAGGCGGATTGGCGAAAAAGAGGCCGAACGTCTGTTCAAGATTTCCGGCCCCTCCGAGACAGACTTGAAGATTCTCATGGAGGCGAAGGACCTTCCGCCGATTCCGGCTTGTAACGATCCACTGTCGGTCAAAGTGGCCCGCCTGAGCGGCGTTCACTCAACTCTGCCATCAACAGCCGATGAGATGATCTGAATCGCTGACGCTCCACAGCAATGGGGCCGCCATTGTCGTTCTTAGCTGTTGACGATCACTGATTTGCAGTACACTCCCATACAACTGGATTCGATTGGACACGGATGGGCTACCTTACTTCCATCGCCAGCAGAACGTTATACCTTTTTTAAGGAAAGAGCGTGGATCAGTGCGGCGCGATCTGTTTTCGCACAGGCATCGACGGTGAAACGCTCGTTCTGCTTATGTGAACTCGTGGGGCGAAGCGATGCGTCATTCCAAAGGGCAATCTCGAACCCGAAAAGCCTCACAAGTGTGCCGAGCGAGCGGCAGGTGAGGAAGCAGGCATAATCGGCAAAACCGACAAAGCTTCGATGGGTTACTTCGCTTACGTGAAAGATACCGAAACACCGCCCTATATCGTCAATGTATTCCGTTTGCGCGTGGAATCGGTCGCCAAGCGCTTTCGTGAGGAAGGTCAGCGCGAGTACCTTTGGGTCCCACCTGGCGAGGCAGCGCGTATGGTTCAGGAGCCGGAATTGCAAAGCATCCTCCGACGCTTCGCTAATGAGGCCGGGACAACCGAGAAATTTACTTGAGATACCATCTTTCCAATGGTCCCGTGATAATCGAGGGCAATCGAGGACATTAGTGCCGGCGCTGCGAATGCCTTGTGATCATTCTTAGCCCCGGACGCCGGGTGTGATGGTAGGACGTATAGCATTGCCCCCTCGACGGGTTCCTAACTTCGCCATGCCTTAATAAGCGGCCCAGACGAACCTTGAACCGGGTCAGTATCCGGGAGGCGCAGACCCAAAAGCGTGGATCGCATCTGGGGTGATGGTGCGGCGGTCTGTATATCGGCACGCTGACCAACCGGATATGCGCCTACGACCTCGAAGTCTGGCGCGCTTCCCAGGTTCATGTGTCCGGTCCCGGCGGGCAAAACCAAGCAATCACCCTTCACGACTTCAATTGCGCGGCCATCTGGTCCCCCGATTAACAAGGTCGCGTTTCCCTGACCGACACCTAAGACCTCGTGAGCACCTGAATGATAGTGCTGGTAGTCGAAAACGCCGTTTCTCCAAATGCCCGTCCATTGGTTCATTTCGAACAGCTCCTCGAAACCGGCGGGACACGGTCTATTTGATAAGGCGTTCTTATAGATCAGAACTGGGAGCCTTGGGTTGTTCGGGACCCATCCACTGCCGGGAAAAATGATCTTCTCGAACTCCATGTAGATTCCCTCCTTAGTAGAACACACTGGTTCAGGCACTACCCGTTGTTATTCGCCTTTTGGCTCGTCGCTCTCATCGTTGAGTGAGGGAAGGAAGCTCTCTACGTCACGTTTTTCACGGTCCGATAGTGAGGAGATACGCTCTTTCCAAAACTTGGCAGCCTCCGGCGTTTCGCCCTCCCAATTTCGCGATGAGCCAAGATTGTCGTCGATCACTGCTACACGGCGACCGCCTAGTCGCCGATATTCGTCTGCGAGGTTTTTCGATGCGTTTTCCACGTTTTCCTCCTACGTTCAGTCGCCCTGGGAGCGACTGTCTGAGTGGAGAACGAGGTGCGTAGCTATCTGTTCCCGGAATTCAAGAACGGTGTAGGTCTACCGCCACCTTCTAATGGTAGGAGCCGCTGGGGGCACGGGGAGCATGGCAGGTGCGGGACACCAGGAGATGACCGGATATTATTCCGCGAAGACGGTCGGGTCTGGAGACGATGAACGCCGTATGTGGAGAGGTGGAGGGGGGAAGCCGTATCAAAAGAACAACCGGCAGCCCCAGCACATTGCAGACGGCAATGAAGCAAACGCGGATCGACGACATGAAGCCCCATCATCGCACCTTTTTCACCCAGTTTGCCGTTGCCGTTTCTCTTGGCGGATTGATTGCGAGGCTTCCTGACCTTCAGACAAAGTTCGGGTTGAGCGAAGGGCAGCTGGGAATTTTGCTGATTTCGCTGTCGTCGGGAGTGCTGACCGGCCTCACGTTCTCCGTCAGCTTCGTAGAACGCCTGGGCGCGAAATGGTCAGCGCTCGTTCGGTCTTGGGCGCATCATTTCTTTTTGCTGCTATCCCGTGGATGCTGTCCGCGCCTTTGGCCGCTCCCTTGTTCTTTGTGGCAGGCATTCTTACCGGCATGTTCGAAATCAACTCAAACATCGAGACGGATCGGCACGAGGCTGTTTTAGGATACAGGATCATGAGCCGCGCCCACGGCCTATGGAGTCTGGGATTCTTCCTCTCGGCTCTCATAGCCGCCGTGTTCCGACAAGCCGACACTTCCATCGAAATTCATATGCTGATTGTCGTCGGATGCATTATGCTTGCTGGGGCAACTGTTCTTTCAAAGGTGGAAAGCGCACCTCATCGGCCTGTCCATCAAACGGGCGAAAATCCGCTGATCTCATTCCCAACCGTTGGATTGATGCCGTAGTGCTTGGTCGGCGCTGCTCCGCTTTTTGCCGAGGGTGCAAGTGTCGACTGGTCGGCAATCTATGGTCGATGCGGGACAAGTCACAAAAGAAGATTTGCGTGAAGATCTACCACTGTTTCCGCACGACGTCGAAAGTCTGACGGGTCTGCCATCCGGATGGCTAAGCCTGCAGGCCGCGAGAATCGTCGAGCTTAAGCCCGTCGCGACGCCGCGGGACAACCTCGGAGGGCCAAAAGGAGAAGTAATTCCGATCAAACGGAACAGCGAGTAACAAGCCATTTGTCTCCCACCCTAGCCAGCCGCTTGTTAGATATCGGAATTTATTGCTGAGCGGACGACATTTCCGCTGTGTCGATGGGTAGGATTCTCTCTAAGCCAAGGCGGCTGGGATAAACACCAGCATATTCAGCGGATGTCGGTAACCTAGTTATCGACCTACCACTATCGAGATGCTCTCTCGCTATCCGGGCTCGATTGAATCCAATAGTTCGACTATATTCTCTCAATGCCACAGGAAATAAAAATGAAGCCGAATTCCTCTGAGTCTCCAACGAAACGCGAGCCCCGCGTTTCTGTGAAGTCGCGTGCGCTAAAATCAGCGAGCTACGTCAAGGTGACTTTCGGCGATGTGACTGTCGCAGGAAATCGGCCGAGCGCCGAGAGCATCCAAGCAAACGTAGAGCGAAGCACGGATGCGCTCGCGCGCATTGGCAAAAAGCTCGTCAAGCCGGGCGTGAAACTATCCAAGAAAAAAGGGATTCCTAGGTTCTCTGTTGACGAGGACGACCCCACGATCTTCGTAAGGGTTTTGGATGGGCACGTGGATCGCGGCAGGATGGTCGACGGCGAGTTCGAGCCCATCGGATGAATAATCTCGCCAGCGCTGTGGCGAGCATCGTGGATACCCAACGCGATACCAAAAAGCAGCTAGCGATTATTCTGGCGCTCCTGAAACCTGTCCTGTTGCGGCAGGGTCAATCGATGATGACGTTATTGCCCTCGGCCGTTAAGCGCGCCAGTCCTTCTCTCATCTGACGGATCTGTTCCGCCGTATGACTTTGCCAGTTCACGACCTCTCCGATCACCCGCAACGCGTCTCTCGATCGATAGGAGAGGGTCGGGTTTCCCGGAAATTTCTTGTCGGTCACATTCGGATCATCGAACCAGGCGCCGGTCGGCTCGACGACGTAGATGCGTGCTGGTTTTTCACCCGCAGCTAATTCAGCACCCCAAATCGCCGCATCCATCGTGCTTGTGAAGTAGACCCAAGACAACTGCGTGTCGGCGGCGAAATTGGAAGTGTAGCCGACGGAGATCATATCCCCAGGCCGCAGATCGGCGCGGGTGCCGTGAAAAAACGATTGTGAAAACGTGGTCGCAGCTGCCGACATGGCTCTGTCTCCTTTTGCGCGTGAACGTCGCAGTCTGTGGTGGCATCATTTACTCAGCTCGCACAGCACGGAACCTTCGCACTCTGGCATGCGATCCGCAGGTCTTGTCAGAGCACCAGCGCCGATGGCCATTGCGCGAGTGGTCGAGGAAAAGCCATCCGCAGTTCGGACCTTCGCAGGCCCGGACCGCGCGGCGATCCCGTCCCGATGTCAGCAAGTCCGCCGCCAGCCAGCCAACCCGGATTGCGACGGCGTCCAGTTGGTCTGCAGCGGAGTGACGCCATTCGATCGTGTCATCGACGACGGCCAAACTACGTAGCTCCTGTGCGTGCCTTGCAACCTCGTTGAGCAGCTCAAGGTCTTTTTCGCTGACCGGCTCGTCGCCAGCTTCCGTTAGAAAAATTCGATGCAGGGCCTCTCGCAGTTCCCTGGCGCGGATCAACTCCTTCTTCGCTTCAGAAGGTGACTTTGTCGCCAGCGAAAGCAGGGTGCGTTGCTCTTCGTCGTCAATGACTTCGAGCCGCCGAGCCCAGGTGACCAGGTCGCTGTAGCTGTTCAAAAACTCCGGACCCCATCGCTCGCCACGGCTATCCACCGTGTTGACAAAGTCGAGTGCGGGATGCCCGCCGAGTAGGCTGATCTCGCCGATGGTTTTTTGTTTGGTCATCACAAGAATATCGGATCGCGGAACGATTTGGGCAAGAGCAAGTTGTAACGGTCTATAACATGTTTATCCGTTACAAGATTGGAAAGCCCGTGTCCTCTCGTTTAAACAAGAACCAGCTCCGCTTTCTCATGCTCTGCGTCATTTGGGGCAGCACATGGATCGCAAGCAAGGCCGGGATCGAATCCGTTCCACCGCTGCTTTTTGCGGCAACGCGCTTCACCGCGGCAGGGCTGTTGTTGCTTGGTTATGGCTGGATGAAGGGCGAGGCTGCGGGCTTGAAGATCGAAGATGGCATCCGCTTCATCGCCGTCAGCATCTTGATGATCACCCTGTGCTACGGACCCCTGTTTTGGGGCATGCAGTTTATAGACACCGGCACGGCCGCTGTCCTCGAGATGTCGCTGACACCCATCGCTCTTTTGTGTTTCGCCCTTCTGTTGCGGGAGGAAAGGCTCGACGTCAGGCGGATCTTGGCGATCCTGCTCGGTGTCTCCGGTTTGGTGGTCTTGTTCTGGCCGTCGATGGGAGGGGGAAGCGGATTGGAGCCCGATGCTTTTCCTGGCGCAAGCTTTTGGGGCGGGCTGGCTGTTGCATCGGCGGCATTCACCTATGGCTACGGCTCTGTGCTGGCGCGGCCGTTGCTGCGATCCTATCCAGCGGTTTTCGTCGCCGGTGTCACGACGCTCGTCGGCGGCATCGCGCTGATGGTCGCAGCACTGATGTTCGAGCCGGGTGCTGTGGCCGCTGTTTCAGGAAACTGGGGCACGACCGCCTGGACGGCCTGGTTCTTCCTTGTGATCTTTGGCTCGCTGGTCGGTTATACGACCTATATGCGGCTGTTGCGAGACATCGGCGCGTCCGGAGCCGGCAGTTACGCTTTCGTTTCGCCTGTGATCGCCGTCGTGCTCGGCGCGCTGTCCTTTTCCGAACAGGTTACGGTTTCCGACGTCATTGGCATCATCGTCATGCTGACCGGCGCCTACCTCGCCATGGCCGAGGCGCCGACTGCCCGACGCGGGCCCATCGAAACCTGACGGGGGGCACGACAGAAAGGTCGAACAATGGAATACCTGAAGGCGACGCCAGAGCATGATAATATCCTTATCACGCATTACCTGGCGATCTGGGACAGTTACGGCACTCCGCCGGATCACTTCTCTCCCGACCCCCAGTTGAAGATCCGTCGTTTCATCAACGAGGGTAGGGACAGCCGCGAGCTTGCTACATTCGTTGCGATGGACGGCACAACCGTCGCAGGGTCCGTCTCGTGCCGGGTTCATCTCTCGCCCTATCCGGACGTCCTTCGACCGGACGTGCACAAGCATGGCTATATCTGGAGCGTCTTCGTAGAGCCGGCGTACCGCCGCCAGGGTATTTCGCGGCGGCTGACAGAGCTCGCCATCGAATACCTCCGATCGATTGGCTGCACGGCCGTCGTGCTACATGCTTCGGAAGCCGGGAAGCCGGTTTATGAGTCTCTCGGTTTCGAGCCTGCCGCGGAAATGCGTCTGACCTTCGATAAAACGGCATCCGAAACTTGACGTTGCTGAGACGACTGATCAGCCCGGAGAGCGTTCACCATGGACTACGATCGCTTGCAGCAGATCCGAAAGCTCCTGTTTTCGAAAGGGCTTCGTCAGCCTTGGTACCTTTGGGTCGATGCCCCGATCTTCCGCATAGCCGGAGATCAAGATCACAGCGGTGCCAGGCCGTCGCAGCCGGGTAATGTCTGCCAGCTCGGTTCCCGTCATCCCCGGCATCAGGTGGTCCGTCACTAGCAGATCGAATTGTATTCCGTTGTCGATCAAGGCGAGGGCATCTTGCGCGGATGCAGCTTCAACGACCTTATAGCCGAGATCGACCAACATGTCGGCGGTGCTCAAGCGGACCAGTTCCTCGTCGTCGACAAGAAGGACCGTTGCGCGAGAAAGGCTGGGCGATGACGTTATTTCAATGTCCGATTCCGCGCCAGGGAGCTCCTCGGCCGTCTGAGGGATCCAGATCTCGATGTTGGTCCCGAAGCCCGGACGGCTGGAAACCTTGAGAGCACCCCCGAGCTGCTGCGCCAGACCGTGCACCATTGAGAGCCCGAGCCCGGTGCCCTTTCCCACGCCCTTAGTCGAGAAAAATGGTTCGACAGCGCGAGCCAGCGTTGCCTGATCCATCCCCGTTCCTGTGTCTGCCACGGAGATCTTGATGTAGTCGCCCTTACGCAATCCCGGCACAACGCCCTCACGAACGTGATCCTCATGGGTGGAGATCCGCAGAGTCCCGCCGTCGGGCATGGCATCTCTGGCGTTCACCGCAAGATTGAGAAGCGCCATTTCCAGCTGGTTTGGATCAGCTTTCGCTGCTGGAAGCGTTGGCGGGGTATCGATGACGACATGAACCTGCGGGCCAGTTGTGCTCCTGATCAGCTCGCCCATTTCCGAAACGAGCTTCACGAAATCGACCGGTATCGCTTGAAGCGGCTGGCGCCTGGCAAATGCCAGCAGTCTCTGAACGAGCGTTTTGCTCGCTCCGCCGACTGCATGGCGCCGGCGATCATCCTCTGCTCGCGTTCATTTCCAAGTCCTCGCCGTTGCAGCATGTCCAGGCTTCCAAAGATCGGGGTCAGCAGATTGTTGAAGTCGTGGGCAACGCCGCCCGTCAGCTGACCCATCGCTTCCATCTTCTGGCTCTGTCGCAGCGCTTCCTCGGCCGCGCGCAGCTTCTCCTGTTCGCGGATCCGCTCCGTCACGTCATAGACGAACTGATAGGCTCCGATAAGATTGCCTGCGTGATCGCGTAGCGAATTGAATTTCATTTCGTAGAAACGGCGCGCCTGGTTGTGATCGCCGAATTCGCCCGTTTCGGTGAACTGCTCGCCGGCCAGCGCTCTCGCCCAAACAGCTTTTACGGCTGCCTGATGTTCCGGAGTGTCCGCCAGAAGCTCCAGCATGCTCACGCCGACCCGGGGCCTCTTGCCGAAAATGCGTTCGAATTCGTCGGCGGCCGCCTTGTTAATGGCGAGCCAGCGGTAGTCGGGCGCCGCCACTTGAATGAAGGCGTCCGTTCCCTCGACGAGATCGGCAAGCAGTTTTCGTTCCGCAAGGGCCTCTTCGATGCGGCGCTCAAGGGTGGCGTTGAGTGTCCGCAACTGCTCTTCCGCGAGCTTCCGATCATGGATGTCGACCGAGGCTCCATACCATCGCGTAACGCTTCGGGTAGCACGATCGACATCGGGCTCGCCTCGAACGAGGAACCAGCGGTACTCGCCCTTCGCCGAAAGGATCCGATGTTCGACCAGGAACGTCGTGACCGTCCTTCGGGCGTTCTCGAATGCCGCCATTGTCGCGGCACGATCGTCGGGGTGAACATGACTTTCAGCAACCGCCGCTGCGTCAGTCTCCGCAACCGAAGCGCCGGTGTAGTCATACCAATGGCGGTTGAAAAATTCGACCCGGCCCACCGTATCGGTGATCCAGACGATCTGGGGCACCGCGTCGGCCATCAAACGAAACTGCGTTTCACTTTCGCTGAGCGCGCGCTCCGCGAGCACTCGGCTTGTTGTTTCTGTACAAACGCAGAACAGGCCAGCAATCTCACCGCTGTCGGAATGGATCGGTGAATAGGAGAAGGTGAACCAGGTTTCTTCGTCGTAACCCCGCCGCTGCATCAGAAGCGGCAGGTCCTCGCGGTAAATCGCTTGACCTGCCATAGCGCTTTCGACGAGAGGAAGGATGTCGGGCCAGATTTCCCGCCAGATGTCCTGGAAGCGGCTGCCAAGTGCTGCAGGGTGTTTCCGATCCAGGATTTCGGCGTAGGCGTCGTTGTAGAGGAAGCCGAGCTCAGGTCCCCAGGCAACGAACATCGGGAATTTGGACGCAAGCATCAAGCGCACGATCAATCGTAATGGTTGCGGCCACGTTTCGGGCCTGCCGAGCGGCGAGTGGGCCCAGGTGTGTTCGCGCAAGTGGCGCGCGACATTGCCATCTCCCAGAAACAGATCCTGTCCGTGCAATGCCAGCCCTCCTCCCGCTCCGGCTAATTTCGCCCACGACTACGTCCTCCGGGTCAGATAGCGCGACCCGCTCCCGCTTGCCACCGCCTGCGTTAACGAGGTTGTGACGCGCGCGCTCCAAGATACAGGCCCGAAACCCATATCAAAACAAGAAGTTCCGTTCCCCGAGCCGGCTGACGTTGTACGCATACACCCTTCCCGAGGATTGAATGTGCCCCGGCAGACGCCTTACGGATGAACCTGTAGGGCCTGATCGTGCTTCTCCGGGCTCGCGTTCGAGCCTTCATGAAGATGATGGGGAGGTGCTAGTAGGACGCCGCTTTCAGCTCCCAAGCAGGAAGAGCAGTCTAATTCACGTCCGATTTACGGCAACGTTCTTTGCTCGCGTGTTCGCGAAGCGGACGTGATATCCCATGGTAAGACCACGGTTCAGGTGTCTCTCCGACCAAGGTCCTACATACGGAACCGGCCTCGCATTTGTCCGTTATTTGGCCACGGTCGGATGACCGTTTCAGATGGAGGTTCAAATGCTTCGCAAGGTAATCGTAGGTGCGGCTGTGTCCGCCGCATTGTTGTCAGGCTCGGCGTTCGCCCAGTCGTCCACAGTCAACGGTGCTGCCGGCGGCGCTGTCACTGGCGCCATCGTCGGAGGCCCCGTCGGAGCGGCAGTCGGCGGCGTTGCAGGTGCAGTCGTTGGCACGGCGATCGATCCGCCGCCGCAGAAAGTGGTGACCTATGTACAGGACGCCCCCGTTCCCTCGACGCGCGTCGTCGTCAAGGAAAAGGTCGTGGTTGGTCAGCCGCTCCCCGAAACGATCGTCGTAACGCCTATCCCCGATGATCTTAAATACGCCTATGCGGTCGTCAACGACGAGCGGGTCATTGTCGAGCCGTCGTCGCGCAAGGTGATCCAGGTGATCAAGTGACCCGAAACCGGCAGGTGCGGCCATTGCCGCGCCTGCTGACCTCGCTTTGAATCAGGATTTGTCATGAAGGCAATCGCAACATTGGCATTTGGCATCGCGAGTTCCGTCGGCGCCTGCATCGCTGCTGCTTCGCTTGCTTCCTTCGTAATGGCGGACCCACAGCCCCAGGAGGTCGCCAGTCTGGCCGGGCCAGACCTGTGGACGACTTCCCCTGTCCGCGTTGACCTCAGCAGGCAGCACTACCAGCGTCTGCCGGCTGCCTATTCGAGCTATGTGACCGAAGCGCCCAAAGTGGCTGCCGAAAGCCGTCAGGCGGACCCGTTACAGAAGAAGCCTCAACCAGTCCGGCCCGCGCTGTCGACGGCGCATCTCCAGTGGTGCGTGGAACGCTATCGCTCGTTTGATCCGGCCACCAACAGCTATCGCTCCTACAGCGGCGAGACACGCACCTGCAGATCGCCGTATGGCGCATCGCAGCCCGGTGTGGATACAAGCGTAGCAAACGTGGATGATCGCGACGATGGAGAATCCAGGCTGAACCGTGTCGATGCTGCCTGGTGCGCTGCCCGGTATGCATCCTACAGGGAAGAAGACAACAGCTATCAGCCCTACGGTGGTCCACGCCGCAAATGCGTTCCTCCTTCGCATGCAGATATCGCATCGGCGCAATATGGAACCCGCCGATATTAACCGGGGCTGGCCTAGTCTCCAACGCCGATTCACGTACGACGCCCTTGACGCCGTCTGCGTTTCGTCTTTCAAAGCGGTCGCGGATCCCCGTGTGGCGAGACTTTCAAACGAGGGAATTTCAATGCCGGAACTGCTTCAAACGTCGTCTAACATATGGCGGGCGGAGCGGGCTGACGAGTTTGCGATCATAATCGACGCGGACGATTATTTTGCCGCGGCGCGGGCGGCGATGAAGTCGGCCAGAAAGTCGATTTTCCTCGTTGGTTGGGATTTCGATGCATCGATTACACTTGGCCGCCCGGGCGAAGAGTTCGAGGGGCCGGCCCACGTCGGCGATTTTCTACTATGGCTGACCAAGGAAAACCCCAACCTCGAGATCAGGCTTCTCTTGTGGAATCCCGGTTTCCTGTCGAATTGGGTGAAACTGTCGAACCTCCCCTACCTTTTGAAGTGGAAGCTCCATCGCCAGATTACCGTCCGGCTCGACGGCAACCATCCGGTTGGCAGTTCGCACCATCAGAAGATCCTGGTGATCGATGATGCGATCGCCTTTTGCGGCGGTATAGACGTTACCGCGGGTCGCTGGGATACGCGCAAACACCTGGACAACGATCCGCTTCGCAAGCGGCCGAATGGGACGGCCTACGGCCCCTGGCATGACGCTTCGAGCTTCTGCGCAGGACCGGCTGCAAAAGCGCTTGGCGACCTCTGCCGCGCAAGGTGGCTATCCGCAGGCGGTGAGCAATTGGCCCACGTCAATATCCCGCATGAGTCACCATCCATCAAAGGCGCGATTTCGTTCGGAGCTGTGACGCTCGGAATTTCCCGCACAAGTCCGGCCTATGGCGATCGGGAAGGCGTCGAAGAGATCGAGCGGCTGTATGTCGACATGATCATGGCGGCCAGGCATGTTATCTACGCGGAAAGCCAATATTTTGCGTCCCGAGTTATCGCTCAGGCTCTCGCCAGACGGCTCTCGGAAGTTGACGGTCCGGAAGTCGTCCTGATCAATCCGGTCAAAGCCGATAATTGGCTTGGTGAACTGGCGATGGACACCGCACGAGCACGCCTGAGGGAGGCACTGCACATTCATGATCCGCACGGACGTTTTCGAATCTATCACCCGGTCACCGCCGACGGCGTACCGATCTACGTCCATTCGAAGTTGATGATCGTTGATGGTCAAGCAATGCGAGTCGGTTCCTCGAACTTCAACAATCGATCCATGCGGTTCGACAACGAGTGCGATGTTGCCTTCGAAGCCGGGCAGGATCGCCACCTGTCCGGCCAACTTCTTCAACTGCGCGATGATCTACTGGCCGAGCACCTCGGCGTTGACCCGGACGAGGTCACCCAGGCTATCGACCGGACGAAATCCGTCATCGAAGCGATCGAGGCGCTGAGGGAAAATCGGCCGGCGGATCAACCCGGAAGCAGACCGACCCTAGTGCCCTATCACACGCCGGAAATATCGGACCTTGGGCAATGGCTTGCGGACAACGAGATCCTCGATCCGGAGGGCCCCGAGGCAGTCATGGAGCCGATCGAGCGGCGGGGGTTGCTTCGAGGACTGCTGACCAGGTCGGCAAAGAGGAACTCGAGATCGCCCGCGAAAGGATCGAGCGGCGTGGTCAAACAGAACTAGAACAGGCGCGAGCATTCCGGGCCTATTGCTCGTTTGGAAGCCAGTGGATCGGCCGGTGTCGCGGCTATTCGACAGCAGTTCTGTCAGCGCCTCCCTTAGGACCTCAGGCATGGCAGGCTTATCCAGCCACCTGCCGTTGGCGAACGCCGGCTCATCTACGTTCGCCCCTGAGTATACGATCAACGGCACGTTCGCTTCTGCCAGCCTTTCGACGACGTCGGTGCAGATCCCATCGGGTAGCCGAGGGTCGACGACGGCAACATCTGGACGGTTTGAGGCGAGCCACCCCATTGCTTCCGTGCGCGTGTTGAACGAGACGACAGACGCCGCGCCGAATTCCCGCAGCGTCTCCTCGAGATCCAATATGATGAAGGGATCGTCTTCGAGGACGAGCACCTGTCCCAGGATCTTCGTTTCCATGCTTCCGACCCTATGATCGGTAGTCTTTCGGCGCAAGTGACGGTTCCGCGAGGGCCAGCCTCAAGCCCTAAACCATTGGCGCCAAACAGCGTTTTTAGCTGATCAAAGAGGTACGGCATGAGCGAAGCAGTAAAGTCCGACATTCATGGCGACCGCCCGGCCGCCGCCTCGAACCAGGGCATAGCCGATCACAGGGAACTGGCGACCTTCGCTTTTCAGAGAACCCGCATGCCGATGGTTTTCGCAGACGCGCGCCAGCCGGACTACCCCATTGTCCTTGCCAACGACGCCTTCCTCGCGCTGACGGGCTACTCGGCCGACGAACTGCTTGGCAAGAACTGTCGGTTGCTGCAGGGCGAGGACACGTCGAGGACGGCCGTTGCGGAAATCCGGGCGATCATCGCGCAGGGCCGCGAGGGAACGGTCGAGATCCTGAACCACCGAAAGGACGGCACCACGTTCTGGAACCAACTCTACCTGAGCCCGATCCGGGACGACGACGGGCGGCTCGCCTATTACTTCGCCTCCCAGATCGACGTTACCGAATACCGCAAGGTCCAGACGCTGGAGGAAGCCGAACACCGCCTGCTTCTTGAAGTCGACCACCGGACAAAGAATGTGCTGGCGATCGTCGACAGCATCGTTCGGCTCAGCCGAACAGATAATGCCGCCGTATACGCAGCATCGGTACAGCAGCGCGTCCAGGCGCTGTCTAGAACCCACATGCTCCTTGCGGAGAACGGATGGCAGCAGGCGTCGCTTCACGACATCGTCACGCTGCAAGTCAAGGCCTTTGGCGATGACAACGTCGAAATATCAGGGCCCACAGTTTCGATCCCCGCGCCGTCCGTTCAACCTTTGGGTCTCGCGATACACGAACTTGCCGCCAACGCCGCCGTTCATGGATCGCTATCGCGCCGCGGAGGTCGACTATCAATCGGTTGGAGCAGGGAAGGCGAGGGCATTGTTCTGCACTGGCGCGAGAACGGAGCCGGCGATGCCCGGGCGACGCCAGGTAAGGGTTTCGGTAACGTGCTGCTAGGGGCCGTACTTGAAAAGCAGCTAGGCGGCAAGATCACGCGCGACTGGCGGGAGGATGGCCTGCGGTTGCGTATCGAGCTGCCATCCCTGGACCGCATCGGTCGCAGCCTTAAAGCAAAGCCGTGAAAGTGGGCGGTTGAAGGACCTTAAATTTCTCGGTCGTCTCTAAACAGTCGACGGCCTGGAAAGCTGCTAACTCTTGCAACCAATTCAACGGCTCTGCGTTTAGGTCCGATTCAGAGGGATTGATTTCCGGGGGATGGATGAGCGAGGGCGCAATAAGCGCTGACCAATGGCGTCAGATCGTCGACAGTGCGGTCGGCACGGCGATTATTACCACCGACCTCGAAGGCCGGGTCACCAGTTGGAACGAGGGCGCCTCACGGATGCTAGGCTGGAGCGCCGCTGACGTTTTGGGGGAAACGCTGGACCGCTTGTTCCCGCCCGGAGAGGGTGCCGCAGCGCTTCGAAAAGAGATGAACGACGCGCTAACGACAGGCCGCGGCGGCGGTACGGAAGGTTGGCGTATCCGTCGCGACGGATCAAAAGTCTGGGCCGTCGGCGAGATGTCGCCGATCCGCGATCAGGCCGGTACGGTGATCGGGTTCACGAAGATCCTGCGGGATCGCACGGAGGAGCGGACGGCTGAGGACGCGATTGCGGCGGAACGCCGTGGGCTCGAGATACTCAATCGGGCGGGCTCCGCCCTTGCGGCCAAGACCAATCTTCAGGAACTCGTCCAGGTCGTCACGGATGCCGGCGTTGAGCTGACCGGCGCTCAATTTGGTGCCTTTTTCTACAATGTCGAGAATGAGGCTGGGGAGAGCTATATGCTCTACACCATCTCCGGGGTGCCAGCCGAAGCCTTCTCCAAGTTCCCAATGCCGCGTAATACCGCAGTGTTCGCTCCGACCTTCGGAGGTGAAGGTATCGTTCGATCCGACGATATCACCGTGGATCCGCGGTACGGAAAGAACACGCCACGTGCCGGAATGCCCGAGGGACATCTTCCTGTTCGCAGCTATCTGGCGGTGCCGGTCATCTCGCGTACCGGAGAGGTGACCGGGGGCCTCTTCTTCGGCCATGCGGATGTTGGTGTTTTCGACGATCGATCGGAACGGGGCCTGGAGGGCCTAGCCGCCGAGGCGGCGGTCGCTATCGACAATGCAAGGCTGTTTCAGGCGCTGGAACGTGAACTCGCGCAACGGAAGAAAGCCGAGACGGAACTTGCCGACAGCGAAGCTCGCTTGCGGCTGGCCACCGAAGCGGCAGAAATCGGCACCTGGGACTATGATCCCGCTTCGAACACGCTCCGCTGGGACGTCCGGTGCAAGCAGCTCTTCGGTTTGTCGGCGGAAGCGACGGTCACCTATGAAAGCTCCTTCCTCGCAGGCATTCATCCCGACGACCGCGAGCGAGCGCATGAGGCGGTGCAGCGGGCGATCGATCCCGAGGGTTCGGGTCAGTACGACATCGAATTTCGGACGGTCGGTATCGAGGACGGCAGGGAACGCTGGATTGCCGCTAGCGGACGCGCCTTCTTCGATACGGTCCAAGATAGTCGCTTTGTCGGCACCGTGATTGACATCACCGTGCGGAAGGCGAGCGAAGAGCGCCTGCAGCAGCTCAACGAGCGTCTCGAAGAGCAAGTGGAAGCCGAGATCGCTAAACGCGCCGAGGCTGAAGAGGCGCTCCGCCAGGCGCAGAAGATGGAGGCTGTTGGACAACTGACCGGCGGTATCGCGCACGACTTCAACAACCTTCTCGCCGGGATCAGTGGGAGCCTGGAAGTTATCGAACGGCGCCTGTCTCAAGGCCGGAGCGATGGGATCGATCGCTTCATAAGGGGTGCACAGACCTCGGCGCAACGCGCCGCGGCGTTGACCCAGCGGCTGCTTGCCTTCTCCCGTCGCCAGACCCTCGATCCCAAACCGACCGACGTGAACCGGCTGGTCTTCGGTATGGAGGATCTCATTACACGCACCGTCGGCCCGGCCATCAAGGTCGAGGTTGTCGGTGCCGCGGGCCTCTGGGCGACCAAGGTCGATACCGCCCAGCTAGAGAGCGCGCTCCTCAACCTCGCCATCAACGCGCGCGACGCGATGCCCGGGGGTGGCAAACTGACGATCGAGACTGCGAACAAGTGGCTGGACAACCGCGCCGGGCGGGAGCGCGACCTGCCCCCGGGGCAATATATCTCAGTGTGCGTCACCGACACGGGAACAGGGATTCCGAAAGATATCGCCGACCGGATCTTCGATCCGTTCTTCACGACCAAACCGATCGGTCAGGGCACCGGCCTGGGTCTTTCCATGATCCACGGTTTCGTGCGGCAGTCCGGTGGCCAGATCCGCGTCTACAGTGAGCCGGGCCACGGGACGACTATGTGCCTCTATCTCCCCCGCTATACCGGCGAGATTGCGGACGATGCCGAGGCAGTGGACACACCGATCCCGGAAATGGGTGCCGGCGAAACCGTGCTCGTCATCGACGACGAGCCGACCGTTCGCATGCTCATTGTGGAAGTGCTCGAGGAGGCTGGATACGTGGCGCTCGAAGCGGAAGACGGTCCGTCGGGACTGAAAATCCTTCAATCCGACGCCAGGATCGATCTTCTTATCACCGATGTCGGGTTACCCGGTGGCTTGAACGGTCGTCAGGTCGCCGACGCTGCCCGTCTCACTCGGCCGGACCTGAAGGTTCTGTTCGTCACGGGTTTCGCGGAGAACGCGGCTGTCGGCAATGGTCATCTTGAACCCGGCATGGAGGTGATCACCAAGCCGTTCGTGATGACCGAGCTGGCCAACAAGGTCACCGACATGATCGAAAATCGGCATACGGGTGCTTGATCCACGCTTGTTGTCTCGTGCCTTGGCTGCCTCCGTCGCAGCACTCCAAGAGCAGAAGTGGGAAATGTCCCCAAGATGCGTTATCAGTTGGTCTCTCATCTGGCGGAGGGTTTATGTCCTCCGATATGTCGCGTCTGCGCCCTGGCACCGCACTGTCCGCGCTAGAAGAAAAGAGCGCCCCCATGTGTGTTGAGCGCCCTCGTTTTCGTGATCCAAGATCCTTCGGGCACGTTCCCTTGTAACCTATCCACCCATTTCTTATCTTTCAGATATCACTCACATAGTCACAGCCACGGGCGGCATTCTCGAACGTCGACCGTTTCGCGCGTTAACGCCTGCCATCCTTCTGTGCCCACCTAGGATTTCAATTGAACAAAGCAGATATCGTCGCCCCGCCGGCGGCGCCGAAGCCTCGCGACAGCGGTAAGGGCACCGAGAAGAAACACAAATCAATATCCCTGCCTGCTCACCCGTGCGGAACTTCAAGCGATCATCGCCGAGCAACTGGGCTAAGACGGAAGGGTTTTACCTGCCACCGACCTAAGGGGCACCGACCCGGCAGATTATGAAAGGGCACATCATGGAAGAACTAGGAGGGCGTCCACGAATTGATTTTGTGTCCGCGGATCCTTTGTCGGCATGAGCATTGGCGAAAAGGTTTGTTGTGTTGCGGCAATTGAAGGCAGT
>NZ_LMCZ01000027.1:0-25195 GCF_001424965.1 Rhizobium sp. Root1204
TAAATCCACGGTTCTCACACTGTCTAAATCCACGGTTCTCACACTGTCTATATTGACGTCCATATAGACAGAGCATCCAGTTCGCCTCACTTCTTAGCAAGGCGGCCCTCCTCGGATGCGTACTGCTGGACAGAATGGCGGCGTGTTGTTCAATCAATTTTGGAAGGGCATTCCGCGATGGGCCGCTTCGGTCAGAGACCCGGGTAGCGTTCTCAAAGCGATGTCGTGGCCGGAACGAAACGCGGCACGGCCAAATGTCAGCTTCCCCTCGCGGGATGATTCGGGATTAGTGTGACTCGCCGAAATCAGCCAGGGTGCTGCATAAATGTTCAGGATCGTATGGCTTTGGGAAAAACACGCTTCGCTCCGGCAGCTGAAGTTCGCTTCCGCCCTCTTTGCCAGACGTGATGATGATTTCGATCGGTGGCCACCGATCCCGAACGACACTAGCCAACAGCAAGCCGTCCATCGTGCCGGGCATGTCGATGTCCGTGAACATAATTCTGATGTCATCCCGCATTTCCAGAATCAAAACGGCCTCGTCGGCGTTGGCAGCCTCGATCGCGGTGAAACCGGCTTCTTCGACAATATCGACCGCCATCATTCGCTGCATCGGATCGTCCTCGACAACGAGCACGATGATCTTTTCTTGTTGCGCACGTCCCATTTTAAATTCAGATCCTCGGTAGAGAGCAACTGCCCGAGCACATTGTCTTAAACTCACGGCAAAGTAGGGTGTTCCGGCGATCCGTCGAAAAGTCAACTCGATCAAGCCTGCAGGGGGCGCCCCCCCGTGGTCGCCATCGTCAGTGACAACACGAGCGGCAATCGTGCTCCTTCAAGCGGCTTTACAAGGCGTGGCAAATCCTTGAACCGAGCTGGGATGACGTTCGTGTCGTAGCCGGTCACGAACATGATGGGCACCTTTTGCGCCAGCAGTTCGTCAGCGAGTGGAAAACTGTCATCGGATCGCAACCTAATGTCGAGAACTGCGGCGTCCAGCACGGCCCCACGCGCGGCTTCGAGGCCTTCATGCACCGTCGGATAGGGGCCGACGACATGAATACCCTGCGTTTCCAAAGCCTGAGCCACTTCCCGCGCCTGATGATAATCGTCCTCAATAACGAGCACCGTCTTTCCAACCAGGTTACTGAAGTTCATGCCAGGCCGCCTTTCGCTGCTCGCCCCGTACAGTGATCGGTGTAGCAAGGATGTCAACGGAATTACTCTGATACTCCATTTAAAACCCAGATCGAGTTCAATCTGCATCCGCTTCCGTCATTGTGGTTCTAGCTCCGACGACGCCCATCACATGACCTGGGAGTCGGTCTACGGCGGCCAGGGTCTCGTCCGGTCAAGATGAGATATTTCGTCGGAGGGGCGCCTGGAGCGACTCTGCCCGATCGCCGTACAACCTGTGAGGCCCGCTGTGTGATCGACCTTACGCAAGGTCGATCAGGATGCTAGATTGTCGCAAAGCGCAATGAGTTGAATGTCATGGCCCAGACCGAAGATCAGCAGCCCGCGAAACTTGTGCCACTCTGCTCGATTGGCGCCTCTGCTGGCGGGGTTGCCGCTCTGCAGGCGCTGTTTCGCCAACTCCCCACGGATCTGGGGCTAGCCTATGTGGTCATCCTTCATTTGAACCCGGATGAACCAAGCGCGCTCGGCGATATTCTTTCTGTCTGTACGCGTATGCCCGTGCATCAGGTCTATGACGGACTGACGTTCAAGCCAAACAATGTCTTCGTCATCCCACCGGACCGTGAACTGGTTATCGAGGGAGACAACATCACCGCCCGTGCGTTCAGCGAACCGCGCGGCCACCGCGCACCCATCGACCTTTTCTTTCGTTCAGCAGCCGCGGGACGAGGCGACGGCGTAGCGATTGTCCTGTCGGGAGCCGGGTCGGATGGAGCTCTGGGCGTCGCAGCCGTCAAAGAGGCGGGCGGTATCATCATGGTTCAGGAGCCGGCCGAGGCCAGCTTCGCATCGATGCCCCAAAGCGCGATAGCGACGGGGATGGCGGATTTCGTGGCGCCAATCTCACGGCTGGCGGAGCGCCTGATAGAGGTGGCCCACAGCAAGGAAGCCGTCCGATCACTCGACATAGCCGGCGCGGCGAACGAGCTTCGCAGGATCGTGGCTCTGCTTCGCGCCAAGACGGGCCACGACTTTTCGTCCTACAAGCGCGCGACCGTGCTGCGCCGAGTGATGCGTCGTATGCAGGTGTGTCGGACCCCGACCTTCTCCGATTACGCGGATTATTTCCTCACACATCCTGAGGAGGCACAGCATCTCTTCTACGACTTGTTGATCTCGGTGACGATGTTCTTCAGGGATGAGGCCTCCTTCGAGGCGTTGGCCCGCCAGGTGATCAAGCCGACCTTCGAGACTGCGATGTCGGAAGGAGACGAGAGTATCCGTATCTGGGTTGTCGGCTGCGCAACTGGTGAAGAAGCCTATAGCGTGGCGATGTTGCTCCACGAGGGAATGGCTCGCCAGAAGGCAACGGTGCCTTTCCAGATATTCGCCACCGATCTGGACGAGCGGGCGCTGGCGACGGCACGGGAAGGCCTGTATCCACGCACCATCGAAGCCGATGTCTCGCAGGAACGGCTGGAGCGGTTCTTTATTGACGAAGGATCGCACTACCGGGTGCGAAAGGAATTGCGAGAAAACGTGCTCTTCGCCAAGCACAGCATTCTCAAGGAGCCGCCTTTCATGCGGCTCGACCTCATTACCTGCCGCAATCTGCTTATCTATCTCGAGCGCACCGTTCAGGCTCAGGTCTGCTCGATCTTCCACTATGGTCTGAGGCCGGGCCGTTTCCTGTTCTTGGGCTCGGCTGAGACCGTCGATGCGGCGGCCGACCTATTCGCCCCGGTCGACAGGCAGGCCCGCATCTACAGCTCCCGACCGCATGTCGGGCATCACCTGCCGATCCTTCCTCAGTTTGCAGCTCCCGAGCAGATTGTCAGTCCCGCCCGACCGGTAACCCTGGGCGCAGAACGCACAACTTTTCCGGCGGCTCTTCACGTAGAAGCTCTGGAGAACAATGCTCCGGCAAGTGCACTTGTCGATGATGGGCAAAATATCCTGCATCTGTCGCCGAACGCCGGTCGCTTCATTCAACTTCCGGCCGGCCCGGTTTCAAAGGAACTGCCTGTAGTTGTGAGGCCCGAACTGCGCCTCGATCTGAGGCTCGCCCTGACGCGCGCGTTTGAACAGAAAAAGCACACTATAACCTTGCCGACAGTCGTTTCCTTTGGCCAGGAACGACGTCGGGTTGCGATGCAGGTGGTGCCTGTGACGAACGAGGCGCAGAAGACGCCCCAGGCATTGGTGTTCTTTCTGGATGGCGATGAGGTGCTGGAGGGGGAAGAAGGAGAAGCACTGCCCGGTGCGAATGCTGAAGATGTTCGCCGCCTCTACGCCGAGCTTAAGGCCTCGCAAGAAGCGCTGATTGTCAGTCGGAGCGGCATGATGCTTCCATCCAGGAACTGCGCGCCGCGAACGAGGAACTTCAGTCGATCAACGAAGAGTACCGTTCGACCGCAGAGGAGCTCGAAACGTCAAAGGAAGAATTGCAGTCGATCAACGAGGAGCTGCATACCGTCAATTCCGAGCTGAAGAGCAAGCTGGATAGCATTTCGGCAGCTCACAGCGACCTTCAGAACCTGACCGCTGCGACCGAGATCGGCACGTTGTTCCTTGATCCCGAACTGCGGATCAAGATGTTCACCCCACAGGTCGCGGAACTCTTCAATATCACGCGGCACGACGTCGGCCGCGCCATCACCGATTTCACCCACCAGCTTGATTACAGCGGTATCGAGGAAGACGCACGCAAGGTCCTGCAGGATCTGGCGCCGATCGAGCGCGAGGTTAGGAGCCGAAAGGGCCAGCAATACTCCATGCGGGTTCGCCCCTATCGGACAGTGGAAAATCAGATTGACGGCACGGTCGTGACCTTCATCGACGTGTCCGAGCGTACCCGCGCCGATGCGGCACTCCGCCAAAGCGAAGCGCGTTACCGCTCCCTATTCGAGTCTATGGACGAGGCTTATGCCGTGGTCGAGGTCCTGAAGGACGATACTGGCAAATGGACCGACTTCCGATTTCTCGAAGTCAACCCGGCGTTTATTGAACATACGGCTATGCCCTGGCCAGTTGGAAAAACCGCGACAGAACTTCTGGGTGCACCAAACCCTCGTTGGACGAAGCTTTACGGTCAAGCGCTCGACACTGGTCAGGCCATCCGGACAGAGGAGGAGGAGCCGGCTCTCGGGCGAACCTTCGACCTGAACATCTTCAGCCTGGACCCGGATCGAAACCGCGTTGCGGTCCTTTTCACCAACATCACCGCGCGCAAGAAGGCCGAAGCAACCCTCCGCCAGAGCGAGGAGCGTCACGCGTTTATGTTGACGCTGAGCGATCGCCTGCGTCGGGAGACTGATGCGCGCGCCGTCGCCTTAACCTCTATGACGCTGCTGGCCGAACATATGGGCGTGGACCGCGCTTACGTGGCGCAGGTCGAGAAGGAGTGGGACCGAGCGGAGATCGGGCCAGAGTATCGTCGACCCGATCTGGCGCCCGCTGAGGGCGTCCTCAGGCTATCGGACTTCCCAGAAGCTTGGAACCGAGTAGAGGCTGGCACCTTGGTGCTGGCAAACACGGCCGCCGACGAGTCGTTGTCCGCATCCGACAAACGGGGTTTCGCAGCGCTTCGGATGGGCGCATTAATGGTCGCCTCCGCGCGGCGCGGTGACAGGAATCCGGTCTGGGCCGTATTGGTCGCGTCGAAGGCACCTCGTCTCTGGACGACATCTGGGATTGCGTTCGTGGAGGAGGTGGCCGAGCGCACTTGGTCGGCAGTCGAGCGTGCCCGCATAGAGGCGGCGCTGCGCGAAAGCGAGGCAAGGTATCAGGCTTTGTTCGCGGCATCGCCCGTCCCGTTCCTCGTCGTCGCTCCCAACGCCCCCGATTACACCATCATCGCCGTCAACGACGCCTATCTTGATGTGACGCGTGCCACGCGCGAAGCGCTGGTCGGACGCAGGTTGCTTGACGTCTTCATCCATGATCCAGATCATCCGGGCCTGCAGGGGTCGGGATTGGTAGCCGCCTCGCTGGAGCGGGTCATCGCCACGCGCCGCACGGATATAATGACCCGTCTCCGGTACGACATCCAGAAGCCCGATGGCGAATTGGAGCCCACCTGGTGGTTGGCTGTCAACGCGCCTATGTTCGACGCTGACGGCAACATCATTGCACTTATCCACCAGGCGACGCCTGTCACGGAACAATATTACGTCGAACAAGCCGCGCGTCAGAACGAGGAACAACTTCGTTTGATCGTTGAGAGCGCCCGCGACTACGCCATTTTTACGATCGACCCTGAGCGGCGCGTCAAGTCATGGCAACCAGGGGCTGAAGCTGTTTTCGGTTGGACGCGTGATGAAATCGAGGGCCAGCCGAGCGACATCCTCTATACTTCGGAAGATCGCGAGCAGGGCGTACCGGAGCATGAAGCGCAAATGGCCCTTTGCGAAGGCCAGGCGCCTGATGTTCGGTGGCACCTTCACAAGGACGGCCACCGCGTTTTCATCGAAGGCCAGGTCGTACCGTTGCTGGAGGGCGGCGCTCACAGTGGGTTCTTAAAGATCGGCCAGGACGTCACTAGTCGACGAGCCGCACAGGAGGCCCTTCAGGAGAGCGAGGAGCGGTTGCGCCAGTTTGGCGAGGCATCGCAAGACGTGCTTTGGAGCCGCGATCCGAAGACGCTGCAGTGGACCTACCTCACTCCCGCATTTGAGGCGATCTACGGACTTTCCCGCGATGAGGCATTAGCTGGAGAAAACTTTAAGAATTGGCTCGACATGATCTTGCCTGAGGATCGAGAGGTTGCAACCACAAGTATCCAGAGGGTTCAACAGGGCGAACGGGTATCTTTTGAATTCCGCATTCGCCGTCCCAATGATGGAGAGGTCCGCTGGCTCCGCGATACCGATTTCCCCATCTTCGACTCCGAGGGGAGCGTCATCAGGATTGGCGGCATAGGTCAAGACGTTACCGATGACAAGGACGCGGCAGAGCGTATGGAGGTCCTCGTCGAGGAACTCCAGCACCGGACCCGCAATCTCATGGGAGTCGTTCGCTCGACCGCCAAACGGACAGGCGAAACCAGCGCCGACTTTCAGGATTTTCGAAACCGCTTTGGCGAACGCCTTGAAGCGCTCGCTCGAGTGCAGGGGCTCCTGTCGAGGTTGGGAGAAACAGACAGGGTGGCATTTGACGAATTGATCCGCACAGAACTTCAGGCGATGCATGGGTCTTCGAACCGCGTGGCACTGAACGGCCCTTCCGGTATCCGGCTTCGCTCCAGCATGGTGCAAACGTTGGCGATGGCGCTACATGAACTTGCCACGAATGCGGTCAAGTACGGTGCTCTTGGACAGCCAAACGGGCATCTCGCTATCATCTGGAAGATGGCGGAGCCCGATCGCAGAGGCCGGCCTCGGCTTCATATTGAATGGCGCGAAAGTGGCGTGTCCATGCCGCCGGTCGGGGCGAAGGCCCAAGGCGGCGGTCAGGGGCGCGAGCTGATTGAAAAAGCTTTGCCCTATCAGTTGAACGCGCAGACGAGTTTCGAGTTAGGTCCAGATGGTGTTCGTTGCACAATTATGATTCCCATATCCGAAAGCAACATAATGGAGACTGCAGATGGATAGCGAAGCGCTGGATGGTCTCGTCGTCCATGTTGCCGAAGACGAGTACATGATCGCAACCGATCTTGCGAACGAGCTTGCCGGGGCCATGGTGCTCGGGCCGGTCGCATCGCTGGATGGTGCAATACAGGGTTACAGCCCCCCATAAGGCCCTTCCTTGCTGCCAACAGCAATGCAGCGAAACCACTGGTGGGTTCAGTTTGTGAAAGTGGTGGACGAAAAGGAGAATTTCAGATGGCAGACGACAGCACCACCACTATACGGGCCACATTCGAGACACGTGCGGCGGCTGACCTCGCGGTCGAACACCTTGTTCAGCGACACGGTATTTCCAGGCCTGAATCAAGATGGCGAAGAAACAGCGCGAGGGCCGCATCTTCAGCGATTATCTGCGCAATGACCGGATGGCGACCGCAGTCGCACCTTGTCTCCACGCGCACGTCCAGGAGCGACAGTCTCGATGCCGCTCAGCTGGAGCCAGGTGAAAACAGAACTGAATCCAAAGCGGTTCACCATCCGCACCGTGCCCAACCTGTTGAAGAAGAGCACCGCTTGGCAGGATTGCTGTGATGGGCAGCGACCGCTCGAGCAGGCTATCAAGCGGTTCGCAAAATCCCGAAATGCGGCGGCGTGCGGCCAGTTGGCGCCGGCAATAGAGCAATGGAAATAGAAACGACGAGCGGTATCGAAGCTGACACACCCGTCGGAGCAACGACGGACCTTCCTCACGATCGCATCACGGTGCAACGGTTTCGCGAGACGTTTCCCCGTGCCCGGTGGAGCGACAGACTGAACGCCTGGTTTGTGCCCGGGCGCACGGCCGGCAAGCGCATTGGACGCTGGCTCGCCCAGATGGAAGCGGACGCCGACGCCTTTGCCGACAAAAAGGGCAGGGATGCGTTCGCCTTCGAACCGATCGAGAGCCGCTATCTCGAAGCTGCTCCGTCCGGCTTACAAATCCGAACGCCCTATTCACGCACGGTCGTCACCGAGATCCGGGAGATTCCATTGGCGCGATGGGATGCGGATCGCCGCCTGTGGACTGTCCCTTACCGATCACTGGATGAATTACGCCGGCGATGGCTTGCGATCGAGGCGGCGGCCGAGCGTAATGAGCCCGATGTGCGAAGGGCGCGACGTGATGCGTTGAAAGGTACGGAAGGCGAAGAAGCGTCAAAGGCGAGAACTCGTGAACGCCGGCTAAAGCGGTATCCTGTTCCTGTCGACGATGTCCCCCCATTTGAGCGTCCCATCGGTACGCATGCGGGCATCGTCATCTTCACCGATACGCATGGCGAACTAGCAGATTCGGAAATTGTGTCCACGTTTTATTTTAAGCCCCGATAGACGAGGAATATGTCTGGGCGGCCTGTCGGCTGGGGTCTCTTGAGGAATCGGTCGCGACCTGGCCAGCCCGAACGCCGTACGGCGAGAGGGAGGTGGCTCGCCGCTGGTGGTTGCCGGATCTGGACGAGCTGCGGGTTGCACGGCAGAAGGCCAGATCGAACCGGCTTGCGCAGCAGCGGCGGCAGGATGATGAGGGTCGATTGGAGACTCCGTTGAGCGGGAATAGACGATGAATGAGATGGGAAGGTTTCACGGCCTTCCACCTGTGGAGCCGCGTGAGATGATTGGACTGTGGACGGGGAGCGGGGTATTCCGTCTGGGCTGTGGTGATCGAAGGCGACGACCGCGTCTATTTCTTCGAGCTCGAGCGCGTTGAAGAGGTGTGAAACGATGCGGCAGGACGTAACCTGCCGCATGAAGCTACACAGCTCATCGAATATGCGGGTCGCTATTGCGCTTGCTGCTTTGGGCGACCAAACTGCCGATTTCGGGCGCGAGCAGATCGTGCCGCTCAGCGAACGCGACAAAAAACGCCCGGGCCGTCTGCGCCTCGATTTCACGGTTGATCGCGGCCTTGCACGCTTTGAGCGCCAACTCGCGCGAATGATCTGCGGCATTTCGCCAATCCATCAGGATCTGGTAGGCATGCAACACCGATTTGACCTCGGTTGGGATACCAAGGCCCAAGAGGATCGTGACGGGCTTCTCGAACATATCAGGTCTCATGGGCTGCTCCTTTCCGTCTCGCCCGATCGTGTGGTTGGATGAAGCGGGGAGCGCTGGAACGCTCCTCGCCTGGATCATATTCTGGCAGTCAACGATGGCTGGGACCGCAATCTCTCGAGAGCGCGCATTACCAGGGTCTCCGTTGCGTCCTTTGCTTTTTGGACGCGGCGCTTCCTGATCTCCACGACGAATTTTTTCTCTACACGCTTTTTCATCGTGGATACCTTAGGCGACCTGGCGTTCCGCTTCGATCTGCAGCGGGGCAGCCTGTTCGCCGCCCGAGCCTATCGCGATCTTGCGCGGCTTCATGGCTTCCGGAATTTCACGTTTCAATGCGATGCTCAGGAGACCGTTGACCAGGGAGGCATCTTCCACTTTCACATGGTCGGCCAGTTCGAAGCGGCGCTCAAACGAACGTCCGGCAATACCGCGATGGAGATATTCGCCCTCCTTGGCCTCGGCCTTCTGGCCTTTAATGACCAGCACGTTGCGTTCCTGGATGATGTCCAGATCGGTATCGCCGAAGCCTGCGACTGCCATTTCGATGCGGTAATCGTCGTCGCTCGTTTTCACGATGTCGTAAGGTGGCCAGGTGTCGATTGCCTGCAGGCGCTGCGCGTTGTTCAGCAGATTGAACACGCGGTCGAAACCGACGCTTGAGCGATAGAGCGGTGCAAAATCAAGATCGTTTCTCATAACCAAATCCTCCGTAAAGCGAGATGGAAAGGAGACGCGGAAACTCGCGTCCCCGGTCTGCCAGCCCCTGTCGGCGGCTGACGAAAATGATCTAATTTCGACGAAAAACAGTTTCAAGATTTCCGCCAAATTTTTTTTCGAAGTCTTTCTAAGCCCCGGCATGTCAGCCATGAACCGAGGCTCTCGCGGTCAAAATGTTCGCAATTTTGAGAAAGATCAGCAAAGTCCGATGACCACGTTGCCGTCCCTAGGCAGGTTAGTGCGGCACGAACCCCTGAGCCCGACCTTGCTTGCTGATGACTTGCGCTAACGTGACAGGCATTAGCCCCTGGGCATCAACCCCGACATCGAACTGTCGGGGAAGCGGCTTGAGCTTGCCGTGTGAGTGGCCATGCAAATTGATGGATTTCTTGCCCATCTTATTCCATGTTCGGAACGGGTAGTGGCAGAGTATGAGATGCAGGCCGTCGACCTCGATCTCGCGATAATGCTGAACCGATGTCCAGCGGCTGGCTGACGTCGTCGTCTCCGGGTCGTTGTTCCCGACGATCAGATGTTTACGACCATGGAGCCTGCCCAGAAGCTCGTCGCAGTCGCCGCCTTTGACCGACATGAAGTCGCCGAGGTGCCAGATATCGTCGTGGTCACCGACTACGGCATTCCACGTTTCGATGAGAGCGGCATCGTGTTCCGCCATGTTAGAGAACCGACGTCGGTCGATCCTCAGAACCCTGGGATCGGCGAAATGGGTGTCACTCGTGAAGAAGATCATGCGACAAAAATAGGTTCAGCCGGTCACGATGCAAGGCGACGGAATATAGCGTACTGTCACCACTTCCGAGTGCGGTCGCGTACCGTGACGCACTTTCCGGGAACAACCTCCCCACTTTTTCGAGGCCTTTCTCGACGGTGGCGAGGTGGTGCAAACGGTTGTGTGACGATCGTTGGGTCCGTTCCGTTCCGACTGGACCGACAAGCCGCCGATTGCCACCCGCACCAGAGTTAGACACCGAGATGCAGGCTATTATCTGGTCATTGGCACGTTGCAGCACGACTGGTTTCGCAACCCTCCGTTTCGGTCGCATGAATCCGGGAAGAACGTAAATAAATGAATCGGCGGAGTTGCTTAGCTAGGACGTGCCTTGGCGCCTGAGTCGGCTGAGACCGGTTCAAGCCCGTTGGCACCAATCTGAAACTTTTCGACGTCTTGTGGGTTTCCGCTGCACAAACAAATGGGAGAGAACATCATGTCGAAGCGCGAACTCATCGATACTGGCACCGACAAACGCTACGTCCGTCGCGACGAAGATGGCAAGTTCAAGGAATCTGTCGACGTTGGTCGATCCTTCTCGGCTGACAGGCGCAAGCGGGCTAAGAGCGATGCCCAGCCCGGGGAGGGCGACAAGGGCGACCATACATCCAAGTGAAAATCGCCACCTACAACGTCAATGGCGTAAACGGTCGACTCGAGGTCCTGCTGCGATGGCTGGACGAGGCGAAGCCTGACGTTGTCGTCCTCCAGGAGCTGAAGTCGCCGGATGCGAAGTTTCCAGCGAAGGCCATCCAGTCTGCCGGCTATGGCGCGGTTTGGCATGGCCAGAAATCCTGGAATGGCGTCGCCATCCTGGCTCGAGGTCAGGAGCCGCACCTGACGCGCAAAGGTCTCCCGGGGGAGCCGGAGGACGAGCAGAGCCGCTTTATCGAAGCCATCGTGGACGGCGTTGTGATCGGCGGCCTCTATCTCCCAAACGGCAATCCCTATCCTGGCCCGAAGTTCGACTACAAGCTCCGATGGTTTCAGCGTCTGCACGACTATGCCGCCGAATTGCTGGAGCTAGAGGTACCCGTGGTCCTGGTCGGTGATTATAACGTCATGCCGACGGAGTTGGATGTCTATAAGCCGGAGCGTTGGATAAACGACGCCCTTTTCCGCACGGAGGTGCGCGAAGCCTTCCGAAACCTTGTCGCTCAAGGCTGGATGGATGCGCTGCGCGAAATGCATCCCGGAAAGCGCATCTACACGTTCTGGGATTATTTCCGGAATGCCTATGGACGCGACGCGGGCTTGAGGCTCGACCATTTCCTGCTCAGTCCAGACCTTGCCGACCGCCTGAAAAAGGCTGAAGTCGACAAGCATGTGCGCGGTTGGGAACATACGAGCGATCACGCGCCGGTGTGGATCGAGCTATCTGATAAAAAGATCAAGCGGAGAAACCGAAACGACTAATGACTGGCGAGACAAACTGCGCAGTGGCTTGGAAAGCCTGCTGGATCAAGCGGTCGTTTCCGGAGCCAAGCAGGCACAAGTCTTCAAAGCCGCGATCGAAGAAATCGAGCGTTTGCCGATTGCGAATGAACGTGATCCAGACCCTGCAGACGATGTATCGGATGACGGCATCGAAGAGCCGGCAAATGACTGGCCGGCCGGAAGTGCCTGAGCAGGGAACCTGCAGCTGGCCGTGCTTGGGAACGCAGTCGCTTAAGCAAACATGTTCTCGATTTCCCCACGCTGCAGCGCGTGTTTGTCGGGGTTCTGCTGCTTCAGCTCTGCAAGATTAAGCAACTTCCACCGAACTGCCGGTAGGGCCGCCGCCTGCGTCAGCGCGATGGCGTCGAAATCCGGCTCCGTATCATGGAGAGTAAGCAGGAACCGCATCGCTTTTTCATCGAGTCGGGCTCGAAGGTCATTTGTGAGCCGGGCTCGTGCGTCTTTCAGTTCAATCAGGCTGACAGGTTCGATGGTCATCTCTTCTAATTCTTTCACGAAGGCGTCTTCGAGTTCGGACAATGACGGCCTGAGACGATAGGCGGCGACAAGAACCGACGCTGATCGTGAGAAGCCCGGTTGCTCGCCGTCGAGAACGGCATCCCGATGTTTCTGGCGGGCATCGTTCTATGGGGCTCCATATGGGACTGTCTGAGGGCTTGCCCGCAACCCTGATCGCGGACGAAGCGCCACCCCGTCTCATGGGAACAGCGTTCGGCGTCTTCAATTTGATGACAGAGTGCTGTCTGAGAGTTCTGAACGCCGAAACTGCTCCAAAGCGATTTCGCGTCTTGTCAGTAAGGCGCTACAGCCCGCATACCCCGCGCATCGCTGTCACTGCGCAGACCGAACCGTAGGTTCCATGCACCGCGAAATTCAAGCGGCGCGTCGGCTAGGCCCCCGCCGGGCGACAGGGCGAACAAAGTTGTAGTCAGCACGATAAGGCAGCGAAGCCGTGTCATCGGACCCTCTTGGCAACGACTGATTTCTCTCCGCGTCCGCGACTATAGCGGATCCGCCGCTCGGGGAGACGCTGCTGTGCGACACCATCATTAGAGCGGAGCCGCGGGTGCGGGCTATGATCGTCCTTGCGGCCTCGTTCCCGTAGGAGGCATACGCCCGTTCCGTACTGAGGTCCTCAGCAGCCTTCGCCGCCGCCAACCGCGTCTAGTCCGCATACCGTACCGCCCACGGCCTCAGCAACTGTTCCCATCGCTGCGACCATTCCTTTCTGCGCTTGCACCTGAAGCGTTGGCGAGAACCAACCTGCCGATCCGAGAATGAAAACCTCCTCTTGTCGCTTGGACCCGTTGCGCGTCATCATGTCGGCGGCTGAACTCATAACCTGACCTTGTAGAGTATTGCGTTTCCGCCAGCAACATAGCATTCCCATCCTCAACGCTCTCAAGGCATGGCTCGACAACATAGCGCCGAAGGTCTTGCCCGATACCAAGCTTGGCGATGCGGTGTCCTACACCCTGAACCAGTGGAAGTATCTGACGCGCTATACCGAAGACGGCAGGATGCCGATCGACAACAATTTGCTTGAGCGTGATATCAGGATTTTTGCCACTGGCAGAAAAAGTTGGCTGTTCAGCGATACCGTGGACGGAGCCAGGGCCAGTGCCGTCGTCTACAGCATCATGCTAACCTGCCGCGCCTGCGGCATCGAGCCTTTGGCCTATCTGCGCTGCATCCTCACGGAATTGCCGCAGCGCGCGCCAGATGCCGACATCGCCGATTTGCTGCCCTTAAACTTCACAAAAACCGCCGCTGCCTGATCCGATGCAACCGTAGCACAGCGACCCCGGTCAAACGGGCCGCGTCAACGCGCATGGAAATGAGCGCTTACGACGGTCGCGTCCGAGGCTCTCTTGTTATTGTTCATCGATGTCCAGAGCCAACATGTCGCGCACCGGGATCGCATAAGTAAGCGCTGAGCCCGGAAATGACGCTCAATAGCCCCGTCACCCGAGAGGTTGGCGGGGTTTTCGTTTCCACCAGCCCCGAAAGGAAACAGCATGCGCTTCTATCGCCTGTTCGATATCTGCCTCGCCGTCGTCGCGGTACTCGCCTCGTTCACGCTCGCCATCATCCGCTATGGCGCCGGCCACACCTGGCACTCGCTGCGTGACATGGGCGTCACCGCATATCGCAAGATCGCCGATCTCCGGCCGGTCTACCGCGAGAGCTACGATACCCACGGGCTATCTCTCGAACCGGAACGAATGCGGTAGAGCTCCCGCAGTCCTGAAATGGAGAGCCGGGCTTAGTCGATGGCAGCAATGAAATAGGTATGAACCAGATCCGGGCCGATAGCCCGGATCTCCACTTCTTGGAAGGCCTAGCTGATTGATCGTCCTAATTAAGAAAGAAGAAATCGTGGCTGTCGAGTTGCTTCAGCCGAACGTCTCCTAAGAGTAGGGTGCCCTCTTCATATGTGATCACGACGCCGCGAGGAGTATCCTTTGCGTGATCAATGACATCAGCGAACGAGTGCAAGTCAGTGCCTTGAAATATGATCAGGTCCTTACCCGCCTTACCTGGTCTAAAGTCTGCGATAGTGTCTCGGCCAGCGTTCTTCTGGAAAATAAAGGTGTCAGGGCTTGAGCCGCCATGTAAAAAGTCGTTGCCAGAGCCGCCGTATAGGCGATCCTCTTGGCGGCCACCCATGAGCGCGTCGTCTCCGCTATCGCCGTATAATTTATCGGCGCCAGTGCCGCCGTAAACGTAGTCGTTGCCGGGGCCACCTTTTAGAATGTCCTCGCCGCCTTTTCCGTAGATCCTGTCGTCACCGTTTCCTCCATAAATGACGTCACCGCCGTCGCCGCCTACGACCTTGTCGTTTCCATCGCCACCGAACAAACGGTCGCTCTCTTCGTACGTTCCTCTGCCGTAAATTCGGTCATCACCGGCAGCGCCGTAGATGGTACTGTCGCCCGAGCCTCCGACAAGACTGTCTTTGCTTGAAGAGCCCTCAACGAAGAACTGCCCATCACGTATCGAGCTGTACAGGTAGTCGAACTCTCCGTCCGAGGCCTGATCGAAAACCTGCTGCAGTTCGGCCGCGGAGATTTGAAGCCCGCTCATTTGCATCTCAGTTGTTTGGATGAACGTGCCGTCTGAGGCGATCGTGATCTGCTGGCCAAATGAAATGCTGCTCAGTTCACCTACCACATGGCCGGTGGCGGGATCGACTTTCCACCCAGTAGCGGAGTTGAAGACGACGCCGCCGCCATCTGCACCGACGAAAGCGTAGCCGGTCGCCGCTGCGTCCGCCGAAAGCACCCCCGCCACGTTGTCGAACGCAGCAAACTTTTGATTGAGGTACTGACCAAAGTAGATGCCGATGCCGTTGTTGTCAGGATCGTAAGCTTTAATTTGAACGGTCATGTTGTTTCTCCCAGATGCCAGTCATGAAACAAGTCCGGCACGAGAAGTTCGCTCAGGCGCTCGACAAAGGCAATACAGTGGGAAGAGATAGACGAGAGACCGCCGCCGAACGCGGCTATGGCCACCGATGGCAGAAGGGTAGGGCAGCGTTCCTTGCTCTGCCGGAGAACCAGTTCTGCGAACGCTGCAAGGAGCTGGGCATCCTAAACATCGGCCATCTCCGATTGGATGGCTCACCACAGACGAACCCGAAGCGGATGCATCTGGTCGTCAACCACCGCATACCTCACAAGAGTAATAAGCAACTGTTCTGGGATAGGCTCAACTGGGAAGTCGCCTGTCCCGACCACCACGACATCAGGATCCAGCAGGAAGAGAGCGGCAAGGTTAGAAGTGGGACCGGCATAGATGGTCGACCGCTTGACCCCGTGCACCCATGGAAACACCGGTGAGAGGGTAGCCGTTAGTGATGGAACCTCTGCGCGGCCCTATCAGCAGCATCCCTATCTGAGCCGTGGGCTTTGATTAGACGCAGTGCATCCTTCATCGACAAGCCATGCTTCTTCGCGAAGTACGCGACGTCATAGCTTCCGCTGGGCGAGACTGTTTTCGGTTCGATCAAGGATTTGGTCTTGGCGTCGGACATGTCGGATCTCCTTACGGAAGCGAAACGATCCACAGGACTCTCTGGTTCCCGTAAACACAAACCAGCCCCATTGGGGGCCTTTTCGCGTTTGGAGAGACAGATGGCAGCGCCGACTGGCAACCAATTCTGGAAAGCCAGAAGCACACACGGACGGGCACCGATCTTTGCCAGCCCTGATGTGCTGTGGGCAGCATGTGCCGAGTACTTCGAATGGGTGGAGCAGAACCCGTTGTGGGAGTCCAAGCCCTTCGCGTTCCAGGGCGTCGGGACGGTCGAGAACCTCCCCAAGATGCGGGCCATGACCATTTCAGGGCTGTGCATCTTCCTCGATATCGCACGCAAGTCCTGGGATGAGTACCGGGGCCGACAAGATTTTTTGCCAGTCGTCACGCAGGTGGAAGAAATCATCCGCACGCAGAAGTTCGAAGGCGCGTCTGCTGATCTTCTAAACCCGAACATTATTGCCCGTGACCTGGGGCTCGCTGAAAAGCAGGAGCATAGCGGCAAACTCGAACTGGTGCCGCAGATAACGATCAATGGCAAATCAAGCTGACGCCCTCGTAAACTTCGACCTTCATCCCAAACAGATGAGGGCTCTTGAGAGCGAGGCAACGGAAATCCTTTATGGTGGAGCTGCGGGTGGGGGCAAAAGCCACCTGATGCGCATAGCAGCCATTCTGTGGTGCTCGGCCATACCCGGCCTGCAGGTTTATCTCTTTCGCCGCATCAAGGACGATCTGGTCAAGAACCACGTGGAGGGGCCGAACGGGTTCCGGTCGATGTTGGCCGGCTGGGTCGAGTGCGGTTTCGTCACGATGGTAGAAGACGAAATCCGGTTCTGGAACGGCAGCAAGATTTACCTTTGCCACTGCAAGGACGAAAGGGACCGCATCAAATACCAGGGCGCTGAAATCCATGTGCTCCTGATCGATGAGCTGACGCACTTCACGGATGTGATCTACCGGTTTCTCCGCAATCGCGTTCGTATGGTTGGCATCAAGGTGCCTGAGCAGTACCGCAACACGTTTCCGCGCATTGTCTGCGGCGCTAACCCTGGAGGCATCGGGCATCAGTTCGTGAAGGCCACCTTCATTGACGGCGCTTTGCCCATGGAGGTCACACGGGCGGCCAAGTCAGAAGGTGGGATGCTTCGCCAATACATCCCGGCTCGGTTGGAAGACAATCCGAGCATGGAAGCTAGTGACCCAGGCTATGAGGCCCGTCTCCAGGGGTTGGGCTCCGAAAGCCTCGTCCGCGCAATGCGGCATGGTGACTGGGATATAATCGACGGCGCGTTCTTCGATAACTTCCGCAAGGATCGTCACGTCATCAAGCCTTTCCAGATCCCGGAAGAGTGGACAAGGTTCAGGGCAGGCGACTGGGGATCAGCCAAGCCATTCTCGTTCGGGTGGTATGCGGTCGTCTCGGATACTTACATCGCAGAACCGGGCGTCGTTCTTCCGCGTGGGGCGCTGGTTCGCTATCGAGAGTGGTACGGCATCTACACGGACGCGGAGGGCAAGACGACTGCGAACAAAGGCGTCAAGATGAATGCCAACGCTGTAGGTGCAGGCGTCAAGGAGCGCGATCTAACGGATAAGATTGCCTACGGCGTTCTAGATCCTGCTGCATTCTCTGAGGATGGCGGTCCATCGATCGCCGAGCGTATGCGCATCGGATTGCGGGGCAAGCCTGGGGCTTCGTTCCATCGCGCCGACAACAAGCGCGTGACCGCTCGCGGCGCCATGGGTGGCTGGGACCAGATGCGGGGCAGGTTGGACGGCGACGAGGACGGGCGCCCGATGCTCTATTTCTTTGAAACCTGTGTCCATGCCATCCGCACCATCCCGGCGCTGCAGCACGACGAGAATAAGCCAGAAGATTTGAATTCGGACATGGAAGACCATCCGGCAGACGAGGTTCGTTATGCCTGCATGTCCCGGCCGTGGGTATAGGTGTAGGTGCCGTGGTCTGCAATCTCCGTATCCATTGTGACCCAATCGGACGGAGCAACGCCCGGTAGATCGAGGACGCGCAGGTATTCACGCAACTCGGCCAAATCGGAGACGTGCTTGATATCCTGCCGGCCCGGTTTTGCGATCGTCCAAGCATAGATCGTCATGATTTCCCTCTCTCTCTGACATAGGCATCTACGAGCCGATCGGCCGATGGGAAAGCGCCGAAGTCTATCGCATCGCCGCTGTCGTTCGGCGGGTCTTCCGCCGGATCCGGGTCTTCAGCGTAGGCAATGCGCATATTTTTCAAAACCTCTTCCATGGCCGATATTGTCTCAAGCGTTCCCCATCCATGCGTGGTGGCCTGGTCAAGTATGTCCTGGAGTGGCCCGTCTACCTCTTCCTGACACAGAAGATGGCGGTCCTCATGGGATGCCGGGAATTTCGGCTGTTTGATCATCGCAATTCCTCCGTTCCGCGGGAAACCGGAATACGTCTGAATTGTTCCCGCGGAGAGGCACTCAGTCAATCTCGTAAATGTCGGCTGCATCTGCGTCGTCTCTAAGCCCTTTGAATGAGGCATGACGCAACTTTCCGTCTCCCGTCCAAGCGCGAAACTCGATTTCAGCGACAAGGTCCGGTCGGGCATAGACGAGGTTCTTCCCCTTGATGGAAACCGGCGGCCGTTTGATCGGCATCTGGTCTAGCTGCTGTTTCAGCTTGCGGGCCTCGCTGTGCTTGAACCCGGTTCCTACAGAACCGACGTAGACCAGCCTGTCACCTTTGCGGGCGGCCAATAGCAGGCTGCCAATGGCGCCCGGCATCGTGGTGGATGGCTCGTAGCCCACCACTGCGAAGCTCTCGCTCTGGACGCACTTGATCTTTAGCCAGTCGCCGAGCCTGCCAGACCGATATGGCCGGCGGCGATGCTTGGCAATGATGCCTTCGAGGCCATGCTCGCACGCGGTCGCCAGAAGCATGTCTCCATCTGCTTCGATCTCTTCCGAAAGCCGGATTGGTCCATCGTTCTCGGTTATGATGCTCTCAAGAATCGCCCGACGTTCTCCCTGTTCCATCCGGGTAAGATCATGGCCGTCATAATAGAGAAGATCGAACGCATAGAAGATTGCCGCCCCGGCATTTCTCTTCCCACCCCGGCCGCCGAGCGCAGTCTGCAGCGCTCCGAAATCTGACCGGCCCTGGTCGTCAAGAACGACCGCTTCCCCATCCAAGATCATAGTGGCGCCGAGGTCTCTGGCGGCTTTCTCTAAGCCCGAGAAGCGCGTCGTCCAGTCGTGGCCACCTCTGGTCAGTATCCTGACCTTTGTCGGCTCGACGTGGATTGCCAGCCGGTATCCATCCCATTTGATTTCGAATGCCCAGTCGTCGCCCTTTGGCGGTTTGGCAGCCAGCAGCGCAAGGCAGGGCTCTATCCGATCCGGCATGGGGTCGAAGGGAAGGCGGGGCTGGTTGGGGTCGCGGGCTTTGCGCGCTCGGCTCTTCAGCGGCAGATCGGGTTCCGCGCGAAGGCCTATCGGTTTGGGAGGTCGCTTTGCCATCCCGATATTGCGCCACAAGTTTGTTAAAGAGTGATTGCGGTCAGTCCCGAACTGCTGGCTGCTTATCCCAATAGTCGGCCGCCACGTGCTCGCTGCACCGCCACTCGATGACGCCGCGGCGATCCTTCCCAAACGACCCCCAGCGCTTGCAGCCCTCATGCCCGCACCAGTGCTCGAAATGCACCGGGGAGTTCGGATGGGTCATTCTGTCGTCGCTCATGGTTTCCTGCCTTGTGGGTCACGCGGTGTCATCACCCGCAGACACAGCTCCCACTGTTCTTCGACCTTCTGTGTGGCGATCCGAGCTGTGTCTGCATAGCCAGCGTTTGGCATCGGGCGCGCGCCGATATGGGTTTTCGGGAACCAAGAAGCCCAGTGCCATTTGCCCTTCACCGGACCGTGGAACTCTCTCCGGATACGGCCGATCATCAATTCACCGTCCATGCCGATCCAGTCCGTATCCCTCGGCGGGTCGTTCTCATCCAGCTCTGTGCGGTGCCATTGGTATTTGGGCTGGTAGTCGGCCATTGTTTCTTGCGCGTATCCTGTGGATAGGCGGTGCATAACTCGGTAATGTCTCCCTGAATGTACTGCTTATGTTCTCGATGTGGGTGGAGTCAAGAAGACCAGCCAAGCATTCGGAGAATGGGTGCAATGAACGCCATCAGCGCGACGCCGAAAGCGAGGAAAATCAGCGCGAGAAGGATGAACTCTGGGAAGCGTTTGGGCATGAGGCCAGAATAGAGCGACGATCGAGTTTGGCAACTAGGGCAACTAGGATGGAAGCCAGCCGCGGCGCACAGCGAGCAGCCAGCTTCCGTGTCGCATCCGCCTTTGCGACGGCGTTAAATAGCATTTCCTGTCGCTCTGATCAACTTTGAGGGGAACATTTGAGCCTAGATTGGCCAACTCTAATACTAAGCAACCCACGCCAGCGGCCGGTTATCGCCCGCCCCTCAAAACCTCATCCTTCGCATCAAGCACAATCTTCAACGTCCGGATAGTCTCCGCCGCATCGAGCAAGGCGTCGCGGGCTTGGTCGTCCGGCAAGCCCTTCGCCCTCGCAGATGCCGTTTGCAGGTAGATCGCCACGTCACGGCCGAGAGCGGATTGCTCCACCCCAATCTGCTCTCTCATATCCCGGATAGTGTCCACCGATCGATCAAGTAGCCGGCTCACCTCGATAGCTGCCAGTAGGTTGACCTCGTTCGCGGCACGCACCAGTTCTGCAATGAAATCGGTGGTGGAGCTCAATGTAACGGCCCCATCCTGCGGCGTCTGTCTTCTAAATTGAGCTGGGCCACCCACTCTCCGGCGTCTTCCATCTCCAGCATGTCGAGAACTATGCCATTCACGGCGGCCGGCTCCCCGGTGAAGATGTCGTAAACTGTCCAGAGTCCGTTGAGATTTTGGCGCAGGTTGTAGCGACTGTTGATTTCGGACTTCATGACGACGGATCGTCATTGAGAGGGACGGGAGAGTCAATCCGGTTGCAGCTTAAACATCTCCCGTCGCCATCTCAAACTGCATCGGGCGGAGCGAAGAAGCAGTTGAGATTATCCTCGGTCGGGTGGAGACAAATGTGATAGTTTTGGTCACCCGACGGTATCTCGTCCCCATAGGGGACGAAGAAACGGTGGTATCTGGTGGCAAGATGATGGTCGCCCGGATGAACCAAGATAAAATAACCATGCGTCGATCTGGTGACGTTGACGCTCGATATGGCCTGACAGTCGCCTCGAACTCCACGGCCTTGGCAGCAAGCGGGTGGGTAGACCCAGCCGCTTACCGTCTGGTGGGCATCGCTCCCGGTGAGGAAGCCCAGTAGAGCAAAAGAGCAGAGAGATCCGGATATTACTTGTGTTGAGTGTGACATCGCCGTCACCCCTTGTTCAAAGATATCCCTCGAATTGGCAGGTTTTTGCACAATCACGGCGGGGAAATTTAATCGCGAGTTACACGCCAATATTGGCGTTCGCATCCGAACGTCGGTGATTTCCATTCTCTAACCATCACCATGGGTGAGCGTCGCCTGGTATTATCGCTTGGCACGATCCGGTAGCCGTCATTGGAAAGTTGAAGCTTCAATTCCTGAAGATGACGCTTGAAGCCATGCTCCAGTTGTTTCCGGGGATATCTCCAACCGTTCTTGCAAGCGGCGATTAGGATGTTTCGATAAAGACGACCGCTGAGAGTTCGAACTTCCTCTTCGGTGATTGTTTTCTGGCTGGAGGCGATGTTTTCGGACAGGCAAGGTTGGGCCGAACAAATTAAAGCGGAGACATACGTCACCGCAATTATGCCTTTCACGATAGCCTCCCCCTCTGGAGGCGCTTTAAAAGACCAACCAGAGTTCCCGATGCCAGAGGTACCCCAAAACCCTCAGTCGAAGCATAATATTACAGTAATGACTAAAATACAAAACTCATGATGTGGATTTTCCCCTCGGATGATTGAAGATGGGGGCGCGCAAAGAAAAAGGCCGGGCAATTACCCGACCTCTCCAAGCGCCACACAGCAAGTGCCAGTACATCCGTGGTCAAGTGCTGTGGGCGAGTTCTGAAGGCTGATATGGAGCACTGGTCAGAGGTTTCAAGCCGCCCATTCAGATCAATATCCACCCGGACGGGAGTAGGCGCTGCGTCCTCCGCCGGAACCTTTGCCGCCACGAGATGATAAAGACGCCGACGATCGGCAAGGGTGATCTGCGTATAGCATCGAGACATGCCAAAATCTCCAAAGTGAAGCCGTTGAAATTACTGGCATGTCGCACTTGGAAATAGAATGTACCCCCTTACAGGCTCTAGTCGCATAATGTAAGTTATGGAACATCGAAGAAACTTTCGCCTCGAGGGCGACGAGCGGCCTGATCCTCGTGAGCTCCTCATTTTCGCCCGTGGTGAGTTGGACAGATCGACGCCGTCATCGGCAAGCTTGACCGGCGCGGCCAGCGCCAGGCCGAGCGTTCCGCCCGGAAACTTGCCGGCGAGGTCGATATCCACTCCGCTTTGATTTATTGCGATCCACCGAGACGCGATGACCAGTCTTCTACGTTGCCGGATGAACGCCTGCGTAAAGTGTGATCGCGCCAGCCTTGGGCCAGTGTCTCCAACGTGGCGATGGCCTCAAGTTCGGCCGCGGTTCATGGTGTCGACGTAGAAGGTCTTCCAAATCCTCAGCACCGACCACTCCGAGGATTGGCGGCCTTCGACATCCGGCAGGCAGTTGGCGGCTGGCGGCTGGCGGCTGATGCCATAGCGTTGCAGGCAGCGATGCAAGGAAGACCGGGTCAGGTACGGTATAGTCGGCCTCAGCGCACAAAAGGCAGTCGTCCAGTAGCAGCAAGGTATAGCGGCGGAGAGCAACGATCACTGCCTCTTCTTCTACCGAAAGGAATGTCGATTTCGCCTCCTTTGGAACAGTCGGAAGTTCGGCCGTCGAAGCGCGCTTACGCCACTTGGCCACGGTCTTCTGATTGATCCCGTAGCGCTTGGAGAGTGCCCTCAAGCTCTCTTGACTATTTTGTACCGTTCGACGGATTGCCTCTGTCGTCGTGGCGTTGCCGTGTAGAACCTGTCCCATAGCGAATCCCTCCAAACCTGCGAGAAGACTGCATCATCAAAGTCTGGAATCAAACATTTAGGTTGTCGACGCTGATATCTCCGCGCCCTTTACCCCAGAAGTCGAAAAGATCACATAAAATCAACGCGAGATGCATCCCGTACACAGGTCTCTTAGAAATCTTGCGCGTCAACAAAATCCCTGTGCTTCAGGCCGAGCCCCAGCGTCACGGCGCGGGCAAGCATCAGGACCATCATCGCGATCCACAGCCCATGATTGCTCCAGATTTGTTGCAGCACATAGGCTGTCACAAGAAAGATGACGGTCGAGATGAACATGCTGTTGCGCAATTCCCTTGTGCGCATTGCACCGATGAAGACGCCGTCGAGCATGTAGCTTGTCACCGAGACGACCGGCAATACGACCAGATAAGGAAGGAACGTGACGGCGGCCGTGCGCACATCCTCCTGGTTGGTCAGAAGTGCTATGATCGACGGACCCGCGAACGCGTAACAAAGCGAAAATAACAGCGCGACCAGACCCGACCAAAGGAGGGCGGCCTTGATTACGCGGGCAAGGGCGTCTCTGCGCCGTGCGCCAATGACGGAACCGACGAGGGTTTCGGTGGCATGGGCAAACCCGTCCAGCCCGTACGAAGTGATGCCATGGAGATTGAGAAGGACGGCGTTGGCGGCCAGAATGGCATCACCTTCTGCGGCACCGCTGCGAGCAAACCAGCCGAAGCAGATCAGCAAGAACAGACTGCGCAGGAATATGTCACGGTTGACTGCGATCAATCGTTGAAATGCAAGCCTATCCAGCAAATCCCGCAACCCCACCGCCGGGCGCGCGCCAAAAGGCTTGACGATTACAAGCCCCGCGATGAAAGCAGCCCATTCCGCCAGCGCCGTACCTGCGCCAATGCCGGCGACCCCCCACTCGAAAACGAAGACCAGCGTCAGTGTCGCGGCGAGATTGATCACATTCAGCGCGATCTGCAAGCCGAGTGAAACCATCACCCGCTGGCGGCCGAGGAGATAGCCGAGCAGAACAAAATTACCAAGGGTGGCGGGGGCCGACCAGATTCGGGCGAAGGCGTAAGCCGAAGCGCTTTCATAGACGGCCGCGCTGCCGCCGAGGAATCCCAAACCAATCTCGATGATCGGCTTTTGCAGGATAATGATCCCTGCACCGCCGGCGGCGGCAATGAGAAGCGCTCTGAGCAGATGCAGGCGCATGAGAGCGCTATCGTTGGCACCCCAGGCCTGCGAAACCAGACCGGTAGTCGCCATCCGCAGGAAGCTGAAACTCCAGAACAGGAAATTGAACAGCACACCGGCGAGCGCGACGCCGCCGAGATAGGACGAACCCGGCAGATGCCCTGCCACCATCGTATCGACCAATGACAGGATCGGTTGAGCCAGGTTGGCAAGAATGATGGGAAACGCCAAGGTTAACATCCGGCGGTTCCAGTTTTCCTGCGGGTTTGCAGATTGCGCGATGTTCATCATTCAAAGCACCTCGGCGGGGAAGACTTCTCGCAAGAGTGAGTTGGCATTCCGATCTCCCCGCCGCCTGGCCGTTCCCAATTAACCTTGTCCGTATGCCCTCACCCGCCCTACCAATCCATGACAACCTTTCCTGAGTTTCCGGAGCGCATCGCCTCGAAACCCTCRCGGAAATCGTCGATGCCGATGCGGTGGGTGATGATCGGCGACAGGTCGAGGCCGCCTTGCACGAAGGCAATCATCTTGTACCAGGTCTCGAACATTTCGCGGAAATCGTCGATGCCGATGCGGTGGGTGATGATCGGCGACAGGTCGAGGCCGCCTTGCACGAAGGCAATCATCTTGTACCAGGTCTCGAACATTTCGCGGCCGTAGATGCCCTTGAGRTTGAGCATCTTGAAGATCACCTTGTTCCAGTCGATCTCAAAGCCGGTCGGCGCAATGCCGAGAATGGCAATCTTGCCGCCATTGTTCATCTTGTCGATCATGTCGCGGAAGGCAGGGGCAGCACCCGACATTTCYAGCCCGACATCGAACCCCTCAGTCATGCCGATCCGCTTCATCACRTCGGCGAGGTTTTCCTTCGACGCATCGACGACATAATCGATGCCCATCTTTTCGGCCAGCGCCAGCCGCACTGGATTGATATCGGTGATCACGACCTTGCGCGCGCCGGAGCGCTTGGCAACCATCGCGCCCATGATGCCGATCGGGCCGGCGCCAGTGACAAGCACATCCTCGCCCACCAGATCGAAGGAGAGTGCGGTATGCACGGCATTGCCGAACGGGTCGAAGATCGCCGCCACC
>NZ_LMCZ01000028.1:0-18180 GCF_001424965.1 Rhizobium sp. Root1204
TCGACGTGTGCCGTCGAGATGGTGATGCCGCGGGCCTTTTCTTCCGGTGCTGCGTCGATCTGGTCGTACGCCTTGAACTCGCCGAAATACTTCGTGATCGCCGCCGTCAGCGACGTCTTGCCATGGTCGACGTGGCCGATCGTGCCAATGTTAACGTGCGGCTTATTGCGCTCAAATTTGCTCTTTGCCATTTCCGGCTCTCCGTTTTGTAACCCCGAAGGGTAATTCTCTTGTTTCTGTCAGCTGGCGTTAGGCTCCGGTCACTTCTGACCGGAGTATTTCGCCTGGATTTCCTGTGCCACGTTCGAAGGAACCGGCGCATAGTGGTCGAAGGTCATCGTGTACTGTGCACGGCCCTGCGACATCGAGCGCAGGTTGTCCACGTACTTGAACATGTTGGCCAGCGGTACATTGGCGCTGATAACGACGGCAATGCCGCGCGTTTCCTGGCCCTGGATCTGACCGCGACGCGAGTTCAGATCGCCGATCACGTCACCGACGTAATCTTCCGGCGTCACGACTTCGACCTTCATCATCGGCTCGAGCAGCTGTGCACCAGCCTTCTTGGCTGCTTCACGGAAGCAGGCACGCGAAGCGATTTCGAACGCCAGAACCGAGGAGTCGACATCGTGGAATGCGCCGTCGATCAGGGTTGCCTTGACGCCAAGCATCGGGAAGCCGGCCAGCGGACCCGAAGAAAGAACGCTTTCGATGCCCTTCTGAACGCCGGGGATGTATTCCTTCGGAATTGCACCACCAACAATCTTCGACTCGAACTTGAAGTCATCGCCTTCATCGTTCGGTTCGAAGATGATCTTGACGCGCGCGAACTGACCGGTACCACCGGACTGCTTCTTGTGCGTGTAGTCTTCTTCGTGCTTCTTCGTGATCGATTCACGGTAAGCAACCTGCGGCGCACCGACGGTAGCTTCAACCTTGAATTCGCGACGCATACGGTCGACGAGAATGTCGAGGTGGAGTTCGCCCATGCCGGCGATGATCGTCTGACCGGATTCTTCGTCCGTCTTGACGCGGAACGACGGATCTTCAGCAGCCAGGCGGTTCAGCGCGAGGCCCATCTTTTCCTGGTCGTTCTTGGTCTTCGGCTCGATGGCGATCTGGATGACCGGCTCGGGGAATTCCATACGCTCAAGGATAACCTGCTTCAGCGGATCGCAGAGCGTGTCGCCGGTGGTGGTGTCCTTGAGACCCGCGAGAGCAACGATGTCGCCAGCAAAGGCTTCTTCGATGTCTTCACGGGAGTTGGAATGCATCTGCAGCATACGGCCAACGCGCTCGCGCTTTTCCTTGACCGTGTTCATGACCGACGTGCCTTTTTCGAGCTTGCCGGAATAGATACGGGCGAAGGTGAGCGAACCGACGAAGGGGTCGTTCATGATCTTGAACGCGAGCATCGAAAGCGGCTCGTCATCGGACGGATGACGTTCGATTTCGGCTTCGGTCTTGACGTCGATGCCCTTGATCGACGGAATGTCGAGCGGCGACGGCAGGTAATCGCAGACGGCGTCGAGCAGAGGCTGAACGCCCTTGTTTTTGAAGGCCGTACCGCAGAACATCGGGTGAAACTTCACGTCGATGGTACCACGGCGAACCAGCGCACGGATCTGATCGTTGTCGGGCATGACGCCGTTCAAGTAGTTTTCCATTGCTGCTTCGTCGATATCGACAACAGTCTCGATGAGGAGTTCGCGGTATTCCGCAGCCTGTTCCTTCATGTCGTCCGGGATTTCAACGACATCCCACTGGGCGCCGAGCGATTCATCACGCCAGACGAGCGCGTTCATTTCGACCAGGTCGATAACGCCCTTGAAGTCGCTTTCTGCGCCGATCGGCAGCTGCATGACAACCGGGATCGCACCGAGGCGCGACTTGATCATCGAAACCGAGCGATAGAAATCGGCGCCGGTCTTGTCCATCTTGTTGCAGAAGATCATCCGCGGGACGTTGTACTTTTCAGCCTGACGCCAGACGGTTTCCGTCTGCGGCTCTACACCAGCGTTGGCGTCGAGCAGGGCGATCGCACCGTCGAGAACACGCAGCGAACGCTCGACTTCAATGGTGAAGTCGACGTGGCCGGGGGTGTCGATGATGTTGAAGCGGCGCATCTTGCCGTCACGGCCCTTCCAGAAGGTCGTGGTAGCAGCGGACGTGATGGTGATACCGCGTTCCTGTTCCTGCTCCATCCAGTCCATGGTGGCAGCGCCGTCATGGACTTCGCCGATCTTGTGCGACTTGCCCGTGTAGTACAGAATCCGCTCGGTCGTCGTGGTCTTGCCGGCGTCGATATGCGCCATGATACCAAAATTACGGTAGTCTTCGATTTTATATTCGCGAGCCATATGACTGCCTTTCGAAAATTGTTCGTCGATTACCAGCGGTAATGCGAGAATGCGCGGTTGGCGTCGGCCATCTTGTGCGTGTCTTCGCGCTTCTTGACGGCGCTACCACGGTTGTTCGCAGCATCCATGAGTTCGCCGCAGAGGCGATCGATCATGGTGGTTTCGTTGCGCTTGCGGGCAGCAGCGATCAGCCAGCGAATGGCAAGAGCCTGGCGGCGTTCGGGACGAACATCGACCGGAACCTGATAGGTTGCACCACCAACGCGGCGCGAACGGACTTCGACGTGCGGAGCGATATTGTCGAGCGCGGAATGGAACACGGTGACCGGCTCCTGCTTCAGCTTGCCCTGAACGAGATCGAATGCACCGTAAACGATGCTTTCAGCGACCGACTTCTTACCATGAAGCATGATAGCATTCATGAACTTGGTGACAACCAGATCGCCGAACTTCGGGTCCGGATTGATCTCGCGCTTTTCTGCACTATGACGACGTGACATACTTTTGTCTCTCAACTTTGAACGGGCGCCTTAACACGCGGAGAACCTCGCGCAGCGCCTTAAACTGTGGAACCCGAATTACTTCGGACGCTTCGCACCATACTTCGAACGGCGCTGCTTACGATTCTTGACACCCTGGGTATCGAGAACGCCGCGAATGATGTGGTAACGAACGCCCGGCAAGTCCTTTACACGGCCGCCGCGGATCATGACAACGGAGTGTTCCTGAAGGTTGTGACCCTCGCCCGGAATGTAGCCGATGACTTCGAAGCCGTTGGTGAGGCGGATCTTGGCAACCTTACGCAGAGCCGAGTTCGGCTTCTTCGGGGTCGTCGTATAAACGCGGGTGCAAACGCCACGCTTCTGCGGGTTTTCCTGCAAAGCAGGAACCTTATTACGCTTTACCTGTGCCTGACGCGGCTTGCGGATCAGCTGGTTTACGGTAGGCATATAACCATCCCTTACAATTCTGTCTCAATACCCTTGCGGGCGGATCAATGCCGTCGCCGGCGGTTTCGAACGCTATAAATGCGCAAAACGAGGACCGATCCACTTTTCAGCAGATGGCCCGCAAAAAAGCAGAGGACACTGTTATTTCAGCGTCTTGCGTCCAGCATTTTGGTCTTCAGCGTGCGTTTCGAACCTTGTTTGAGGCGAACTCCAGAACATGACGTTCCGAACCAGCCAGCCTCACATAGGCTCCGATGGGGCGGGGTGTACTGATTTCGGGGTGTCCCGTCAAGGGGAATTAACAAATATTCCCGGACGCGCAGGGCTGTCATGCCTGCAAAACAAGGCTTTGCCGGGCAAAGAGGAGCTCGCCCCTGCTCCCGAAAGGCGGAATCGCCGGAGCAGGCTTCTCAACTTAAAGAATCATAAAGCAATTCTGCAATTCGGCAAGAACCGGGGGAATCGCCCTCCCCCCAAGTCTCGACGATTCGTCGTGGAACAGTGTTTTTTCCGGCGCGCGCTGCGGCAATACGCTGTAATGTCACAGAATAGAGCTTTCGAAAGAGGAATGAGCCATGACTGCCAAGCCGGACAACGACAACAATCTCGACGGACCGATGGTCTTCATCATCATCGGCAAGGCGTATGAGCAGGATGGCGACAAAGAGGGCGTGGACATCCACGTGATGCTGCGCGCACCCGACGACGACACCGCCGTGCGTGAAGCCTTGAATGCACTGGCCGAGGAAGGTTTCCTCGAAGCAGACCTCGACCAGATCGGCACCTTGACCGATGCACCGGACGATGAGCCGCACGCCTCCGCCTACCAGGGCGCGCTCACCGGTGAAGTCGCGATCATCAAGTTCGGTTGACCGAAAGGGGTGTCATCGGCGGACGCCGATAGCGAGAATGCAAAAAGCCGCCCGGAGCGATCCGGGCGGCTTTTTCAATGGGAGACCAAGGGCGGCAGAACCGCCCTCGCCTTTTCAGCCTTATTCGGCTGCTGCTTCTTCCTTGGCTGCCATGTCGGCCAGCATCGGCGTTGCAGCGTCGGCACCCGTTCCCTTGCGGCGCTCTTCGAGGATCATCTCGTCGCGCGCGGTCGCAATACGGCGGATCTGGGTCATGGTGCCACCGGTACCGGCCGGGATAAGGCGGCCGACGATGACGTTTTCCTTCAGACCCTGCAGGCCGTCGGTCTTGCCGGCGATCGCAGCTTCCGTCAGCACCTTGGTCGTTTCCTGGAAGGAAGCGGCCGAGATGAACGACGGCGTCTGCAGCGATGCCTTGGTGATGCCGAGCAGAACCGGATCGCCGTAAGCCGGCTTCTTGCCCTGTTCGATCAGCTGATCGTTGACATCTTCCAGTTCGATGCGGTCGACGCTGTCGCCAACGATATAGGTCGAGTCACCGGCGTCGGTCACTTCCACCTTCTGCAGCATCTGGCGAACGATCACCTCGATGTGCTTGTCGTTGATCACAACGCCCTGCAGACGATAGACTTCCTGGATTTCGTTGACCAGGTAGGAAGCAAGTGCCTCCACACCCTTGATCGCCAGGATGTCATGCGGTGCCGGGTTACCGTCGAGGATGTAGTCACCCTTTTCGATATAGTCGCCATCCTGAAGATGGAAGGGCTTGCCCTTCGGGATCAGGTACTCGACCGGCTCTACACCGTCTTCCGCAGGCTCGATCAGCACGCGGCGCTTGTTCTTGTAGTCGCGGCCGAAGCGGATCGTACCATCGATTTCGGCGATGATCGCGTGATCCTTCGGACGGCGCGCTTCGAAGAGTTCGGCAACGCGCGGCAGACCGCCGGTGATGTCCTTCGTCTTGGCGCTTTCCAGCGGCGAACGTGCGAGCACGTCACCCTGGGAGACCTTGGTGCCCGGCTCTACCGACAGAATGGCGTCGACCGAAAGCATGAAGCGGGCGTCGCCACCACGCGACAGCTTCATGACTGCGCCGTTCTTGTCCTTGATGACGATTGCCGGCTTCAGGTCGATACCGCGTGGCGTCGAACGCCAATCGATAACCTGACGCTTGGTGATGCCGGTTGCTTCGTCGGTCGCTTCCAGAACGGAGATACCATCGACGATATCTTCGAAATGAACCGTACCTTCGACTTCCGTCATCATCGGGCGTGTGTAGGGGTCCCACTCGGCCAGACGCTGGCCGCGCTTCACCTTGTCACCATCATCGACAAAGATCTTCGAACCGTAGGCGACACGCTGCGAGGACCGCTCGACACCACGTTCGTCGAGAATCTGGATCGCCATGTTGCGGCCCATTGCGACGAGAACGTTTTCCGAGTTGCGCAGCATGTTGCGGTTCTTGATCTGGATCGTACCTTCGTACGACGCTTCCAGGAACGAGCTGTCGACAACCGTCGCCGTGCCACCAAGGTGGAACGTACGCATGGTGAGCTGGGTGCCCGGTTCACCGATCGACTGAGCAGCGATAACACCGACCGCTTCACCCATGTTGACAGGAGTACCGCGGGCAAGGTCACGGCCGTAGCAGACGCCGCAGACGCCGGTCTGGATTTCGCAGGTCAGTGCCGAGCGAATACGGATCGACTGGATGCCAGCCTTTTCGATTTCGACGACATCGGCTTCGAGGATCATCTTGCCAGCGTCGACGATGCGATCGCCGGTAACCGGATGATCGATATTGTCGAGTGCGGTACGGCCGAGAACACGGGCACCGATGGAGGCAACAACCTGACCGGCATCGACGATGGCGGTCATGGTGAGGCCGGTTTCGGTACCGCAATCCGTCGAATTGACGATGCAATCCTGCGCGACGTCGACGAGACGGCGTGTCAGGTAACCGGAGTTTGCGGTCTTCAAGGCGGTGTCTGCGAGACCCTTACGGGCACCGTGGGTCGAGTTGAAGTACTCGTTAACGGTCAGGCCTTCCTTGAAGTTCGAGATGATCGGCGTCTCGATGATTTCACCCGACGGCTTGGCCATCAGGCCGCGCATGCCGCCCAGCTGACGCATCTGGTTCGGAGAACCACGGGCGCCGGAGTGCGACATCATATAGATGGCGTTCATCGGCTTCTGCCGGCCGGTTGCCGGGTCGAACTCAACGGCCTTGATGCGGGCCATCATGTCTTCGGCGACCTTGTCCGTTGCCTTACCCCAGGCGTCGACCACCTTGTTGTACTTTTCGCCCTGAGTGATCAGGCCGTCATTGTACTGCTGTTCGTATTCCTTCACCAGGCTTTCGGTGTCGCCGACGATCTTGGCCTTGGTATCCGGAATGACCATGTCGTCCTTGCCGAACGAAATGCCGGCTCGGCAGGCATGGGCGAAGCCGAGCTGCATGATGCGGTCGCAGAAAATGACCGTGTCCTTCTGGCCGCAATGACGGTAGACCGTGTCGATCATCTTGGAGATGTTCTTCTTGGTCAGTTCCTGGTTGCAGACGTCGAACGGCACGTTGGCGTTCTTCGGCAGAAGTTCGCCGATGAGCATACGGCCAGGCGTGGTTTCATAGATCTTCGAAACCGGCTTGCCTTCGGCATCGACGGTCTTGAAGCGGCCACGGATCTTGGCGTGCAGCGTCACCGACTTGGTTTCAAGCGCGTGATGCAGTTCGCCGAGATCGGAGAAGGCCATGCCTTCGCCCGGCTCGTTCTGGTTCAGGATCGACAGATAGTAGAGGCCGAGAACCATGTCCTGCGACGGAACGATGATCGGCGCGCCGTTTGCCGGGTGCAGAATGTTGTTCGTCGACATCATGAGCACGCGCGCTTCCAGCTGCGCTTCCAGCGACAGCGGGACGTGAACGGCCATCTGGTCACCGTCGAAGTCGGCGTTGAACGCCGTGCAGACGAGCGGATGCAGCTGGATCGCCTTGCCTTCGACCAGGGTCGGTTCGAAGGCCTGGATGCCCAGGCGGTGCAGCGTCGGAGCGCGGTTCAGGAGAACCGGATGCTCGCGGATAACCTCGTCGAGAATATCCCAGACTTCCGGCTTTTCCTTTTCAACCAGCTTCTTGGCCTGCTTGACGGTCGAGGAATAACCCTTGGCGTCGAGGCGGGCGTAGATGAATGGCTTGAACAGTTCGAGCGCCATCTTCTTCGGCAGACCGCACTGGTGCAGCTTCAGTTCCGGGCCGGTCACGATAACCGAACGGCCGGAATAGTCGACGCGCTTGCCGAGCAGGTTCTGACGGAAGCGGCCCTGCTTGCCCTTGAGCATGTCGGACAGCGACTTCAGCGGACGCTTGTTGGCACCGGTGATGACGCGGCCGCGGCGGCCGTTGTCAAACAGGGCGTCAACGGATTCCTGCAGCATGCGCTTTTCGTTGCGGATGATGATGCCAGGCGCACGCAGCTCGATCAGGCGCTTCAACCGGTTGTTCCGGTTGATGACGCGGCGATAGAGGTCGTTGAGGTCGGACGTCGCGAAACGGCCGCCGTCCAGCGGAACCAGCGGACGCAGATCCGGCGGGATCACCGGAACGACCTTCATGATCATCCATTCCGGACGGTTGCCGGATTCCATGAAGTTCTCAACGATCTTCAGGCGCTTCATCAGCTTCTTCTGCTTCAGCTCGGACGTGGTGTCAGCCATTTCCGAACGCAGATCGCCGGCGATCTTTTCGAGATTCATCGAGGCCAGCATCTCGTAGATGGCTTCAGCACCGATCATCGCCGTGAACTGATCTTCGCCGAACTCGTCGACGGCGATCATGTATTCTTCTTCCGAGAGAAGCTGATTTTCCTTGAGAGAAGTCAGGCCTGGCTCGGTGACGATGTAGTTTTCGAAATAGAGGACGCGCTCGATATCCTTCAGCGTCATGTCGAGCAGCGTCGCGATGCGGCTCGGCAGGGACTTCAGGAACCAGATATGGGCGACCGGAGCGGCAAGCTCGATATGCCCCATGCGCTCACGGCGAACGCGCGACAACGTCACTTCGACGCCGCACTTTTCGCAGATGATGCCCTTGTACTTCATGCGCTTGTACTTGCCGCACAGGCACTCATAGTCCTTGATCGGGCCAAAGATGCGCGCGCAGAACAGGCCGTCGCGTTCCGGCTTGAACGTGCGGTAGTTGATGGTTTCCGGCTTCTTGATCTCACCGTAGGACCAGGAGAGAATCTTCTCCGGCGACGCAATCGAGATCCGGATGGAATCGAAGGTCTGCGCAGGCACCTGCGGATTGAAAAGGTTCATGACCTCTTGGTTCATGCCTATCTCCTTTATGGGCTATCGCCCTGAGCTTGGCAGAGAGCGCGGCAATTCCCGGGCGCCGGCTCCTGCTCGAAACGGATAAAACCGCATCAAATGCGGCCGTATTTCCTACCCTGCCCCGCCAACGCGGGATCGGGTGGAAACGGTGCGCGCCGCCTTTTTAAAAGCGGCACGCACCCTGATGTCTTACTCGGCCGCGTCCGGCAGCTGCGTCGCCGTCGTGAGTTCGTCGAGCTTGGAGTTCTCCAGTTCGACAGAAAGACCCAGCGAGCGCATTTCCTTGACGAGAACGTTGAAGCTCTCCGGAATACCGGCTTCGAAGGTGTCGTCTCCGCGGACGATCGCTTCGTAGACCTTGGTACGGCCGGCCACGTCGTCGGACTTCACCGTCAGCATTTCCTGCAGGGTGTAGGCGGCGCCGTAAGCTTCCAGAGCCCAGACTTCCATTTCCCCGAAGCGCTGACCGCCGAACTGCGCCTTACCACCGAGCGGCTGCTGAGTGACGAGCGAGTAAGGACCGATCGAACGGGCGTGGATCTTGTCGTCCACAAGGTGGTTCAGCTTCAGCATGTAGATGTAGCCGACCGTCACCTGACGGTCGAACTGATCGCCGGTACGGCCATCATACAGCGTCGACTGACCCGAAACCTTCAGGCCTGCCTGTTCCAGCATCTCGTTGACGTCGGCTTCGACAGCACCGTCGAAGACAGGCGTTGCGATCGACACGCCGCGGCGGGTCTGCTCGGCCAGACGGACGATGGATTCATCGTCGTAGTCCTTGATCGGCTCGCCCTTCGGACCGGAACCAATGACGCTGTCAATGGTATCGCGCAGCGGCTGGATGCTGTCGCCTGCCTTATAGGCGTCGAGCATCTGACCGATCTGCTTGCCCATGCCGGCGCAGGCCCAACCCAGATGGGTTTCAAGGATCTGGCCAACGTTCATGCGCGAAGGCACGCCCAGCGGATTGAGCACGACGTCAACATGCGTACCATCTTCCAGGAACGGCATGTCTTCGATCGGCACGATGCGAGAAACCACACCCTTGTTGCCGTGACGGCCAGCCATCTTGTCGCCTGGCTGGATCTTGCGCTTCACAGCGACGAAGACCTTGACCATCTTCATGACGCCCGGAGGCATTTCGTCGCCACGCTGAACCTTTTCGACCTTGTCCATGAAGCGATGCTCGAGCAGCGACTTGGATTCGTCGTACTGGCCACGCAGAGCTTCGACTTCGCCCTGAGCCTTTTCGTCTTCCGTCGCAAACATCCACCACTGCGAGCGGGGATATTCGGAAATGACGGCGTTCGAAAGTTCGGTGCCCTTCTTGAAGCCCTTCGGACCGGCAACAGCGACCTGGCCGCGCAGCATGTCGAGGAGACGCGAGTAGACGTTGCGATCGAGGATCGCCTGTTCGTCGTCGCGGTCCTTGGCAAGACGCTCGATCTCTTCCCGCTCGATCGCCATCGCACGTTCGTCTTTTTCCACGCCGTGACGGTTGAAGACGCGAACTTCGACGATGGTGCCGAAGGTGCCCGGAGGCATACGCATGGAGGTGTCGCGGACGTCGGACGCCTTTTCACCGAAGATGGCGCGCAGAAGCTTTTCTTCCGGCGTCATCGGGCTTTCGCCCTTCGGGGTGATCTTGCCGACCAGAATGTCGCCAGGAGCCACTTCGGCGCCGATGTAGACGATACCGGCTTCGTCGAGGTTCTTCAGCGCTTCTTCCGAAACGTTCGGAATGTCGCGGGTGATTTCTTCCGGACCAAGCTTGGTGTCGCGCGCCATCACTTCGAATTCTTCGATGTGGATGGAGGTGAACACGTCATCGCGAACGATGCGCTCGGACAGAAGGATCGAGTCCTCGTAGTTGTAACCGTTCCACGGCATGAACGCGACGAGCGCGTTGCGGCCGAGAGCCAGGTCACCGAGATCGGTCGAGGGACCGTCAGCGATGATGTCGCCCTTGTTCAGGATGTCACCGACGGTGACCAGCGGGCGCTGGTTGACGCAGGTGTTCTGGTTGGAACGCTGGAACTTCTGCAGGCGGTAGATGTCAACGCCGGACTTGCCGGCCTGGAGATCTTCCGTCGCACGGATAACGATACGGGTCGCATCGACCTGGTCGACCACGCCGCCACGACGGGCAGCGATGGCAGCGCCGGAGTCGCGAGCCACGATCGGCTCCATGCCGGTACCGACGAACGGTGCTTCCGCACGCAGCAGAGGCACGGCCTGACGCTGCATGTTGGAACCCATCAGAGCGCGGTTGGCGTCGTCGTTTTCCAGGAACGGAATGAGCGCCGCAGCAACAGAAACGAGCTGCTTTGGCGAAACGTCCATCAGGTTCACGACATCGCGCGGAGCGAGCATAACGTCGCCAGCGTGACGGCAAACAACGAATTCTTCAACGAAGGACTGGTCGTCGTTGAGTTCGGAGTTGGCCTGGGCCACGTGATACTTGGCTTCTTCCATCGCCGACAGATAGACGACATCCTTAGTGACCTTACCGTCAACGATCTTGCGGTAAGGGCTTTCGATGAAGCCATACTTGTTGACGCGGGCAAAGGTCGCCAGCGAGTTGATCAGACCGATGTTCGGGCCTTCCGGCGTTTCGATCGGGCAGATACGGCCGTAATGGGTCGGGTGAACGTCGCGGACTTCGAAGCCGGCGCGTTCGCGCGTCAGACCGCCCGGTCCAAGAGCCGAAAGACGGCGCTTGTGGGTGATTTCCGACAGCGGGTTCACCTGGTCCATGAACTGCGACAGCTGCGAGGAACCGAAGAACTCGCGAACAGCGGCAGCAGCCGGCTTGGCGTTGATCAGGTCCTGCGGCATGACAGTGTCGATTTCGATCGACGACATGCGTTCCTTGATCGCACGCTCCATGCGCAGCAGACCGAGGCGATACTGATTTTCCATCAATTCGCCGACCGAACGCACACGGCGGTTGCCGAGGTTGTCGATGTCGTCGATTTCGCCCTTGCCGTCACGCAGGTCCACGAGCATCCGGACAACAGCCAGGATGTCTTCCTTGCGCAGAACACGAACCGTATCGGCAGCATCCACGTCGAGACGCATGTTCATCTTCACGCGGCCAACGGCGGACAGGTCGTAACGCTCCGCATCGAAGAACAACGTGTTGAACATGGCTTCAGCCGAATCCATGGTCGGCGGCTCGCCGGGACGCATGACGCGGTAGATATCGAACAGCGCATCCTGACGGTTTTCGTTCTTGTCGACCGAAAGCGTGTTGCGGATGTAGGCACCGACATTGATATGGTCGATGTCGAGGATCGGGATTTCGTCGAAACCAGCACCGAGGATGACGCCGAGCGTCTTCTCGTCGATTTCATCGCCGGCTTCGAGGAAGATCTCACCGGTCGACATGTTGACGAGGTCTTCGGCCAGGAAGTTGCCGTAAAGTTCGTCATCGGTCGCCTTGATGGCCTTGAGGCCCTTTTCGGTGAGCTGCTTCAACAGACGCGGGGTCAGCTTCTTGCCGGATTCCACGACCACTTCGCCGGTGTCGGCGTCGATCAGGTCGGACAAGGCCTTCTGGCCCTTCAAGACGTCCGGCTGGAACGGAATGCGCCAGCCCTTGCCGTCACGCTGGTAGAGCGACTTGGTGTAGAACGTATCGAGGATTTCCTCGCCGTCCATGCCGAGCGCCATCAGCAGCGACGTCACCGGAATCTTGCGGCGGCGGTCGATACGGGCGTGCACAACGTCCTTGGCATCGAATTCGATGTCGAGCCAGGAGCCGCGATAGGGAATGACGCGGGCAGCAAACAGCAGCTTGCCCGAGGAGTGGCTCTTGCCCTTGTCGTGGTCGAAGAACACGCCCGGCGAACGGTGCATCTGGGAGACGATGACGCGCTCGGTGCCGTTGACGATGAACGTACCGTTGTTGGTCATGAGCGGCATGTCGCCCATGTAAACGTTCTGTTCCTTGATGTCCTTGATCGACTTGGCGCCCGTATCCTCGTCAATATCAAACACGATGAGGCGCAGCGTCACCTTGAGCGGCGCTGCGTAGGTCAGATCGCGCTGACGGCATTCCTCGACGTCGAACTTCGGCTGTTCGAACTCGTAGGACACGAATTCGAGCATCGAAGCGCCGGAGAAATCGGTGATCGGGAAAACCGACTTGAAAACAGACTGAAGCCCCTCGTCCGGACGGCCGCCTTGCGGCTCGTCGACCATGAGGAACTGATCGTAGGATGCCTTCTGAACCTCGATGAGGTTCGGCATTTCTGCGACTTCGGGAATTTTACCAAAAAACTTGCGTACGCGCCTACGACCATTGAAAGAAAGGGTCTGAGCCATCGTCGCTCCTTCAAATTTTGCATCCGGGCCTGCAACGGACGGGAACCGATGGCCAGTCGACCCCGTCAATCAATGGATTGTTCAATCTCGTCCAGCCCCCAAAAACGCTCAGCGCGGATTGCTGTGCTGTTCCTGGTTCGGGACTATCCTCTTGAAGAACCCATTACCCAAAAGCCGTTTTCAATGGGCTTTTGGGTAATATGTTCAGAAAGCGGTCAAAGAGAGGCGGCCATTTTCATGGCCACCTCTCCTTTAAAACAAGCAGAATTACTTGACGTCAACCTTGGCGCCAGCTTCTTCGAGCTTCTTCTTGAGGTCTGCAGCTTCAGCCTTGGAAACGCCTTCCTTGACGGCCTTCGGAGCAGCTTCAACGAGATCCTTGGCTTCCTTCAGGCCGAGGCCTGTGATCGCGCGGACTTCCTTGATGACGTTGATCTTGTTTGCGCCGGCATCAGCGAGGATGACGTCAAACTCAGTCTTTTCTTCTTCAGCAGCAGCAGCAACGCCAGCGCCTCCAGCAGCAGCAACGGCTACCGGAGCAGCAGCGGAAACGCCCCACTTTTCTTCAAGAAGCTTCGACAGTTCTGCAGCTTCCAGAACGGTCAACGAGGACAGGTCTTCAACGATCTTAGAGAGATCAGCCATTTTATAGTTCCTTTTATTCGGTTCGAACTTGGTTTGATATAACAACGAAAAACCGCCTTATGCGGCTTCTTCGTCCTTCTTGGCGTAGGCTGCGAACACGCGGGCAAGCTGGCTTGCCGGTGCTGCAACAACCGATGCGATGCGCGTTGCCGGGGTCTGAATCATACCCAGCAGCTTTGCACGCAGCTCGTCCAGCGACGGCAGGGTCGCAAGCGACTTGACTGCATCCGCGGACAGCGTGGTTGCGCCCATGGCGCCACCCAGAACAACGATCTTGTCGTTGGTCTTGGCGAAGTCCATGAGAACCTTAGGAGCCGTGATCGGGTCGGCGCTGAATGCTACCAGCGTCTGGCCCTTGAAGAGATTGGACATCCCTTCGGCTTCCGTACCCTGAAGGGCGATCTTGGCCAGGCGGTTTTTCGCGACTTTGACGGTGCCGCCAGCAGCGCGCATCTTCGAACGGAAGTCGTTCATCTGTGCGACTGTGACACCAGCATAGTGGGCCACGACAACCGAACCGGCGCCCTTGAAGGACTCGTTCAGCTCCGTGACGAATTCGCGTTTTTCCGCTCTTTCCACTGCCTATCTCCAGTTGACTGGACCGCAATACACAGCCCAGTCGGTTTGCCTTTGCCGCAAGAAATCAAGGTGATCTCAGGCGACGCTCGAGGATCCTGTCCCCTGCGGACGCTTCGCAGCGTTCACAAGGCAAGCCGAGGTTCGAACCGAATTTCCACACTTGCGTGCATCAAATGAAATTCGGGACTCACCCATCTCATGCAGGCTGAAGTGATTAAGGGATAACCACCTGCAATCTCGGACAGGAGTTCCGGGTTTGATCCCGGAATTTCCGGCTCCGAGGAGCCGGAAATCTGTGACCGGACCGAGGCCCGGATAAACTGATTAAGCGGCGCTAACCGTCGACGGGTCGATCTTGACGCCTGGACCCATGGTCGAGGAAATCGCGACGCGCTTGACGTAGTTGCCCTTGGCGCCAGCCGGCTTTGCCTTGATGACCGCATCAGCGAAAGCGCGGATGTTTTCTTCAAGAGCAGCAGCATCGAACGATGCCTTGCCGATGCCAGCGTGAACGATACCGGCCTTTTCGACGCGGAACTCAACGGCGCCGCCCTTCGATGCCTTGACAGCACCGGCGACGTCCATGGTGACGGTTCCGACCTTCGGGTTCGGCATCATGCCACGCGGGCCGAGTACCTTGCCGAGACGGCCGACGAGCGGCATCATGTCCGGAGTGGCGATGCAGCGATCGAAATCGATCTTGCCGCCCTGAACGATGTCAACCAGGTCTTCCGCACCGACGATGTCTGCGCCGGCAGCCTTAGCTTCATCAGCCTTGGCGCCACGTGCGAACACGGCAACGCGAACGTCACGGCCAGTGCCGTTCGGCAGGTTGACAACGCCACGGACCATCTGGTCGGCATGACGCGGATCAACACCGAGGTTCATCGCAACTTCGATGGTTTCGTCGAACTTTGCGATCGCACGGGCCTTCACCAGGGTGATGGCTTCCGACAGAGCAACGAGCTTCGTCGGATCGATGCCTTCGCGGGTCTTCTGTACACGCTTTGCAAGCTTTGCCATGTTACGCCACCACTTCCAGACCCATGGCGCGGGCGGAGCCCTCGATCATGGTCATTGCGCCTTCGATATCGGCTGCGTTCAGGTCCTTCATCTTGGCTTCGGCGATCGACTTGATCTGAGCCTTGGTGAGCTTACCTGCAGCAGCTCCCTTGCCCGGGGTCTTCGAACCCGAGGTGAGCTTTGCTTCCTTCTTCAGGAAGTAGCTGACTGGCGGCTGCTTCATGACGAAAGTGAAGGACTTGTCCTGGTAATAGGTGATGACGACCGGGATCGGCATGCCCTTTTCCATTTCCTGCGTAGCCGCATTGAACGACTTGCAGAATTCCATGATGTTAATGCCACGCTGACCAAGCGCCGGGCCGATTGGCGGGGACGGGTTTGCCGATCCTGCCTTGACCTGAAGCTTGAGCTGGCCTGCAACTTTCTTAGCCATATCTCTCTGCCTTTATGGTTTTCCAGGCTCCCTCCCCGCCAATGGCAGATCGGAACCGGAAATGTTCTGGCCGGTTTCCCGGCCCTTCATGCCACGCTCGAAAAGCGCGGCGGCTGCGGTTGCGTGGTGCGGAACCGGATCCGGCTAAGACCCTTACCCTTCCACGCGGATTGCGGGTTGCCCCGCCTTTACCGGATAAAACCATCCGGAAACAAAAGAATGCCGCGCAGCCAGACAATCCCGGCGCTGCGGCATTCTGAAATCAGACTTTTTCGACCTGAGCGTACTCAAGATCAACCGGCGTAGCGCGGCCGAAGATCGACACTTCAACCTTGAGGCGCGAACGCTCCTCGTCAACGTCCTGAACGATACCGTTGAACGATGCGAACGGACCGTCGGAGACGCGTACCTGCTCACCGACCTCAAAGGAAATCGAAGGCTTCGGACGATCTACACCGTCCTGAACCTGACCGAGAATGCGCTCGGCTTCGAAATCCGGGATCGGAACCGGCTTGTTGTCGGAACCGAGGAAGCCCGTAACCTTGGGCGTATTCTTGATGAGGTGATAGGCCTCATCCGTCAGATTGGCGCGCACAAGCACGTAACCCGGAAAAAACTTGCGCTCGGCATCGACCTTGCGGCCACGACGAACTTCAACGACCTTCTCGGTCGGAACGAGAATCTTTTCAAACAGATGGCTCAAGCCCTTCTGCTTGGCCTTCTCCTCGATCGATTCAGCGACCTTCTTCTCGAAATTCGAGTAGGCGTGAACGATGTACCAACGCGCTGCCATATTCATCCCCAACCGTTCAGACGCCAGCATTCAGGACGAGGCCAATCAGCCAGCCCATCAGTTGGTCCGCAGCAAAAAAGAAGATCGCCGCAAAGAACACCATGACGAATACCATCAGCGTCGAGATCATCGTCTCGCGCCGTGAAGGCCAAGTGACTTTCGCCGTCTCAGCACGAACCTGCTGCAGAAACGTAAATGGATTTGTTTTGGATGCCATTGAATGCTCACGCCTTAACGGCCCGTAAAGCTGACGATCAGCCCCACGCGCCGCGTGTCTGTTTGAACCCTACATAAAGACCGATTCTATAAATCACAAGAGGTCAACGATCTTTTTGCGAAATTAGCCGGAAAAGACAAGCCTTCTCCCTGTATAGTGTGCCAGCTCGCTGCGGCTTGATATGTACCGAATTGAATGGCAGGGGCAGTAAGGCTCGAACTTACGACCTGCGGTTTTGGAGACCGCCGCTCTACCAACTGAGCTATACCCCTAGACCAGCAGCGCCAGATGCAAAATGCGAAGCGCCACATGAAGTCAGCGGGTTATTATTCAGTTTGACCGGAATTGACAAGCGTCTTTGCGCGAAAAAAGAAAAGAAATCCGCATCCGGTCCCGTTTTTCCCGGCCTGATATCCACAGTCTAGACTTCGACGTATTGACGCCAGTCATGCTCCTCCCGGAACCCCAGCACTTCGCGGATCTTCCGGTTCGAAAGCAAGCTCTCGAACTCACCAATCTCGCGGGTGAACGGCACGCCTGGAAAATACCGCACCGCCAGTTCCCGCGTCGGCGTATTGGCCGACACCGTATCATTGACTGCATTGAAAACCTGGAAACCGAGCCCGTCCTTCTCGACGCAGAGCTTGACGATCTGCCCGAGATCGCGGGCGTCAATATAGCTCCAGGCGATGCGTTTGCGGATTTCCGGATTGGCGAAATAGGCCGGGAATCGCGCGTATTCGTGCGGCTCGATGACATTGCCTATCCTCAGCGCATAGATATCGGCCCCGGAGCGTTCGGCAAAGGCACGCGCCGTCTTCTCGTTCACCACCTTCGACAGCCCGTAGGAATCCATCGGATTAACGTCATAGTCCTCATCCAGGGGGAACTGATGAAAGTCGCGATGACCTTCGGCAAAGCAGACGCCGTAGGTGGTCTCGCTGGAGGCAATGATGATCTTGCGGATACCGAGCTTCACTGCCGCCTCGATGACGTTGTAGGTGCCCATCGTGTTGATGCGGAAGGTTTCGTTGTCCGGCTTGATCAGGATGCGCGGCACGGCGGCGAAATGAACCACCGCATCAAATGGCTGCGGCCCCTTCCCCTGTTCCATATCGGGGAAATCCCGGTGCATCGACATGACATTGAACATCTGACCGCTATCGGTGATGTCGGCGATCAGATTGGTGACGCCCGGGCTCTCCAGTGGCGCCAGGTCGACATTATGCACCTCATAGCCCGCCTCAACGAGATACGGCACAGCGTGGCGACCTGCCTTGCCTGCACCACCGGTAAACAGAATTCTCTTGCCCATGACATCCTCCGTTCGGTCACAACCCCGTGCAGGCGCTTGCATGCCCGTCATTCCGCTATGCCCCTGCCCCTTCGAGCGCCACAAGGGTCACTCTCCAGACCAGGCTACGATCAATTCATGCCGCGCAAGGTTTCCGGGCGCAGCAGCAAACAACATGATGCCATCTGTTGCCAGATAACAAAAAACCCCGCTGTTGCCAGCGGGGCCCTTTTCAGTTCTTGCTATCGCCGATTACTCGACGATGGAGGCTACGATGCCGGCGCCGACGGTACGGCCGCCTTCACGGATAGCGAAGCGCAGCTTTTCTTCCATGGCGATCGGAACGATCA
>NZ_LMCZ01000029.1:0-16046 GCF_001424965.1 Rhizobium sp. Root1204
ACCGCCGTCCAGGACATCATTGCCTGCACCGCCGTCGAGGATGTCATTGCCCCCACCACCACTGAGCAGGTTGGCGCCAGCATTGCCGTAAAGCTTGTCGGCGTAGTTCGACCCGGTCAGCTGCTCGATCGACACATAGGTGTCGCCCTTGGCATCGCCCGTGTTGATCGCGGCATTGGCAAGACTGGCGGTCACGCCAGCTGTCGCGCTTGCATAGGACGCCGTATCGGTTCCTGCTCCGCCATCAAGCTTGTCGGCACCTGCACCGCCGTCCAGGACGTCATTGCCCGCCCCGCCGGTAAGCACATTGGCGCTACCATTGCCGTAGAGCTTGTCGGCAAAGCTTGAACCGGTCACCTGCTCGATCGACACAAAGGTGTCACCCTTGGCATCGCCAGTGTTGATGGCAGGATTGATGAGGCTGACGGTCACGCCAGTCTTCGCGCTCGCATAGGACGCGGTGTCGGTTCCTGTTCCGCCATCAAGCTTGTCTGCGCCTGCACCACCATCGAGGATGTCGTTGCCCGCCCCGCCCTGAGCGTGTCGTTGCCAGCAAGGCCGCTGATGGTGGGTGTTGATGGCGGGGTTGACAAGGCTGACGGTCACTCCAGTCTTCGCGCTCGCATAGGACGCGGTGTCGGTTCCTGTTCCGCCATCAAGCTTGTCTGCGCCTGCACCACCATCGAGGATGTCGTTGCCCGCCCCGCCCTTGAGCGTGTCGTTGCCAGCAAGGCCGCTGATGGTGTCGTTACCGGCAAGGCCGTCAATCGAGTCGATCCCTGCCGTGCCGGTGAGAATGTCATCCCCGCTTGTCGCGCCAGTAGGAACGGGAGGCTGCGGCACCGTGCTCAGACCCGTGTTGCCGGATAGGATCGGCTTGCTGCCATATAGCGAAAAATCGCCCCAGTAGCCGCCGCCGATCTGGTTGTTGGTAATCTTGATCGTGTTTTCAACAACGGCACCGCCGCCTTTACGCCCGTCGAGATAGACGGTATAGCCGCCACCCACCAATCGGTTGTTGTCGACCGTGATGTTGGCGAGGCCACCGAAGGTGTTTTCCAGCATCAAGGCGGCTGTCTGGTTGTGGTCGTTGATGATCGTGTTGTGGATGAAATCGATATCGCGCCCGCCGTTGACTTGAATGCCGTCGTAGTGCGGGTCTGCTTTTCCATTCCGAAGGTTGTGAATGTAATTGTCTTGAACGGAGGAAGGCCCCCACAGGGTCATGCCGTTCTCGACATCATGAATGTTGTTGCGCAAGAACGTCCCATGGCCGTAAACGCCATTATCGCTCAAGCCACGCCCGTCGATTTCGCTGTCCTTGAGCGTAAAGCCGGTCGCATCATCCATGACCCTGAGGACATGCCACTCCGTATTGGAGATGAGCTTGATGTTGCTCAGCGTAACATTCTTGGCATCGATGATGATATCACCAGTCACTTCCATATTGCTGATGACGGCGTTGTCCGTCGTAATATGAAGCGAGCCCGTATATTTCGTCATCGGGACTCCGGCCTTGACGCCGGTATTGGTCTCGTCGGGAAACCCTGTCGCTGCTGTCGCTGCTGTCGCTGCTGTCGCTGCTGTCGCTGCTGTCGCTGCTGTCGCTGCTGTCGCTGCTGTCGCTGCTGTCAATGCTGTCGCTGTAGGGGCATTCGTGCCGGCTGCGGAAGAAACGGTGGCCGCGCTGGTGCTTGCCGACGCGCTCATAGCGGCTGCGGATTTCAACACGGGTGGAGCGCCGACGGTTTCCTCGGCTTCGATCGCCGTGCCGGCCATGCCGGCCTTGGAGATGCCGCTCCAGCTACTTTCAGAGCTGACAGCATTTGCCTGGGATGATGAATTGTTGAGGAAGTGAAGTGAATTCTGTTCAGCGGTAGTGCTCTCATCGCCAACGTCACGAGCGCTAAACCCCTCCATCACCTCGTGATCGCCGAGATGGGCAGAGTCATTGAACGTGGTCTTGGATGGAACCGTTGATTGCTGATCCTCGCTCGCCTTGTTCAGATCAATGACGTCGAGAGAATTCGCCTGAATGGCATCCTCAGTCAAAAAACCGCTGGTGGTTGTGTTCAGTAGTGTTCGTGCCACTGTGCTATCGCCTTTCTCCTCAGCCGTTAACCCCGTTTCAAGATAGTATTACGGGTAAGCCGGCTACCTCTTTTTAGGTAAGCCAAGCTTATAACAGCGAGAAGTAATGCAACTTTTAAGATGGCGCAACGAGGTTAAAATTAACCCGGTATATTGGGGCAAGGTGCCTAATTTCAGACTTAATATTGCCGCAAAATCCTTAAAATGCCGCTTCCGTTTGATATGCTTGCCAAATTTCTGGCCATTCAACGGAAATTAAAATATCGCAGGTTTTTTAAATCGTTACGCAAAAATACAACCTGACGTGTGGCAATCCCTCTGAAAAGACTTGCAAAAAATTGCTGAAGAATTTCAGAAGCTCAATGACGCCGCAGGCGAGGAAAAGCTCGTATCTTTTTTTTAGAAAATTTATTCTACGCAACCATAGGGATTTATGAACGGTTGGATCAACCGCGTTTTCGGCCGCGGGCTGCTTACCAAGCATGCCAAAAAATACAGAAATTGAAGGGGAGTATAGAGGTTGGTCCGCCGCGTGATTCGCTGGTGAGCCCGAACAAGAGTTCTGAACTGCCCGCGTGGCCGCGAGCTGGGCGCGGCTAACGGCCGAGTGCAGCGCTCAACGCGGCAGCGCGATGGCCCGATTTCATCGCCATGCGCATCGCTTCTCCGGCGATGATGCCCGATCGGAACAATGCCGAGGCGAATGCGCCGTGATGGCGACGGTAGTATTTGATGCGATTGGTCGTCATGAGCGCGGTGAGAAAATCGCTGCTGTGATAATCCCCGCCAATATGGACGGCCTGAGACGAGGGAATATAGACCACATCCAGTCCTGCAGCTCGAACGCGCTGAAGATAGTCGACCTCCTCACTGTAGAGGAAGAAGCTGTCATCCCAGTCGCCAATCACTGCGCGGGCATGGGCCGTGACCAGCAAGATAGCACCGGTGGCCCATTCGATACGTCCGCCATCCCGGTACAATGAAGCCTTATCGACGATTTCACCCAATCCCATTCGGGCGGCTAGTGTTCCTCCAAGCAGCGCTTCGGACCACGCCGTTGTTATCGATGGCTCACGGCGAATGGATTTGGCGACAACACCGTCCTCACCGCGGACCTGCGGCACAGCCACCCCAACCGAAGAACTGTTTATGCCTGCGTACAAGCGGCTTATCGAGCCGGGTTGCAGACGGATGTCCGGATTGAGAACAAGCAGATCCGAAGAGGAATCAATCGTCGCGGTGGCTGCGTTGATCCCTGCGGAATAGCCGCCATTGCGGCCGGTTACGATGACTCTCGCCCCGATTTCGTGCGCAGCCGCGAGTTCGACAGAATGATCGTGACTGTCATTATCGACGACAATCACTTCATATTGCTCAATGCCTTCAAGACCCGCGCGAAGAGAATCCAGCAAGCCTGGCAGCACCGAAGCGCTGTTATAGGCAACGGTGACGACCGAGAGTTTTCGCGCGCCCACGGAGCCTGGTTCGATCCTGCCGTCAACCAAAGGCTCTCTTTGCTTTATCGAACCATCCATTTCGCGCCCTCATGTCTGGCGAGACCCGCGAGCGGGAGTTCTGCAATTCCTATTGGAAAAGGGTTGGCGCTGAAACACTGCAGAGAGAGGTAGAGGATAAGTCCCGTCCAGCCCTGCGCTCATCCCAAAGCCGAATGATGGCCCGCCCGGGTAATACTATCGGTGCATGCCGGGACCGGTGCCTGCATGGTCCGATGGCGCTTTTGTAAGTCTTTGAGTGCGCTGGCATATCTGTCAGGATTTTCTAGCATGTCTACAGCAACCGACGATTTTGATAGGAATTTCCAGCGTCTTTGCGCCGATCTTTGGTCAACTGCCTTTTCGTTCGGCGGCAAGTTATCAGGAGCTTTCATGCCGATTGATTTTAAGCATTCATTGCCATCGAGAGCCCGAAATACAGCACTGGACAGCATCGGACAGCACCCGCCTGCCGTTGAGCAAACCGGACTGGACACGCTTGACCGGTTGGAGGCCTTTGGATCAGTTTCGCCTCAGACAAGAACCCAGGCCAGCCGCTTTTTGAAGATTGCAAAGCGGGGCTTGCCACGCATGCACCGGGGCGGCGCGTTCGGGCACACATTGCGAGCGGTCAAATCAGATTTGCGCTGGACGGAACATCTTGAAGGAGACAGCCTCCGCTATACCGCCATCGCCGCGCTTGGACTGTCCCAAGTCGACAGAACCACACAGCAACAGATACTGGGCGGCAATACGGTACTCGATCTTGCAAATGCGTGTGTGGTTCGTGCCACGACGTCCGCCGATATGGGCGCGGTGGCGCTTGCTGCCTGGGCCGCAGCAGAGGCTGGGCGGTTCCATTCAATGCCGCTGTTTCGCCAGCTGGTACAGATACTCGCTTCAGATACGTCCATTGCGACTGTAGACTGCGCATGGGCATTGAGTGCCGGCCTGGCCGCGCGGCAATTCGGCGACACACGCGACGTCGTTTCCCTGGCAACGAAAAGGCTGATGTCGGGACGGTCCTCGTCCGGCCTGTTTCCACATATGCTTCCCGCATCGGCCAGCGGGCGTTTCCGGGCTCATATCGGGTGTTTTGCCGATCAGGTTTACCCGATACAGGCATTTTCCCGTCTTCATGCGGCACAGCCGAACATCGAAGCTCTGTCGGCAGCGGAAGCCTGTGCAGAGCGCATTTGCGCGCTGCAGGGTCCGGCCGGCCAATGGTGGTGGCATTACGATACGCGCAACGGCGGTGTCGTCGAGGGCTATCCGGTTTACAGCGTTCATCAGCACGCGATGGCCCCGATGGCGCTGCTCGAGCTCCGGGAGGCCGGGGGCACCGACCACTCGCAAGCGATCATCAAAGGCATGCGGTGGCTCGACGAGCACCCTGAGGTTTCGACGCCGCTCGTCGCAGCGGAAAAAGGTGTGATCTGGCGCAAGGTGGGGCGCCGCGAACCCCGCAAGATAGTCAGGGCGATATCCGCCCTGACGACGGCTCTGATGCCGGGGTTGCATGTTCCCGGCCTTGATAGGCTCTTCCCGCCGATCTGTGTGGATTATGAATGCCGGCCCTATGAACTCGGCTGGTTGATGTATGCGTGGCTTTCGGGAGGCGTGGTCGCACAGCTTTCCCTTAGCCCGGCAGGGGAGATGCCTGCAGTGTCCAAGGAGATTTGATATGCAAGGGCAGCGTCAACTTCTGTTCGGCATGTATATGGACGCCATGCGCATGGACGATGTCATCGAGCGATGCCGCACGGCGCTTACAACACGCCGGCCAATCCTTCTGGGGGTGCTCAATGCGGCAAAAATTGTCGAACTTCACAGGAATTCACTCCTGCGCGAATCCCTGATGGGATGCGATCTCTTGCTGGCGGATGGTCAATCCATCGTGTGGGCAAGCAAGTTGCTCGGTCGGCCTTTGCCGGAACGGGTGGCAGGCATCGATATCTTCACGCGTCTTCTTTTTCTTGCCCATCGCGACGACCGGTCCATTGCACTGCTGGGCGCGAAGCCCGAGATTTTGAAGGAAATGCGGCGTGTTATCGCACAGCGTTTTCCCGGCTTGAGGATCGTCTACAGCCACCATGGATATTATGAAGCCGCAGAAGCAGGCCAGATCGCCGCCGATATTCGAGATTCCGGTGCCGATATGCTCTTTCTGGGAATGACATCGCCCAAGAAGGAAATATTTCTGGGCTCCTATGGCTCGTTGCTCAACGTCCCAGTGCTGCATGGCGTCGGCGGCTCTTTTGATATTATGGCCGGTCTGACTAAACGTGCGCCGGTCGCCTGGCAGAAAGCCGGAATGGAATGGGCGTACAGATTGCTGCAGGAGCCGCGCCGGCTGATGTGGCGCTACCTGAAGACCAATACCAGCTTCGTCCAGCTCACCGCCCGTGAACTGTTTCACCCCGCGCGTGCATTCAGGTTTGGCGCGAACCGGAATGTGGCGCCCGCCAAGTCCATTATGCCAGAAAAGCAACTTCGGAGCATTGCCGATGAGTGACGTATTCAAGAGCAGAGTTGCCATTCTCGGCATGGGATATATCGGGTTGCCCACGGCTGTGGCGATCGCGACGCGCGGCGTCGATGTGATCGGTGTCGACATAAATCCGGCCACCGTCGCAGCCCTGTCGCGCGGGGAAGTACCGTTTGTCGAACCGGATCTGGCCGTGGCTGTCAGCGGTGCCGTCGCCATGGGCCGGCTGACCGCGACGACGGAGACCCCGGAAGCGGAAGCCTTCATCATCGCCGTTCCGACGCCGTTCAACGAGGACCGGACCGCTGACCTGTCCTATGTGAAAGCCGCTGCGGAGCAGATCGCTCCAAGGCTGAAACCCGGAAACATTGTCGTTCTTGAGTCCACGTCCCCTCCTGGAACTACACAGAAAGTCGGAGACTGGATCGGAGCCCTGCGCCCGGACCTGAGAATGCCGCGTGATGGCGAAACCGGCGCCGACATATTTGTTGCACATTGCCCCGAGCGCGTTCTTCCCGGCCGCATCATGATCGAGATGATCACCAACGACCGCGTCGTCGGAGGTTTGACGCCCAGATGCGCGGAGAAGGCAGCGTCCATTTACCGCCTGTTCGCTCAGGGCGAGATCCTCTTGACCGATGCGGCAAGCGCCGAAATGGCCAAGCTGGTGGAAAATGCCTATCGCGATGTCAACATTGCTTTCGCCAATGAAATCTCCCTGATCAGCGAAAGCCTTCATATCGACGTCTGGGAAGTCATCCGCCTGGCCAACCGGCATCCGCGGGTCAACATTCTCAGCCCGGGACCGGGTGTCGGCGGGCATTGCATCCCGGTCGATCCCTGGTTCATCGTTTCCGCGGCACCCCAGTTGTCACGCTTGATCCGCACGGCACGCGAGGTCAACGATCATCGGCCGCACCACGTCGCCGGACAGGTTGTGGAGAAGGCAAAACGGTTCCGTTCGCCGACGGTTGCCTGCCTGGGCCTGACCTTCAAGGCAAATGTCGATGATGTGCGCGAAAGCCCCGCTATAGAAGTCGTCGGGCTCATTGCACAGGCGCTGCCGGATGTGGAGATTCTTGTAGCGGATCCCTATGTCAGCGCTATGCCAGGATTGTTGTCCAAGTATGATAATCTCCACCTTGAGGGTGCGTATCAGGCGGTGGAGCGTGCGGACATCGTGGTACTTCTCGTCGAGCACGAACCATTCAAGGCCATGAGGCACACGCGCCTGGCGGGCAAAGTTATCTACGATACGCGCGGCGCGTGGCACTGAAGCGGTCATTGGTGTAGCAAGAAAAGGCTTTCTGCGGATACGACAGGAACGGGCAGAATGAGTTTCGAGCGCGTGGCGGATTTTGATGTCGTGGTGATCGGGGGTGGCATTGTCGGGTTATCGACAGCCATGCAGATGTCACAACGATTTCCCGGCCTTACCGTTGCCGTCTTGGAAAAGGAGTCGATGCTTGCCAGTCATCAGACCGGGCGCAACAGCGGTGTCATCCATGCCGGCGTTTATTATGAACCTGGCAGCCTGAAAGCACAATTCTGCCGGCAGGGCAGTGCTGCGACGATGCAGTTCTGCAAGGACTATGGCATTCGCTTCGAACAGCGTGGCAAAATGCTCGTGGCCACCAGCCTAGAAGAGTTGCCGCGCATGGAAAAGCTCCACGAGCGTGCCGTCGCCAACGGGCTTGAGGTCCATCGGGTCAGCAAGGCTGAGTTGACGGAACGCGAACCACATATTGCCGGTGTCGCAGCTCTTTTCATTCCAGCCTCGGGGATCGTCGATTATGGCGAAGTGACGCGGCGCATGGGTGCGCTTCTTCTCGAAGCCGATGGCACGATCATGACCGATGTTGACGTTACCCGCATCGATGAGCAAGCAGGCGGCGTGGAGATTACGCTCGACACGGGAATGCTGCTCACTGCCCGCCATGTGATTGTCTGTGCCGGCGTCAACGCAGACCGTCTGGCGCGAATGTGCGGCCTTGCCAAGGATATTGTGATTGTTCCCTTCCGCGGCGAGTATTTTCGCCTCGGTGCAGATAAGAACCGCATCGTCGAACACCTTATTTATCCCATCCCGGAACCATCCCTGCCATTCCTTGGGGTGCATCTGACGCCGATGATCGGCGGGTTCGTGACGGTCGGCCCCAACGCCGTGCTGGCCTTTGCCCGCAATGGCTACAGTTTCGGCAACATCAATCCCCGGGATCTCTGGGAGATGGTTCGTTTCCCCGGGTTTCGCCAGGTCATTGCAAACAACATGCGCTATGGATTGGGTGAGATGGCCAATTCGCTCAGCCGCCGCCGATACCTTGCGCTGTGCCAACGTTATTGCCCAGAGCTCGAGCTGGCGGATCTGCATCCGCATCCCGCTGGCATCCGCGCCCAGGCGGTCAGCCGCGACGGCCGCCTGCTGCATGACTTTCTGATTGAACGCACGGCCCGCACGGTTCACGTGCTCAACGCCCCATCCCCTGCAGCCACCTCGGCGCTGCCGATCGGCAAGCATATCGCCGATATCGCCGAGGTGCATTTCGGATGCTCGTAACGTCCTCCGGCAGTTGACCTCCTGCGGCTCTCCTGATGGGTCCAGCGCGGCCGCGCGCTTATATTGTGTCCCTGGATGCCAGTCTGCGCCGGACGTTGGTGGATGCTTAAACCGCAAGGCGAGCTGGCGTTGACCAATCAGGTCGACGACATGCTGCCGTCGTTCGGTGACGATCCCGTCCGAGGACAGGTCAACGCCGAATGTGACCGACAGCGTGTAGCGGCTGGAGATGTGAATAAAGCTCAACGCGACAATCGATATGTAGAGTTGCATGGCGTCGATGCCCGGCGGGATCTCGCCACTGGCTTCGCCTCGATCAAGCAGTGTCTGGATGGAGCCGATCAGCGGCCGCGACGATCGTGGTATGCTCACTATCGTGCGGATGAACTCTCCCTGCAACAGGTTCTCTGCCAGAACCATTTTGATAAAGGCAGGCGTTGCCGCCATGTAATCGAAGGTAAAGGCGGTCAGCGCCGCGATTCCTGCCACCGGGTCGCGGTCCAAAATGTTGAGCCCGGCCTCCTTGCTGCGCAGGTCGTCGTCGTCCTGGAGCGCGGCCTTGTAGAGCAGCTCCTTGCTCTGGAAATAGTGGTAAAGCATCCGGATATTGCATCCCGCGCGCTCGACGATGCGGTCGGTGCTGGCGCCGCTCAGGCCGTGTTCGCAGAACTCCACTATTCCCGCTTCGAGGATGGATTTCCGCGTCGCCTGGGCGTTGCGCGAGCGAGTGCCCGTTGTTTCCTGCTGGTAATCACCGTTGCCCGCGTCACTCATTCTGCATCCATCCTTCATTGTGCCAATCGGCAGAGAATCTTTCTATCGCATGGCTGAAGGCACCTTTCGGCGACTTTAGCGCCTGTGCGAGCTGTCGAGTTTTGGAGGAACGAACCATCTTAGAGCCTTGAAGTTTCGTGGCGTGCCGGATGGTCCGCTTGCCGTCAAGGGCATCGACTTGGCCATCGGCCGCGGCGAGGTCGTGGCGATCGTTAGAGAGTCAGGATCGGGTAAATCGGTTACGGCCAAATCCATCATGCGGCTGGTCGAGTTCATGGGTGCGCAGATCGTGCGCGGTCGTGCCATGCTGAGCGAAGGGCCGGGTGTCGAGACCGATCTCCTGGCCCTTGGCGAAGCACGCATGCAGGCCGTGCGGGGTGACCGTGTTGCCATGATCTTCCAGGAGCCGATGACGTCTCTCAACCCCGTGCTGACCATCGGCCAGCAATTGTGCGAGGTGGTAGTCAAACATCGCAAGGCCAGCAAGGCTGAGGCCGGCAAGATCGCACTGAGCGCACTGGAGCAAGTGCGTATCCCCGAACCCGTGCGCGGGTTGAAACAATATCCGCACGAATTGTCGGGCGGCATGCGCCAGCGGGTCATGATCGCCATGGCCATCCTGTGCAAGCCGGACCTGCTCATCGCGGATGAGCCGACGACTGCATTGGACGTGACTGTGCAGGCCGAAATTCTTGCGCTTCTGAAGGCCATTCAACGTGAGACCGGCATGGCCATTCTCCTGATCACCCATGACATGGGTGTCGTGGCCGAGATCGCCGACAAGGTCGTGGTCATGCTGCGCGGTGAAGTGGTGGAAAGCGGCGATGTCCATGCCATCTTCAATGCGCCCCAGCATGAGTATACTCGCCGTCTGCTCGATGCGGCGCCAAAGCTCAGCAACCGGCTGGAATGTGGCCCGCTAAGCGTGGTTGAGACTGCGACACCGCAGCCCGGGCATGCGGTCAGTCCGGAGATAGTCCTCAGCGTCCGCAATCTTGTGACGCGCTTTGCTGTCCGGCAAGGCATGTTCCAGCGTGTCGTCGCCAACGTTCACGCGGTCGAAGACGTGTCCTTCGATCTTCGAGAAAAGGAGACGCTGTCGCTGGTGGGCGAGAGCGGCTGCGGCAAATCGACGACCGGCAAAAGCATCATGCGCCTCGTCCGGTAGCCCCATACGTCCGCCAGGCTATCGGCATGAGACGCCGCCCTTGAAAGTGGTCGGCTTCGAACATTATGCCCGCATAGCCTAGCCATCCTTCGGCCGCGAGCCGGCGTTCCACTCGGGTATTCGTTCGGTCCGTTTGGGATCCGGACCTAAACTCCAGTGCCGGCAACAGAGCCGATGACAGGACAGACACATGCAGGGCCAGTACAGCTCGCGTTGGTTTTTTTTGATTGCCGTCGCGGCTATCGGTCTCAATCTTCGCCCGTTTATTACCAGCGTCGGGCCACTTGCCGAGACCATTCGCGCAGCCACCGGCCTCGGGTCGCATGGCCTTGCGATGCTCACGTTCGTGCCGATGCTGCTGATGGGTTGCTTCGCATTCCTCGGCCCGGCTCTACAACGGCTCGCCGGAGCACGTCCATCGGTCGTCTTTGCGCTTGCCGTTATCACTTTCGGGACGCTCTTGCGGTACTTCGTTTCCAGCGCATGGGCCATGGTGGGCACCGCGGCCTTGATAGGTTTCGGTGTTGCAATCGTCCAGGCGATCTTCCCGGGCATGATCAAACGGGAGCTCCCGCATCGTGCTGGCCCCATCATGGGGCTCTATTCCGCCACGCTGCTGGGCGGGGGCGCACTTGGCGCACAAGCCTCTCCCTTGCTTATGGAAATGACAGGAAGCTGGCATCTCGGGCTGGGTTCGCTGGCGATCCTGGGGTTGGCGGCTGCAATAATCGCATGGTTTGCCCTTCCCATCGAAGGCCCCGGAATTCCAGAGGGAAATATAGTCAGAAATTTGCTTGCAAGGCCACGATCCTGGTTGCTTATGGCGTTTTTTGGTCTGGTCATCGGGACGCCACAGACGAAACGACAATAGCCATTTCCCCAGTCTGCCCTGGCCAAAGTCTCGTCGAGTGCTCGCTGCACCAATTCGCTGAGATCGTTGTTGGTTTGCATGTGTGGTAGGAGGGGCGCAATGACACTATCGACGTAGAGAGCGGTCGCAGCCCCGGTATTCCTGGTGACTAACTGCCCGTCCGGTGTATTCGGCATAGACACCCCTCAGTGATCAGCCTTGCTTGATCAGCGTCTGATCACATTAGTTTCTAATGTAGTACGCAGTATCCAGTGCGGCATAGGGCACCGGGTTCGGAAGTGTGTCGTGGATTTGATCGATCTTACCAAATTCGGGTCCTACACCAAGGACATCCTTGGCCCTCTCCAGAGTGTAGTCGGTTACAATACCGTCCTTCGCGAAGCTGGCGAGCGCGTCGCGCAATGCTTCGTCGCTCAAGGCCGGATCAGAATAACGTCGGTGCCATTCTCGGCTTCCAACTCCGCATAGGCGATTGGAGCGACGGCAGCAACTAAAGGCAGTACGCTCACGACGAGGAGCGGTAGGACCTTCATCTTGATCTCCATCGAGGAGAATTCGATGCCCCAAAGCGGGATGATCGACCCCCCCGCAGTTGCCGGTCGACGCAAACTTCCGATCGATCAGCAAGACGCTTCGTAACGGCGGCCATAGCGGTCGCGATAGATACAGCGGCCGGGCTCACTAGCATTGCCGATCAGGGCACCGGCCACGCCGCCAACGGCGGCACCCACTGCCGCACCGCGTACATTGCCGGTCGCCACGCCGCCGATGATGGCGCCGGATGCAGCACCGATGCCGGCGCCCCTTTCGGTTTGTGTGCAAGCGCTGAGCGGAAGGATGAGCACGGCTGCGAGGAGGATGTTCTTCATGATTGGTTCCTTTTCTAGGACAGGTTGGAGGGGAGAACGATCAGATGCGGCCCATCAAGACAAGGATGAGGAGGATGATGACGACCAGCCCGAGGCCACCTGAAGGTCCATAACCCCAATTGCGGCTATGGCTCCAGCTCGGCAGCGCACCGATCAGCAAGAGCACCAAGACAATCAGGAGAATTGTACCAAGCATGTTATTTCCTCGTTGGGTTCCGGCCCGTGTCGGTCACGGGGTGTGCTGCGGTAACGTCGCTCACGCGATTTGGCCCGGCATCAGCCGGGCCTGGGCACGTCTAATTACTCAATCACTTCAATCACAGCACGGGTTTTGGGATTGACCAGCACCCGCTTGTTATTGACGATGACGTAGCTGTAGTCCGCCTGATCGGGGATTGTATGGATCTCCACCGTATCAGGCAGTGCGGTCCCAACGGCGAAGTCGCCTTCAAATGTAACGGAAGGTGTCTTCTGTTCGAGAACATAAGTCCTGACCTCGCCGGGAACCGTCACCGTCGCTGTCTGAGCGACGGCTATTCCGGAGATTGAGAGGAACAGTGCGACGGCAGATATGAACAATTTTTTCATGCTTTCCTCCTTGTTTGATGCGTCAGGCGGAACTTGTTTTGCCCACCTTTGTTCCGCCTAATTGGCATCTTGATTTGATTTCGTCGTTGGTTACGCTATCGGGGCCGGTAGACGCCCTGACCAACATAGGTCGAAGCCGCCGTTGCCAGCTTTTGGAAGACCCACACTCGGCCGCTTTGGCGGTCGTCCGGCCCACCGATGGCGAAGAGCGTGGCCAGTATTCCAGCCATCGCGAGCAGGATAGCGAAAATCGGTACTGCCAGGCCGGACTTTTTTCGTAGATCATGAAGGCCTCCTAGGCACAGAACGATCTAAGCTGGCGAGAGTTCCGCTGTCAGACCTCAGTCCTATAGGCGTCGGACTTTGGTCCTACACCCGTCTCAAATTCCGCCGCTAAGCGCTGTCTGGTGATTCATGGGACGTGTCAGTCACGGCATCGAAGAGAGACAAGAGTTGTCTTTCGTCTACCGCTGGAAGCCTGGACTGCGCTTCCGGGTCAATACAATGAAAATCGTCGAAGCGACATTCAATACCTTGGCCGCCGTCATCTCATCTCGGCGAATGGCCTGACCAAGGCGTCGGGGTTGTACTTACCGATTGACGTGCCCTCGCTACTTGGCAAGGGCGGCGGCCAGTGGTCCCCCGATCTCCTCGGCTCGGTCTCTTTGTCCTCTAGATCGTGCTTGGGCCCATGATTGCACAGGGGTGGAGCAACGAAGGGCATGGAGCGTCTGGGCGCGGCGATGACAGCAGCCTTTATTTTTTGATCCCAATCGAATTTCTGGATGCGCTGGATGCCTTGGGTATGCCGCTTTTGGTGCTTGCGGGATCGGGGTCGGCATCTGCTCTTTGATTATCCCCTATGTCTGTGACCGGGCCCTCGCGTTCATGACTGCGCCACTCTATGGTCGTGAACAGAATCCTGGAATGGTACCGGACGGGCATCAACCCGCAGGATCGCCTGCCGTTCCTCGCGACCTATCTCGGCCATAAGGATATCAACTCTACATTGGTCTATATCACCGTCACGCAGGAGCTGCTGCATTACGCGAATGAGCGGTTCCGGGCAGTTGGCGCACCGTGCCTCAGCATGGTGCAGGAGATGCGGCCATGAGCAAGTTTGACCGGTTCCCGGCCCTGCTGCGCGCGTTCTTCTACGAATGGCTGATCGAGCAGCGCAACGCATCCATACCGTTCCAGCCACACCCGGCAGCCAGCCATCCTGGAAGCGCGATGCCAGCGTGCTCGCCTGGCTCGACACACTCTGAAATAATGCGGAGGAACCATTGACAAGAACGGCGAAAATCCGGCGATCAGGCCGCGCTCCTCCGCATTACGACGACCTCGTGATTAGTCAAATTATGCTCACCTCGCCATAACTTGACGAACGGCTTGACGTAAAGTGGCGCGATCAACTTCATTCGATGCCCAAGCTTGGCAATCTCGCGGCCCCAATGGTGGCTCCCGGCACACGCCTCCATTGCTACAATAAACGGATCAAGCTCCGACAGGAAGGCAAGCAACTTCTTGCTTGAAACCTTCCGCCGAAAAAGCACCGATCCATCTACGCTGGCCGCGTGAACTTGAATTATGCTCTTGGCCAAATCCAAGCGGATTATGGTAACCTTTTCCATGGACGCTCTCGCTTGTAATGGTTCTAACACAACCATTCTGGCACGAAGATGCCGTTGAGTGGGAGCGTCCACCCCATCGCTTACCATCATCCGGCTCGTTGGCGCGTTGCTGCTCGAACAGAACGATGAGTGGGCCGTTCAACGGGCTCGATACATGACGCTGGAAACCATCGGTCAGATGAGCGATGATCCTCTCATCGGCTTGCCGGCCGTGGCGCGCTGATACTCATCCGACCCTCTGGGATGAGCCGTGGTCGCTTGAGCTACACTACGTCCCGGGACACGATCTGACGTTGCTTCATCCAACTTCAAGGATCGACTCCTGTGTTCAAGTGGCGTCAAGCTCGGTGGTATGTGAAATGCGACGATGCAGCGAAAGTAAAGGCGGATCCCTACTGACGGTTCAGTGCATACGTTCATCACAAGCCTTCGCGATGCTTGCGAGACATTGCTTGCGATTGCTGATCCTGGAACATCGTTGGACAGCCCACACCTCGCACGGCTAAATGGACATCAACGGCAGTGATCAGCAGGCTTTGATCGCAGTCGATTCATCGCGGCACCGGCCGGAAATTGTTTGTAGGCTTCGGCAGAGCTTGGGTCTCGGTATCAATCGCTTATTTCGCGGCTTCACGGACCACATCATTGTAAAGCACATTGGCGCGTTTGATTAACCGGTCCACCTGGATGGCGGCGCGGTGAAATTCTCGATTAGCTTCTGAAGAGCCCTTCTTACCTTGCAGGCTCTCAGTGTAAGCGTTCATTGCTTCGCTGATCTTTCTGGCTTGCCCGCATAGCTTTGCCTCGGCTACCGTCAAACGGCGGGGTTGCCTTGAATCAACGGCATCGAAATATTTTTGGTAGAAATTAAGCGCAACCTGACGTGCGACGTATCGTCCTGTCGTCAATGCAAGTGCCGTTTTCATCATCAGCAATAAGCCATCCTCAAAGCTTGGACAGTGCTGCATTGTTAAACCGAACTTATCCACCAAACGGACAATGTAGCCGTTCCCGTCATCAGCGCGGCGGATCCAACCATCAGTGGGAAATATCCCGTCGGTGAAATTCTTTCGATTTTCTTCAAGCTCGCGTAGGAAGTCTGCGATCGGGGGCGTCAAGTTTGGATGCGGATTCATTGGAAGTCCATGATTGCTGTGCGCTGCCCATAAATTCGGATGCGACATTACAGTTCCATACAACGGCGAGATTTGGAAGCGGTGGCTGATCGGGGGCTTCTGATCGATACCGAACCGGGCGCCACTCCAGCCAGTTTCAGCAGGCGACAGTGGGCACCACTCATGAAAACCGATCGGTCATGGTTGTTGATAAAATGCTTACCGAATGCCATTGGCAACACGTGCTATCCCAACCCGAGTTCCGACTATCCTTCCGTTAGAACCGTGCAAAACCTAGGAGGCCGTCCACGATTTCGTGCGGAAGGGGTGGACGTTCAGGCTTTGATTTGATTCAGTCCATTCATGAGCAAGAGTTTTCTCCCTTGGAATGTTGAGCA
>NZ_LMCZ01000030.1:0-12894 GCF_001424965.1 Rhizobium sp. Root1204
CGCGAAATGTTCGAGACCTGGTACAAGATGATTGCCTTCGTGCAAGGCGGCCTCGACCTGTCGCCGATCATCACCCACCGCATCGGCATCGACGATTTCCGCGAGGGTTTCGAGGCGATGCGCTCCGGAAACTCAGGAAAGGTTGTCATGGACTGGTAGGGGCTTTCCCGCACCGCGTTGACCCAGTGCGGGCCTGTTCTACTCTATGACTTCCCTTGGGTAGACGCCCCAGAGTTTCGTCTGGGCGACGTAACCGCTGAGCCGTGGCCGCTGGATGGCGACGTGGCACCAGGAGCCGCTACAGTCGATGATCGTCACAATCACGCCCGGTTGCATGAGGGCGGTGACCTTAGGGGACTGGCCCGGGCTGCGCTGCAGGCTGGCGCCCTCCTTCAGCCATGGTGCGATCATGGCGGTACGCTGGCCCGACAGAAGGGCCGCGTGCATCCAGCCGGATGATCCATCGTGATCGCGCACCAGCCGCCAGTTGCCCCATTCCTCGATCAGTTCCATCGGCAGGCCTGCGGCCATGTAGACGAACCGCACCGCATAATCGGTGGAAGGGCCAACGCGCATGCGCGCATTGTCGCTCTTCAGCGAGACGAAACGCGGCAGTTTCAGCCCCGTCACACGGCCGGTATTGCGGCCGGGCGCCGCGATGGTGTCGCCCGACGCTACCTGCGTGGTCGCTGCCACTGCCGGCTGCGCCATCGCTGCACAGGCGGCAAGAAACACGATGGCAGCCTTCATCTGTCCCGTCTCCGGCCCCTGACTGTATCTGCCGTCGGTAGCCTGTTCATTGGCATGCACTTGCCCTTTTCAGCGCGGCCGTGATGCCATCAAGCGAAAAGGCGTATTGGGTATCGGTGCCGCGGCTGGAGGTTGCCTGAAGCGTCAGCGTGGCTCCGGACTTCATGGCGGCGACCAGCGCGTTGTCGCGGGTTTCGCGGATCGGCCATGCGACGTTTCCGCGCGGGGTCAGGGTAAAGACGTCGTTGCCGACCTTGACCGTGACCTCGGACCCGGCCTTCAGGGTATATCCCATCTGGGCCTGCGGCATGTAACCGCCGGCACCTTTTGGCGCGACCAGCAGGAAGTTGTTGCCATGGTTGACCCCGGCCGGCTCCATGTCGCGTGGCATGGTCAGCGCGTAGCAGGCGGTCTTGCCGTTATCGGCGTAGGAATAGACACCCCAGTGGCCGAAAGTCTTGACCATCACCGGCTGCGCCTGGGCTGGAAGGATGGTGCTGGCTAGGGCCAGGGCGGCGAGGATATGCCGGTTGAAGGACATCTGATCTCCGTCGTTAAGGGGGAATGGGCCTGTCTGGCAGGCGCTCAATGCGTCCTTAATGAAAGGGCCGAAGGGTTATCAAAAGGTAAATTTCGTCCCGCAGGAAGCCGCATGCGGCCGCTTGAGACATGCCGGATGGGCGTGGGCGTCACCGTTCTTAAGGGCATCCGGGGAGGTCCGCTCACCCCATCAAAACCTGTTCACGTTTCCGTTAAGTGGGTTCCATTGGCTGCTTGCGCATGGCAATCCCATGGCCTTGGACAAGCAGATGAGGTTTCCCCGATTGATTGATTTGAATGTGTCCCGCCGAACCTTCCTTCAGGCGGGCGGCGCCTTTGCAGCGCTCGGTCTTGCCGGTTGCGCCACCACGGCACAGCCCGTCGCCGTGCCGGTCAAGGCCGAACCCATCGTGCTGCCGACCGCCGAAAGCGAGATGTACAGCGCCCGGCCGGAGGAGCAGTTTCCGCTGCCGGCTGTTCCGTACCAGAAGATTCCAGTGCGCTTCCGCCGCCAGTGGGTCGACAACACGACCGGCGAGCGTCCCGGCACGTTGGTCGTCGATACCGCCAATCATTTTCTCTACCTCACCTATGAAAACGGCAAGGCGATGCGTTACGGCGTCGGACTTGGCCGTGCGGGCTTCGAGTGGTCGGGCCGCGGTGTCATCCAGTACAAGCGCAAATGGCCGCGCTGGACGCCGCCCGACGAGATGGTGGCGCGCCGCCCCGATCTCGAACCCTACAGCATTGCCAATGGCGGAATGGACCCGGGCCTGAAAAATCCGCTGGGCGCTCGCGCTCTTTATATCTTCAAGGACGGCGTCGACACGATCTACCGCATCCATGGATCGCCGGAATGGTGGACGATCGGCAAATCGGTGTCATCCGGCTGTGTGCGCATGCTCAATCAGGATGTGATCGATCTTCATAGCCGGGTGCCCAACCGGACAGAAATCCTGGTCACCGGCACGGCGATGGGCTAGCCGCGCACGGCCCTGGCACGTGTGCCTTTTTGGGTGGCGATGCAGGCAAGACCTTGACATTGCCACCCGCAACATCATCTCTCAAGCAGCAGGCTTGGGAGGGTTTGATGATCTATTCTGGAAGTTGCCATTGCGGTGCCATCGCCTTTGAAGTCGAGGCCGATATCACGCAGGCGATGGACTGCAACTGTTCGATGTGCCGCCGCCGCGGCGGTCTTCTCGCCTTCGTGCCGCGTGAAAATTTCAGGCTGCAGACACCGCAGTCGGCGGTATCCACCTATCAGTTCAACAAGCACGTCATCCAGCATCATTTCTGTGCCACTTGTGGAATTGCGCCCTATGCCGAGGGCGAGAGCAAGACCGGCGCGATGACGGCGGTCAATGTCCGCTGCCTGCCGGATGTCGATCTCGAAACCCTGACGATCACCAAGGTCGACGGGCGAAGTTTTTGATGCGGGAGGAAAGCATGAAGGGTTGAAGCCGGGCCTCATCTGCAAGCGGAGATTCCTTTGGCTCTTGTCTTTCCATCAACAGTTCCTACATTTCGGCCATGGAACTGAATCTTTGAAGCACTCTGCTAGATTCAGTCTTTTTTGCCGATTTGAACGGTTTTTCACCGGAAATGCTTGACGGGACCGAAAATTGTGGGAATCACCATTTCTAATACAGTGGGTGAAATAGGTACGGCGGACAGATCCATCATGCATGTGATGCCAGAACGGCGCTGCTGTCGCAGTTCGCCGGTTTAACTGCGGTGAGTGGCGTGGTTAATCAGGAATTAAAGATCATCCCGTTACGTCAGGGGTAATGATTCGCGGTGGGAGCGATTGACGCACCCGAGCTACGAAAAAGTTTTGCACCGCGCACGCGTTGAGTGCTGTCCAAGGAAAGCGACGATATAAATGGCAACCAAAGTCAAAGAGAACGAAGAAGCAGAAGCCGAACGCGAAGGCGCACCCGACGGCCCGCTTCTTGACCTCTCGGATGACGCGGTCAAGAAGATGATCAAGGCCGCCAAGAAGCGCGGCTATGTGACCATGGACGAGCTGAACGAGGTTCTGCCGTCCGATCAGGTTGATCCCGACCGGATCGAAGACATCATGGCGATGCTCAGCGAAATGGGCATCAATGTCGTCGAGGACGAGGAAGCCGACGAGGGCACCGCAGCCGCCGAGGAAGAGGATAGCGATTCCGACGGCGAGAGCGAAGGCGGCGAACTGGCCCCTTCGGGCGGCACGGCTCTTGCGACCGCCAAGAAGAAAGAACCGACCGACCGCACCGATGATCCGGTGCGCATGTACCTGCGCGAAATGGGCTCGGTGGAGCTTCTGTCGCGTGAGGGCGAAATCGCCATTGCCAAGCGCATCGAGGCTGGCCGTGAAACGATGATCGCCGGTCTCTGTGAGAGCCCGCTGACGTTCCAGGCCATCATCATCTGGCGTGACGAACTCAACGAAGGTAACACGCTTCTGCGCGAGATCATCGATCTCGAAACCACCTATTCCGGTCCGGAAGCCAAGGCTGCACCGCAGTTCCAAAGTCCTGAGAAGATCGAGGCCGACCGCAAGGCTGCCGAGGAAAAGGAAAAGAACCGCAAGCCGCGTGCTGGTGACGACGACGTGACCAATGTCGGCGGTGAAGGCCTGCCGCCGGAAGAAGAGGAAGAGGACGACGACGAGTCGAACCTTTCGCTCGCCGCGATGGAAGCGGAACTGCGTCCGCAGGTCATGGAAACGCTCGACATCATCGCCGAGACCTACAAGAAGCTGCGCAAGCTGCAGGACCAGCAGGTCGAAGCCCGCCTGGCTGCGACCGGCACACTGTCGCCTGCCCAGGAGCGCCGCTACAAGGAGCTGAAGGACGAGCTGATCACGGCGGTCAAGTCGCTGTCGCTCAACCAGAACCGCGTCGACAGCCTTGTCGAGCAGCTCTACGATATTTCCAAGCGCCTGATGCAGAACGAAGGCCGTCTGTTGCGTCTGGCCGAGAGCTATGGCGTCAAGCGCGACTCGTTCCTGGAACAGTATTCCGGCGCCGAACTCGATCCGAACTGGATGAAGTCGATCGCCAATCTGGCCGCCAAGGGCTGGAAGGAATTCGCCAAGAACGAAGGCACGATGATCCGCAACATTCGCGGCGAGATCCAGAATCTGGCCACGGAAACCGGCATCTCGATCTTCGAATTCCGCCGCATCGTTTCGATGGTGCAGAAGGGCGAACGCGAAGCCCGCATCGCGAAGAAGGAAATGGTCGAAGCGAACCTTCGCCTCGTCATTTCGATCGCCAAGAAGTACACCAACCGCGGCCTGCAGTTCCTCGATCTGATCCAGGAAGGCAACATTGGCCTCATGAAGGCGGTCGACAAGTTCGAATACCGCCGTGGTTACAAGTTCTCGACCTATGCGACGTGGTGGATCCGTCAGGCGATCACCCGCTCGATCGCCGACCAGGCCCGCACGATCCGTATTCCGGTGCACATGATCGAGACGATCAACAAGATCGTCCGCACGTCGCGCCAGATGCTGCACGAGATCGGCCGCGAGCCGACCCCGGAAGAACTGGCCGAGAAGCTCGCCATGCCGCTCGAAAAGGTCCGTAAGGTCCTGAAGATCGCCAAGGAGCCGATCTCGCTCGAAACTCCGGTGGGTGACGAAGAAGATAGCCACCTCGGCGATTTCATCGAGGACAAGAACGCGCTGCTGCCGATCGACGCCGCCATCCAGGCGAACCTGCGCGAAACGACGACCCGTGTTCTCGCCTCGCTGACGCCGCGCGAAGAACGTGTCCTGCGCATGCGCTTCGGCATCGGCATGAACACCGACCACACGCTCGAAGAAGTCGGCCAGCAGTTCTCGGTTACCCGCGAACGTATCCGTCAGATCGAAGCCAAGGCGCTGCGCAAGCTGAAGCACCCGAGCCGCTCGCGCAAGCTGCGTTCGTTCCTGGACAGCTAAGAACGAACTCCTTTCGATTGAACAAGTGGAACCCGGTCAGTGAAAACTGGCCGGGTTTTTCGTTGGGCGGCCGGAGTTTACCGCGTGCGCCCCTCCGCGCTCACAGCCTTTCCTTGTCTGTTTGAGCCGCCGAGACTATAATTTAGTAATCGCTAAAACTTCTGAGCTGTCATCGTACGCGTTCTGTTGACTGAGATCGGCTGTCCGCTTTGCCGGATAGTGTGTCCGATGAGGCGGGAGGCGGAGGCATCAATCGCGGCGCCATCTTCAAGGTCGTGCCGTATGGGAGGTGTGCTATGACCATGTATATCGTGTTGATCAACTGGACAGAGCAGGGTGTCAAGAACGTGCGCGAGTCGCCCAAGCGTCTCGACGCGGCAAAGAAGCTGCTGAAGGATATGGGGGGCTCGTTCAGGGAGTTCTATCTGACCATGGGCGATCACGATATGGTGGCGGTGTGTGAAGCGCCTGATGATGCGGTGATGGCGCGGTTTGCGCTTTCACTCGGAACGGGTGGTAATGTGCGCACCAAGACATTGAAGGCATTCCCGGAAGCCGCCTACCGGGAACTGATCAGTTCGCTTGGATAGAGGCGCGCAATCAGGCTGAGCGGGCTAAACCGGTCAGGGCATCCGTTTGGGGGGCCGCATCCTCTTGATTCTTTCTCGTTGCGGCCCAATGTGAAGGGAGCAAAACTCGCTTCAAACGCTTGGAGTTTTTCATGCTCGACAAGCCTGCCAAAATACCCGGTCCGGATCACCCTATTGTCATCGCGCCCAATCCCGGCCGTGTCGTTGTCCGGTTGGGCGATATCGTCGTTGCCGACAGCCGCCATGCCCTGACATTGCGTGAGGCGTCCTACCCGGCGGTGCAGTACATTCCCCGTGCCGATGTCGACATGGCGCGGCTGCAGCGAACGGACCATGCCACCTATTGCCCCTACAAGGGGAATGCGTCCTATTTCAGCATGACCGAGGGTGGCCCCAGGCTCGAGAATGCCGTCTGGTCGTATGAAGCGCCGTATGATGCCGTCGCCGTCATCCGCGATCACCTGGCGTTCTACCCCGATCGCTTCGTGATCACGGACGCTTGAACGCTTATCCACCACGCTAGGAACAGCGTTGCGCGCATGCTAGGAAGAAAGGGGCTCGCCCCTGGTCTGCCTGTCCCCATTTCCCGCCGGTCACGATCCGGTCAGTATCCGGTTCTAATCACCATCCATGCAGCAGAATTCGGAAAAATGGTGGGGCACATTCAAGGCGGGGCTGCTTGCTTCCGCCGCCCTCCATGTCGTTGCCGCTGCGTTTCTGATCTTCGATATGCCGGTGATACCGCCACAGCCTGAAGAGCAGGAAGTGGTCAAGGTCGAGATGGTGCCCGAACCGGAGAAGAAACCGGAGCCTGAGAAGAAGCCGGAACCTGAAAAAAAGCCGGAGCCTGAGAAGAAACCTGAACCGGAGACGAAACCGGAACCGAAACCGGAGCCAGCGGAAGAGGTCAAGCCGGTGGAAAAACCGGTAGATAAGGCCGAGGAGAAACCGGCGGAAAAAGCTGAGCCACAGGCAGCAGACAAACCTGCGGCAGGGCAGGCGGATGCGCAGAAGGCTCCAGCCGGGAAAACGGAAGTCCAGAAGGCCGAAGCAGAGAAAGCTGCAGCACAGCCGCAAGCCTTGGAATCGGCCGCCAGGGAGGGGGGGGAAGAAGCAGGTGGCGACCGTCCTTCGGAACCGGAAAAACAAGCCGAGCTCGAACCACGCGCCGAGCGCGCGGCTCCACTTACGAGCGAGCAGGCGCCGGACGAGATTGAGCCGCAATTGCGCAAGCCCTTGGATACGCCTGCCGAGACGGCGGCCGCTGCCAAGCTGCCGGAGCTCGATCTGCCCGAGGCGGCCAATGCCAACCCGCTGCTCAACGAAGGCGAAGCCCTGATCGAGAGGGTACCGATCCCGCAGGTCAAGCCGCAAGACCGGCCGGTGGATGCCGCCGTGTCCGATCCGCAGAAGCTGGCGTCGGCTGATGGCGCTGACAAAAGACCCAGCCGTCCGCCCGCCGAGTTGAAGCGTGCAAAGGAACTCTATTCCGCCGATACGTTGTCCGATCCGCGTGTCCGTCAGGCGCTCGGGAAGCTGCCACGGGATCGGCGGATCGTGCAGATGTGCATGATCGAGACGCTGGAGCAGGTGCGCCGCACCCGGGAGGATACCGTCCCGCAGGGGCTGTTCTTCGATCCGCGCAATGGTTCGCCCATCGCAGGCCAGGTGATGACGGCCAATGGCGCTGCCTATAAGACCGCGCAGGGCTGGATCGATGTCGATTTCAAATGCACCGTCAACGCGGAAGCCGACGGCATCACTGCGTTCAGTTTCGCGGTCGGCGGCTCGGTTCCAAAAAGCCAATGGCAGGCGCGGCGGTTCCCGAGGAATTGAGCCGCCACGCCCATTGCTGGATTACTTGTAGAAGCCTTCCCGCAGGTTGATGCCGTGCTCCAGCCAGGCCTTCATGGCGCAGAGCGCGCCGGTCCAGCCCTCGCAATTGCCGTAGGAGCCTTTCAGCCCGCCCGGCGTCTGGCGCCAGCCTTCCTCGGCAATCGTCACCAGTGTGCGGCCATCGTCGGTGGGCTCGAACAGCATGGTGACGGTGGTGTCGTATTTGGGTGTGTCTGAGCCCGGTCCTTCATAGGCAACCCATTGGAAGACGATCTTCTGGTCTTTCATCACCTCGATGACCTTGACCGGGAAGGCGCCAGGAAAATCGTGGAAATCCCAGGTGACGGTGGCTCCCGTTTCAAGTCTGCCCTTGGCGCCGCCGGTGGTAAAATAGCGCGACAGCTGTGCCGGATTGACCACCGCCTCGAAAACCTCCGAGACCGGCTTGGCGATGCGTCCGGCGACCCTGAATTTTAGCTCCATGTTTTTTCCTCCTGCCTTTATACTTGCTCCGACTCTTATTATGTTATAAAAAAACAACATGTCAATCGACGAGAAAAACGACAAAATCTTCAAGGCTTTGGCCGCCTCCAGCCGCCGGGCCATGCTGGATATCTTGAAAGATCAGCCGCAAACGACAGGCGATCTTTGTGCACGCTTTCCCGCCCTTGACCGCTGCACGGTGATGCAGCACCTCAAGGTTCTGGAGGCGGCGGATCTGGTCATCGTCAAGCGCGAGGGGCGCGAGCGCTGGAACTATCTCAACGCCTTGCCGATCAAGGATATCCATGACCGCTGGATCGGTCCCTACGCCGCCCATGCCGTTGGCCTGCTCGGCAGGTTGAAGGATGATCTGGAAGGGTAGGCTGGTTCAGCCGGCGGCGGCTTTCTCCAGACCCGCCACATCGATCTTGACCATCCGCATCATCGCGTCACGCACCCGTCCGGCTCTGGCCGGGTCCGGATCGCTCATCAGCCGCATCAAGGCATCCGGAATAATCTGCCAGGTGACGCCGAAACGGTCGGTGAGCCAGCCGCATTGCTGTGCCTGTCCGCCGTCCAGCAACCTCTCCCAGTAATGATCGACCTCCGCCTGGTCGGCGCAGGCGACGAAGAAGGAGACGGCTGGGGTCAGCTGGTAATGCGGCCCGCCATTCAGCGCCATGAATGCCTGGCCTTCCAGTTCGAAGGCGGCCGTAAACGTTTTGCCGTCCGGCCCCTTGTGCTGATAGGTCACCGTCGCCTGCTTGAAAATGGAGAGATAGAAGGCGATTGCCTCGTCGAGATTGTTGTCGAACCAGAGAAACGGCGTGATCTTTTGCATGAGCTTTCCTCCTGTTTGCGTGAACATTACCTGCAATGACGAACGGTCAGGTCCGGATTCGACACCGTCAGTGAAATTTTCTGAAAGAGCGAAGGAAGCTGGCAGGCCTTGAGAGCACGGCTGCGGGCAGCAAAAATGCCCGCAGCTACCCGCCTTTTGCCAGTCACATGCCCGGTATTGTGAACAATCCAACAGAATTCAATGGCAACTTTTTACGAATTGCCGCCGTAGCATCGGGACTGTAGTCAGGTCTTTGAGGAATTGTGGAGCGCATCTGGATGCGCCGGCGCAAGGAGAGAAGTGCTCATGGCGGCTGTACGCGCATTCGGAAAATCATCCGCTGAGACGATCCAGCGGGAAATCGACCGGCTGGCGGCGCTGGAAGCCTTCGATCTTCTCGATACGCCCCGCGATGAAGGCCTGGACCGTATTGTGGGCCTGATCAGGGAGATTTTCTCCGTCGAGATCGGCATCGTCTCGCTGATCGACGCCCACCGGCAATGGTACAAATCCTGCATGGGCCTTGCCGCCGAAGAGGTGCCGCGCGAAGACACGTTCTGCCGCTATGTCATTGATATCGAAGAACCTATCGTCGTCCAGGATGCCACGAAGGACTCGCGGTTTTCGGAGCATCCGGCCGTCACCGGCGAAAGCCATATCCGCTTTTACGCAGGCGTACCCTTGCGCACCAGGGCTGGGCATGTGATCGGCACAGTCTGCGCCATCGATCGGCGGCCGCGGTCGTTCGGCAATCGCGATCTGACCATCCTGACCGGGCTCGCCGGTGTCTCGATGGACCGTATTACCCTGTTGCAGTCTGCAGCGACCGATAGCCTGACCGAGGCGCTGACCCGGCGCGCCTTCAAGCAGGAAGCGGATCAGCTGATCTCGCTGGCGCTGCGCCACCAGCATGACATCGCCTGCATCGTCCTCGATGTCGATGATTTCAAGTCGGTCAATGACACGCATGGTCACGCAGCGGGTGACGAGGTTCTGAAGAACGTTGCAGCGACCTGCAAGGGCGCGCTGAGGGCGGGCGATCTGCTGGGCCGTCTCGGCGGCGAAGAGTTTGCCATCCTGCTGCCGCATGTGGACCGGGAAGGGGCGCTGGCGGTTGCCGAAAAGGTGAGGGCGCTAATCGCCGCGCAAACTGTCAGGGCCGGGGACCATAAGCTCAACGTCACCGCAAGCTTCGGTGTTTCGGCGCTGTCGATCATCGGCAAGGATATCGAGACGCTGCTCGCCCAGGCGGACGCGGCCATGTACAAGGCCAAGCATACGGGCCGCAACCGCTGTGTTTCCTGGAGTTCGCTGCAGGCGGATCAGGCGGTTGGCACACGGCGGCGCGTCCTGAAGGCAGGATCGATCGTTTTCAACGACCGCCGCTCGACCATCGACTGCACCGTCAAATCGCTCGGCAGCGACAGCGCCGGTCTTACCGTGTCCAACTCCGCCGGCATCCCCACCGAATTTCTCCTGTCGATCAAGGGCGAGGGGTTCGAGACGCGGTGCCAGGTGATCGCCCAGGACCGGCAAAACCTCGAAGTCTCCTTCCGGTAATCGATGCCATCTGACCGGCCGGATTGACATACAGGCCCTGTCTGTTTTATCTGGCCGCATGACCAGTCTGCCGATCAACGCTCTTTCCTGCATGATGATGCCGCTCTCCATCCGAGAAGCGGACCCTTTTGCGTGATCTGAGATAATTTTCGCCAGACGCCCAAGCCGCTTCATCCGAGGCGGCTTTTTTTGTGGAACCGCCTCCCCAGACCATCCAGAGGAGTTCCGCCCATGATCCAGCCCGCCAAATCCGCACCGGTGCGCTACGTCACCACCGCCATCCCGTTCGTCAATGCCGCTCCACATCTGGGGTTTGCGCTCGAGGTGATCCATGCCGATACGCTCGCCCGGTTTTATCGAGAGCGGGGAGATGATGTCCGGCTGCTGGCCGGAACCGATGAGAACAGCATCAAGAATGTTCGCGCGGCCGAAGGGGCAGGAGAGCCGGTCGCCGATCTCGTCGCACGCAATGCCGCCCGGTTCCAGGCTCTGCCGGAAAGCCTCGATCTCTCCTACGATGATTTCATCCGCACCAGCGTCGATCCCCGCCACACCCCGGGGGTCACGAAACTCTGGCAGGCCTGTTGCGATAGTGGGGATATCTACAAGCGCTCCTATACCGGTCTTTACTGCGTCGGCTGCGAACAATTCTACAAGCCGGACGAACTGGTGGATGGCCGCTGCCCCGAACATGATGCGCCGCTGGAAGAAATCGAGGAAGAGAATTGGTTCTTCCGGCTGTCGAAATACACAGACCGGCTGCGCGATCTTTACCGGCAGGGAGCGATCCGGGTCGTGCCGCATGCGAGACAGAACGAGATTTCCGCCCTGATCGAGCGCGGCCTGGAGGACTTCAGCATTTCGCGCACCGCAGAGCGGGCGCGCGGCTGGGGCATCCCGGTTCCGGGCGATCCCGGCCAGGTGATCTATGTCTGGTTCGATGCGCTCGCCAACTACATCACCGCCCTTGGCTATGGCACGGATGAGACGCTGCTTTCGCAGTATTGGACAAATGCCAAGGCCCGTGAACATGTCATCGGCAAGGGCATTACCCGGTTTCACGCGGTCTACTGGCCAGCCATTCTGCTCTCGGCCGGCCTGCCTTTGCCCACCCGCATCCTCGTTCACGGCTATCTGACGACGGAAGGCCGCAAGATCAGCAAGTCGCTCGGAAACGCCGTCGATCCCACCGTCCATGCGAGGCGCTTCGGGGCGGATGCCCTGCGCTATTTTCTGCTCCGCCATATCCGCACCACGGAAGACGGCGATTTTTCGATCGAACGTTTTGAAACTGCCTACAAATCCGAACTGGCGGGACAACTCGGAAACCTCGTTCACCGCACGCTGAGCATGATCGAGCGTTCCTGCGGCGGCATCCTGTCACAGCCTTCGCAGGAATTTGCCGAAAACGACACGCTGATCCGCCAGGCCCACAGCCTTGAGGAAGTCGTCACCGCCCATCTCAATGCCTATGCCTTCGACCGCGCGCTGGATGCGATCTGGAAACTGGTGGCCGCGGCCAACAAATATGTCGCCGATCAGCAGCCATGGGCGCATGCAAAGGCGGTGGCGGCAGCCCGGACGGAGGATGAACGGCAGGCGGCTGTTATCCGCCTCAACGGCAGCCTCTACAGCGTCGCCTGGACGCTGCAGATCATCGCCGAAGCACTCACTCCGTTCATGCCCCTCACTGGCGCGGAGCTGCTGCGAAAGCTGGGATTGGAAGCGGCAGATGACGGTCAGCGGCCAGAACTTGCCGGAGCGAGGATCGCAGCCGGTGCTCCGTTGTTTCCGATGGATTCGTGACGGGCATGGTGCCAAGACGAGCCGCATGGATGGTCGTCGCGAAGGGCGTCATCCATTCGGCCCCATCGTCTCCTACGTAACCCGGTCAAAAAGCAGGACGCCGGCTTGCGAGATGATTTCGGTCGCGTAACAGTGAAGATCTTCGTCCGGGACGCGATGATCGCAGCACTCTCCAACGTGATGCTTATCGAATGTCGCAGTGGCCGCATGCGTATCTCTGCCTCGCACGGCGGGGGATAATTGGTTTGCTGGAATGCAACAATTTCGGGACTTTACGCAGGACTTCTCCCCAATTCATCCCCGCAAATCCCCGGTCTGAAAACCCGTGCCATACTCACGTCGTCCCATCACGGATACACCGGAAAGCGTTGCCGGCGAGATGGGGCCGGTGCCCGGACGGTTTGGCGAAACGCGCGCAAAATCCCCGGGGCTGCGTGAAAGGTGGTTCTCCTTCGGTTCGCAAATGAACCGGGCGTGCCGGGTGGTCACACCGTTCTTGGACGGTCCAGGGCCAAACCCCGCCGGATTGAAAGGCTTGGCGGATAAGCGGC
>NZ_LMCZ01000031.1:0-12455 GCF_001424965.1 Rhizobium sp. Root1204
CGTTGACGGACTTCAGGTGAAAACTTGTTCGTTGTCTTGCTCATGATAGCTCCACTTTCTCAGAAGTTGGAGCCTCCGGCAAACCCGGCGCGGTTCAGACTCTTTGAAGCGCCCATTCTCGTCACGGCGCACATAGCGCTTGTCATTTCCGGTATCAATCAATTCCCGTTTCGACAGCACAGTTCTCTCCAATCGTTCATCAGCGGGAAAACGCACGAGATTCCAAAAAGATGCGGGGTGGAACGGTTTTCTTGCATATTCGGAACCATCACGCGAATCGCTCGTTGTCGCGCTGATCAAGGAGATTGCCAATGTCCAGCTTTCAGTTTCGCTTTTGGGATCGGGACGGCGCAGTCGCCACCGATGAGATCTACGAATTCCGGGATTTGTTCGCCGCAGTCGATGAAGCGAAACTGGTTCTCGCTGAAATGGTTCTCGACGGCATCCCGGCGAAGTCTGGCGATGTCATGGCCGTCGAGGTGGTAAACGCCGACGGAGTGATTGCAGCGAAGGTCGGTTTGACATTGAGCGTGGACTACCCCTCCGCATGACCACACGTTCGCGGACCCGGACGACGATAGACGTTCCCCTGGTTGATCAAAAGAGTCGAATATGTGACGGGCCTCTCCGTGCATAAGCCAGTTTATCATCAGGATAAGGTCACACCTGGACGGGTCGGATGCTCGGCTGCCGTTTCGTTGGCCCCAGGAAGAAGCGGGAAAATCCCTGTGTTCATCATCCCCGTCGCGTTCGTTGACACAGGAGCGACCTGGAAGGGGAATTAAGGACTGGCAGAAATGTTCCAATCAGCCGCTCCCAGTTTTCAAGCTGCTCAATGCCACCTTGTTGCGAACACCCCCCGGAACATTCGGAAGGGATCGCGGTTAATAGCTCCAGCCGAGAGGAAGACGCCATGGCCTCCGCCGAAACCATAATCCCCCGCCATCGAGGAGCAACTGACTGTCGACAAGCGGACTGTGGTTGATGGATTGGTTACGGTCGGGACGCATACACAATTATGTGACGAAATCGCAACCGCCCAGCTTGAGCGGCGCATCGTGGAGGTGATCCGGGTACCGATGGACATTGAAGTCGATTACGCGCCGTCAATGCGCACCGAGGGGGACGTCACCATCGTCCCGGTCTTTGAAGAGCGAATGGTAAAAAGACTTTTCCTCGTCGAGGAAGTGCACTTACGGCAGCAAACCACCTCCAAGACGCTCGACATCCCGATCACCCTGCGCAAGCAATCCGTCTCAATCGAACGTAACGTAGAAAACAAGGAGAACTGAAATGGCCTACAACGAAACCGAAAATGGCTACTCGACCGCATCGGGCACATCGAGCGCCCTTACTGCATTTTTCGACAGCCGCGCCGACGCGGACAGCGCGATCGAACGTCTAGAGGATGCCGGGGTGTCATCTGATGCGATCCGTCTCGTGCCCGGCTATGAGGCCGACGGCGATAACGAGACCACCGCCGCGGATGATCGAAAAGGCTTTTGGGAATCACTCGGTGATTTCTTCTTCCCGGATAAGGACCGCCTTGTTTATTCAGAAGGCTTGCGGCGCGGCGGCTTCCTCGTATCCGTCACCTTGGTCCGCGATACGCTGTACGAAACCGCGCATGAGATCCTGGACGAAGAAGGAAGCATCGACATCGACGAACGTGCCGACACTTGGCGTAACGAAGGCTGGAACGACTACATCTCGACCTCGTCGACCTCATCAACCTCGACCTACGACGCAAGTCGGGCGTCGCTTGGCACAGCTAGCGACGATGCGTTCGTTCCCGACACGACCGATCACGATACCATCAAGGTGGTGGAGGAAAATCTTCGTGTCGGAAAGCGCGACGTCAACGCAGGCAGCGTGAAGGTCCGATCTTACACGATCGAGACGCCCGTGAGCGAAGACATCTCGCTGCGCGACGAAAACGTCACCATCGAACGGCGCACCGTCGATCGTCCGCTTTCGGATGCCGACGCCGCATTCCAGGAACGGACGATCTCCGCAGAAGAGCGCCATGAAGAGGCAGTGGTCTCGAAGGAGGCCCGCGGCGCCGAAGAAATCGGGATCAACAAGACGTCGACGGAGCGGACGGAGACCGTAAGCGATAGTGTCCGCAAGACCGAGGTCGAAGTCGCCGACCAGCGCATCGGCACGCAGAAGCAGGACGGCTTCAGCCAGAGCCAGGGCTTCAAACGCACCTGAATTGAGAACGCGGGCAGCCAGAATATGAGGCCGCCAGCGTGTCAGGACACCTTGGAGTTCCGATGCCGATCTATTTTCTTCATATCAGGCATTCAGATAGCGTCGACGAAGATCTGGAGGGTGCTTCCTTCGATACGCTCGACGAGGCCACCTCGAATGCGGCGGGCGCGTTAAGGGAATTGGTGGCGCAAAACCTGAGGGCGGCGCGTCAGATCGATATCTATGGCATCGAGATCACGGATCCGACGGGGGCCGTCGTCGCCTCAGTCTCGGTCGAAGACGCCGTGCTCCGCGAATTATACCAGAAGGACCGGTAGCCATTCGCGGCGTCGAGCCCCGGCCTCGTTTCTCACGCGTTCCCCAGCATCTCAGCGATCAGACGGCCGAACGCATCCATGTCGAACGGTTTGGTCATGATCTGCCTGTCAGGAGCAAGATGCTCTCTGTCGATCTGCGGCGGGTCGTCGCTTCGAACACTGCAATCCTCGTTTCAAGGATGGTATCGTCCTCGTCCGTTTTAAGAACAGCGTTTGCAAGAACAGCAAGACGGGATCCATCATGTTTCACAAGATCCACCGCGATCTAGTTAAAACAACCCTGCATGCGCAACCACGGAGCAAAGTGTGTCTCATAAAACACCCGACCAGCGACAGTCAGCAAATGAAGGAGCCGCTTGCCCTGCAGCTCATGGTCTTCTCTGCCAAGCCGGTTCCGCAATGTCGCGTTCACCAAGACGATACGACCTCGAGCGTCGAGTACGAGATACCCGCAGGGAGCGTTGTCGAATAAGTATCGAAAGTCGGTGTAATAGTTATGCCGGGCATGCAAGCCAAATTTTCGCATGCGTCGGGCTGTTCGCCCACGGGCTGTTTTCATGATCGGCATTCTTGCGGGCTTGGCGATAGTCTAGTGACGAGGCCGACGAGATGGCGAGCGAAAGGGGATTATCATTTTAGCAGCGACAGAGATATGCGACTGCGTGGTGATAGGCGGCGGGCCTGCAGGCTTGACGGCCGCGATCTATCTCGCGCGCTACATCTTACGGTGACTCATACGGGCTTCCCCGACGGCATCAGCGGTAGTGAGTTGCTCGCAAGGATGCGCGTGCAAGCCGTGAGGTACGGAGCTGAAATCCGGCGCGCTCAGGAAGTCCCTACGCCGGTAGAATGGCGTCTTTGTTCTGCAATCCGGCGATACAGAAATCCGGGCAAAAACGGTCCTGCTGGCCACCGGCGTCGTCAACCGCCGACCATCGATGCCGAAGGACAAACATGACGATGCGGTCGCCCGCGGCCTACTGCGGTATGGTCCTGTCTGTGACGGCGTTGAGGTCACCGACGAATCAGTCGGCGCGATGGGCTATGGATCAAAAGGCTTCCGCGAGGCCGTCTTTCTGAGGAGTTACAGCAAGGATATCACGCTGATTTCACCTGAAGAGGATCACGGACTCAAGGACGACGAATTTGATCGTCTTCGCACAGTGGGGATCGCTCTTGAGGTAGGCCCCTTAACATCGATCGATTTAGGGGACGGAGCAATCGTTGTCTCTTCACCTACAGGGATGCACAGGTTCCCATCCGTCTACGCTGCGCTTGGCTCGGATATCCGTTCGTCGCTGGCGGGGGACGTGGGCCGACTTGTCTGAGGAGGGCTGCATCGCTGTCGATCAGCATCAGCGGTCAGCCGTCCCTGACCTCTACGCCGCCGGAGATGTCGTCATTGGCCTGGACCAGATCAGCAATGCCATGGGGCAAGCGGGAGTAGCAGCCACGGCGATGAGAAATGACCTCTGTGAGAGAGAGATGCTCGTCCGTTAGGTGCTAAGTGCTCGATCCTGGATTATGATGGCGCTGCATCTCCCATGCTCGGAGGGCTGCTACCAGCGGGCGATCGCTACGCGGGAACTATCTGGTGTCAGTTGGGTTCTTCGCTACGGGAAGCAACAACTCTAACTCGCGCCCAAATGAACTTAAGCTCTAATCTAAATGGGATGACATGAAGCAGAACTGGCCAAAGCGCATCTGGATGGTACGGCACGGCGAAAGTGCCGGAAATGTTGCCCGCGATGCCGCAGATCTTGCAGGCCATGCACGCATCGAAATCACACAACGGGACGTCGACGTGCCACTAAGTCCACTTGGCCAACAGCAATCGGAGGCGCTGGGCGCGTGGTTCGGCGCTCTGCCTGAGCAGCCAGACGTTATTGTGGCGTCGCCCTACATACGCGCTTTGAGCACGGCGGACACGATCGCTCGGCAGCTCACTGCCTGGCCACGCCTCACTGTCAGCACCGATGAGCGGCTGCGGGAAAAGGAGTTCGGCATCCTCGATCGGCTGACGCGGCGAGGCATCGAAGAGCTCTATCCAGATCAAGCGGAGTTTCGCCGCATCCTGGGAAAGTTCTATCATCGACCGCCGGCCGGTGAGAGCTGGTGCGACGTGATCCTGCGACTGCGAAGCATGCTTGATACCATCAGCCTGCATTACGCCGATCGGAGCGTCCTGATCGTCGCGCATCAGGTTGTGGTCCTATGCATGCGATACATCATCGAAAATCTGTCCGAGGAGCAGATCCTTGAAATTGACCGGCAGGGGGACGTTTCGAACTGCGGTGTTACCGAATACATGACTGAGCCTGATACCGGCGTTGGCGGCGGCCTGGTCCTGACACGTTATAACTTTGTGGCGCCTTTGGTTGAGGCAGGGGCGCCTGTTACCGCTGAAAAAGACGCAAATGTTGCTGCTCGGTGATGGACATGCAGATCGTCAACCGAGACCTCCTTCGAAGCCTGCCGCTCCCCCAACCTGCAGAAGGCAGCAAGGAAGACCGCGGTCGGGTGTGCATTATCGGCGGAAGCAGAGAAGTTCCCGGAGCGGTCCTTCTCGCAGCTCTCGGCGCAATGCGGGTGGGAGCCGGCAAGCTTCAAATCGCCACCATCGAAAGCCGCGCAGCCGCGATTGCAGTGGCGATGCCGGAGGCGATGGTCATCGAACTACCGGAAACGCCAGCGGGTGGATTGCAGTTCCGACCGATAGTGTCTGCCGCTTCCAGATGGGCAGAGGCCAACGCGCTCCTCGTAGGTCCCGGCATGGTGGAGGAGCCGGACTGCGACGCCATTTTGGAACATCTGCTGGAAAGCAATACCGAAACGATCATCGTAGTGGACGCCGGAGCCCTGCCGCAGATCATTGAGCAAGGCGATGCGCTTCGAAGACGCTCCGGCCGCGTTATTGTCACACCCCATGCAGGCGAGATGGCCAACTTACTGGGGATCGGGAAGGCGGTCGTCGAGGCCGATCCGAGATCAGCAGCCGCCCGCCTGACGGACGAATTTGGGCTAGTGGTGGTCATGAAAGGAAGCCAGACGATTGTCACCGCATCGGATGGAAACTGGCGCTATGAAGGCGGTGGCGTGGGGCTTGCCACATCAGGCTCTGGAGACGTTCTTGCAGGCATCATAACCGGACTGGCGGCCCGTGGTGCCGACCCGGTAACCGCAGCGATCTGGGGCGTTTTTCTCCACGGCGAGGCAGGATTTAAACTGTCGGAAAGGGTCGGCCCACTCGGTTTTTTGGCGCGTGAAATTCCCGACCGTATCCCGGAGCTCCTGTCCGAGCTGCGCTATTGGTCAGACGAATGAAATGGTAGAGCGCACCCCGGAAGAAATCGAGCTGCGACGAGCCCGGCGCGCCGAACGTCGGCAAAAGCAGCGCGATGCCAATGTGATCCGTGCGGCCAAAATGCATCTCGCCCGCCTTTCAAGTGCCCCAGCCCCTCCAGCGCCGGATGACGCCACTGGCAAGGTTCATATCGGTTGTTCTGGATGGTACTACTGGCACTGGAAAGGCAAATTCTATCCGACCGGCACGCCTTCAAATCAGTTGTTCTCAATCTACCAGGATAATTTCGCGACCGTCGAGCTCAACGCGCCGTTCTACTCGTGGCCGACAATTGCTGCGGTTAAAATATGGATACGTCAGACCGTTCCTAGCTTCGTCTATACGATCAAGGTGTGCGAGCTCATCACGCACATCAAGCGGTTCGAGGACACACAGGAACTCGTGGAGGATTTCGGATATATCGCCGACCTGCTGGGGCCTCAAATGGGATGCTTCCTCTTCCAACTTCCACCAAGCGTACGCTATTCGCCTGACATGCTGCATTTGATCTTGTCGCAGCTTGATCCAAGGCATCGCAACGCCGTTGAGTTCCGCCATAAAAGTTGGTGGAACGAGGACGTTTATTCGGCATTCAGGGCGGCTGGGGCGATTTTCTGCTCTTGCAGCGGACCTCGGCTGCCGGGCGAACTCGTGCGCACGAGTGATGACATCTACCTCCGCTTCCACGGGACCCAGCAGTGGTATCGCCACGACTACAGCGACGCTGAGCTGACGGTATGGGCGGAGCGCATCCGGGGAAGTGGCGCCAAGACGGTCTGGATCTACTTCAATAACGACCGCGATGGCAATTCGATCAAAAACGCTAAGCGACTATCCGAGATGCTTGCGGCACGCAGCTAGTGACTGCCAGATTGTCGGACAATACTGATTTCGGGGCCGAGCCGCCGACCAGGTGTCAAGTACCGCCGCTGCGACCTTCGACCAGATAGGGCGTTGGGGGGGCTGCTTAGATCGGCTTACGGTTTTTGCCACAGCACTCGCGTCCGAGTTGCTCGCTCGATGGCTGCCCGGCGGGCGATATTTATGCAGGCGATGGCAAACGCCTCTTCATCAGCAGTAGCGAGGTGGTGAAACGCGGAATTCTCTTCAAACGCCTGCCGCGCCGCGACGTCGGTCATGGCGTTTTGCTGGTCAAGCAGGTAGCGCTCGATGTCCCCACCGCAGGCCTCCTTCAACTGAGCAACGGTGAACCCATCGGCCTCGGCTTTCAGCCAAAGCACTTTCGCATGATCTTAGAAATCGGCTTTTTCGATCATGTGTTCCCGGCGCGCCAATGATCTCCTGGCCCCTGTCATCTAAGCAGTGGCTGATTGTCTGCATAATGTCTGCTCCTTTCCAAGCTTAGACCGGCCTCAGGTGGGATATGTTTCTACCTCGTACCAGAGGCGTTCTCTTTAAGATCTGGGATCCCGGTATAATCACCTTCGCCGCAAATCTTGCACTGATATAGAGCGCCAGTGGCCGGGTCGTAGGTTCACATCATTTCAAGGCGAGCCATCGCTGCGTTCCGCAGTGGCAGCCATTTCAACACCGAAGCAGCCTGAGGAGACCATTTCGCGGCTTAGTCTGAGACATTGTGCAGTGCGTTTGCACCCCTGAAACCAGATTTGTCCGCTTTGTTTGACCGGTGAACGGCCGGACGTTTCAGGACGCGGCACAGTTTACTCGCTCGTCTCTCCGTGTGACGCGGCGACCGGCTTCAACTTAGGTGAGCCCCTGAAACGCAGAAAGATCGAAAGGACCACGATGACCGACGCCAATGGCAGAGGGATCGGCGATCGAATGTTATCTTGCCCGTCGGCGTTCTTTTCGGCGTCTGTCACCTCACTTACCGTTTAACTGAAATACCTCCTCGAAGAACGCTATCCGTTCGATCCCATTGTCAGTTTTCCGTTCGAAAACCAAGCGACCATCGCGCAGCTCTGCTCGCTGTGACCGTGTCAGCAACTTGATCGTCTTCCGAGACGGCTTTCCGATGAAGCTTATCGCCATCGCAAGCGGTCCGCCATCAAGCTTGCTGATGCCAAATCGGCTGGCCGCAACTCGCACCTTTATGAGACGAAACAAAATTGCTACGTCCTCGGGAAGCTCACCGAAACGATCCTCGAACTCCTGGGCGAATCCCTCCACTTCGCTACCAGTTACGGCTCGAAGCAGCCTCGCGTAAAGATTAAGCCTCACGGCTCCGTCGGAAACATATTCCAGCGGGATCGTTCCGGCGATGCCGAGGTTAAGGACGACCAGCTGTTCGGCGATGGCTGCTTCTCTCTTTGATCCATTGACCGCTCGCTCCAGGAGCTTTTGGTAAAGGTTGACGCCGATGAGCTTCATATGACCAGCTTGGTCAGAGCCCGCGACGTCTCCAGCTCCCCGAAGGTCGAGATCCTGCATGCTGATCGCGAGCCCGGCGCCAAGACGATCGTTTTCAACCATGGTCGAAAGCCGCAGTCGCGTTTGCTCGGATATGTCACCTTCGGCCGTGAGAAGACTAGCTACTCCCTGGACCTTTCCTCGCCCAACACGTCCGCGGAGCTGGTGCAGTTGCGCCAGCCCGAACCTGTCTGCGCGCCAAATGACAATCGTGTTGGCGCGTGGCACATCGAGACCGCTCTCGATGATGTTCGTAGACAGGAGGACATCGCCATCCCCGTCGGCAAAGCCCACCATAACGTTGTCCATAAACGCGGCCTTCATCTTGCCATGCGCGATCCGGATCGACAATTCAGGCACCAGCTCGGCCAACATCTTGTGCACCTGGTCGATATCCTCGACCTGCGGCACGACCATGAAGCTCTGCCCGCCGCGGCGATATTCCCGCATCAGCGCGACCCGCATTGAGGCGCGATCGACCGGACCGAGGGACGTCCGGACTGGCCGACGCTTCGAAGGAGGCGTTGCAAGGATGCTGACATCCTGGACACCGATCATGGCCGACTGCAATGTCCGAGGGATCGGCGTCGCCGACATGGTCAGTGTGTGCAAAAGCGGCGCCATTGCCTTCATAGCCTGCTTTTCCCGCGTTCCGAACCGATGCTCTTCGTCAACTATCAAAAGGCCGAGATGGTCAAAACATACATCTTTTGCAAGAATTGCCTGAGTGGCGACGACGATCCTGATTTTTCCGTCGGCAAGGTCTAACTTAACGTCCTTGGCTTCCTGCGGGTCGACGACCCGAGACAACATCGCCACCCGGATCTCGGTGCCAGCAAACCTGCGCTCGAAGGTGGTAAAATGTTGTCGCGCCAGCACCGTGGTCGGCGTGATGAGAACGACCTGGCCGCCGGCAAGTGCGACAGCCGCCCCGGCCCGCAGTGCAACTTCAGTTTTCCCAAAGCCAACATCGCCGCAGATCAACCGGTTCATGACAGTTCCCGAGGCCAGATCCCCAAGAACCGCTTCGATCGCAACTGCCTGATCAGGAGTCTCCGCATACGGAAAACGGCGAACGAACTTCGCATATTCCATCCGTGGCGGAACGAAGAGCTCGGCCTTAGCCTCCAGTCGTTCCTTTGCAAGCTTCATCAGGTGCCGGGCAGCAACGCCAATATCCTTGTCGATGACAGCCCGTCTCTTCGACCATGCTTCAGTATGGAGCCGGTCGAGTGTGACGGCTTCGGGCTCAGATCCGTAGCGCCAAAGTTTTCCGAACTCATCGATCGGCACGAGAAGCGAGGCGCCATCGCGGTACTCGAGCCGGGCAGCGTCGCGCGTGACACCATCGACGGTAATGTCTTGTAGGCATTTCAAGATGCCAACGCCATGATCCTCGTGGACGACAACGTCGCCGAGATTGAGTTCGGGTTCGGCAAGAAAGAGCGCATTATCCGCCGCCGCCGTGCGTTCGCCAAGGATATCTTTCAGGGTAACCGCCGTGAGAATGGCTGATGCGAAGCCGCTATCCAGCGGACATTCCAGCGTCAAAAACGCACTTGGTTCGAAAGCATTTTGCTCTTTCCAACTGCTGATCGCTTGGCCCTCAGTTACTACCTCTTGCTCTACACGCCGCGCAAGATTTTCGAATAGACGCCCGCGTCCAGTCAACAGGACCCTGCGCCCGGCTATTTTCTCCGACTTCACGTAATCGATGAACGCCCTGCGGGGGTTCGAAGCGTCAGCAAATTTCGGAAGTTCGCGCGACTCTCCAAGATCGAGCTCAAACGTAGCAATGCTTTTCATGGCGCCGCTCCACTCGAACTGCTGCAAATAAAGCGATTGCTGTCGTTCGACGGCGCCATGATCGAAACGATCTCGAGCCTGTCGCGCTTCCTCAATGATATCGAGATAACTGCTCAGACGCTCTTCAGCACCTTCTCCGAAGGCGATATCGATATCGCCCACCATGTCGAAAACTGTTTGCATCGTTCCGTACAGCTGAAGTAATCGCTGCTCCGATACTTCGGCACCAGAGTCTTGGTCATCGAGGTCACCGTCCAGAGCAATCGCTTCTGATGCCGGGCCGAATACCATTACCTCGACCGTGCTCGTCGTTCTCTGCGTAGTCGGGTCGTAGGACCGAAGTTCCGCAACCGTCGAATCCTCTCCCAAAATGATACGGAAAGGCTTCGACGCGCCCGCCGGGAAAATGTCGATCACATCATCCCGAAACGCCAGCTCGCCTGGCTCATCGACGATACCGTCCTCGATATAACCGGTGCGGCCAACAAAACGCTCGAATGCCTGCCTATCGAAAGCGCCTCCAACGGCAAGCTCAAACAAGCTGTTGTTTATAATTCGCGCAGGCGGAATGCGCTGCAGAAGTGTATCCAATGAGGTGATTAACAGCTTGGGCTTTATAGAGGGCTGGGACCAAACCCGCAGGGCGTCCATCCGCCGTCCCATCGCCTGCCGGGACGGGGGAACTCGATCATACGGCAGACAGTCCCAGGGCGGAAGAACTACGATATCGAGTTCCGGATCAAGAGATCGAACGGCATCGGCAACTCTATTGGCACCGCCCTCACTCAATGCAATATATCCGCGAGGCCGCTTTGAAGTTGTCATCACATCGATGAGCGCGGCTGCAATCAGCCCAGCGGGACGTCGGTGAACTGGATTTAGATGATCGGGGACGACAGAACTATTGTACTCGATGACGCGCAACGCAACCTCCAACCATCTCGCCCCTGAAGACAGCCCTCGGGAGGCGTCGGCCAACCCGCCTTGCTGCTAAACCAGAGTTGTTGCGGATGGTTCCACCGAAAAGAAACGACGCCCTGGGGTAACGAAAACTGGAGTGGAATACGGTGCGGCAGATCAATCTTAGCGGCAGATTAAGGTCTGCATCAGAGGTTTGCTCTTGAACGGATTCGAACCGTCGGCCCACACGACTTGCTCCCTCAATACTTGAATGTAGTCGAACGTCGGGAAAGTTGGCGGCCAACGCTTCGAAATCAACGGCCTACCATCCCCGCCGCATTGATGTTAACGACCGTCTTGCTGACGCAGCCAATTTTCTGCTCCCGGTTGCCCTCAAGATAGGATCCGAGCGATTTCCCGTTCCAGCTGCTCCTGCGTATAGGGCTTGCCTAACCGGGGAAGATCCATTTCGGTACCTGCCGGCAGTTCGGCGTAGCCTGTTGCGACCAGGATCGGCAGGGTAGGACGCAAGTCGCGTGCAGCCTTTGCCAGCTGGGCGCCGTTCATGCCCGGCATCGAGAAATCCGTAATCACGAGATCGATGTTAGGCTCGCTCTTTATAACTTCCAGGGCCTGCTGCCCGGAACTTGCCTCCAGCACGCGATGGCCGAGATCCTCAAGCATGTCGACGGAACTCATGGCAATCAATGCGTCGTCATCGACCAGAAGAATAGTCATTGGCCCGCGCTGCATTTGGATGACTGGGTCCAGCGTCACTGCTTGACGGCGAACCTCAGTGGTCGCCGGAAGCCAGAGTTCGGCCAACGTGCCCTCCCCCCAACGTGCTAATGAGTTTGAGTGCACCGTAAAGCTGGACCGCCAGACCATGGATCATCGATAGGCCAAGCCCCGTCCCCTTTCCCAACTCCTTGGTAGAAAAGAAAGGGTCGACAGCGCGCCGGACTGTTTCTTCGTCCATTCCAGATCCGGTGTCCCTGACACCGAGGCACACGTAGGCCCCACGAGCCAGCCCGTCGGCTGGTGTGACGCTGTCCTCCGCGCGGACGCTTACCTCTTCGACGAAGATGGGCGGCAGGCGCGCCTGTGCGGGTTGCAAGGTTCCAAATCAGGACGCGAGGTTACGCCGGAAGTTATCGATCTGAAGGGTCACGAAGATGTATGGCTCCGGGCCGGACTGTTATCAGGCGCCAAGACCTCAATCAATATTCCTCCGCAGGTCTCGCGGGGCCTGGACGACATGCCTTGGCCCGAGGCGCCTCCCTCCGCCGTCGTCTTGCCGCTGCCAAGGACAGGTCAGGAACCAGCAGCGCCGGTGCGCCACCGAACGCCTCCAGCGCAAGCAGGTGGCATTCGATCCAATCAGTAGCGTCTCGCTCCAGCGAGCATGTGCAAACGACAAGCTCGATGCCCCCAAGACCGCAACAAACAGATGGGCTTGCCGCGTCTTGCCGGACAATCTGTCG
>NZ_LMCZ01000032.1:0-11724 GCF_001424965.1 Rhizobium sp. Root1204
ACGTTGACGGACTTCAGGTGAAAACTTGTTCGTTGTCTTGCTCATGATAGCTCCACTTTCTCAGAAGTTGGAGCCTCCGGCAAACCCGGCGCGGTTCAATGGGTATCGTTAAATACGACCAAAGCGGCCTTGAAATCATTGCTGACCGTCATGGCGGCCTATCTCTAGAGCACGGTTTTATCGAGTCACAAATCTTTCAGAGCGATCATCCGCGTAAATCGCTGAAATTTTCTGCGTTTTGTGATGGTATATTTTTTAGCAGCTTCGGCCAGTTGATGCGAAGCATTGATCCAGAGCAACCGGAAATGGAAAGGGAATACGCTTCCGCGTCAATTCCGTATATTTCCGACGATGCTATTAAGCACTCAGTGACAGATATACTGGGGGAAATTGAGTACCAGGGCGGGCCTGTTGATTTGGAGAGAATTTGCTCAGCACTCTCGATCAGCTTAAACTATTCCGACCAGGACATTCGAGACATCGACGGAATACCTGTGTTGGGTTCGGCAAATTTTACCCGGAAGCTAATTACTATAAATGCCCATGGAAATAGGAACAGAGAACGCTTTACGCTTGGTCATGAGATTGGACACTTCCATCTAAAACATGGCGAGTATCTCAGTTCAGAGACCATTGTTGAAAAGGACTTGCTCATCAAGGAGACGGCGCAGAGTTTGAACTATGAACGCCTTGAATACCAGGCGAACGCCTTCTCCTCCAACCTAATCCTGCCTGACGGTGTCTTCAAACGAAAAACCGCAGAGTTTCGTCACCTGTTAGAAATCTCGGACAGGGGTCATGGTTACGTATTCGTGGATGACCAACCATATAATAGCATGATCTACGATCAACTATTAACGAGTCTTTCGAACTACTTCGAGGTTTCCAAGCAAGCGGTGCAAATAAAACTCAAGAATTTAGGAATGCTTACCGACGAGCGTAAACGAAACAAACGATTGCCCGCAACACAGATTTTGGATGCGTTATCTCTAGATCGCAAGTGAGCCATTCTCCGCGAGCCCGCCGAATGGATATCGCTCAAACATCGTGTCTGAAGCGCTCGTCAAACTTCAGTTAGCGGCTATCTCGGGAAGTATGGGAACCGGGCTCCTCGCCCCTCCGTCCTGAGGTACAAGCGGCAACCACCGCTTCCCACGTGGTCATACTCGGTCGATCTGCGATCCGGTTTCATGGACTATCAGAGTGAGTTTTTTCATGGAGACTACGTCGGAGGTTTTCATGACCAGGAAGTCTGAACCGCAGCGGCACTGGCCGGACGATGTCAAGGCTCGGATCGTTTCGGAAAGCTTGCGGCCAGGCGTGTTGGTAAATGAGGCCGCCGAGTGCCATGGTCTTATACTTAACCGCCTTCCACCTGGAGGACGATGGCGCGGCAAGGCAAGCTGTTTCTGCCTTCACCCGAGGATGCGGTGGAGTTCGCAGCGGTAATTGTCGAGCCACCTGCTTTAGAGCCGACACCCAAACACGCGTTGAAAGCCGAGCCCTGACGTTCGCGCAGTTTGCGCAAACGAATGGACGAGTATCTTTACGACTGTCAGGACACGCCTCTCAAAAAGCGCGTCCGAGAAAATTCGGCGCGAAATCAAGATGCAGTCAGGTACGTTCCGGGGTTTGGCACACCATACCACCTAAAAGTACATGGCTTTTAGCCGCGTCAATCTCGACAGTTCCAGAAAGAGGGCTCGGATGTCGTTCTTGAAATGTTCTAGATTTGCGGTTACGATTTCGGGATGCTCAAAGAAGCCTTCCTACGACACGAGTACGACCGCATCATATCGTCTGGCGAATATTTCTATTCCGCCTGGCGAGAGAGCTGCGAGCTGTTTCGAGCCGCGCTTTGGGACATGACCCCAACTTACGGCGGCAAGCGTTACCTCGCACCTATCGATCCCGCATTGGGTTTTTCGCCTGGAAACGTGGAGTTTCGGTTCAAAGGCTCGCCAAAAGTGCGTGCGGCCGCCAAGAAGGCGAAGTCGGCTAGGATTACGACAAAAGCCGTCGCAAAGCCGCCAAGAAAGCAGACCAAGGTTTCTGCTTCGGAAAAAAGGGCCATACAAGAGGAGGCGAAGCTAGCGCGCAGGTTAAAGTTGGCGTCGGAGTTTCATCTTTGGAACGAACTCCGGGCTTCTAGCGGAAAGTAGACGCTGTAGGAACCCGTTTAAATTCTTTAGAGCAAAGCCTTGAAATGCTGGTTTTGAATGCCAACCTCAGTTGCAACACCGAAATAGCCGAGCGTGCCGAGGGTCCACCAATGGCATAAACTAAAACCCTCAACGTTGGTCTGGTGCGGGGTGGCGGCTACAACAAGGTCCACCGCATAGATAGAGGAGACGCCGCATGTCGGTGTTTATCGCTATCGAAGCCAGCCAGCCAGACGGAACGAGTATCCGCATGGCCTTTGGGTGCAGAGTGCACCTGGCTCCGTGGCTTCTCGTTCTCGCGAGGCTGTTCTAAACAGAAGGGGCATCCGTCAGGGTGCCCCTTTTGCTATTGTGAGCGTGAATTTTAACCACGCTACGCGGGAGTTTTCAACGATCTCGTGGCAAGGATTGCGGCGAGAACTATGGGAATGACAACCCAATAGGACATCCGGATACCGAGATGTTCGGCCACAAAGCCAAGCAATGGCGGGCCTATGAAAAAAACAATGAACGTCGTCTGGCTGAGGGCCGCGACGTTAACGGGCGAAGGGCGATCTGTCCGCTGTGCCGCAGCAGAGATCGCAAGAGGATAAATGGATGAGCAGCCGAGGCCGATGAGTGCGAAGCCAACAAGCGCGATAGTTGGGTGGGCGGCGATTGCCACCGTCACGAGGCCTATGGTGGCGATCCCAAGAAGAGCAACGGCAACATCTTTTGGATTGTAGCGGTCAACCATGGGGTCCATGAAAAGCCGCCCCAGCGCTATTGCCAGCGAAAAGATCGTCGGGCCAAGGCCTCCAATGAACGGCGCGGCATCAAAGACGTCGCGCATATAGATTGCCGACCAGTCGACACTTGCACCCTCGGCAAGAAGCGGAGCAGCGCCGACCAAGCACAACGGCATCAATCCAATTGTTGGGAATGAGATCAGCGGATTTTTTCCGCTCTGTTGGTCAAAACGTAGCGGTGCGCTCTCGACGCTGGGAAGCACGAATGTCCCCGCGAGCAAAATGCACCCAACTACGACCAACATGTGAACTTCGATGGAAACGTCGGCCTGCCGGAACGCAGCGGCTGCCAAGGCCGAGAGAAAGAAGCCCGTGCTCCATAAACCATGGGCGCGGCTCATTATCCTGTATCCCAAAAAGGCTTCGTGTCGATCTGTCTCGATGTTCGAGTTGATCTCGAACATTCCAGTGAGAATGCCAGCAGCAAAGAACAAGGGAGCTGCCGAGAGCGCGGAAGGCATCCAGGGGATGATCGCAAATAGCAATGATGCACCTAAGACCGAGACGAGCGCTGACCATTTCGCGCCAAGGCGTTCTACCAACCTGACGGAGAATGTGAGACCGGTCAGCACTCCCGAAGACAGCGAAATTAGCAAAATTCCCAGCTGCCCTTCGCTCAACCCGAACTTTGTCTGAAGGTCAGGAAGCCTCGCAATCAATCCGCCAAGAGACACGGCAACGGCAAACTGGGTGAAAAAGATGCGTTGATGGGGCTTCACGTCGTCGATCCGCGTTTGTTTCATTGCCGTCTGCAATGTTCTGGAGCTGCCGGTTGTTCCTCTGATACGGCATCCCCCCTCCCACTGTCCACACACGGCGTTCGGTCGTCGGCAGACCCGACCACCTTCGCGGACTAATATCCGTCATCTCCCAGGTGGCCCAGGCCTGCATGCTCTCCGTGCCCCCAAGGTGGCGGTAGACATACACCGTACTTGAATTCCGGGAACAGATGGCTACGCGCCTCGTTCTCCAGTCAGACAGTCGCTCCGAGCGCGGCTCAACGTAGGAGGAAAATGTGGAAAACGCATCGAAGAACCTCGCAGACGAATATCGGCGACTAGGCGGTCGCCGTGTAGCAGTGATCGACGACAACCTTGGCTCATCGCGAGATTGGGAAGGCGACACGCCGGAGGCTGCCAAGTTTTGGAACGAGCGCATCTCCTCACTATCGGACCGTGAAAAACGTGATGTAGAAAGCTTCCTTCCCTCACTCAACGATGAGAGCGACGAGCCAAAAGGCGAATAACAGCGGGTAGTGTCTGAACCAGTGTGTTCTACTAAGGAGGGAATGCCTACATGGAGTTCGAGAAGATCATTTTTCCCGCCAGTGGATGGGTCCCGAACAACCCGAGGCTCCCGGTTCTGATCTATAAGAACGCCTTACCAAATAAACCGTCGTCGGACGGTTTTGAGGAGCTGTTCGAAATAAAGCAATGGACTGGCATTTGGAGAAACGGCGTTTTCGACTACCAGCACTATCATTCCGATGCCCACGAGGTCTTAGGTGTCGGTCAGGGAAACGCGACCTTGTTAATCGGGGGACCAGATGGGCGCGCAATTGAAGTCGTGCCAGGTAATTGCCTCATTTTGCCCGCCGGAACAGGGCATATGAACCTAGGAAGCTCGCCAGACTTCGAGGTCGTTGGCGCATACCCAGTTGGTCAGCGTGCCGACATACAGATCGCCCCGCCCTCACCCGAGATGTTATCCAGGATTTCGGGTCTGCGCCTTCCGGATACTGACCCGGTTCAAGGTCCGTCTGGGCCGCTTATTAAGGCATGGCGAAGTTAGGACCCGACGAGGGGTCAATGCTATATGTCCTACCATCACACCCGGCGTCCGGGCCGGTAAGAATGATCACAAGGCATTCGTAGCGCCGGGGCACTAATGTCCTCAATTGTCCTCGATCATCACGCGAGCATTGGGATAGATGGTATCTCAAGTAAATTTCTTGGTTGTCCCGGCCTCATTAGCGAAGCGTCGAAGGATGCTTTGCAATTCCGGCTCCTGAACCATATGCGCTGCCTCGCCAGGTGGGACCCAAAGGTACTCGCGCTGACCTTCCTCACGAAAGCGCTTGGCGACCGATTCCACGCGCAAACGGAATACATTGAAGATATAAGGCGGTGTTCCGGCCTCTTTCACGTAGGTGAAGTACCCCATCGAAGCTTTGTCGGTTTTGCCGATTATGCCTGCTTCCTCGCCTGCCTCTCGCTCGGCACACTTGTGAGGCTTTTCGCCGAGTTCGAGAGTGCCCTTTGGAATGACCCATCGCTTCGTCCCACGACTTGAAATAAGCAGAACGAGCGCGAAAACAGATCGCGCCGCACTGATCCACGCTCTTTCCATGAAGAAGGTCCAACGTTCTGCTGGCGATGGAAGTAAGGTAGCCCATCCGTATCCAATCGAATCCAGTTTTATGGAGCGTACTGCAAATCAGTGATCGTCAACAGCTAAGAACGACAGTGGCGGCCCCAATACTGTGGAGCGTCAGCATCATCGACTCTTGATGGCTGAATTGAGTGAACGCCGCTTTGATAAGGCGGACGGACGCTTCAACCTCCCACCGGGTCGGTGGAAACTGAAATTGGCGGAATGCCCTTCGCGGCCATGAGAATCCTCAAGTCGGTCTCGGAGGGGCCGGAAATCTTGAAGAGACGTTCGGCCTCTTCTTTCGCCAATCCGTATCTCCTAGCGAATTCGTCCACCGAAATGGCCGTGCTGCGCTGCCCTCGCTGTCGTGTCCAGTCGTTTTGCATGGTCACCTCCAATTGTAGAGATGTCGCGGATTCACGGGTCTTCAAGAGGCGGCTTTTCAAAGCGCTTGCTTGGGCCGATAGGGTTTCCTTCGGGTGGAACAATGATCTGGTCGGCGGGTTGTCAGCATGAAGTTACCCGGCTGTCGGGTGAACTATTTCAAGGAAACTCAACATGGCAAAGTTGCTCGAAGACCTTTTCCTCGACACACTAAGGGACGTCTATTTCGCTGAGCAGAAGATCGTAGGTACCCTTCCGATAATGGAGCAAGCGGCGACGAATGAGCAGCTGAAGTCAGCATTCCGCAAACACCTCGACGAGACGAAAATCCACGTGACCCGTTTGGAAGCAATTTTCAATGTCATTGGAGCCGAGCCAGATGCCAAGCCCTGTGACGCCATTCTCGGCATAACCGACGAAGGAGCCGAGATCATGGAAGAATACGAAGGTTCCCCTGCTCTCGATGCCGGTCTCTTGGCGGCGGCCCAAGCCGTCGAACATTATGAAATGTCACGGTACGGCACGCTTCGCACTTGGGCACTGGAACTTGGTTATGAGGAAGCTGCCGAGATACTTCAGTCAACGCTCGAAGAGGAAAAGGCCACCGATTTGGCACTTACGACGATTGCGACGTCTGTCGTGAACCAAAGAGCCGAAGGTTGATCATCGCACGCAACCGAATACATAACCTGATTTAGAAAGACGACCGCCCTGGCAGAGGCAACTGAAACAGCGTGCGGTCGTCTATGACAATAGCCACATTTGACGTCTAAAAGATTGACCTTACGTGCGGCTGGTGCAAGTCCTTCAATTGGGCTGATCGAAATCTGGTGCGCACTCCGGTCTCGCCCATCACCCCAAAATGCGAAATTTCTATGACAGCTTTTTTAGAATGCTTCTAGCGGCTGCCACATCCGCCGTCTCCAACCCTTCGTCAAACCGCTCGATTACCGGTTCCAGCAACAATCTCGCATCACGGAGCCTTTCATCTGCGATCCAGAGCGCAGCGAGGTCGGTCGCTGATCGCAATTCCCAAGCGTTTGCGCCCATTTCGGCTCCCTTCTCAATCGATGAGACCAAGCAGGCCTCCGCATCATTCGTGGCCTGTGTCGCCAACAGCAGGGCTGCTTTCACGCGGAGCAACTCCGGCCAATAGCAGAGGTCTCCGTTTCTCTCTACGAGTTCGATTGTCTGATTAATCCTGGCGAAGGCTTCTTCGTACTCGCCGATCACCGCCAGTCCTTTTACTAGAGATAGTTCCAGCATCGTCGTAAACACCTCGTAGGTGGAGGTATGAAGCTTTTCGATGCATCGCCGGAGCGTGTCGATTCCAAGTTTTACGTCGCCGCGTCGGATGGCCAGTTCCCCTTCGAAACCCCGAGCCACGGACACATACGGAGACAGTGAGTTAAGTCCTGCCCGAGAAACGAGCCACTCAATGTGCTCTTCCGCACTTTGCACATCGTCCCGCCAGAGAAATACGGCAATGCCCCCCAGCAGCGCGATGCACAGTGTCAGGGAATGATCCAGTTTTGCCGCGTCGTTGATCGTTTTCCGCGCCTGGATGTCGGCTCGGTCTGGAAAACCTTGTAGCCACAGGTTTCGAGCTAGAATTCCGCCAGCAAGATGCTTTCCTTCAAAGCCAACGTAGCTCGCCGGGGTTCGCCGTGGCTGCGGATCACTCCTCGTTGCGGCCTCAAGCTCTATTCGGGCATTGCCAAGATCGCCCGTAAAATGCAGCGAATTTCCCAAGAAAAAGTGGCCTAGACCTACGGTGGCGGGATCATCGACAGTGAAAGCGATTGACGAGCAACGGCGTGCATATTCGAGCGCAGCGTTAAAATCGCCAACCCGCATGTTAAACATGTGCAGCGGACCCAGAATGCGTAGCTGATCAATCGCATTCCCCCGCTCCTCTGCGATGGATAGCGCACGACGGAGCGCGATCTGCGGAGTGTCCCGCCCGCCCTGCATATACATTTGGGATATTCCGAGACCTGCTTGAAGGTGCATTTCTTCCGCGCCACCCTTGAATTCCTCAACTACAGCCAGGAGTGCGCGTTGCGACCAGCGCTGGCATTCAGGGAAAAGCGACATCACCTGGAATACCGAAACAGCGGCGGCCGCAAGCCTAATGCCGACGGCGATATCGCCCTGCTCACCGAATGCCCATTCCAATGCCGCTCGAACATTGTTGATGCTGACAAAATACGGCAGTCGCTCCGGACCGGTCGACAATGTCGGCCAATCCGGTCCAAACTGCTCCAGCCATCGCTGATAGTACGTTGCATGACGCGCATTCAAACCCTTGCGGTCTTCTACCGTCTGGCATTGAAGAGCATACGCCCGTGTCGTGTCGAGCAAGCGGTAGCGCATCGTCGCCCCCAACGGATGGGTAGCAAGAAGCGACTTGGCGACGAGGTTATCAATTGCATCGAAGATCGTTGAAGCAGGAATGTCGGAACTTGAGAGCACTTCAAGCGCGGCGTCGAGGGTGAAGTCACCGACAAAGACCGCCAGCCGCCGAAGCACCGTTCGTTCGATGTCGGTGAGAAGCCCAAAACTCCAGTCGAGCGTTGCCTGCAGCGTTTTTTGTCGCGGCGGTGCAGTCCGTGATCCAGCCCATCCCAAGGTCAGGTGCTGATCGAGCAGCCGTGCGGTTTGGTGGAGACCATAACTCTCGACACGTCGGGCAGCGAGTTCCAAGGCGAGAGCCATGCCGTCAAGCTTACGGCAAATGCTCGCAACGACCCGGGCATCCTCGCTGTTAAGTTTAAGCGTTGCTCCGCTCGCCACAGCACGCTCGACAAACAGTTTCGTCGCTGGATATGCCAGAATTTCCTCCGTCGAAAGCTCCGGATCATCCGGCGGGCAAGCCAGAGTATCCAATCTGTAGACACTTTCTGCTTCAATTCTCAGTGCTTCGCGGCTCGTAGCCAAGAGGAAGACGTGTGGCGCGGCGTCGATAATGGTCGCTGCGAGATCGGCAATGGCATCGATCAGATGCTCGCAGGTATCCAGAACCAGCATGATTTGCTTATCCCGGAGATAGGCAATCAAGCTCGGCCTTACATCGTTGGAGCCGACGGTCAAGCCAAGCATCGAAGCAATCCCAGCCGGGACCAATCCCGGATCGCTCAACATGCCGTAGTCAGCGAACAGGACTGCCCCGCTGAATGATGGAGAGAGTTGATGGGCTACGGCGGTCGCAACGGTAGTCTTCCCTACACCGCCGACACCGACAATGGTGACCATCCGCGACGCCATCAGTTTTTCGGCAAGAGTGATAACATCCTCGTCCCGTCCGACCATGCGATCAAGCCGACCCGGCAGGAGGGCGTGACGGAAATCGGACGCGGCGGCATCCTGTCGTAGATGACTGGACCGAGAGATGGGGGCGACGAAGCAATAGCCCCTTCCTGCGACGGTGGTGATGTAACGTGCGCCGTCCTGGCCATCGCCCAGCGCTTTCCTCAGCCCCGTCATGTGAAAACGCAGGCTGCCTTCATCAACGATGACATCAGGCCAGACCTGGGAAATCAGTTCCTGTTTGCTGACCACTACATTAGGCGCTAGCGTAAGAGCGACCAGTAAGTCCAAGGCCCGGGCACCAAGGTCAACCGGAACACCGTCTCTCGCCAGAAGCCTTTGGCCGACGCTCAAATTGAACGGACCGAACGAAAGGCTTTCTGCTTTGGCATTGACCGCGTTCATGGCTCTGCCCCTCTTCCCCGAGAGGTTCCTTATACTCCATACGTAAAGCTGGCGCTATTGTGGTGAAACGCTGCAACTAGCGCCAATCACATGACCTCGAATACAGCCTCGACATTACCTCGGGTGGCTTTAGAAAACGGACAAATCCGGTTCGCTTTATCGACCACCGTCAAGGCAACGGCTCGTTCGAGACCAGGAAGTTGGACGAAGAGCCGAACGCCAAGGATTGATCCATCCTCGTCCGATGACAGGTCGACTTCAGTGTGGATTTTCACGTTGGAGGACAGATTCACTCCGGTCTCTCGCGCGACCTTCACGACGGAGCTTGCGAAACTGGCCGACCAGGCGGCGGCCATGAGTTGCTCAGGATTTGTCCCAATACGGTGTGAATTGGGGTCTGAGAGCCTTATATCGAGCATTCCGTCGGAACTGCGGGCGACACCATTCTTGCGGCCGCCCGTGGTTTCGGTGATTCCGGTATGAAGCAGATGCATGGTTTTGGTCATGGGCGTACCCTTTCAAGGACGCTGGAGCCCGTTGGGCTCCAGCTCCCAGTTCATCCAGCTTTGCGAAGACTGCGAAATCCAGCCCGAACTTCCTCCGTGAAGAACTTCGGCTGTTCCCAAGCTGCAAAGTGTCCGCCTTTAGGAAGCTTGTTGTAGTGCACGAGGTTCGGATAGGCCTTCTCGGCCCAAGCACGCGGCGTCTGGTAAAGCTCGTCGGGGAAGACGCTGACGGCGACCGGCACCTTGACCCCCTTTGGAGCGAAGAATGCGAGCTTGTTCTCCCAATAAAGGCGAGCGGAGGACACGCCTGTGTTGGTCAGCCAGAACAGCGTCACGTTGTCGAGGACATCGTCGGGGCTGAGACCTTCGTCGTGGCCGTCGAATGATCGCGCGATCATTTCCAGGCTCGCCCTGTCATGATCGAGCATATAAGTAGCAAGTGCGATGGGAGAGTCCGACAAACCAGTGAGGGTTTGGGGACGCGTACCCATTAGAAATGCGTAGTAGACATTCTTGTAGAATGACACCAGCTGATCGTATGAGGACTCTTCTTCATCTGAAAGCCCGGCTGGCGCAGGCGCTCCAACGAACGAACCATTGTTGATCTCATTCGGAATTGCGCCGGGCATGTTGGTATGGATACCAAGCAGTTCTGGTGGAGCCTGCACGCCGATCATATCGGTGACGACCGCGCCCCAATCCCCGCCCTGCGCGACGAACTGTGTGTAACCCAGGCGACGCATCAAGGTGATCCAGGCGGTCGCGATGCGCTCGGGTCCCCAGCCGGTTGCTTCCGGCTTCCCTGAGAAACCGTACCCCGGCAACGACGGAATGATGACATCGAACGCATCCGAGGCGCTGCCGCCGTGCGCGGTCGGGTCGGTGAGCGGTCCGATGATCTTCAACTGCTCGATGATCGAGCCCGGCCATCCGTGCGTGACGATCAGCGGAAGCGCGTTTTCGTGCCTGGAGCGGACGTGGATGAAATGGATGTCCAGGCCATCGATCTCGGTGATGAAGTTCGGGACGGCATTGATCCGTGCCTCGGCCTTGCGCCAGTCGTATTTGTTCTGCCAGTGATCCAGCACCTGCTTGGTGGTTTTAAGCGGTACGCCCTGGGTGAAGTCGCCGACGGTTTCTTTTTCCGGCAGCCGTGTGTGAGCAAGACGATAGCGAAGGTCGTCGAGATCGGCTTCCGGAACGTTCACCTGGAACGGGCGGATAGCAACAGAGCCCGGAGCGGCCCGTGAATAAGCGGGAAGCAAGCTGGCAATGCCAAGTGCGGCGAGCCCGGATGCTGCGGCACCCAAAAGGCGACGGCGGTCTTCATCGATAACGTCACTCTTGATTACGGGCATGATCATTCTCCTCGGAAACAGGTTGATCGTTTGCACGACTGTGCTGCTTCAAGGGATACGCCCCGACCACGCGGTGGGCACGTTAGGCGTTGTTAGATGTTCATAATTCGCTCACGCCCTCCAGCATTCGGCCTTGAAACCCTTGGTTCAAGGGACTTCGGCAGCTTGATATGAGCGTTCTCATCACAGGCGGTGCTGTTAGCGGCTAATGACGTCTAACAACGCATAACGTGCGGTTCCGATCTTGGAGCAGTAGGTATTTGGTCAGCACAACGGTGCAGACGCAATCATCAACAGCGACCGAAAAAGGATTTCGGTATGCGACGTCCACGCCCCATAGATTTTTCGGTTGATCTACGGGCCGTCAAATGAGCTCACCGAAGAGTATCTGACGAGCTCATTGTGAGGCTCTGATGCGCGCGGCATAGGCCCATGGCAT
>NZ_LMCZ01000033.1:0-10212 GCF_001424965.1 Rhizobium sp. Root1204
TCTGCCATGCAAATCTCCAGTTAGTCCTGGAAACCTTCTCGCACACGCAGCAAGCCTCAAAATATAGCCAATCCAATGGGGCGGAGACGGCGCTTACGATGAACGCGATCGTCACCAGTGCCAAAAGGACGTAAAAGCTCGTTCGCTGAACAGACATGACTTCCTTGTTGGCTGGGCTGTTCTCGTCCCTTCCTGCAGGACCACGCCCAAGGTTGCTTAATTCGACAATAGGCGCGTCGTGACGCAAGGCCAACTGGAACCGTTACGCTGAGCCAGCTTCTTTGCACCAGTCTTAGGGAGTATCTAATTGAAGTAAGGTGCTGCGGCCGCCGTCACTGTGTCGCGCGCAGGCGCAAACTCACCTTGGAGCTGCGAGATCATTTAGGCGGACAAACATAAGGCACTCACAAAAAGGGTCAAAGTTCCATAAATTAGGTTATGCGATATGTTATACCATAACGTTAAATTATATTTCCAAGTGAGCGTCGCCACATAATTTTAGACACGCGTCAGCTAATGTTGGATTCTGCACTCACAATTTTAGACCCTAGGGATTTTTGATTGGTGCCCGATCCGGGCTACTCCCCCGCTCAAAGTGAATTGGACGTCGCCGGTCGGGGCTATCTTTTTGAACATGACGTTAGCAAGTGAGCTAACACCCCATTAGGTTACGGTCTGTGGGTTCTACTTGGAACGGGTCTTCGAAAGAAGGCCCCTTCTTTGTTTTTGCGCGCGAGTATGCAGCAACCGCCTGGTTTTCGGCGTCGGCTTGTGTTCGATGTCGCTGATCTCGGACGCGGTCAGATGAAGTTTATCGATGAGCAATTCCCAGAGCTTCTGAAGTGCAATGCGGTTGGCCTTGATAACATCGGCACCCGCTTTTCACAGCTACCACCTGGCAACCAACCCCTCGACGATGACATCACCGTTCTATCGAACACCCGAGATTTGAAAGTAGCCCATCCTTCAAACCATATGCCCACCCGTGGATGGACACTGCCTTGCCCTGTTTCCAAGCGGCCTGCAATGTCGGTGTCCGCGCGAGTCTCGTAACTTGGTCAATGATGGAGGCCTCGCAAAGTTCGTCCAAGTCTCTCTCGCTCCACGCGCCACAGTCCCGGCATTCGAAGGACGTGTCTGCGACGTCGCGGATCGGCTGAAGCCAGTGGTCGATGAGGCCGTAGCTGTCACCGCTGACGGCAGCTCTTATTCCTCCGCAGCCATAGTGTCCGCAAACAATGATGTGTTTCACCTCAAGTTGGTGAACTGCGTATTCGAGGACGGAGAGCATGTTGAGATCGGTCGGATGTATGAGATTGGCGACATTCCGGTGCACGAACACCTCGCCCGGCTCAAGTCCTGCGATGACGTTGGCGGGAACTCGGCTGTCAGAGCAACCGATCCACAGATATTCAGGGCGCTGAAGTTCCGAAAGCCGCTCGAAATAGTCAGGCCGTTCGGCCGTTCTTGCGTCAGCCCAGAGTTTGTTCTGCGTGAAAAGTTTCTCGATCATCCGATGATTCCGAAAGGGATAGACTTATGCCCAGCGCGTATAGCCCGCATGGCGGGAGGACGAAAGGTGTTTATGAAAGCGGCATCCTTTGGAGTTGCGCAGTTTGGAATATACCATGCACGTCGATCTTTTCGACGACGCCGATGTAGCGAGGATGGGCGAACGCTTGGATCACTCTCAATATCTTGGGCCGAAATTGGAACGAGCCGTCTTATGGCGGCACGCGGTGTTCAGCTCCCACGATGACGTTTGATCATGCGTCTCTCGGCCGACCTGGCTTCATTCCGTTGAAGTTCAGAACATCCCCGTGTGAGCGTCGGCGACGAACTTACGCAGCTCATCGATAGGTGAATCTCCAGCCATCTTTTTTCCCTCGAGTTCTTTCGGCATTTTCCAGCCAGGATCGATGCCTTCCATGTTTGGCAGCTCGTGGGCTATGCCCTTATGGCAATCGATGCAGGTGGCTTTTCCTGTCAGGAGGTATCGCGTGTGGATTTCAGCCGCCCTCTGGGTCTGCTTCTGCAAATCCATAGCAACCGAAGAGTGGCAGTTGCGGCATTCCAGACTGTCGTTGGCCTTCATGCGTGCCCATTCGTGCTGCGCCAGTTCCAGGCGGTGTTCGAGAAATTTCGATCGCGTATTGATCGTCCCGAACAGCTTGCCCCACACTTCCTTGGACGCCTGCATCTTGCGGGCGATCTTGTCCGTCCACTGGTGCGGCACATGACAATCGGGACAGCTTGCGCGCACTCCTGAACGGTTCGAGAAGTGAATGGTGCGCGTCAGCTCCTCGTAGACGTTCGCCTTCATCTCGTGGCATCCGGTGCAGAACTTCTCGGTATTGGTCACTTCGAGGGCCGTGTTGAAAGCGCCCCAGAACATTACGCCGCCGATGAAGCCGCCGAGCGTCAGGAACCCAAGCCCAAGCGTCACGGCGGGCGTGATCATTATACTCCATGCCCACAGCACGACTTTCCGGATCCAGGCGATCATGGTCTCACTCGCTTCCCGCTGGCTTGAACCCAAGTTCGCTCATGTCTTTGAAGGTGCTGGGAACCAGCGACTGGACATCCGCCTGGGGGACGTGGCACGCCGTACAGAAGTACCGCCGCGGGGAAACGTCCGCGATCATCTGTCCCTCGCGCGTCATGTAATGCGTCACGCTGATCATCGGCGCGCCCGAGTCCTGTGTGAATTCGCGCTTGTGACAGGTGAGGCAACGGTTGGCGTTTACCGACAGTTCGTAGCCCTCGATCGAGTGGGGGATGATCGGAGGCTGGTCCGGATAGGCGCGCATCTTCCGTTTATCGTCGATCACCCATTTCGGGAGGACGGCGGCCGCTCCCGACTCCATGGCGTGGGTCTGGCCCTGAAGCTGCGGGACGTTCTGCGTCGCCACCTGGGCGATCGCTGCGGTCGCGATGAACACAAGAAGTCCGCCAGCGATTGCAGTCCATTCGGGGCGCATCAGACGACGACTGGTAGAATCTTGACCGCGCATTTTTTGAAATCCGTCTGTTTGGAGATGGGATCGGTGGCGTCGAGTGTTACCTTGTTGATCAGTTGGCTTGCGTCGAACCATGGAATGAAGATGACGCCCGTGGGCATTCGGTTGCGCCCACGGGTATCGATCCGGGTGCGTATTTCGCCCCGGCGCGAAACGATGCGGACTTCCGCTCCTTGATTTAGTCCCCGTTTTCGGGCGTCGTCGGCGTTCATGAAACAGCGTGCGCCGGGAAACGCCTTGTAAAGCTCCGGAACGCGCATCGTCATCGATCCCGAATGCCAGTGTTCGAGCACCCGACCCGTGACCAGCCAGAACTCAAATTCCTCATCGGGCGATTCCGCAGGTGGCTCGTAGGGCACGGCCAGAATAACCGCCTTGCCATCCTTCTGACCGTAGAAATTCACGCCCTCTCCCGGCTTGACGTAGGGATCGTACCCCTCCCGATACCGCCACTTCGTTTCCTGCCCGTTCACGACCGGCCAACGCAGTCCGCGGACTTCGTGGTAGGCGTCATAGGGTGCGAGATCGTGACCGTGTCCTCGGCCGAACGATGCATATTCCTCGAACAGGCCTTTCTGGACGTAGAAGCCGAAGTCCTTCGACTCGTTGTTGTCGTACTCGCTGTTAGTCTCACTGAGCGGGTATCGATCGACCTCGCCGTTGCGGAACAGCACGTCGAAGAGGTTCTTGCCTCGATAGGTGGGGTTAGCCTCGAGCATCTCCGCCGGCCAGACGTCTTCCGTGGTGAAGCGCTTCGAGAACTCCATCATCTGCCAGAGATCAGAACGTGCATCACCAGACGCTTGGACGAGCTGATGCCAGACGTGGGTCCTGCGTTCTGCGTTGCCGTAAGCGCCTTCTTTTTCCACCCACATGGCGGCGGGCAGTATGAGATCTGCGCTCATCGCGGTGATTGTCGGATAGGCGTCGGAGACGACGATGAAGTTGTCAGGATTTCGATAGCCCTGATATGTCTCGTTGCTGTTGTTGGGCGCGGCCTGGACGTTGTTGTTGCATTGGACCCAGTAAAAGTTGAGCTTGCCGTCCTTCAGCATCCGGTCCTGCTGGACGGCGTGGTATCCCGGCTTCTCGGGGATGATGCCGTGCGGGATGCGCCAGATTTCTTCCGCGTGCTTGCGATGTTCGGGATTGGTGACAACCATGTCGGCAGGAAGCCGATGCGCAAAGGTGCCGACCTCGCGCGCCGTGCCGCATGCGGAAGGTTGTCCGGTTAGCGAAAACGGGCTGTTGCCTGGTTCGGAAATTTTTCCGGTGAGCAGGTGTATGTTGTAGACCATCTGGTTGGCCCAGACGCCGCGGACATGCTGGTTGAACCCCATGGTCCAGAGCGACATGACCTTCGTTTTTGGATCGGCGTAAAGCTCCGCCAACTGTTCCAGAAACTCAGGCTCGACCCCCGTCATCTCCGCCGTCTTCTTCAGCGTATATTCGGAAACGAACTCCTTAAAAGCCGCGAAATCCATCGGCTCCGACTTGCCGGGATCGGCCGAGTTCGCAGCGTTCACTTCTTTCGGATCATCGGGTCTCAGCCCGTATCCGATATCAGTCACGCCGCGTGCGAACTTCGTGTGCTTCTCAACGAACGCAGTGTTCACGCGGTCCGTCTGTATGATGTGGTTCGCGATGTAGTTCAGGATGACGAGATCGGTGCCCGGCTTGAAGATGATCGGGACGTCGGCCAGGTCCATGCTTCGGTGCGTGAAGGTGGAGAGTACCGCAACCCGGACATGATCGTGGCCGAGACGACGGTCGGCGACGCGGGTCCACAGGATCGGATGCATCTCCGCCATATTAGAGCCCCAGAGCACGAACGCGTCTGCGTTCTCGAAATCGTCGTAACATCCCATCGGCTCATCCATGCCGAAAGTACGCATGAAGGCGACGGCAGCCGAGGCCATGCAGTGGCGGGCGTTGGGATCGAGGTTGTTTGACCGGAATCCCGCCCGCATGAGCTTCGTCGCTGCGTAACCTTCGAAGATCGTCCACTGGCCAGATCCGAACATGCCGACCGCCGTCGGGCCCTTCTCCTTCAACACGCGTTTGGCCTGCTGCGCCATCACGTCGAAGGCTTCGTCCCAGCCGACGGGTTCGAATTCGCCATCCTTGGCGTAGACGCCGTTGCGTTTGCGAAGCAGCGGTGTCTTCAACCGGTCCTCGCCGTACATGATCTTGGAAAGGAAGTAGCCCTTGATGCAGTTCAAGCCGCGGTTGACCTCCGCCTGCATGTCACCGTGCGTGGCGACCACCTGCCCTTCCTTCACGCCGACCATCACCCCGCATCCGGTGCCACAGAAGCGACAGGGAGCCTTAGACCATTTGATCTCCAGCGCCCCTACCCCGCCGGGAACTGGCTGGGCTGCGGCGGGGAGTGAAATGCCAGCCGTGGCCGCGGCGATGCCAGCGGCGTGTGCTTTCAAAACCTGGCGTCGCGTCAGTGCTTCGGTCATCTGTCTGCGCTCTCCGTTTCGACATGTTCGAAAACCATGTTTGCCGCGATGACACCGTCAAGAAGGGATATCCTCGACAGGCAATCGCCCATCATTCCGGTACTGGTCCCCTCGATGACCAGGACGATCTTTCCGCGCTCGCAGCCATGGACTTCGACGTTTTCCATCCGTTCAAGTTCCGCCAGGACTTTGTCGGTGGCCGCAGGCATGGTGGCGACGACCGCGCTCGATATGTGGAAGCTGGTGGACTGCAGTTCAGGCATCGGCAGCCTCCAATTGTCGAGATTTCACCGTTATCGCGCTGACAGGGCAAACTCCCACGCAGGCACCGCAACCGATGCAGGCGTGTTCGTCGAGGTCAGGCAGGAAGGGTCCGCCAAGGCGCGGCTTGAACCGGATCGCGTTCTCCGGACAGCTCTCGCCGCACGATTGGCAGGCGACGTTGCGTTTCGCGAGACAGGCATCCGTTATCGATGCAAAATGATCGAAGCGGAGAGCGCCCTCAGGAAGGAAGACGGGTTCCGGGCAGGCGAGCCTGCATTCGCCGCAGAAGGTGCATTCGGCCGTGGTGAAATCGAGCAAGGGTCGCCCATCCCCGAGTTTAATCACTCCGGTGGGACAGCGCTCGACGCAGAGGCCGCACCCGGTGCACGACCGGAAAGTGGCTGGGGTAGTTCCGGGAGGGCGGATGGAGGGCGAATATTCAGACCCCTTGCCAAGGAGGAACGAACGCCTTGTGGGAGCTTCCTCGCGCATCTGCTAGTGCCCCAACGGGCCGGGAGGGCCGAATACGATCTGCCACATCCATACAGCAAATCCGTAGGCCCCCACGACGCCCACTGCGATGATTGGCCAGATACCAAACGCGAGTGCGAGGAAAGTCAGCAGCTCGGCGCGCTTTCGCTTACCCGCAGACGTGGTCGCCAGTTCCGCGTTAATCGGTTCAGACATGAGTTCCTCCCACTCTGAAGTGCATTCTAACGAGGCTATCGATTAAATAAAGTGCAAAAACATGACATTTTTCACTTGGGTTGGGCTCGTTGTTCCAGGGCAGAACCAACGACCCACGCCGAGGAAACCGGTGTCCAATCGGTGAGCCGTGCAGGTTGGAAACGGCTTAGTGCGATTGCACCGGCAGCCTAGCTGGCTGATACCACGATCTTGGATCATACACTCCGTTTCAGAGTTCATTGACTGCTGCGAGTTTTTAGGTCGTTTCCTGGGAAATCCACGACAGCATATGTTTCCGCCCTTCTTGGAGAAGGACTGGCAAATCGGCTACAGCGCCTTGAAAGATGGCTACCTCTCACTCAGCGCGAAAGTTCGCGAGTGGTTCGAACGAAATCGGATCAACGATGGAGTTCCGGTCACCGTTGCAGGGCTGCTGGGCTGGGCCGAGCGTGTTCTTGTCGATGAGAGCGGTCTCGAAACTGCGGAGTATGATCTACTTGCCAGCCCGCTCGGCCTATTGACTTCAGGCGTGATCAGAGATGAATGCAGACGCACCCTCGGTCGCACGAGAATTTTGTCAGGGCGCTAACTACTCGCCTCTCGGCCCCGAGGTCTCCTTATAAATTATCGACCCAAACGGCGTTTGTCCTTGCCCGTTACTGCCTCGCTGACGGCATCCTTCCCGTTCGGTGTTTGACCCGTTCCAACGTCTGTGTTCAGTTGTATGAAGCCGTGCGTTTGCGCTGACTACGGCCCTGAAAATGAATCCAAGATTATGGCTGGGAAGGGATAGCGAATCCAACATTGTCCCATCACCTTCTAAAAAAGCACTGTGGCGCAGGTCAGTTTCCGTAACGAAAACAGTATTTTCGAGTCTAAAATTATGTGGCGACGCTCACCAAGCGCCTGCCGGGCAACACGATCAACGGATCGTGTCCCAGGGAGTGGTGTAGCTGGATTTCATAGCCATCGGTGATTTCCGGTAGGGTCGGGTTGCTTAGAACCAACCTGAAGGACACCACCGATGACCGACGATATGATGAACCTGCGTTCGCTTGTTGAGAAGAGCGCAGACGCAGATTTGCTGCGCGATATGATCGGCTTTGCCGCCGAGAAGCTGATGGCACTGGAAGTTGGCGCTGCGACCGGTGCAGGCTATGGCGAGAAGAGCGCGCTTCGTGTCGCCCAGCGCAACGGCTATCGTGATAGAGATTGGGAAACGCGAGCCGGAACGGTGGAGCTGCGTATTCCCAAGCTGCGGACAGGCAGTTACTTCCCAAGCTTCCTCGAACCCCGTCGCATGGCCGAGAAGGCTCTGACAGCGGTTATCCAGGAGGCTTATATCCAGGGTATCTCGACACGCTCGGTCGATGATTTGGTCAAGGCCATGGGCATGTCGGGCATCTCCAAGAGCCAGGTCTCACGACTTTGCGAGGAGATCGACGTTAAGGTCAAAGCCTTCCTCGACCGACCCATTGAAGGCGAATGGCCATACATCTGGATCGATGGTGCGCCGTGCGGCGCGGGAGGTGCGTATGATTTAACGTAACCTTTCAAGCTTGCCGATTTTTGACCGGCGGCTGTAATGCCGCCCGACCTACAGGAGCAGTGGGTCGAAGGGGGCCGAGAAGCCTGACCGGGCGTCGCTGGTTGGGTTGCATAAGCAGATTGGCCTTAACTGTACCGGACGCTGTCCATCAACCGCGGGCCGGGCTACCACAATGCCTATGGCGAGACAACGAAGTGAGCGCCAGAAGCCTCGGAATACACATATTGCTTCCATCGGCGTGATGGCGTGGAAGCACGAAGAGCAATCAGAGGCGGTAAGGCTCGTCTATCCTTACTGCCGGGTTCTCGAAGAGACCCGAGATGGGACTGGCTCCTTTGCCCCATCTCCCGCATTGCACGGGGTAGAGCTCACCGCCTAATGGCACAAGGTTGGAAATCGGAACACGGGAACTTGGATCGTCTGCCCGGTCGGAAGCCGGGCTCGCTGCGACGGCCAGATATGGACGACACCAAGGGCGGAGCTTTCGTAGTAGTCGGAGTGCGGGAAAGCCGCATGCAGGGCGAAGGGAAGCAGGAAGACGATAGGATTGCAAAGACGGAGGAGTGGTCTGTGGACATGGATCATCGGACAGATAAAGTCTGGGTACTCGGCATTCAAAGCAAACTCTATCAGTGGAGTAAGGCAAATCCCGACGACCAGTGGCGCGACATGTGGGGTTGGTTGACCGACCTCGACTTTTCCGATTTTTATGCTGATCCCGTTCGCCAGGAGATGATGCGCCTGAAGCGCGGTGGGCAGATCCGCCGGGATGTCGACCCCACGCCTTATTATCCGATCGCGCCGGTCTACAAATGAGCGCGTTCCCGTTTCTCGAAAAAACCCTTGAACGGCTAAAGCCCTTTCTCTCGGATGACCGCGTTTCCGAAATCTCGGTCAATCGCCCCGGAGAGCTGTTCGTCGAGCGCCTGGGTGTGAGCAGCATGGAGCGGGTGGAAGACGCGCAGTTCACGGCCGACTGGATTAGGACGTTGAGCGAGCGCGTCGCGGGTTCCACCAACCAGGTCGTCAATGACGAGCACCCGATCCTGTCCGCATCGCTTCCATCCGGGGAACGCTTCCAATGTGTGCTGCCACCGGCCGCACCCGCTGGCGGCGCCATCTCCATCCGTAAGCAGGTCATTCATGACATTGGCCTCGACGTTTATCAGCAGCGCGGCGCTTTCGAGCACACGCGCGTCGGGCGCCAGCTTTCGCTCTCGGCCGCCGAAGAAGAGCTTGCCGCTATGATGCAAGGCGATGTCGATGCCATGGAATTCCTCCGGACCGCCGTACGCTTGCGGGTCTCCATCGTCGTGTCCGGCGGCACCTCTACCGGCAAGACGACTTTCCTCAATGCACTCTTGAAGGAGATCCCGGAAGAAGAACGCATTGTCACGATCGAGGACACGCGCGAACTCAAACCGATCACGCCGAACACGGTTGCCCTGCTCGCCTCCAAAGGCGACCAGGGCCGCGCCAAGGTCACGCAACAACAACTCCTCGAGGCCTCCTTGCGTATGCGCCCCGACCGGTTGATGCTTGGCGAACTTCGCGGGGCAGAAGCCTTCTCCTTCTTGCAGGCGATCAATACCGGCCATCCCGGCTCGCTGACTACAGTGCACGCGAATTCGGGGCGATCGGCCTATGAGCGCTTGGCGTTGATGGTCATGCAAAGCGGCATGGACCTGAAAAAACAGGAGATCATCGACTACCTCAAAGAGGTTATTCCGATCGTCGTTCAGCTCGCCCGCACGCCGGATGGACGCAGGGTAGTTTCGGAGATCGTGTTCACCAAGGCGGATGCGCTATGAACCCAGCCCTCCTGCTGTTTGGCGCTCTCATTGCCGTAGCCACGGCTGCGTTTGTGGCGTCGCTTGCCTATGCTGGCCTCTACTATGCCTTTGACAATGCGACATGGATGTTTCAGGCGCTGCAGGACGATCTTCTGGCTTCGTACAAGGCTGCACGTCTCGATCTCTATGCCGGTGAGTGGCACCGGCCGGCGATCGCAGCCGGCGCGGGTTTTGTTGCCGGCGCCGCGATGCTGATCACGCTTGCGACGGGGAAAAAGAAATCCACCGATGCGCGCTTCCTCAGCACGATGGAGGCGCGCGCCCTCGGCCTGACGCGCACCGGTGGCGTGTTCGTTGGCAGAATCGGCGGCAGCCTGATCAAAGTCCCTGGAGGCTTTACCCAACGTGGCTCCGGCAGGCGGCGGCTGACA
>NZ_LMCZ01000034.1:0-617893 GCF_001424965.1 Rhizobium sp. Root1204
GCGATCACGAAGTATTTCGGCGAGTTCAAGGCGTACGACCAGATCGACGCAGCACCGGAAGAAAAGGCCCGCGGCATCACCATCTCGACGGCACACGTCGAGTATGAGACGCCGAACCGTCACTACGCCCACGTTGACTGCCCCGGCCACGCCGACTACGTCAAGAACATGATCACCGGTGCTGCCCARATGGACGGCGCGATCCTGGTTTGCTCGGCTGCCGACGGCCCGATGCCGCAGACCCGCGAGCACATCCTGCTTGCCCGTCAGGTTGGCGTTCCGGCAATCGTCGTGTTCCTCAACAAGGTCGACCAGGTCGACGACGCCGAACTGCTCGAGCTCGTTGAGCTGGAAGTTCGCGAACTCTTGTCGATGTACGACTTCCCGGGCGACGACATTCCGATCATCAAGGGCTCGGCTCTGGCCGCTCTGGAAGATTCCGACAAGAAGATCGGCGAAGACGCGATCCGCGAGCTGATGGCTGCTGTTGACGCCTACATCCCGACGCCTGAGCGTCCGATCAACCTGCCGTTCCTGATGCCGATCGAAGACGTGTTCTCGATCTCGGGCCGTGGTACGGTTGTGACCGGCCGCGTCGAGCGTGGTATCGTCAAGGTTGGTGAAGAAGTCGAAATCGTCGGCATCCGCGCCACCTCGAAGACGACGGTTACCGGCGTTGAAATGTTCCGCAAGCTGCTCGATCAGGGCCAGGCTGGCGACAACATCGGTGCTCTGGTTCGCGGCGTTACCCGTGACGGCGTCGAGCGTGGTCAGATCCTGTGCAAGCCGGGTTCGGTCAAGCCGCACAAGAAGTTCATGGCAGAAGCCTACATCCTGACGAAGGAAGAAGGCGGCCGTCATACACCGTTCTTCACCAACTACCGTCCGCAGTTCTACTTCCGCACGACGGACGTGACCGGTATCGTGTCGCTTCCGGAAGGCACGGAAATGGTTATGCCTGGCGACAACGTCACCGTTGCCGTCGAGCTGATCGTTCCGATCGCCATGGAAGAAAAGCTGCGCTTCGCTATCCGTGAAGGCGGCCGTACCGTCGGCGCCGGCATCGTAGCCTCCATCGTCGAGTAATNGATCGTTCCGATCGCCATGGAAGAAAAGCTGCGCTTCGCTATCCGTGAAGGCGGCCGTACCGTCGGCGCCGGCATCGTAGCCTCCATCGTCGAGTAATTTACTCGGTTGGGAAGCGGCGCATTCAAGCGCCGCTTCCTTGAATATTTGCTGGTCGAAGCCTGCACTTCAGGGTGTATGCCTCTCGAATTGACGGAAGCACGAAAAAACGTGTTTTCGTGGGCGTTCGGTCATTGTGTCGGACGCCGATTCCGTATATGTGGCGGGTCGAATTGCAGAAACGGACAGAGAGCGATTTGCTTTTTGTGTTCTTTGAAGCATCAGCACCCGGAAACGACTAACGAACTGCCTCATTGTGGCATTCGCTAACAACAACAAGGATAACTCGAATGAACGGCCAGAATATCCGTATCCGCCTCAAGGCGTTTGATCACCGGATTCTTGATGCCTCCACGCGGGAAATCGTTTCGACGGCCAAGCGCACAGGCGCTTCGGTTCGTGGTCCGGTGCCGCTTCCTACCCGGATTGAAAAGTTTACTGTCAACCGCTCGCCTCACGTTGATAAGAAGAGCCGTGAACAGTTCGAGATGCGCACCCACAAGCGTCTCCTCGATATCGTCGATCCTACTCCGCAGACTGTTGACGCGCTGATGAAGCTCGACCTCGCTGCCGGCGTAGATGTGGAAATCAAGCTTTAAAAACAAGGAAGGTACGTGGATTTCGGTCCAACGGCTTCCAAAAACGGGCGACCCTCAAAGCCTCCGGTCTAGCGATCGGGTGATCTGAGGGAAACCTTAAACCAGAGATGCAACGGGGTTTGCTCCGTCGCTAACTCTTAAGAGGAATGAACCAATGCGTTCAGGTGTGATTGCACAGAAAATTGGGATGACCCGCGTCTATAACGACGCTGGTGAGCACATCCCGGTTACAGTATTGCGGATGGAAAACTGCCAGGTTGTGGCCCATCGCACAGAAGACAAGAATGGCTACACCGCAGTTCAGCTCGGTGCCGGCCAGTCCAAGGTCAAGAACACGAGCAAGCCGTTGCGTGGTCAGTTCGCTGCCGCCAATGTAGAGCCGAAGGCCAAGGTCGTTGAGTTCCGCGTTTCGTCGGACAATCTGATCGATGTCGGCGCTGAGCTCACTGCAAACCATTTCGTCGCCGGCCAGCTGGTCGACGTTACCGGTACATCTGCCGGTAAGGGTTTTGCCGGTGCCATCAAGCGCCACAACTTCGGCGGTCTGCGTGCAACGCACGGCGTGTCCGTATCGCACCGTTCGCATGGTTCGACTGGTTCCAACCAGGATCCGGGCCGCGTCTGGAAGGGTAAGCGCATGGCTGGCCACATGGGTCAGACACGCATCACCACCCAGAACCTGGAAGTGGTCTCCACCGATGAAGACCGCGGTCTGATCCTCGTCAAGGGCGCCGTACCCGGCTCCAAGGGCGCATGGATCGTCGTTCGCGACGCCATCAAGTCCGGCACTCCGGCTGACGCTCCGCGTCCTGCCGCTGTGCGCGCAGCCAAGTAAGGGGGCCAGATCATGGATCTCAACGTCACCACACTCGAGGGCAAAGAGGCCGGTAAGGTTTCCCTGTCCGACGCGATTTTCGGCCTTGAGCCGCGCGAAGATATCATTGCCCGCGTCGTTCGCTGGCAGCTTGCCAAGAAGCAGCAGGGTACGCATAAGGCCAAGGGCCGTGCAGAAGTCGCACGCACCGGCGCCAAGATGTTCAAGCAGAAGGGTACGGGCCGCGCTCGTCACCATTCGGCTCGTGCTCCGCAGTTCCGCGGCGGTGGTAAGGCTCATGGCCCGGTTGTTCGCAGCCACGCCCATGACCTGCCCAAGAAGGTTCGTGCTCTCGGCCTGCGTCATGCGCTGTCCGCCAAGCTGCGTGCCGAAGAGCTGATCATCGTTGACAGCCTGGTTGCTGCTGAAGCCAAGACGAAGGTGCTGACCGGCGCGTTCGCAACGCTCGGCCTGACCAACGTGCTGTTCATCGGCGGCGCCGAACTCGACAGCAATTTCAAGCTCGCAGCTCAGAACATCCCGAACGTGGACGTTCTGCCGGTGCAGGGCATCAACGTTTATGACATTCTGCGCCGCGGCAAGCTCGTCCTGTCCAAGGCTGCAGTTGAAGCTCTTGAGGAGCGGTTTAAATGACTGACCTTCGCCACTACGATGTGATCCTCGCTCCGTCGATCACCGAAAAGTCGACGCTGGTTTCTGAACAGAACCAGATCATCTTCAACGTCGCCAAGGGCGCGTCGAAGCCGGAAATCAAGGCTGCGATCGAAGCGCTGTTCGGCGTCAAGGTTACGGCTGTGAACACGCTCGTCCGCAAGGGCAAGCTGAAGCGCTTCCGCGGTTTCGCGGGCCGGCAGAAGGACGTCAAGAAGGCAATCGTCACACTCGCTGACGGTCAGACCATCGACGTCTCCACCGGACTCTGAGGAATAGAACAATGGCATTGAAAAGTTTCAATCCGATCACCCCGAGCCAGCGCCAGCTGGTCATCGTCGACCGGTCCGGCCTGCACAAGGGCAAGCCGGTCAAGTCGCTGACCGAAGGCCTGTCCTCCAAGGGCGGACGTAACAACACTGGCCGCATCACCGTGCGTTTCCAGGGCGGTGGTCACAAGCGTACCTATCGTCTGATCGACTTCAAGCGTCGCAAGTTCGACGTTGAAGGCACGGTTGCACGCCTCGAATACGACCCGAACCGCACGGCGTTCATCGCGCTGATCAACTATGCGGACGGCGAACAGGCTTACATCATTGCTCCGCAGCGCCTCGCTGCCGGCGACAAGGTGATTGCTTCGGAAAAGCAGGTTGACGTGAAGCCAGGCAACACCATGCCGCTTCAGTACATGCCGGTTGGTTCGATCGTTCACAACGTCGAGATGAAGCCGGGCAAGGGCGGTCAGATCGCTCGCTCCGCCGGCGCCTACGTTCAGCTGGTTGGTCGCGACCAGGGCATGGCGATCCTTCGCCTGTCGTCTGGCGAACAGCGCCTGGTGCACGGCTCCTGCCTTGCAACGGTCGGTGCAGTTTCCAACCCCGATCACGGCAACATCAACGACGGCAAGGCCGGTCGTTCGGTTTGGCGTGGCAAGCGTCCGCATGTTCGCGGCGTCGTCATGAACCCTGTTGACCACCCGCACGGCGGTGGTGAAGGCCGCACCTCGGGTGGCCGTCATCCGGTTTCGCCTTGGGGTAAGCCCACCAAGGGCAAGCGTACGCGCTCGAACAAGTCGACCGACAAGTTCATCATGCGCTCGCGTCATCAGCGTAAGAAGTAAGAGAGGAAGTCTCCAATGACTCGTTCAGTATGGAAAGGTCCGTTTGTTGACGGCTATCTTCTCAAGAAGGCTGAGAAGGTTCGTGAAGGCGGCCGCAACGAAGTGATCAAGATGTGGAGCCGCCGCTCCACGATCCTGCCGCAGTTCGTCGGTCTCACGTTCGGCGTCTACAATGGCAGCAAGCATGTTCCGGTCAGTGTCAACGAAGACATGATCGGTCACAAGTTCGGTGAATTCTCTCCGACCCGGACCTATTACGGTCACGGTGCGGACAAGAAGGCAAAGAGGAAGTAATTATGGGCAAGGCAAAAGCCGAACGCCGGCTGAAGGATAACGAGGCGCAGGCAATCGCGCGCACGATCCGCGTCAGCCCCCAGAAGCTCAACCTGGTAGCTGCGATGATCCGCGGCAAGAAGGTTGACCGGGCTCTGGCCGAACTCGAGTTCTCGCGCAAGCGGATCTCGGACACTGTCAAGAAGACGCTGGAATCTGCGATCGCTAACGCAGAAAACAACCACGATCTCGACGTCGACAGCCTGATCGTTGCCGAAGCTTACGTTGGCAAGTCCATCGTCATGAAGCGTTTCCACGCTCGTGGCCGTGGCCGTGCATCGCGTATCGAAAAGCCTTTCGCGCATCTGACGATCGTTGTTCGCGAAGTCGAAGCTAAAGGGGAGGCCGCATAATGGGTCAGAAGATCAATCCAGTCGGCTTCCGCCTCGGCATCAACCGTACCTGGGATAGCCGCTGGTTCGCGGACAACGCAGAATACGGTCAGCTTCTTCACGAAGACCTGAAGATCCGTGCCTACGTCATGGAAGAGCTGAAGCAGGCTGGTATCGCCAAGGTGGTTATCGAGCGTCCGCACAAGAAGTGCCGCGTCACGATCCACTCGGCTCGCCCGGGCCTGATCATCGGCAAGAAGGGCGCAGACATCGAAAAGCTGCGCAAGAAGATCGGCGAGATGACCAAGTCGGAAACGCACCTCAACATCGTTGAAGTGCGCAAGCCGGAAGTCGACTCGACGCTCGTCGCCCAGTCGATCGCTCAGCAGCTCGAACGCCGCGTGGCTTTCCGCCGTGCGATGAAGCGTGCCGTTCAGTCCGCAATGCGTCTTGGCGCCGAAGGCATCAAGATCACCTGCGGCGGCCGTCTCGGCGGTGCTGAAATCGCTCGTACCGAATGGTACCGTGAAGGCCGCGTGCCGTTGCACACGCTTCGCGCCGACATCGACTACGGTGTGGCTGAAGCCAAGACCGCTTTCGGTATCTGCGGCATCAAGGTCTGGATCTTCAAGGGCGAAATCCTCGAACACGATCCGATGGCTTCCGAGCGTCGTTCGTCCGAGGCAGATGCCCAGGGCCCCAGCAGCAACAACCGTCGTCGCGAAAACGCGTAACAGTCGTTCCTGGCAGCTAATATCGGAGAATTAAAAAAATGTTGCAGCCAAAGCGCACTAAGTACCGCAAGCAGTTCAAGGGACGCATCAAGGGCGTTGCCAAGGGCGGTTCCGACCTTGCTTTCGGTGAATTCGGCCTGAAGTCTCAGGAGCCGAACCGCGTAAACGCACGCGAGATCGAAGCGGCCCGCCGCGCGATCACCCGTCACATGAAACGTGCCGGCCGCGTATGGATCCGCGTATTCCCAGACGTACCGGTCACGGCTAAGCCGACCGAAGTTCGTATGGGTAAAGGTAAGGGTTCGGTTGAATATTGGGCTTGCAAGGTCAAGCCCGGCCGAATGATGTTCGAAATCGACGGCGTCAGCGAAGAACTCGCCCGTGAGGCGCTTCGCCTTGGTGCTGCGAAACTCTCTGTCAAGACGCGCTTCGTACAGCGCATTGCAGAGTAAGGAGTAAAGCCCATGAAAGCCGATACCGTCCGCGCGCTCAGCGCCGATCAGCTCAACGAAGAGCTTGCCAAGCTGAAGAAAGAGCAGTTCAATCTGCGCTTCCAGAAGGCTACAGGCCAGCTCGAAAAGTCGTCGCGCATCAATGAAGTCCGTAAGGACATTGCGCGCGTCAAAACCATTGCCCGCCAGAAGGCGGCAGAAGCCAAGGCTTAAGGATCAAAGAATATGCCAAAACGCATTCTGCAGGGCACAGTCGTCAGCGACAAGAACGATAAGACCGTTGTGGTCCGTGTCGAGCGTCGTTTCGCGCACCCGATCTTCCAGAAGACCGTTCGCCGGTCCAAGAAGTACAAGGCGCATGACGAGAACAACCAGTACAAGGTCGGCGACCAGGTTTCCATCGAGGAATGCGCGCCGATCTCCAAGGATAAGACCTGGACAGTGGTTTCCGTTCAGGCCTAATTCTTAAGACTTTCGCATCCGGCCCTTGCGTCGGCTGCGAAAATCTGTATGAAGCAGCGCAAGGACGCTCGTCTACGGGCGTTCTTTTGCTTTGAGCGCACGGAAGGTCCTGTTTGGGAAACCACCCTGGCAACGATCGATCCCGCGCGAGAACAGAAATTTAGAAGCTGGAACAGGGGGCCCTCAATCTGATGAGGTTGGCCCAACCGGTCCGGTCACAACAAGAAGGCGACCTGACATGATTCAGATGCAAACAAACCTCGACGTGGCGGATAATTCCGGCGCACGTCGTGTCATGTGCATCAAGGTGCTGGGCGGTTCCAAGCGCAAGTACGCTTCGGTCGGCGACATTATCGTCGTTTCGATCAAGGAAGCTATTCCGCGCGGCCGCGTCAAGAAGGGTGATGTGATGAAGGCGGTTGTGGTTCGCACAGCCAAGGACATCCGTCGTCCGGACGGCAGCGTCATCCGGTTCGATAACAACGCAGCTGTTCTTATCGACAACAAGAAAGAGCCGATCGGCACCCGTATCTTCGGACCGGTTCCGCGCGAACTTCGCGCCAAGAACCACATGAAGATCATCTCGCTGGCTCCAGAAGTACTGTAAGGAGCGATTGAGATGCAAAAGATTCGCAAGGGCGACAAGGTCGTCGTATTGACCGGCAAGGACAAGGGCCGTTCTGGGGAAGTTCTCCAGGTTCTGCCTAAGGAAGACCGGGCTGTTGTGCGTGGCGTCAACATGGTGAAGCGTCACCAGCGCCAGACCCAGAGCCAGGAAGCCGGCATCATCAACAAGGAAGCGTCGATTCACCTGTCGAACATCGCGATCGCCGACCCCAAGGACGGCAAGCCGACTCGCGTCGGTTTCAAGATCGACGGCGACAAGAAGGTTCGCGTTGCAAAGCGTTCGGGAGTGTCGATCGATGGCTGACACCAAGAAGTATGAGCCCCGTCTGAAGACGGAATACGTTGAGCGTATCTCCAAGGCAATGCAGGAGAAGTTCTCCTACGCAAACGTCATGCAGATCCCGCGCCTCGACAAGATCGTCATCAACATGGGCGTTGGCGAATCGACGGCTGATTCCAAGAAGCCAACGGTTGCTGCAGCAGACCTCGCAGCGATTGCCGGCCAGAAGCCGGTCATCACCAAGGCCCGCACCTCCATCGCCGGCTTCAAGCTGCGCGAAGGCATGCCGATCGGCGCAAAGGTTACCCTGCGCGGCGTTCGCATGTACGAATTCCTGGACCGCCTGATCAACATCGCGCTTCCGCGCGTTCGAGATTTCCGCGGCCTGAATCCGAAGAGCTTTGACGGCCGTGGCAACTTCGCCATGGGTGTCAAGGAACACATTGTGTTCCCGGAGATCAACTACGACAAGGTTGATCAGATGTGGGGCATGGACATCATCGTTTGCACGACGGCAACGAACGACGACGAAGCTCGCGCTCTGCTTACAGAGTTCAACTTCCCGTTTCGCACGTAAGCCGTAACGACAAGCAGAAGGATTAAGTTGAATGGCGAAGACGAGCGCAATTGAAAAGAACAATCGCCGCCGTAAGTCGGTTGCCCAGGATGCGTCCAAGCGCGCAGCCCTGAAGGCCACCATCATGAACCAGTCTCTTCCGATCGAAGAGCGTTTCAAGGCTACTCTGAAGCTGGCCAGCCTCCCGCGTGACGGCTCCAAGACCCGCGTTCGCAATCGTTGCGAAGTAACGGGTCGTCCGCGCGCATATTATCGCAAACTCAAGATGTCGCGTATTGCGCTTCGTGAACTTGGCAATTTCGGCAAGGTGCCGGGCATTGTTAAGTCGAGCTGGTAAGGAGACGGGTACATGGCAATGACTGATCCGCTGGGCGATATGCTCACACGTATCCGCAACGGTGCTTCCCGCCGCAAGTCGAGCGTTTCCACGCCGGCTTCCAAGCTGCGCGCACGCGTTCTGGATGTCCTTCAGGCTGAAGGCTACATCCGCGGTTACTCGGAAACCGAATTCGGCAACGGCAAGGCCGAGCTGAATATCGAGTTGAAGTACTACGAAGGTGCGTCGGTGATCCGTGAGATCGGCCGCGTATCGAAGCCGGGCCGCCGGGTTTATGTCTCGGTCAAGTCCATTCCGCAGGTCGCGAACGGTCTCGGTATCACTATCCTTTCGACTCCGAAGGGTGTGATGGCCGATCATCAGGCACGCGAACAGAACGTTGGTGGCGAGGTTCTCTGCTCCGTATTCTAATACGGTAGCAGTGATCTCCATAACGGACAGACAGGTTTGAAATATGTCTCGTATCGGTAAAAAGCCCGTTCAGGTTCCTGCAGGTGTCACAGCCACGGTTAATGGCCAGACAGTGACTGCAAAGGGCCCGAAAGGCGAACTCATCTTCGTTGCGAACGACGAAGTTCTCGTAAAGCTGGAAGACAACGCGGTGTCGGTGACCCCGGTTGACCAGTCCAAGGATGCTCGGTCGAAGTGGGGCATGTCCCGCACGATGATCGAAAACATCTTCAAGGGCGTCAAGGACGGCTTCGAGCGCAAGCTCGAAATCAACGGCGTTGGTTACCGCGCGTCGCTTCAGGGCAAGAACCTGCAGCTCGCACTCGGTTTCAGCCACGACGTGGTCTATCAGACTCCTGAAGGCATCTCGATTGCTGTGCCGAAGCCGACGGAAATCGTCGTCACCGGCATCAACAAGCAGCAGGTCGGCCAGGTCGCGGCAGAAATCCGCGAATACCGTGGCCCCGAGCCCTACAAGGGCAAGGGCGTCAAGTATGCTGGCGAGCGGATTGTCCGCAAAGAAGGCAAGAAGAAGTAAGGATCACGCGAAATGGCTACAAGGAAAGATACACTTGTGCGCCGCGCCAGCCGCGTGCGCCGTCAAGTCAAGGCAGTGGCCAATGGCCGTCTGCGCCTGTCCGTTCATCGCTCGTCGAAGAACATCTACGCACAGGTTATCGATGATGTTGCAGGCAAGACCGTCGCGTCTGCCTCGACACTCGACACGGATCTGCGTCCGTCGCTTAAGACGGGTGCTGACACGGCAGCTGCTGCTGCCGTTGGCAAGCTCCTCGCAGAGCGCGCCTCGAAGGCTGGTGTCAAGGACGTCGTCTTTGACCGTGGCGCCTTCATCTATCACGGCCGCGTCAAGGCGCTCGCCGAGGCAGCCCGCGAGGGTGGCCTGAACTTCTGATGCAGTTTCCAGGCATTCGTGTCTGGACTTATAAAAATTGCTCGGATAATACCCGGTCGCTTCGGTTCAATGAAACCGAAGCGACCTTTGTCAATCTGCCGATTGCACCCGGAAAAGAAAAAGGAAAAGGACAATGGCACAAGAAAAAAGAGGTTCTCGCGACGATCGCCAGAACCGCGAGGAGCGCGACAGCGAATTCGTTGACAAGCTCGTAGCAATCAACCGCGTCGCAAAAGTCGTCAAGGGTGGCCGTCGTTTCGGCTTTGCTGCTCTCGTCGTCGTCGGCGACCAGAAGGGCCGCGTTGGCTTCGGTCATGGCAAGGCACGTGAAGTGCCGGAAGCCATCCGCAAGGCCACCGAAGCTGCCAAGCGCGAACTGATCTTCGTTCCGCTGCGCTCGGGTCGTACGCTTCATCACGACGTTCATGGCCGTCACGGCGCAGGCAAGGTTCTGCTGCGTGCCGCCAAGGCCGGTACCGGTATCATCGCCGGTGGTCCGATGCGCGCCGTTTTCGAAACGCTCGGCATGCACGACGTTGTTGCGAAGTCGACTGGTTCTTCGAACCCGTACAACATGATTCGCGCCACGTTCGACGCCCTGAAGAGCCAGATGCACCCGAAGGATATCGCAGCTCAGCGCGGCATGAAGTATGCCACCCTGCAGAGCCGCCGCGTATCCGCCGGCGTTGCTTCCGAAGAATAAGGGAGCCTGAACAATGGCTAAGAAAGAAGTTGCAAAGAAGACGGTTGCGGTCGAACAGATCGGCAGCCCCATTCGCCGCCCAGCCGTACAGCGCGCAACGCTGATCGGTCTCGGTCTCAACAAGATGCACCGGGTTAGCGTTCTGGAAGATACACCTTCCGTTCGCGGCATGATCCGGGCCGTCCAGCATCTCGTTCGCGTCGTCGACGAGAAGTGAGGGGGATACCGTCATGAAACTGAATGAAATCAAAGACAACGAAGGTTCGACGAAGAACCGCAAGCGTCTCGGCCGTGGTATCGGCTCCGGATCCGGCAAGACTGCCGGCCGCGGTGTCAAGGGTCAGAAGGCTCGTTCGGGCGTTGCCATCAACGGCTTCGAAGGCGGCCAGATGCCAATCTACCGCCGTCTGCCGAAGCGCGGCTTCAACAACATCTTCCGTTCGGATTTTGTTGTTGTGTCGCTCGGCCGTATCCAGATCGCAATCGATGCCAAGAAGCTTGATGCTTCCAAGACCATCGATGCTGCTGCTCTGACGGCTGCCGGCGTTATCCGCCGCGCCAAGGACGGCGTACGCGTTCTCGCCGACGGCGAACTGAAGGCAAAGGTAACGATCGAAGTTGCCGGCGCTTCCAAGCCTGCGATCGAAAAGATCGAAAAGGCTGGCGGTTCGATCAAGCTGCTTTCGGGCGCTGCTGAATAATTAGTTGCTGATGAACCGCCCGGGGTGCTTCACACCGGGCGGTTTTGCTCCCATATGAGAGCCTCACGGATTGCACGGCCGGATTCGTCCGGCGCAGCAGAATATTGATCGGGAACTACGGTGAGGCGCGTGATTGCGGTAGCAGTCGTCTCCAAACCGGTTTTCATAAAAAGAAGATAGCTTTTTTCCGGATCTGACCGGGTTTCCCCGCGGGTTCCGAACTGGCTACGCGGAGAATTGCATGGCTTCTGCAGCGGAACAGCTCGCCTCCAACCTGAATTTTGCGACTTTCGCAAAAGCCGAAGATTTGAAACGCCGCCTCTGGTTCACCCTCGGCGCGCTTCTGGTGTATCGCCTTGGCACATATATTCCGCTGCCAGGCCTGAATCCGGAAGCTTTTGCGCAGGCGTTTGCCGGGCAGAGCGGTGGTATCCTCGGCCTTTTCAACATGTTTTCGGGCGGCGCCGTCGAGCGCATGGCAATCTTCGCCCTCGGCATCATGCCTTACATTTCCGCCTCCATCATCGTTCAGCTGATGACCTCCGTGGTCCCGTCGCTGGAGCAGTTGAAGAAGGAAGGCGAGCAGGGCCGCAAGGTCATCAACCAGTACACCCGCTACGGCACGGTGCTGCTCGGCACGCTGCAGGCCTATGGCATTGCAGTCGGCCTTGAAAGCGGCAATGGCCTGGTCGTGGACGCAGGCTGGTTCTTCCGGATCTCGACCGTCATTTCGCTGCTTGGCGGTACGATGTTCCTGATGTGGCTTGGCGAGCAGATCACATCGCGCGGCATTGGTAACGGTATTTCGCTGATCATCTTTGCCGGGATTGTCGCGCATCTGCCGACAGCTCTGGCTGGTACGCTCGAACTGGGCCGCACCGGCGCTCTGTCGACGCCGCTCATTCTGGCCATCATCGTCATGGTCGTTGCCGTTATCGCGCTGATCGTCTTCGTCGAGCGCGCCCAGCGCAGGCTTCTGATCCAGTATCCGAAGCGGCAAGTTGGCAACAAGATGTTCCAGGGCGACACGTCTCACCTGCCGCTGAAGCTTAACACCGCCGGCGTTATTCCTGCGATCTTCGCGTCGTCGCTTCTGCTTCTGCCGGCAACGCTTGCAGGCTTTGCCAATAGCGCAGCGCTGCCAGGCTGGGCAACGACCGTCGTCGCGGCCCTTGGCCACGGCAAGCCGCTCTACATGGTGCTCTACGGTGGCATGATCGCGTTCTTTGCCTTCTTCTATACGGCCATCGTTTTCAATCCGAAGGACACGGCCGACAATCTGAAGAAGCACGGCGGTTTTATCCTCGGTATTCGCCCAGGTGAACGCACTGCTGAGTACATCGATTACGTGTTGACGCGCATCACCGTGCTCGGCGCGATCTACCTGATGTTCGTCTGCATTCTGCCTGAAGTCATGATCGCGCAGACCGGCGTGCCGTTCTACCTTGGTGGTACGTCGCTTTTGATTGTTGTCAGCGTTACCCTTGATACTGTAGCACAGGTACAGGGTCACCTGATTGCCCAGCAGTATGAGGGGTTGATCAAGAAATCGAAGCTGCGTGGAGGAAAGAGGGGCCGATGAGACTAATATTTTTAGGACCGCCGGGTGCTGGCAAGGGAACTCAGGCCAAGCTTCTGACGGAAAAATACGGGATTCCGCAGCTTTCCACAGGCGATATGCTGCGGGCTGCCGTACAGGCGCAGACGGAAGTCGGGAAGCGTGCCAAGGCTGTCATGGATGCCGGCCAGCTCGTTTCCGACGAGATTGTCAATGAAATCGTATCCGACCGGATCGATTCGCCGGATTGCGCCAATGGTTTCATCCTCGATGGCTATCCGCGCACCGTTCCGCAGGCTGTTGCCCTTGGCAAGATGCTTGCAGGCAAGGGGCTTCGCCTTGATTCGGTTATCGAATTGAAGGTGGATGAAGATGCGCTTGTACGGCGCATCGAGAATCGCGTAGCAGAAACCATTGCCGCTGGCGGTACGGTTCGTTCCGACGATAATCCGGAAGCATTCAAGAAGCGTCTTGTCGAGTATCGCGAGAAGACGGCGCCTCTGTCGCAGCATTATGCTGTAACCGGCGAATTGAAGACAGTTGATGGAATGGCGCCGGTCGAGACCGTCACCTCTCAAATCAACGCAATTCTGGCATCGGCTTCGGCTGACGCCTAAAGGCAGTTCTTGAAAAAGGACTGCCGGGGAGTTGACTTTTGCGGTCGATTCCTTCAAAGACCGCGCTAACTCGCAGCATGCTAGGGATCGGCGCGGATTTCAAAGACGAAGTCCGGGCGCGATTCTTTTGACGTGTTCCGAACAGAACTTTCACAGTCGGCCTTTTGAAAAGGGCTGCATAACGAAGCACCTATTGCCGGATGGCAACTGGAAGCAAGGAGAACAGGCGTGGCACGTATCGCTGGCGTCAACATCCCGACGAGCAAGCGCGTAGTAATCGCGCTTCGTTACATTCACGGGATCGGAGCGAAGTTCGCACAGGAAATCGTCGAGAAGGTCGGTATCCCGGCTGAACGTCGTGTGCACCAACTGACGGATGCTGAAATCCTTCAGATCCGCGAAACAATCGACCGCGATTATCAGGTTGAAGGCGACCTGCGTCGCGAGACCTCGATGAACATCAAGCGTCTGATGGACCTGGGCTGCTACCGCGGTCTGCGTCATCGTCGTTCGCTGCCTGTTCGCGGTCAGCGTACGCATACCAATGCTCGTACCCGCAAGGGTCCGGCAAAGGCGATTGCTGGTAAGAAGAAGTAATTTCCCGACATGGGGAATGCGGGGGCTGGCGTTCGACGCCGGCCTCTTTTTGTAGTTTCGGATGGGCGTGGTTTCATGCCCCTCCGGTGGAGCTGCTGGTGTTACGGCAGTGACGATATCGCCGCGCAGGCCGGGTCTTCCGTCTGTGCACAATCTTGAGAATTCAGGGCAGGGGTTATCCTCCGCCCGGTGGAGCCGCTGGTACTACGGCGGTGCAGAGATCAACGAAAGGTATACCATGGCCAAGGAAGCCACACGCGTTCGCCGTCGCGAGCGGAAAAACATTTCTACGGGCGTTGCTCACGTCAACTCGTCGTTCAACAACACGATGATCACCATCACCGATGCACAGGGCAACGCGATTGCCTGGTCGTCGGCTGGTTCGAAGGGCTTCAAGGGCTCGCGTAAGTCGACCCCGTTCGCAGCCCAGATGGCTGCTGAAGATGCGGCCAAGAAGGCCCAGGAACACGGCATGAAGACGCTCGAAGTCGAAGTCTGCGGCCCGGGTTCCGGCCGTGAATCGGCTCTGCGCGCGCTTCAGGCTGCTGGCTTCATGATCACCTCGATCCGTGACGTTACGCCGATCCCGCACAACGGTTGCCGTCCGCGCAAGAAGCGCCGCGTTTAAGTTTACGCATTCATCAAGCCGGTGAGGGGGCAACCTCTCCCGGCGCTTCAAGGCTCGGTTGTCACGATTGAATGGTGGCAACGAACAGAAGGCAGAACATATGATTCAGAAAAACTGGCAGGAACTGATCAAGCCGAACAAGGTTGAGTTCTCGTCCTCCGGCCGCACCAAGGTTAGCCTTGTTGCCGAGCCGCTGGAGCGTGGCTTTGGCCTCACCCTCGGCAACGCGCTTCGCCGCGTTCTTCTGTCGTCGCTTCGTGGTGCTGCTGTTACCGCAGTGCAGATCGACGGCGTCCTGCACGAGTTCTCCTCGATCCCGGGCGTCCGGGAAGATGTGACGGACATCGTGCTGAACATCAAGGAAATCGCCATCAAGATGGATGGCGACGACGCAAAGCGCATGGTTGTGCGCAAGCAGGGCCCGGGCGTTGTTACCGCCGGTGACATCCAGACGGTTGGCGATATCGAAATCCTCAACCCGAACCATGTGATCTGCACCCTCGACGAGGGCGCCGAGATCCGCATGGAGTTCACCGTCAACAACGGCAAGGGCTACGTTCCTGCTGACCGCAACCGTTCGGAAGATGCACCGATCGGCCTCATCCCGGTCGACAGCCTGTATTCGCCGGTCAAGAAAGTGTCCTACAAGGTGGAAAACACCCGTGAAGGTCAGGTTCTCGACTACGACAAGCTGTCCATGCAGATCGAGACCGACGGTTCCGTCACCGGTGAAGATGCAGTCGCTTTCGCGGCCCGCATCCTTCAAGACCAGCTCGGCGTTTTCGTCAACTTCGACGAACCGCAGAAGGAAGCCGAAGAAGAAGCCGTCACCGAACTGGCTTTCAACCCGGCGCTCCTCAAGAAGGTCGACGAACTGGAACTTTCCGTCCGTTCGGCCAACTGCCTGAAGAACGACAACATCGTCTATATCGGCGACCTCATTCAGAAGACCGAAGCCGAAATGCTTCGCACTCCGAACTTTGGCCGCAAGTCGCTGAACGAAATCAAGGAAGTTCTCGCTTCCATGGGCCTGCACCTCGGTATGGAAGTACCGGCATGGCCGCCCGAGAACATCGAAGATCTCGCCAAGCGCTACGAAGACCAGTATTAACAATAAAAAAGGCAGGTTTTGACTGCCTTTCCCCGTCAAACAGCAGGCAAAAGTCTGCATGTGCCAGGAAACGGCAGGCCCAGACTGAAAAGGGAACCTGCAATTAAAGGAGAATAGCAATGCGCCATGGTGTAGCCGGCCGCAAGCTGAATAGAACTGCAAGTCACCGTAAGGCAATGTTTGCCAATATGGCTGCTTCGCTCATCGAACATGAGCAGATCGTCACCACCCTGCCGAAGGCAAAGGAAATCCGCCCGATCGTCGAGAAGCTCGTTACGCTCGGCAAGCGCGGCGATCTGCATGCCCGCCGTCAGGCCATCTCGCAGATCCGCGACGTTGCTGTCGTCGGCAAGCTGTTCGATGCCATCGCAACCCGTTACGCAACCCGCAACGGTGGCTACCTGCGCATCATGAAGGCCGGCTTCCGTCACGGCGACAATGCGGCTCTGGCCGTTATTGAATTCGTCGATCGCGACACCTCGGCCAAGGGCGCCAAGGACATCGCACGCGTTGCTGCCGAAGCAGAAGCTGCAGACGCCGCTTAAGTTTTCCGTTTGATCGGAAGATTGAAACAGCCGGGCCAAAAGCCCGGCTGTTTTGCGTTTAGGCTGTTGTTGATCCTGTTTTCACGGTTCCGCCGCCTTTGCTTTTTATCCCTGACATCCTATCTGTTTTACCCCATGACCCATTTCGGCAGGATGTCCCGCATGATCCGTTCCCCCGCTACTCTCGTCCTGTCCACCATCGCCGCGCTGGCGCTTGTTGCCGGCGTCGCGCATTTTGGTTTTGCCGGCACACAGCCGGACGATGGCGTGGAAAACATCCATACGAGTGCGGTAGTGGCGCAGGCGGAGACACCGAAGGTTCTGCCGCAAAGCAAGACGGAAATGCAGCTGTCCTTTGCGCCGCTGGTCAAGCAGACGGCCAATGCCGTCGTCAATGTCTATGCTGAAAAGACCGTTCAGACCCGCTCGCCCTTCGCCGATGACCCGTTCTTCGAGCAGTTTTTCGGCCAGCGCATGCCCAATCGCTCGGAAAAGCAGTCGTCGCTAGGCTCCGGCGTCATCGTCGGCAAGAATGGCATCGTCGTCACCAATTACCATGTCATCACCGATGCCGATAACATCAAGATCGCCCTGGCTGACGGCCGCGAGTTCGAAACCACGGTCATGCTCAAGGATGAGCGGCTTGATCTCGCCGTGTTGAAGATCAAGGCCGACGGTCCGTTCGAGACCGTGCCGCTGGGTGATTCCGATGCTGTCGAAGTCGGCGATCTCGTTTTGGCGATCGGCAATCCCTTTGGCGTCGGCCAGACGGTGACCAGCGGCATCGTTTCGGCGCTTGCCCGCAATCAGGTCATTTCTGGCGATTTCGGCTTCTTCATTCAGACCGATGCGGCGATCAATCCGGGCAATTCCGGCGGTGGCCTGATCGATATGAACGGGCAACTGATCGGCATCAACACCGCGATCTTTTCGCGCGGGGGCGGCTCCAACGGCGTCGGCTTTGCCATTCCGGCCAATCTGGTCAAGGTTTTCGTCGCTTCGGCCGAGGGCGGCAATGGCAGCTTTACCCGGCCGTTCATCGGAGCAAGCTTTGAGCCCGTAACCTCGGAAGTCGCCGATGCGCTCGGGCTCGACCGGGCACGCGGCGCGCTGGTCACGTCCGTTATCGAGGGCGGTCCAGCGGAGAAGGCCGGCATCAAGCCCGGCCAGGTGATCGTTGCCGTCAACGGCATTGCGGTCGAACACCCGGACGCTCTGGGTTATCGTCTCACCACCGTCGGCATCGGCCATGTCGCCAAAGTCACGATCAGCGACAATGGCAAGACCCGCGATATCGATCTCGCGCTTGCCGAAGCGCCGGAAACATCGCCCCGAGACGAGCGGCTGATCGAAGGCCGCAATCCCTTTGCCGGCGCCGTAGTCGGCAATCTGTCGCCGCGGCTGGCGGATGAACTGCGGATGCCTGCTTCATCGAAAGGCGTGGTGATTACCGAAATTAATCGTGGGTCGCCTGCTGCCCGCGTCGGTTTCCGGCCGAAGGACATCATCATCGCTGTCAACGGCACGCCGATCGACAAGTCAGCGACGCTTGAAACCATCGCCAAGGATGATCCGTCGCTGTGGCGCGTCGAGATCGAACGTGATGGCCAGCGTATCCGCCAGTTCTTCCGGTAATCATTTAGCCGGTTTCAGCGGGAGCAGAGAGCAGAGGCATCTTGCTTTGGCCGTCATAGGACCGGCCGGAGCAGGATGGGGGAGTTGGATATGACATTGTTCGATGAGGCGACGCAGCGGCCGCTTGCCGATGCTCTTCGTCCCGAGACTCTGGAAGAGGTCATCGGCCAGGATCATCTCCTGGGCGAAAACGGGCCTATCGCCCGTATGCTGTTGCCGGGCGGCACGGTAGGCTCCTTCATTCTCTGGGGGCCGCCCGGCGTCGGAAAGACCACGATTGCGCGGCTGGTGGCGACCTCCGCAAAGATGGAGTTCGTCCAGCTGTCCGCCGTCATGTCCGGCATTGCCGATCTTCGCAAGGTCTTCGAGACCGCAAAACACAACAGGACCGTCGGGCGGCAGACCATTCTGTTCATCGACGAGCTTCACCGGTTCAACCGCAGCACCCAGGATGCGCTTTTACCGCATGTGGAAAACGGTACGGTCATTCTGATCGGCGCAACCACGGAAAATCCGAGTTTCAGCCTAGTCGCGGCCTTGCTGTCGCGGCTCAAGGTTTTCACTCTCAATCCGTTCGACGCCGCCTCGTCCGAACTGCTCCTGGCGCGGGTTGAAAACTTCGTCGGAAAGCGGCTGCCGCTGACCAGCGATGCACGCTCCTCGTTGATTAACATGGCCGATGGAGACGGGCGATATCTGGTGGGACTGGCTGATGATGTTCTCTCGATCGGGGAGGAGGGCGACCTCGATATCGGGCGTCTGTCCAAGGCGCTGCAGAAGCGGATGCCCGTCTATGACAAGGCGCAGGACGGTCATTACAATCTGCTGAGCTGCTTCCACAAGAGCCTGCGCGGCAGCGATGTTGATGCGGCCCTTTATTGGGGCGCCAGAATGGTAGATGCCGGCGAAGATCCGACAACGCTGTTCCGGCGGCTTGCCTGCGCTGCCAGCGAAGACGTCGGCATGGCCGATCCCAACGCGATGCCGCAGGTGATTGCCGCCTGGACGGCCTTCGAGCGCATCGGCTGGCCGGAAGGACGGCTGTTCATTGCCCAGGCGATCGTCTACGTGGCGACCGCGCCAAAATCCAATGCCAGTTACCGGTCGTTCGACGCGGCACTCGAGATGGCCCGCCAGACCGGCTCCATCCCGCCGCCGAAGAGCATTCTTAATGCCCCGACCAAGCTGATGAAGGACCTCGGCTATCACGAGGGTTACAAATACGATCACGATTATCCGGATGCCTATTCCGGCCAGGAGTTCTTTCCGGAAGAGCTGCGCAGCAAGGACACGCGGTTTTACAAGCCGCAAGAACGCGGCTTCGAGCGTGAGACGCTGAAACGCCTGGAGTTCTGGCACCGGCTGAAACGGGAGCGCGCGGCAAAGGAATAGGCTTGCGCGTTCTTTACCGCTCTAGCCTACGTCTACTCACTCAGGCAGCTTGAAAAATGCCTCGAGGCGATAGCCATCGGGATCGACGAGAAAGCCGGCGTAATAAAACTGGCTGTATTCCGGCCGCAGTCCCGGCGGCCCATTGTCTTCGCCACCGTTGGCGATGCCGGCTGTATGGAAGGCGTCGACCGAAGCGGTATCCGGGGCGATGAAGCAGAAATGCAGGCCAGACCCTCGGTCGGCGGGGACGGGGGTCTCGACCTGCGCAATCCACAGACTGATCCGGTCCGAACCATAGCCGATCACCGTGTCCGTCTTCGACAACCGCTCATAACCGAGCGGCATCAGGATGGCGTCATAGAAGCGAAGCGAACGATCGAGGTTTTTGACGCCAATCGAGACATGGTCAAACATTGCGGAACACTCCCTGTTTCGTCGCCATCTTCACCGTTCGAAATCATTCGCACAAGTGCAAACCACAGGGCGTCCGGATTGCCGCCTGCGCATAGCCGGCACGCGCCGCGTGCTCTTGTCATGGTTAAACCGGGATGGCATAGAGTGCTTATGCAGACGGCTGCACGGGATCGGCATCATTGCCTGGACCCGAACATCCGCGAGGACGGCCTCGCTCCCTTAGACGGAGTCAGTGATGGCTTGGACTATCCTTTTCCTCGCAGGAATTCTTGAAATCGGTTGGGCAATCGGCCTGAAATATACCGAAGGCTTTACCAGGCTTGTGCCGACGGTACTGACCGGTGCTTCCATGGTGGCAAGCGTCGTTCTGCTCGGTATCGCCGTGCGCACGCTGCCGCTCGGCACGGCGTATGCCGTCTGGACGGGCATCGGAACAGTCGGGACGGTGATCCTGGGGATCGTGCTGTTTGCGGAGCCTGCGACGGCTGTACGCCTCGGCTGTATCGCGCTGATCATCGCGGGCATTGCCGGGTTGAAGCTGACGGCCTGAAATCACCGGCGTTGAATGAAAAAAATACCCCGTGCAGATCGCTGCACGGGGTATTTCAGTATCGGACGCTTGGGTCGCCTTGAAAATCAGCGCAGAGCGTCGAGCGTCACTGTTGCTGCCTGCATTTCCCGCCAGCGGTTTTCACGGCGCTGAAAGGCTTCATCGTCGGTGCCCCAATGCTCGATCTGCCAGTCCTCATCGAGATGGGCAAGCGCCCAGGCTTCTTCCGCCGACAGCTGCTTTTCGGCAAAGGCGATGGCGAGCAGGGCCGAGCCGGTCAGCGTGGTGATCGTGTGCAGGCAGGCGAGGCCGAGCGGCGTGGCATAGGCGCGAAGCGCTTCAGCGACACCGTTGATGGCGGCGCGCGGCTGGACCTGATGCACGATGCCTTCGACAAGGATGAAGTGCGCACCCAGCTTCTCGGCCGCCCAGCGGATCACGGGATCCCAGCGTTCCGACTGGCGGACGGCCAGGCCCTCAGGCTCTCCTGCCCGGTAGCAGAGAAGATCCGTCCCGGCAAAGTTGAGGATGTCGTCGAAAACAGCGCGGATATCCTTGGAGACACCATCGATCGCGGTGTTGGCAAGCCGGGTGACCGGCATGGTCGCCGGGTCGATTTCTTCCTTCTGCGCATCCCATTCGGCTGCCAAGAGGTTGGCTGCGGCTTGTGTCGGAACGGTCAGATACTGTTTTGCCGGGGTGCGGACCGTGCGGCCGTCGAGAAGCACGGCATGGCCGCCGTCTTCCGCCGGGGCGGTACTGACGGTGGTATAGAATCGCTTTGGCAGCGGCTTGTGCATCTGTATCTGCGCGCGGCGTACGGGATCGGGGTCGCTCAGCGCGTCATGCAGATCGTCGCGAATATCAGGCATGATGTCTCTCCATCCAGTCCAGAATGTCATGCGGGGTGCGGGCAATGAAATCGGCGCCTGCCTCGATCAGCTCGGGAACCGACGCATAACCCCAGGCAACGCCGATGGCGGATGCGCCGGCGCTCTTGGCCATCTGCATGTCATAGATGGCATCACCGATGACGACGGTATCCTTGGCGTCGATACCGGCTTCGCTGCAGCATTCCGTCACCATGGCCGGATGCGGTTTCGACGGGCAGTCGTCGGCCGTACGTGAAACGAAGAATGTCTTTTCGTAACCGTGGCTTGCACAGATCTGATCAAGTCCGCGGCGTGATTTTCCCGTTACGGCACCCAGCAGCAGTTCGTCCTTGGCCATCAGGGCTGCGAGCAGCGGCGCGATGCCGTCGAACAACGGCTCGCGGAAGTTCATTTCGGTGCGGACCCCGCCGTAGATTTTCTTGTAATGCGCCGTCATCGCCAGGGCGCGATCATCGACATGCGGCTGGTGCATCAGCCGGGCAATGGCAATGTCGAGCGTCAGGCCGATGATACTCTTGGTGGCATCCAACGAGATGCGTTCGAGGCCAAAATCCTCGAACGTCCGTGCCATGACTTCGTGGATGAGTCCGGCGCTATCGACCAGAGTGCCGTCACAATCGAAAAGAGCGAGTTTCATCAGTCGTCGGCTTCCTCGGCGCTGGCCATGTCGAAGCCGATCAGGTTCCAGCTCTGGACCATATGCTGCGGCATCGGTGCGGTGACGACCAGGCGGCCGCCATCCGGATGGGGAATGTCGATACGCCGGGCATGCAGGTGCAACTTGTTCTGCACACCACCGGGGAAGGCCCAGTTGAATTCGGCGGCAAAATATTTGGGATCGCCGATGATCGGGTGGCCGATATGGGCGGCGTGGACGCGCAGCTGATGGGTCCGCCCGGTATAGGGCTCCATTTCTAGCCAGGTCAGGTTCTGGCCGGCGGTCTCGATGATCCGGTAGTAGGAAACCGCATGATCGGCGCCATCGTCACCATGCTTGGCAATCCGCATCCGGTCGCCGTCTGGCGTCTGTTCCTTGACCAGCCAGGTGGAGATCTTGTCTTCCTTCTTGCGCGGGACGCCCTTGACCAGTGCCCAGTAGGTTTTCTTGGTGTCGCGTTCGCGAAACGCCGCCGTCAGTTTCTGCGCGGCGCCACGGGTGCGGGCGATCACAAGAACGCCGGATGTGTCGCGGTCGAGGCGGTGCACGAGACGTGGCTTTTCGCCCTTGGGGCTGGTCCAGGCTTCCAGCATGTCGTCGATATGGCGATTGATGCCGGAGCCGCCTTGAACCGCGATGCCTGGCGGCTTGTTGAGAACGATCACCTTGGCGTCTTCATGCAACAGCATGCGCGACAGAAGTTCGTGGTCGGAGGCGTGGCGCAGGTCACGGCCAGCGATCGGACCTGTCTTGGTCTTCGGATCGACATCCATCGGCGGAATGCGCACGACTTGGCCGGGCTGGACGCGGGTATCGGATTTGACACGGCCGCCATCGATGCGTACCTGGCCGGACCGCAAAAGCTTCTGCAGCGGACCGAAGCCGAGGCCCGGATAATGCACCTTGAACCAGCGATCGAGGCGCATGCCCGCTTCGTCGGATTCGACCTGCTTGTGTTCAATACCCGCCATCGTGTTTCTACCTGCATCCAATTGCCATCGCGCCCCGGCAATAGTGCCGGCCGGAAATCCGTGCGCAAACTGATATGACAGAGCAGGCCGGTCCCAAGTGGACGCATGGCGCTCTGAGAGGTCCCTTTAGACTATTGCGCGCATAAGGGCCAGCCCGGCAAACACCGCGAGAGCCGAAAGAAGCACGCTGGATACCACATAAATCAATGCCGTGACCGGTTCGCCGCGTTCAAACAGAGTGATCGCGTCAAGAGAGAAGGCGGAAAAGGTGGTGTAGCCGCCGAGAATGCCGGTGATCAGGAACACCCGCATCTCTGCCGATGCACCGAATTTTCGGGCAATCACCTCGGCAAAGACGCCGATCAGGAAAGATCCGGTGATGTTGACCGTCAATGTTCCCCACGGAAATGAGGGGCCGAAGCTGCGCAGCGTCCAGAGCCCGACGAGATAGCGCAGGACCGAGCCAAGCGCACCGCCGGCGGCAACGAGAAGGATATGTGTCATGGCAAATGCCATAGCCGAAACCAGGGTTCCAGAAAAGATGGCCGCCCGTTGCGATGGACCGGTCACGCCGGAGCGAGCGGGTGCGCCAAACCAATTTTTAACACGCGATCGCTAAGGTTCCGACATCTGGCCAGGCTGTTTTCAAGCGGACGTGCAATGACAAAACTGAAGTTCAGCTTCACCCACTACGACCTCAAGCAACAGCGCGCAGGCGTAACCATCGAGATCACCTTGTCGGCCGTCGCCAACGTGCGTTTGATGACGGCCAATAATTTCCAGCTCTACACGGAAACGCTGAAGCATCAGTTCGTCGGCGGCGTGGCGCGCAAATCACCGATCCGCCTGACCATCCCGCAATCCGGTCACTGGCATGTGGTCGTCGATATGGAAGGTCATCATGGCCAGTGCGAATCCAGCATCCGCATCGTCGAGACGGCCGCGCCGCCGCGCTTCCAGTCCGCCTCCTGAAAAAGAAGAACCGCACCGTGGGGGACGGCACGGTTCTCCAATCCGCTTGGCTAGGCTTTAGGCCAGCCGTTCGGCATGCCATTTCAGATGATCATCCATGAAGGTCGAGATGAAATAATAGGAATGGTCGTAGCGCTCATGCATGCGCAGTGTCAGGCCGATATCTGTTCCTTTGATGGCCTCTTCGAACAGCCAGGGACGTAAGCCGTTCTCCAGGAAATTATCGGCCTTGCCCTGATCGATCAGGAATTCCGGGAAGCGCGCGCCGTCTTTCACCAGCGCACAGGCGTCGTACTGCCGCCAGCGTACTTTGTCTTCACCAAGATATTTTTCGAAGGCACCGATCGACCAGTCGGCCGTCGACGGCTCGACGATCGGTGCGAAGGCCGAGCAGCTTTTGAACCGGTTCGGGTTCTTCAGCGCGATGGTCATGGCGCCGTGGCCGCCCATCGAATGGCCGAAGATGCCCTGGCGGCTCATATCGGCGCGAAAATGCTGGGCGACGAAGGCCGGCAGTTCCTCGTTGATATAGGTGTACATCTGGTAGTTTTCGGCCCAGGGCGCCTCTGTGGCGTCAAGATAAAAGCCCGCCCCCTTGCCCATTTGCCAGTTGGTCAGTTCGTCCGGAACGTCACCGCCGCGCGGGCTGGTATCCGGGCAAACGATGATCAGACCAAGCTCGGCGGCCATCCGGCGGTATTCGCCTTTCTCCATGACGTTGGCATGCGAGCAGGTGAGGCCGGAGAGATACCAGACGACCGGGCAGGGCGTGGTGATCGCCTGTGGCGGGATATAGACCGCGAAGGTCATCTCGACCCCGCAGGCCTGTGAATCGTGCGCAAACACGCCCTGCATGCCGCCGAATGCGGTGTTCTGGGAAAGGACTTTCAAGCTGTGCTCCTTTGAGGCTGAAACGGCATTATGCCAGCGACACCGCCGCGTTGACCGCAGCTGCCACCAGTACCGTATTGAAGAAGAAGGAGACGACCGCGTGAACAAGGTTGATCTTGCGCATGGCTGTCGTGGTGATTGCAATGTCTGAGGTTTGTGCCGTCATGCCGATGACGAAGGCGAAGTAGAGGAAATCGTAGCCGCCCGGATCCTTGGTGCCTGGAAACTCCAGACCGCGGCTGTCGCCTTCATTTTTGTCTGTCTGCAGCATCCAGTAGGTATGGGCATAGTGCATCGCCGCCATCGTATGGATTGTCAGCCAGCCGAGCGTGACGGAGGAAAATGCCAGCACCAGATCAAGCACCGTTTCCTTGCCGCCCGCATTCAACGCCATGAACAGCGAGACCAGCGAGATCGCGGCGGTCGCCAGCGTCACGGCAAAGATGATGATCGCCGGTTCGTCGGTGCGGGCAGCATGGTGCTTGAGATAGGAGCCCGTCAGTCTGGGAAGACGCCAGGCGATCATCAGCAGATAGACAAGGAAGAAGACCACTGCGGCCAGATTGACCGCCAAAGTAGGCTTGGCAAACAGGCAGATCGCAAAGGTGATCGCCGCGCAGATGCCGCCCGCATAGAACGGCGTATGGCGGCGATGCGTGATTGTCCTGTCCTGCATGCTCATCAGGGCTTCCGATCCTGCTGGGTCAGCGTTGTTTGACGCGGCGGCAAAGTCGATCGAGCGTTTCGAGGAAAGCCGACCGGTCGCGCGGCGAAAAGGCGGCATTATAGCCCTTGCTCTCGCCGGTTTCGCGCAAATGCGCGCCGAGATCGCGCATGGCGGTCGCCATGCCGATATTGCCCTTGTCAAAAATACGGCCCGTTGGCCCGGTCACCTGTGCACCGGCGGCAACGCAGCGCCCGGCCAGCGGCACATCGGCGGTAATGACGATATCGCCGTCATGGGCGCGTTCGGCAATCCAGTCGTCGGCGGCGTCGAAACCGGACGAGACGATGACGTTGCGCACCATCGGATCACGGGAGGGACGAAGACCGGAATTCGCGACCAGCACGACAGGCAGGCCGTGACGCTCGGCGACCTTCAGGATTTCCGGCTTGACCGGGCAGGCGTCGGCATCGACGTAGATCGTGGGTGTTGGCTGGGGTGGGTCTGACATGGCTGTTCGTACCGCTTCACTGTTGTCATGGCCGCGCCGCAGGGCTGCTCATCGGCTTCATCGCTTCGCTCGTTGGCGTCTTCGGCCGCTCAAGAGAGCGGGCAGCACCGGGGCGTGTCCATGTTTCCGTCGACACTTTTTCGCCATCCGCATAGGCCCAACGGCCTTTCCAGGAACCGTCCGGCTGCAGGTCATATTGCGAAATGCCAAAGCCGCTTTCGTTACCGTAGCCGATGGTGATCATATCGTCATCCACGGAGGCGACGCCCGTCGTTTCCGTGTTGCCACGCTTGCCGCCAATGCCGACGCCGTTTGCTTCCGTGCCGGCAATCGTCCAGGTCACCGAATAGGTTTCGCCGGTACGCTTGACGGTGACGGTTCCGTGATATTCGCCGCCATCGTCTGGATTGATGCCGGCGACATTATAGGTCCCGGTTGGATCAGCCAATGCAGGGGTGGAGGCGGAAAGGCTCAAGATTACACCGAATGTGTAAAAACCACGCCTGATCATTCCGCCCTCATGCTTTTCTTGTCTCGGCCGTTTTTCGGCCGTGGTCTTGCGAACGCATAGCTGTCCGGCCGCTCGAAATCCAGAACCATATCAAGCGGGCAGGGATCCGTACGGCAGACAAGCGCCGCGCCTTGAACAGACGCGGCGCCCGGTAATTGTTAAGCCCGAAGATGCGAGAACCGGTGCCGGAGTCTCGGGTTTCTGCTAGTAGATCACCACACTGCGGATGCTCTTGCCTTCGTGCATCAGGTCGAAACCCTTGTTGATGTCTTCCAGACCCATTGTGTGGGTGATCATCGGGTCGATCTGGATCTTGCCTTCCATGTACCACTCGACGATTTTCGGCACATCGGTGCGGCCGCGCGCGCCGCCAAAGGCAGTCCCCATCCAGTTGCGGCCGGTGACCAGCTGGAACGGACGGGTGGAGATTTCCTGGCCGGCACCGGCAACGCCGATGATGACCGATTTTCCCCAGCCGCGATGCGAGGATTCCAGTGCCTGGCGCATGACTTTGGTATTTCCGGTGCAGTCGAACGTGTAGTCCGCGCCGCCGATCGTGTCGCCGTTGCGCTTGGTCAGGTTGACCAGATAGGGAACGATATCATCGCCGACTTCCTTCGGATTGACGAAATGCGTCATGCCGAACTTTTCGCCCCAGGCCTTGCGGTCATTGTTGATATCGACGCCGATGATCATGTCGGCACCGGCAAGGCGCAGGCCCTGCAGCACGTTGAGACCAATGCCGCCGAGACCGAAGACGATGGCCGTCGAGCCGATCTCGACCTTGGCCGTGTTGATGACGGCACCGATGCCGGTGGTGACGCCGCAGCCGATATAGCAGATCTTGTCGAACGGCGCGTCGGGATTGACCTTGGCCAGTGCGATCTCCGGCAGAACCGTGAAATTGGCGAAGGTCGAGCAGCCCATATAGTGGAAGATCTTGTCCTTACCGATGGAAAAGCGGCTCGTGCCGTCCGGCATCAGGCCCTGTCCCTGGGTTGAGCGAATCGACGTGCACAGGTTGGTCTTGCGCGACAGGCAGGAATAGCACTCGCGGCATTCCGGCGTGTACAGCGGAATGACGTGGTCGCCTTTCTTCAGCGATGTGACGCCCGGGCCGACATCGACGACGATACCTGCACCCTCATGGCCGAGAATGGCTGGAAACAGGCCTTCCGGATCCGCACCTGATAGCGTGAATTCGTCCGTATGGCAGATGCCGGTCGCCTTGACCTCGACCAGCACTTCGCCGGCGCGCGGGCCGTCGAGTTGAACGGTCATGATTTCGAGTGGCTTGCCTGCCTGCACGGCAACAGCGGCGCGTACGTCCATGAGTATCGTCTCCCTGAAATGAATTCTCGCCACAATCGCAGAGTGGCTGGTGGCGCTCAAGCCGGAATCGGCCGAGAATCGGTCGTGAAATATTACATGTCCTGTAGGACGCGGTTGATCTCCATCTCAAGGGCGGAGATCGCCTTTCCCGTTTGTTCGTGCAGTTTCTTCACTTGCGCCAGCTGATCGCGCAGCTGGCCGGACACCGTGTTCGAAAGATCGTCCTTCGGCGCTTCGCCAATGCCGGCGATCAACCAGGCCGGTGTGACCCCAAGGACGCCGGCCAGCATGAACAGCCGGTTCGTGCGGGGCTCGGACCGGTCACGCTCCCAGGCGGAGATTGTATCGCTGCGGACGCCGAGCTGGTTGGCAAGATCTTTCACCGAGAGGTTCATCGCATCGCGCGCCCGCCAGATGCGGCCTCCCAGCGTGTCGTTGTCGCTTGGCCTGCGTAACATTGCCATGGCGGTTTCGGTCGATAGACGCATCGGTCTCTCCTTGTGCCTTTTGGGCCGGGATGGGTCGAGTTCCGGAGCGGCCGCGAATGCGGTCGAAGACTTCAAGCTTGCAATTTATAGGGTCTGCGGCGAGATTGGACACCCCTCCACGTCAAAAATGCCGCCAAATGCGTCTTCCGTGCGTTCCATCCCGCACGGCGCCAACAATGGGACTTCGAGCTTGAGCGTTTCCACATCCACAGCCGCCGCGCCCAGCCATACCGTCATGCAAGGCCTGGTGATCATGCTGGTGGCGATGATCATCCTGCCATGCATGGATGCGATCGCCAAATATATGGCGGTCTATCAAGGCATGTCGCCGGCGCAGGTGACGTTCTACCGGTTCTTCTTCCAACTGGTCTCGATCCTGCCGATGCTTCTGTCGGCCGGTGGCCTGCGGGCATTGAGGCCGAAGCGCCTCTGGTTCAACCTTTTGCGCGGCGTGCTGTTGGCCGGTGCCGCACTGTTGTTTTTCGTTTCGGTCAAATACATGCCGCTGGCCGATGTCTTCGCCATCTATTTCGTCGAACCGTTCATCCTCACGTGCCTTTCGGCCCTGATCCTGCGTGAAAAGGTCGGCTGGCGGCGCTGGCTCGCCATCTTCATCGGTTTTGGAGGGGCGATGATCGTCATTCAGCCGAGTTTCGAAATCTTCGGGCTGAAGTCGTTGATGCCGGTTTTCTGCGCCTTCCTGTTTGCCTGCTATCTGCTGCTCAACCGGGTGGTCGGCAATGCCGATACGCCTTTGACGATGCAGACCATTGCCGGCATCGGCGGGTCGCTGTTCATGATGGTCGTCATCGCGGTCGGCTACAGCGCAGGATCAGCGGATTTCGTGCCATCCTTGCCACACTCGACGCTGGGCTGGGTTCTGGTCATCGCGCTCGGTACCATCTCCGGTTATGGCCATCTTCTGGTGGTCAAGGCATTCCAGGCAGCTCCCGTCTCGCTGCTGGCCCCGTTTCATTATCTGGAGATCATCACCGGCACCGCGCTGGGGTTCCTGATTTTCGGCGAATTCCCGACACTGTCGAAATGGCTGGGCATCGCCATCATTGTCGGTTCCGGCCTGTTCATGATCTGGCGCGAGCGGCGGGCCGGATTAATGGTAAAAATTGACTGAATCCCGCAAGCCTCTGCTAACGCTCATTCTTTCCAGATTGGAAACGGGCACGGTCTACGTTTAGTCCAGTTTCATGATGAAACGGGAGAGAAACGATGGGTGAACTTCGTCTTTCTTATCCGGCATGTGTCATCGCCGGGAAGACGCGCTTGACGGTCGATGATATCGCCATTCTGCGTGAGCATGTTTTCGTTCCAGGAATTACCGCATCGCAGGATGCGGTAATTCTCCTGGCGATCAACGGCTCGTGCAGCGAAAAATGCCCGGAATGGCGCCATTATTTCATCGATGCCCTGACGGAATTCATTGTCCATACCCGTTACCCGCAAGGCGCCATGGATGAGTGGAATGCCGATTGGCTGATTGCGATGATCTCGACGCGCGGCGTGGTCAATTCGCGGATCGAGCTCGATCTGTTGTTTCACATCATCGACATCGCCGCGCACATTCCCGACAGCCTGTCCATATTTGCTCTGGAACAGATACGCATGGCGATGGCCGAGGATACGGGGGCCTGGGCGAGCTTGCGCGGCACCCGGAAAAATGGCCTACAAAAGGCTGACGTTCTGCTGATTACCCGGGTCATGAGCGCCATTGCCCGCTCGCGTGGCAGCCAGTTGACGGCACGCGAGCGCAGGATGCTGGATGAGATCGGTATCCTGACGGGCGTATCGGCCAGTCGTGTCGAAGCCGCATAGCCACTGAAACGTGGAGAGGCCGGTGGGGTGCGGCTTCCCGCACGATTTGTTCATGCTCTGCGGCTAGCGTTCGGCTGACCATCAAGGGGAGAGCACATATGGCGACGCATGCACCGGCGATCGCGCTGCTTGTCATCAATGTCGGGCTGCTATGGCTTCTGCTGGCGGTGCCGCTTGGATTGCGCACGCTGCGTGTGCAGGCAACGTTCCGGGCGGGGCGGGCCAAGGTCTGGAACGCGATCTTTCCGCTTGGAACTTCCGCCAACTGGCACCATTCCGTTCTGGCCAGCCAAAAGGAAGCACCCAACCGGGTCCGCCAAACCTACACCCATCTTGATCGTCATGGACAGCCGATCGTCCGGTCGATGGAAGTTACCGAAACACGGGCTGGAACCGAATATGACGCTCGTGTGCTCGATGACAGCGCACTCGACCCGGTATTCTGGAAGGATTTTCACGAGCGCCGGCGGCTCGTCGAGGATGGCGACGGGGTTCATCTGACCATCGAACAGACGGATCGTTATCGTGGCCTGGCGTTTCTGATCTTTCGCTTCTTTGCCTTGCGGCGCGAGGTTAAGGCGTTGCAGCAATGGCTCGATACCGGGCAGAGCAGGCCGGCTCGCGCCGTTTTCGAGCACCCACTTGTCCAATGCGGGCTGGCGATTGTATCGACGCTGCTTCTGTGGCCGTTCTTCGGTCTTACCCGCAACGGCCTGTTGCTATCGACGCTTTTGACGCTGGTCATCGTGCTGCACGAACTGGGACATATGGCTGCCTACCGGGCTTTCGGACATAAATCGGTGCGTATGATCTTTGTGCCGCTGTTGGGTGGGGTGGCGATCGGCGGCAGACCCTACAATTCGCTTTTCGAGGTCGCCACCTGCGCCCTGATGGGGGCGGGCATGTCGGCTTTTCTCATTCCGGGTGCCATCCTTCTATACGAAGCAGCCGGCAATGACGTGTTCGGCTCGGGAACGGCGGTTCTGATTTTCCTGCTGATTCTCGGCGCTTTCAACCTGCTCAATCTCTTGCCGATGAACCGGTTCGATGGCGGTCAGGTCCTGCGCCAGGTTTTCCATTCACATGCTGGCCGGGTAGCGGGAAGCTTCCTCATCACTCTGATCATTGCCGGTGTCGGCTGGCGTATCGGCCTTTCAACACCGGCACTGCTGGCCGGGCTCGCGGTCTTTGGCCTGCTGAGCATGATGGGGAGCGGCGGCGTCAAACCGCGCCACCGGCTGGACGAGATGACAAGTGGCCAGCGGATTCTCAGTGGCCTGGGGCTTTATTCTGCCGTGGCCCTGCACGGTTATGCCATCGTCTATGCAACGGACCGGCTGTTTTCCTGATCGTCCTGTGGACAGCCGGCGTCATTGACGGCCGGGCCAAAAATATCTTCGAATGCCTGACGAAGCTTGATGTCGACATCGGTCATCATCACCGGCAGGCCGAGATCGACCAGGCTGGTGACGCCATAACCGCGAATGCCGCAGGGCACGATTCCGTCGAAATGCTCAAGATCAGGGTCGACGTTCAACGACATGCCATGAAAGCTCACCCAACGGCGCAGGCGAATGCCGATCGCGGCAATCTTGTCTTCGGCCATCGAGCCGTCGGGCAGGGCAGGCCGTTCCGGACGCCGGACCCAGACGCCGACACGGTCCTCGCGCCGCTCGCCCCGGACATTCATACTGGCCAGCGTTTCGATCACCAGGCTTTCGAGAGCGGCGACGAAGGCGCGAACATCCTGCTTGCGCCGTTTCAGATCGAGCATGACGTAAACGACGCGCTGGCCCGGGCCATGATAGGTATATTCGCCGCCGCGACCGGTCTGAAAAACCGGAAAGCGGCCGGGCATGACCAGATCGGCGGAATCGGCGCTGGTTCCGGCTGTATAGAGCGGCGGATGTTCGACGAGCCAGACAAGTTCGTCCGCTTCGCCGGCCGCGATCGCGGCTGCTTCGCGCTCCATCGTCTCGATTGCATCTTCATATTCGACCGGTGAGGGCGCGATTCTCCACCGCACCGGCGGACAGTCATCGGCTGCGAAGAATGTTTTTTCCAGATTTTCGCGCTGCATGGTCAAAGCAATCCCGTTGATTTGCTTTTCTAAATGGTACGCCGGAGGGCAAGAGTCCAGCATTCTCAGGGGGCCGTGAAAAGGCCTGTTGAAATAGTTGATGTTGCCGTCAATTTTCTGTCATCCTGCCCTTGTGCACCCCAAATGCTTTTGCTACATGCACCCCCGTCGCCGCAAGACGACACCTACCACGATGCGGTCGTGGCGGAATTGGTAGACGCGCAGCGTTGAGGTCGCTGTGGGGCAACCCGTGGAAGTTCGAGTCTTCTCGACCGCACCAACTAAAACCCGCTTCGGCGGGTTTTTTGTTGCCTTATCGCAAGTTGGCATGTGAAGGCTTCGTCAGCATCCGCGCTTCACAAACAGACGAGGCTGCGGTGGAAAGCAAAGAGCCCGCCGTTCGTCCGTTTACAATCCGCCATTATCATTCAGCCTGAAATCTTCCGCTCTGCGTCTTGAAATGATTTTGAGCGAGCGATCCGGCTGTATCTGATAGGTCTCGCTCCAGTAGTTGCCCCGCTGGTCGTGGAAGGTGTGACTGAACGTGCTGCCGGCTGGCGACTTCGTCAATTTGGTGCGTGGCTGGCCGTTATAGGTGATGCTGCCAGGGATCGGCTCAACCTCCACAGCAGTGCAGGAGGCAAGCAGTACCGCTGCCACCATTATCATGCCCCATCTCATTGCAGGCCTCCTCCTATCGTTCTGCCTTATTTTATACTCCGCTAATTAAATCGCGCCAGCGTGAAATCGAACGCTGGGATCCAGTCGCGCATCTGTGTGTCTGTCTCGCTTGAGGCAACGCTTGATTGCCAATGGGCATAGTCGAAGCGCGACCTGTACCAGACACCCGCTTTGTACTCCGGCACATCTCAGTGTTGCGTTCAAGAATCAGCCGCCTTCTCCTGCTTGGCGAAACGCTTGATCGCTCTGTCGCGTTTCAGGCGCGACAATCTCTGAAGCCAGAATATGCCGTCGAGTTGATCGATCTCGTGCTGGAGGCAGATGGACAGGAGGCCATCGGCCTGGTCTTCCTTCACCTCGCCAAGTAACGTTTGATAGCGGACACGGACCTGGCTCGGCCGGATCACGTCTTCGCTGATGCCCGGCATGGAGACGCTGCCTTCGGCATGCGATACCGTTTCAGCCGATGACCCTGTGATTTCCGGATTGACGTAGATTCTAGCGCCGGACTGAGCGTCGAGTTCAATCACCGTCAAGCGTTGCAGCACGCCGACATGCGGCGCCGTGATGCCGATACCGGGGGCTGCCCGCATGGTGTCGAAAAGGTCTGACGCCAGTGCTGCAAGCTCCGTGCCGAATTGCACCACCGGGCTGGCTGGCACGGATAGAAGCGGATGGGGAAAACGCAGGATCGGTCTTCGGGGCAAGGGCAGGCTCCATGGTTTTTCGCTTCGCCAGAGCTAAACATTTCATATGATTTTGCAACAGCTTGCACAAAAACAGCAGCAGGACCGAATTGTCAGGGCATCGGGTTGTGGACCTCCCGGGTTTGTTGGGTTAGCAGAGACAGGCGGTTTGCTTTTTCAAGGTCACCGCGACCACCGGTCTATGACATTGCCTTCCTGCTCCCGCCCGGTTTTATGCCGGCGCCTTGGATGGCTGCAAATCTTTTGAGGCGGGCACATGAGCAGTACCGGCGACCAGGACAAGGACCGTAATCCCTTAGAAGCCGATGTCTATGATGGCTCCGATATTTACGGCGAAGACGGGTCGGTGCGCTCCGACTATCTGATGCATGTCGGTGCCGCCATTGCCGATCGTGATCTTCTTTATCTGCGCCAGCACGTCGCAAGGCTGCACGCGTCCGAAATGGGCGACCTTCTGGAGGTCATCCAGCCGGAGCAGCGCCGGGCGCTGGTGTCGCTTCTGGGCGACGATTTCGACCTTTCGGCGCTGACCGAGGTCGATGAGGCGATCCGCCTCGATATCGTCGAGCACCTGCCCAACGAGCAGATCGCCGCCGCCCTTGGCGAAATGGATTCCGATGATGCGGTCTACATTCTGGAAGACCTCGATCAGGAGGACCAGGAAGAGATCCTGTCGAAGCTGCCGTTTACCGAGCGGGTGCGGCTGAGACGGTCTCTTGATTATCCCGAAAGCACGGCCGGCCGCCGCATGCAGACGGAATTCGTCGCGGTGCCGCCGTTCTGGACGGTCGGCCAGACTATCGACTACATGCGCGAAGACGAAAACCTTCCGGAGAGCTTTACCCAGATCTTCGTCATCGATCCGACGTTCAAGCTGCTGGGGGCGCTTGATCTCGACCGCGTGCTGCGCACCAAACGCTCGGTCAAGATCGAGACGATCATGCGCGAAACCAACCACCCGGTGCCGGCCGAGATGGACCAGGAAGAGGCTGCCCAGCTGTTCGAGCAGTACGATCTTCTTTCCGCGGCGGTGGTCGATGAGAACAACCGGCTGGTCGGGGTTTTGACCATCGATGATGTCGTTGACGTCATCCAGGAAGAAGCCGAAGAGGACCTGATGCGCCTTGGTGGCGTCGGCGACGAAGAACTGTCTGATTCGATCGGCAGCGCGTCGCGCTCGCGCGTCCCGTGGTTGATGGTCAATCTCTTCACCGCATTTCTGGCTGCATCGGTCATCGGCCTGTTTGAGGCGACAATCCAGCAGATCGTTGCCCTTGCCGTATTGATGCCGATCGTTGCCGGCATGGGCGGCAATGCCGGTTCGCAGACGATGACGGTGACGGTGCGTGCGCTTGCCACACGCGATCTTGATATTCACAATGCCTGGCGCGTCGTTCGCCGCGAGGCCGGGGTCGGCCTTTTCAACGGCATGCTGTTTGGCATTCTGATCGGCGTTGTCGCCGGCGCCTGGTTCCAGGATTACAATATCGGCGGTATCATCGCGGCTGCGATGCTGATCAATATGATTGCCGCGGCACTTGCCGGCATCATGATTCCGTTGCTGCTTGACCGCTTCGGCGCCGATCCGGCCGTCTCCTCGGCCGTTTTCGTCACGACAGTCACTGACGTCACCGGCTTCTTCGCCTTCCTGGGGCTGGCGACGTGGTGGTTTCGGGTTGGTTGACGCCACGTGAAAATTTGACTTTTACGTCAAAGTCAATCAATCTGCCTTTTGGACATCGGTGCCGCTTCATTTCAGGCAGAGTTCCGGTGCGACACTTCAATCGCAGCAGTATTATCCGGCGCATGTCGCCTGATTGTCCCGCTTGCGGTGTAGGGCGAGGCAGGCGTGAACAAGTATTATACCATTACAGAGCTGACACGGGAATTCGGGGTTTCCACCCGCACCCTGCGCTTCTACGAGGACGAGGGGCTGATCCACCCGGAGCGGCGGGGCCGGACCCGATTGTTCCGTTCGGCAGATCGCCGCCTGATCATGGAAATCCTGCGCGGCCGCCGTATCGGCTTCACCATCGCTGAAATCCGCGAAATTATCCAGGTCTACCGGGATCCGCCGGGCGAGGCTGGTCAATTGCGCCTGCTGATGAAGCGTGTCGAGGAAAAGCGCGAAGAACTCAATCAGAAGCGCAAGGACATCGAGGAAACGCTGGAGGAACTCGGCAATGTCGAGGAAGCCTGTCTGACCCGGCTCGCCGAAATCGGCGTCGGAACCTGAGCGGTCAAATCCACCGGCTGGTGGTGCGGCAGTAGCGTTCGAACTCGAAGCCGAAGCGCGACAGCAGATGGCGTTCTTCGTTGCGGATGGCAAACATCGTCATGAGCGCAACAGCAACAATTGCCATAATGAAAAACCAGGGATTGAGTGTGATCAGCCCGAAACCGACCATCATCAATGTGTAGCCGAGATAGATCGGATTACGGGTGAAATAGTAAGGTCCGCAGGTGACCAGATGCGAGGAACAGCGATGCGGCAGAACCGCTGTTCGCCGTTCGATCAGCGTCTTCACCGCCCAGGCGTCCAGGCAGGCCGCAACAGCGATCAGCGCGCAGCCAGACAGCCAGGGAAACCAACCATGGTCGTGGACAATCGCAATCGGCAGCATCCGCCCCAAGGCGACCGCTCCCGCAAAGGCTGCCATATAGAGAAATGGTGGCCAGGGGTAGGTCAGCGGCTTGGCGCGATAGGCGTTCATATCCTATTCCTTGGGTTGTGACTCCATGGTGCATTGACCGGCGATTCGCGCAATACGCTCATCCGTCTTGACGTCGATTTTGCCTTCGTTCAGCGGTGCGAAGAGGTTTTCTTCCATCAGTTTGTCCAGCGTGCAGCTGCAGAAGGTGGTGCAGAGCGCCGCACTTTCCTGCAGGCTGCAGGAGGCGACGCAATTGTTCTGATAGGTCTCCACCGGGTCGGGTTTGGCCGCCGGGAAACCCAGCGCATAGACATAGACCAGCGCAAACAACAGCGGCTGGTGCACGAGGTAGATGATCAGGCTGTGACGGCCAGCTGCGGTCAGGATCCTCTTCCACCGGGCGCTGCCATCGGTGCGCAGTTTTTCGAACCACCCGAAGCTCAGCGCAATGCGCGCGAATGCGATACCGGTGAGGAACGGTGCCAGCCAGGGAAGCAGCGGCACGTAATCGTTCGAGCGTGGCAGGGTTTCCGACAGCCCGACCCACCAGAGCGCCGGCGTGTCGAAAACGGGTGACCGCAGGTAGAACGGTGCGGCAAAGGCGGCAGCGGCCACCAGAAGCGTCAGGATCGTCGGCAGGCGCAGGAAAAGCAGGCCGATGACGCTTGCTGCCGCAATTGCATGCAGGATGCCGAAGAAGATGAAGCCATCGGGAAAGGCAAACCAGGTGGCGATGGTGATAACCAGCGCAGCAGCAGCGATCTTGGCAAAGCGGATGGCGAAGGACCGGGGTTTGAAGACCGGATAGTGGCCGAGCACAAGCCCGAGGCCCGCCAGAAACAGGAAGCTGCTGGCGATCATCCTTGCGTAGATCTTGAATGCGCCGGTGCCGACCGTGCCTGGATCGAGATAGCCGAAATATTCCAGATCCCAGGAGAAGTGATAGGTCGCCATTGCAATCAATGCAAACCCGCGCAGCGCATCGATCGCCCAGATGCGGCCTCGCTTTTCAGCGGCCACCGGCGGTGCCGTCCCGTTGTCGGTTTCGGTGACTGCGTTGGGTATCGACATGGCTCTATCTTTTCGAATGGCGTGATTATCGCGCGGCGAGCTTGCGTCAGGCGCAACGCGTCACATGGCTTGCCGCCCGAGACTTTCAGGGGTTTGTGTCGTCAAGAAGGGCTTCGCGCGCTTCCGAATAGAATTGGCGGCGGGCCAGGACGAAAATGACGAAGATTGTCAGCGCAATGAAGACATAAGGGCTGATGAACCAGCCGAGATAGCCAATCGACAGGAAGACGCTGCGCAGCCCGGCATTGAAATTCTTGGCGGCCAGAATGTTCATCTTCACGGCCCGTTCGGCCGCACGCTCTGCACCGGCCCGGTCCTGTATCAGGTCGGACATCATCGGGATGCTGCCGACGAGAATGGAGCAATAGTTGAACAGGCGGTAGGACCAGGCAAACTTGAAGAAAGAATAGGCAAACAGGCAGGCAAGACCGCCGACTTTCAGCTCGAAGGCCGTGCGCCCGCCCTGGAAGACATAAGGCAGGTCGCCCATGATCGCCTGGACCTGATCCGTGGCGCCCAGAAGAGCAAAGCAGCCACCCAGCGCAAAGATCGTCGTCGAGGCGAAGAATGCGGTCCCCGCCTGTAATCCGGCGACGATCTGGGTATCGATCATCTTCAAGTCGCGGTTAAGGGAGTTCATCAGCCAGCGCCGCCTGTTGTCCATCATCAGACGCGTCAGCGAGATGCGCTTGAGATGCACCTTGCCGTCCGTGGCCCAGTTGTAGCTGGTCCACAGCAGCGCGAAAACGGTCAGTGCGATATAGTCGACGATTGTCATGGCTCGTTTTTGGCATGCTTTGCCGAAATTGCAAGGTATCGCGAAAGTTTACCCAGCACCTTGAAATCGATGGCTGGGCATGGCGAATTATGAAGGAGGAATCGTGCTACAGCCACCCGGCCGCCGTTCGTGTCGCACGCACGGAAGCGGATGTCGGTTGATCGCCTGATGGCAGGCACAGGATGGCCTAGTTTTGATGCAATGATCGTGGTCCGGCAATCTTGTCCGGTCCAGCAGTCCCCGGGCGGAGTTCGCATGTTTCTTTCGGTTTTTGATGTCTTCAAGATTGGTATCGGCCCCTCCAGTTCGCACACGATGGGACCGATGTCGGCGGCAAACCGCTTTCTCGATCTGATCCTGTCGAGCGACTGGCCGCGCCCGGCCAATGCCACCATCACTTCCATCAAGTCGAGCCTGCACGGGTCGCTCGCCTTTACCGGCATCGGCCATGGAACGGGCAGGGCGGTGATCCTTGGCCTGATGGGCGAGCGTCCGGACCGCGTCGACCCCGACCGGATGGATCCGATCATTGAGGAAGTCGAGCGCACCGGGCGCATCACCCCGGCCGGGCATCCGTCCTATGAGTTCCAGCCGAAGACAGATCTTGTCTTCGACAAGAAGGTACCGCTGCCCGGTCATGCCAATGGTATGTCCTTTTCTGCGTTCGACAAGGATGGCCGCCTGTTGTTGAAGCGCGTCTATTATTCCATCGGCGGCGGCTTCGTCGTCACCGATACCGAGTTGGAGGCCATGAAGGCCAGCAAGACCAAGCCCGGCGGCGTCAAGGTTCCCTATCCTTTCTCGACGGCAAAGCAGATGCTTGATATGGCGCGGCATTCCGGCCTGTCTATTGCCCAGATGAAGCGGGCGAACGAGGAATGTTCGATGCCCGCCGAAGAACTCGACGAAGGCCTCGACCGGATCTGGGCGGCGATGAAAAGCTGTATCGATCGTGGCCTGACCGGGTCCGGCATCCTTCCTGGCGGCTTGAAAGTCCGCCGCCGCGCCGGCATGATCCATGACAAGCTGCAGGACGAATGGCGCTCCAACAAGATCAACCCCTTGCTCGCCAACGACTGGCTGAGTGTCTACGCCATGGCGGTGAACGAGGAAAACGCCGCCGGCGGTCGCGTCGTCACCTCGCCGACCAACGGTGCCGCCGGTGTGGTGCCTGCAACGATCCGCTACTATCTGCATTTTCACGAGGATGCCGATCATCACGGCATCCGCGACTATCTGCTGACGGCGGCGGCGATCGGCGGCATCATCAAGTTCAACGCATCCATTTCCGGTGCCGAAGTCGGCTGTCAGGGCGAGGTCGGTTCGGCCTCGGCGATGGCGGCAGCGGGCCTTGCCGCCGTCATGGGCGGCACCCCGGAGCAGATCGAGAATGCGGCGGAAATCGCGCTGGAGCACCATCTTGGCATGACCTGCGATCCCATCGCCGGTCTCGTCCAGGTTCCGTGTATCGAGCGCAATGCGCTGGGCGCGGTCAAGGCGGTCACGGCTGCTTCACTGGCGATCAAGGGCGACGGCCAGCATTTCGTGCCGCTCGACGCCTGCATCGAGACGATGCGCCAGACCGGTGTCGATATGCACGATAAATACAAGGAAACGTCGACAGGCGGCCTTGCCGTCAACGTTGTCGAGTGCTGACGGGCACGCACCTGTGGAGCGGGGCAGAACGGGCTTGACCGCGACCGCTGTGCGGGTATTCAACTCCGGCCATGGCCTTGCATCTTATCAAGCTCTGCGTCGGCGCAGAATCGATCGATGACCTTCGCGAATGGGTGTCGCGCAAGGCAGCCGTGGCGGTTGCCGCGGGTCTCGAACCACATTCCTATCATACGACACGCATGGTGCCGAAGCGTGTCGAAGAATTGCTGGAAGGCGGATCGCTCTATTGGGTGATCAAGGGGCAGGTGCAGGCCCGCCAGCGGCTGACCGGCATCGAAACCTTCACCGACGGCGAGGGGATCGGCCGCTGCAACCTGATCCTCGGCCCTGACGTCGTCGAAACGGCCTATCAGCCCCGTCGTGCTTTTCAGGGCTGGCGTTATCTTCAGGACAATGAGGCGCCGCGCGATCTGGCGGCGTTGGGCGTCGGTGCCGAAGAATTGCCGCTGGAACTGCGCCGCGAACTGGCCGAACTGGGCCTTCTCTAAAAGCTGACATCAAAATGCGAAAAGCCCGGCAAAACCGGGCTTTGATCGTTATTCCATGCCGTTTTACCGGATCCGCAGCCGGATCGGGTAGCGTCCCGAGGGCGAGGTCACGTGCACGTGGATCTGTGCATCTGGCTGTGTCGAGCGCCATGCCCGTGCCCCGTGCGTCAGAAGCAGTGTCACCAGATCCTTGGTCTTCGACCGGGGGCGGCTGCCGAGTTCGGCGATCCGCATGGCGGCTTCGTGCAAGGGGTGCAGGCCGGAGCGCGGCGATTTCCGCTTTTTGTCCGGTGCGGGCGTCATGCCCGATCCATTCTCATTCATTCCCATAACTAACCTCGTTACGCAAAACCAAATCCGAGGAGGACCAGCGGTAAACACAACACGCCGCTGATCGAAACTGTGTGATATCGTTACTGGGCGCTTGCCCAGCAGGCGAAGCCCTTGCTTTTCAAAGTCTTGCAGGCAGAAACCGCCTTGTTCTGGTCCGAGAAGCCGCCGAAGCGTGCCCGGTAGAGCTGGCTGTCACCACTGGCGAATGCCACCGTGAACGGGGTTGCGCCGCGCAGAGCCTTGCCGCCCTTGTCCTTGGCATTATCGAGCAATGTCATGGCCTGGGCTTTGTCCGGTGTCGCACCGATCTGGATTACCCAGCCGGCCGGTACATTGTCGGCAACGGCAGCTGTTTCAGCGGCGGGCTTGGCAACCGAATTGGTGATCTGGTTGTCGACATCGGCAGCCGGAACCGGAGCCGCCTTGGCGAGCTTGCGGCTCTGCGCTTCCAGCGTGTTCGGCATGACTTTCTGGGTCAGCAGCGGGTTGGCGCTGGCCTTGACCGGCGCTGCATAGGCAACTTCGATGCTCTTGGTGGTCTCGCCGCTGTAGCGGAAATCCGGAACCGGACCGTTGCTCGGGAGGTTGAAGCTGCCACCGGTCGCGGCAACAGCGGTTTCGACCGGCTGTGCGACAGCCTGAGCCGTCTGCATGGTCGGTGCATCAGCCGTTTCGGCAACGAGATTGCCACCGCCGCGGCGCGACGCTGCCGGCATGTATTTGGCCACGAGGGCGCGCATCTGCGCGTCACGGGCACCACCGGACTTGCCGCCCATGACGACGCCGACAATGCTGCGGCCGTCAGCCTGGGCTGAGGTTACCAGATTAAAGCCGGCAGCCCGCGTATAGCCGGTCTTGATGCCATCGACACCGCGGACATTGCCAAGCAGGCGATTGTGATTGCCGATCGTCTGCTTGCCGAAGCGGAAGCTGCGGGTCGAAAAATAGGAATAATACTGCGGAAAATGCTGGCGAAGCGCCATGCCGAGCCGCGCCTGATCGCGCGCTGTCGTCATCTGCGCGTCGTTCGGCAGGCCGTTGGCGTTGCGATAAGTGGTGCGGGTCATGCCGAGCGCACGCGCCTTGTTGGTCATGATCCGGGCAAAGCGCTCTTCGGAACCACCGAGCAGTTCGCCGAGTGCGGTCGATGAATCATTGGCGGAGCGTGTGACCATCGAAAGGATGGCCTGCTCGACGGTGATCGAGTTGCCGGAGCGCACGCCGAGTTTCGATGGCGGCTCGGCCGATGCGTTCTTCGAGAACGGAACGGGCGTATTCTCGTTGATTTTGCCGGCTTCCAGCGCCTCGAAGGTGAGGTAGAGCGTCATCATCTTGGTCAGCGAAGCCGGATAGCGCAGGCTGTCGGCGTTTTCGCTATACAGAACCTTGCCGGTCTTCGCATCAACGACGATACCCGCATATTGCGCGGCAAAGGCGGCGGGGATCGCCGTAAACGTAGCGGCCAGCGATACCAGCAGAACCCGGCACGCTTTCTTGAAGAATAGCGCAGGCGCGTATGGAGCGGAGCCGTTGAATATGGATTTGGACACTACACTACTCTTCATTCTATTTTCACAGATGCCGTCCGGGCGTGGCCTGCCGAAAACGACCGTTCTCGAAACTCTATCGGGATAGCGTTACCAATCGGTTTATGATGAATGATTGGTTTCTGCTGTCTGACGTCTTCTTTTGCATTTCGGTACAGTCGATCCGCTGGCCCTGAACTTCGCAAGTGAAGCTCAGGCAAGGTAAGGCAGTGACATTCAAGGGATGAGCCTATCGTTCAGGAAAGTTGCGATGGCGGTGTCGATGGCTTGCCATTGTGGCAGCAATTGGCTGGAAAAGCGGTAAAGCACAACAAGATCGCGGCCGATGTGAATATCGCGCTGGCAATCGGCGCTGGTCGACAGGGCAGGCGTTGCCGGCATCATGCAGCGAACGGCGTAGGGCGTATCGCCATCCCGGTTCGCCGTAAAAAAGACTTCCTGTCCATAGCCGGAATTTTGTTTCATTTCGTGACGCACCAGTCCAGCCGGTCCCGGCAGGATCGTACCGCTGAAAAGATGCTGGTAGATTGGCTCGATCCGTCCCGACATGTCGCGGGACATCGTGCTCTGGGAAATGTCGAGGAAAAGCAGCGATTCCGGCTTGTTGATATCGTTGAACAGGGCGCGCGTCTCGTCGGTATATCCTTGAAGTCCCGGCCAGGTCAGGTAGAGGTCGACGCGTTCGGCCCGGCCGGTCATGCGCTGCTGTTCGAAGCGGATGTAATTGGAGGCAAGCCGCAGGTGATCCTGCCCGATGAGGATATCGGCAGGTTCCGCGCTGGTCGTATGTCCGGCCAGCGCCAGATTTTCTCCATACCAGCGGCCGGCAAGGCTGATCGCAGCCGTCAAGGTTGCCAGTCCGATGACGGCAGCCGTCAGCCTGTAGACAAAGCGCGGCGAGATTAAAGGAGCATGATCATCCTGGCCGGCGGTCGCTGAATTGGCTTTCATGAATGGTCCGCGGTCTTGTCATTGTTAACAGGAAGTATCGTCGCCGGACTGGCTTGTGCCGGAATGGAGCAGGAAAGGGCGGCACGGAATTTGCTGATAGGGAGTAACAGGCTGACGCTCGCCCAACATGGTTAATTTTCGATGAATATTGCAACGATCCCCGTTCTGCTTGCTGCCGGTTTTGGAGTCTCCTTCCTTGTGCTGGATATCTGCCGCATCGCCGCGCGCCGGCACTGGCCGGTGACCGATGGGGCGTTGACCGGGCGGTTTCGGCCCTTTCCGATGTTTTTGGCGCTGTTTGCCGGGCCGGCCCTGTTTGCTGAAGCCACCTGGCGGATGCGCCTGGAAGGTACTCTATCGCCGGTCGAAATCACCGTCGCCGGCGTGATTGCCTCTGGCTGGGCCTGCTGTTACGGCCTGCTGGTGGCCCAAAGTACCTGGTTGCTGTTTCTAGATGGCCCGCTGCTGTTTTGATAATAGAAAAAGGCCGGTTCCGGGGACAGCGGAACCGGCCAGCAGGGCCTTGGTCTGGGACGGGGATTGGGGACTGACCGAAGCCCTTTTTATACGCAGCCCAGGCATCCTGAGCCGGGCTGCGTATGTCTGCTATGCCTGGCTTACTGGCTGACGCTGCCGACCGCCACGGTGCGGCCGTCCTGAAGTTTGACCCAGCGCCCGGAATGCTGTTCCGACTGGCGCTTGAGATAGGTGTATTCGGTCTCCGACCACAGCAGCACCTTGTTGCGCATGTTGTCGAGGACGAAGTCGCCACGGTCGGTCCGCACGGTGAGCACGGCATGGCCTTCGCCATTCGGCTGCAGCACGACGGTGATCAACAGGTCGGAGGGCGAAAAGCCGGCCTGGATCAGGCGCTTGCGCTTCAGAAGCACGTAGTCTTCGCAATCGCCAACCTTGTCGGGATAGGCCCAGTATTCTTCAACGCCGTAGATTTCCTTGTCGGTCAGCGGCGCCACGGATTCGTTGACGTCGTAGTTGACCTCGAGAATTTTCTTCCAGCCCTCACGCGTCAGGACCAGAGGTCCCTTCTTGTCCGGGTTGGCGCGGCATTCCTGCGGCAGGCTGCGGCAGAACTCATAATGTCCGACTGGCGGGTTGGTGGAGCCGCCGGTGATCATGTTGGCTGGCAGGGCAAAAGCCGACTGCACCGCTGCTGCAGAAAGAAACGCGCCGATGATGACGGCCTTCAGGAATGTTTTCGTTGTCATGCTTGTCTCCCCGTTCTGGAGTGACAATGACATCGAGTTTTTTATTGCTCGCGAAAATTGGAAGTAAAATAAAGTGCAAAACAAAGTGAAATGAGTAGAAAATTCAAAATAAACTTGAATAAATATTGAAATACATTTGAATCAAATACGTTTAAAATTTGAACTATTCTCACTTTGATGCGCCTGTCCTTAACAACCTGGAAACCATATATGTTACTGTAAATGCTCATATTTTTCCATTTTCACCGGTTCCGAACCCGCGGTCGCCCATGCGCTATTTGAAATTCCGCGGCGTCAGATGGGGAGGGGTGGAGATCAGTTTAGACTTGATTTACCAAAAATATCCCCGGTTTTGGTCTGGATTTGCTGCAAGCGACCGGAAATTTATTTTATATTCTGGCACGAAAAATCATGGCCGGACTTTGTTCGTCATCGAAATGGCACTGAACTGCATCCGGATTTGTATCATATTGGGTCGCATGGAACGCGAGGCGAGGCTGGCACCGTGACGAAAAACGAACTGTCGGATATTTACAGGGACTATATCGACTGCCTGAACGGGCAGGATTGGTCGAACTTGGGAAAATTTGTCGCCGATGAGGCTTGCCACAACCGCCGGCAGATCGGATTGGCGGGTTATCGCCAAATGCTTGAAGGTGATTACCGGGATATTCCCGATCTCCGGTTCAACGTTCATCTGCTCATCGCTGATCCGCCTTTTGTCGCAAGCCGGTTGGTGTTCGACTGTACGCCGGAAGCGATGTTCCTGGGGCTGCCGGTCAATGGCAGGACAATCTCGTTTGCCGAGAATGTGTTCTACGAATTTCGGGGCGGGAAGATTGCGAATGTCTGGTCGGTTATCGACAAGACGGCGATCGAAGCTCAACTCTAATCCGTTGCACCTGCCGACCGGATGCTCATCGATCACATTGTGCTCGAAAAGGTCGATCGCCCGCGAGACTTTGCCTGCGAAACCGCTGCTGAAGAGCTTTTCCGGATGCGGAAGGCTGGCGCGATGTATGGCAACCAATCGGAGCAAGAAGAAGCAAAAAGCGCCAGCCGCGCCTCGTGCGAAGGAAAAGACGAGCAAAGGGGCGCGAGACTATCGCCTCAACCTGTCTTGTTCATTGCTGGAAATATGCCGGAAGTGGTGCGCAAAAAATCACGCATGGCTTTCAAGCGAAAGCGTCCCGGCGTTAAAGAAACTCGCGCAGAGCCTCGCGCGACTGAATCCCGAGGAATTCGATCGCCACGCCTTCCTGGAAATGGCGCACGACGCGGCCCTTCATGCTGCCGAGCAGAACGGGCGTGCCGAGTGGCAGGCGGGTCTCCATGTCGACGGCGGCGCCGGACAGGGAAAGGTCGATGATCCGGCAGACATATTTGCTGCCGTCTTCCAGGGTGATTTCCGTGCGGGTCTTGCGCGGGGCCAGACGGTCGTGGCGTCGGTCTTCCGGCAGTCCCAGTTCGTGCTTGTTGGCAATCCAGGTTAGCTGAGCCGCAAGCTTTTCGCGCTTGCGGTCGGTGGCGTTGATCTGGATGACGAAGGCGTTTTCGGCAAGGCGCGAAACCGTGCCCTCCAGGCGGCCGACATGGTCGACATAAGCGATGATGCGTTCGCCGGCGCGCGGCCGTGCATCGCAAGTGAACAGCACGTCACCCGGCGACATGTCGATGGCGGTGCACTCGAATTCGTCATGGTTGGCAAGCATCAGGCGGCCTGTCAGGTTCACAGAAACACGCTGGAAAGCGCCTTCGTTGTGCTGCTTGGGGCCGGCCGTCTGCGACTGCTGAAACGAATACATGACCACACTTGTGCGATGTCCATCCAGGCCACAGCTTTAACTGCTTCCGGTTAACAGAAGGTTCTCGCGTTGCTTGGTATTTGACTGGCGTTAATCCCTTCGGCCGCCCTCGAACACCCGAAGATGCAGCACGCGGCGGATCGCGCCGGCAAAACTATGGTCGCCCATTGGCTGACGGAGGGCCGGTTGGCGGGGTGCGGGCAGGGGCTTTTCCGGGCGGTTCTGCATGAACAGGTTGGTCTTGGCGATATCGAGGACGCGAATGCCGTCAAGGTCGAGGTAGTTGACGGGCGTCGCCTCGAGCCAGAGTGGTCTCGACAGCGGCACCAATGCGCCGATGATCCGGTCTACGGCTCCATCCGGCGACAGCAGTGGCAAAAGGATGATTTCTGTGGGCAGACGATCGGCCGTGCCAGCAAGGGATGAGGCCGAGAGAACGACAGGCGTCTTCTGCGTCATCACGTCCTCCGCGATGCGGGCAAGACGGCCGGTCTGTTCGGCAAGCCAGAGCGCATCGAATGCCGAGCCACGCAGTTCGCGCGCAAACAGGGAACAGATGCGGGTGCCGGCAAGCCGGAAGCGGATATCGCCACGCGGTGTCTTTTCCAGGATGAAGAGATCCGGCAGGATATTACGAATATGACCAGGCTCGATCTGGCTGCGGGCCGGCACCTCGCGATGCCCCCGCAACTCATCCCAATAGGCGTAGATCTCGATAGCGGTCTTGCTGCGCATGCTCTCATTCCATTTGACACATGTTTGTGCCGCTTTGGCACATCCGGCGGGAGAAAACGCTCCCTTAGGGGGTACGTTGCGATATCCGTGCCAGCCCGATATTAAGGTTAATGTTTGGTTTAGATTGAAAGCGCCGGGCTCAGATGGCATGAAAGGACATCACTTCACGAAGGGTTGCCTTCGGCACACTGACTTTGGGCTCGGGGTTTTTGGGGGCTCACCGGCCGTTCAGTTTTTGACTGGACGGCCTTTTTTTCGCCGGAAGATCTGCGGCCGAATTTGCAAATCCTTTTGATTTGATCTGCGCCCGCAAGCTGTGCGAACAAGTGCCGCGCATCACGCCGCTTTTGACGCAGCCGTGAATCGTATAGAGCGACGCAGGAGAGCCCGGTTGAGGATGAGCGGGCGGAAGGAATTGTGAGCAGGATGACAGACCAAACCGACGGTGCAACGCCGCCGCAGGGCACGGAAGCAGACAATGCAACGCGGGTCAGCGAACCGGCGTTCAATCTGCCGTCAGGTCTTGTTGCCGTGCTGGCGCTGCTTGTGATCATTCATGTGGTGCGCACCTATATGCTCTCGGCCGCCGTGGATAGCGCAGTGATCATGAACTTCGCATTCTGGCCGGCACGATATGATCACCCGTTTTCGGATCAGAACCTTGCTTGGCTCTGGAGCCCCCTGACATATTCGCTGCTGCATGGTTCCTGGGAACACCTGATTTTCAACGGCTTCTGGATGGTGGCGTTCGGCGCCCCGGTCATTCGCCGGATCGGTCCGGCGCGTTTCATGCTTTTCTGGTGCCTGTCCGCTGTCGCCGCGGTCGCGCTGCACGTGGCCTTCCATTGGGGCGAAACGATTTTTGTCGTTGGCGCCTCCGGCGTGGTCGCCGGGCTGATGGGGGCTGCAGCGCGGTTCGTCTTTTCTCCCAGCGGCCGCATCAGCCGCCAGTTCGCCCATCTCAACCGCCGGCTGACCGTCGGCGAAGCGCTGTCGAACCGCTCGGTCGTGGTCTTTACCGGCATCTGGTTCCTGACCAATTTCCTGATCGGCCTTGGCGTCTTTGCCTTTGGTGGGGCCGGGGGCATTGCCTGGGAAGCGCATATCGGCGGCTTCCTGTTCGGCTTTCTGCTGTTTGGCCTTTTCGACCCCCGCCAGTGATCCTAGAAGAGGGCTACGGCCTTTCAAAAGATTGACGATCTTACCGGAAGCGCTTGATTTTCGCCGGTCCGTAGCGCACCATTCCTGTCCGAAGGCAGTGAACCGCGCGGTCCCCGGTTTGATGCCAATGGGCAGATAACGCGACAGGAATGATATCTGTCTTGCGAGTTGGTCCATAACCGCAGCGCGAGGAGCGCCTTTGTGGTTCGCCAATGTCCCGGTCAGATGCAGGTCGCTGAAACGGGAGGGTTTGAATGTCTGTTAAGGCAATATTGAATGAAAAAGGCCGTCAGGTGGTGACGGTCGATCCGCAGGCGAAAGTGCGCCAAGCGGTCGCCTTGCTGAGTGAAAATCGTATCGGTGCCGTTATCATCGTCAAACCGGGTGACAAGATCGCCGGTATCCTGACGGAGCGCGACGTGGTCGCTGCGATGGCCAAGTTCGGCGCCGAATGCCTCGACAAGCCGGTATCCTCCGTCATGTGGGCGAAGGTGTACTGCTGCACCGAGGAGATGACCATCAACGACATCATGGAAATCATGAACAACATGCGCTCCCGCCATCTTCCGGTTGAAAAGAACGGTCGCCTTGTCGGCATCGTCTCGATCGGCGATGCGGTGCGTCATCACATCCGGGCGATCGAGCACGAGGCCGAGCAGATCAAGGCGTATATCGCTGGTTAATCGTAACCATTGCGCACAAAAAAGCCGCGCTGCCATCAGGGCCGCGCGGCAGAGGTGCCGGGTGTCAACGCCGGAAATTATCGCAGCATCACATCCTGAAGCCGCTGCAACTCGCTGAGCTTCGACTTGGTTTCGTGATAGCCGCGATCGATTGCCTCACCGGCGCGGTGGAATTCCGACAGGCCGATATCGTTGAGCTTGGGATGCAGCGCCAGATCCGGCGGATCGCCGGCAAGCCGTGCGCGAGAGATGCGGTCCTGGATGATGTTGAAAGCCTGGACCATCACGCTGGTCATGCCCATCCGTCCAGCCTGGCCTTCCTGCTGTTTTTGCATTTGCGGCTGCTCGGCCGTCTGGCTTCCGGCATTGTGCTTGATGACGGCGGAACGGCCGTAGAGATCGTAATTCAGGTTGACGGCAACGACCAGCTGCTGTTCGTGGGCACGGCAGACCGATACCGGCACGGGATTGACCAGCGCGCCATCCATCAGGGTGCGATTGTTGCATTTGACCGGTTCGAAGATGCCCGGCAGCGCATAGGAGGCGCGGATCGCGGTGATCAGCGAGCCCTGACCGATCCAGACTTCGTGACCGGAATTGACCTCGGTCGCGACGGCGACGAACGTCCGGTCGAGATTTTCGATCGACATGTCCTGCAGGTGTTCCTGCATCCGCTTGGTCAGGCGCAGGCCACCGAACAGGCCGCCGCCACCGATAGCGAAATCAAGCAGGCCGGCAATCCGCCGCATGGTCAAAGAGCGGGCAAAGGTTTCCAGCTCGTCGAGCTTTCCAGCCAGATAACAGCCACCGACCAGCGCGCCGATCGAGGTGCCGGCAATCATGCCCACTTCGATGCCTTCTTCGTCCAGCGCCTTCAGCACGCCAATATGGGCCCAGCCGCGGGCAGCACCGCCACCAAGCGCAAGGGCAATCTTCGATTTCTGCGGTTTGGTCTCGATGGGAGGAGGGACGCTGAGCGCGTGAGAAGGGCCGCCGGGGGCCGATGCATCTGCGGTGATACCGCTGCGATTGAATGTCCAGTTCAACATCCGGCACCTCCATGCCGCAGAACACACTGTTACAGGCCGTCACGTCTCGCTTTACTGCGTTGCAAGCGCATGCCGTAAGAACTCAATCTATTCGAGGGCGTTCCGTGCAGGTGTTCCCGGCGGAACGTATGCTTGTTGTCGGGATTACGCTCCCAGTCTGGTTGCGAAATCGTGAATCCCCGAAAAAACTGAGCCAAAAAGCGTCAGATGATTAATTTTTGCCGTAGACGTCGTCCGGATGGAAATGAATTTCGGTATCAATGATGTTAAGTGACGTGACACCATCCTTGGCGCCAACGGCACGATAAAAGCAGGAGCGCCGGCCGGTATGGCAGGTTGCGTCATGGCCGGCGACACGGACTTTCAGCCACAGTGCATCCTGATCGCAGTCGGTGCGAATTTCTTCGACTGTTTGCAGGTTACCGGACGTTTCGCCCTTTTTCCAGAGGCTCTTGCGTGAGCGGCTGTAATAGTGGGCAACACCGGTTTCGATGGTCAGCGCCAGTGCCTCGGCGTTCATATGCGCCACCATCAAAAGCGTGCCGTCTCCGGCGTCGGTGACAACGGCGGTAATCAGGCCGCTGGCATCGAAGCGTGGTGTGAACACGGAACCGGATTCCAGTTCCGCCTTGTCGTTGGACGGGGAGGCAAATTCAATTGTCATCGGAAAGCTCCGGTTGACGGAGCTTACTTGAAGCCCCGCAGCATGGTCATGAAGCGGGCCTGTTCGGCGGGCTCGGTCTTGAAGGCACCGGTAAAGGTGGTGGTCAATGTCGTCGAGCCCTGCTTCTGGACACCACGCATCGCCATGCACATATGCTCGGCTTCGATCATGACGGCGACGCCGCGCGGCTGCAGCGTATCGTCGATCGCCTTGGCGATCTGCGCCGTCATGGTTTCCTGCGTCTGCAGGCGGCGGCCGAAAATATCGACGACACGGGCGATTTTCGACAGGCCAAGTACCCTGCCTTCCGGCAGGTAGGCGACGTGCGCCTTGCCGATGATCGGCACCATATGGTGTTCGCAGTGCGAGAAGAACGGAATGTCCTTGACGAGGACGATGTCGTCATAGCCGCCGACTTCCTCGAAAGTGCGTCCAAGCACATCCTCGGCAGCAAGGTCATAACCGGAGAAGAGCTCCTTGTAGGCCTTTGCAACGCGGGAAGGGGTGTCGAGAAGCCCCTCGCGCGCCGGATCGTCACCGGCCCAGCGCAGGAGAACGCGCACGGCGTCCTCGGCTTCCTTTTGGCTCGGCCGGCCGTCAACGGCGGGCACGGCGGGAAAATTCTTGACTATGGCGTCCATAATGGCCTCTTGGCGTAACAGGTGTTACTTGACGTTTATCTTTTCGGACAACTCGCCACTGGCCATTGACCTGATGTTTTCAGGCCTGGTTTCCGTCGGCGGGCTCCGGAGCTTTTTGATTTGCAGAGGTTAAGGGCTCTGGATCATCCGGCACGGTTTCCCAAACAACAGGCGACTGTTCGCTCTTGCGAACCTGTCGCCCCCTCAAGACATAGCATATAATATGCCGGGATGCATGTGAAAGGGGCGCAGATGGAGACACTGTGTTTTTTTCTGAGATACGATAGAAAATCATGCGCCGTTTGCCTGAAAACGCGCAAAAACAAGCGGATCGCGCCGAATGATGGATGAAATCTATAACAGCAGGATCTTGGAGTTCGCCGGCAATATCCCGGAAATTGGCACGCTTGCCGATCCCGATGCCGAGGCAAGCGCCTATTCCAAGCTGTGCGGCTCGAAAGTCCGCGTCTATCTGAAAATGGAGGGAGACACGGTTGCCGACTTCGCCCATGAGGTAAAAGCCTGCGCTCTGGGACAGGCCTCGTCCTCTATCATGGCCCGCCACGTGGTCGGTGCGACATCGGCTGAAATCCGAAAGGCACGCGAAGACATGCTGGCGATGCTGAAGGCGGACGGCGAGGGGCCATCGGGCCGTTTCGAAGACATGCGCTTTCTGAAACCCGTCAAGGATTACAAGGCCCGCCACGCCTCGACCATGTTGACCTTCGACGCTGTCGTCGATGCGATCAGCCAGATCGAAGCGTCCCGTTCGGTCAAGGCTGCCGTCTGAGATGTGCGGCAAGCCGGGATGTCAGGGCCATGAGGAAGCTCCGGCCAAGCGGCCCTATTCGGGCCGCAACTATGCAGGGCCGTTCCGCAAGACGCCGGGGCGGCTGTTCGGCATGGCCTTCATCCGGCTCTACCAGTTGACGCTCTCCGGCTTCATCGGCAATTCCTGCCGCCATATCCCCACCTGTTCCGAATATGGTTATGAGGCCATCGCCCGTCATGGCTTCTGGCCGGGTGGCTGGATGGTGCTGTTCCGGTTTATGCGCTGCGGTCCCGGCGGCACAAGCGGGTTCGATCCGGTGCCGGACCGTATCGCGGCGCGCTGGTGGGAGCCCTGGCGGCTCTGGCGCCTGCCGCGGCCGGCGGGGGAATAAGGCTGTGGCAACCTATGTCGCTCTGCTGCATTCGATCGTGCTTGGCCCCGGACGCCGCGTCGTCATGGCCGATCTGAGGGCGATGGCGCAGGACGCGGGCTTTGCCGATGCCCGCACGCTGGTTTCCACCGGCAATCTGGTTTTTGCGGCGGAGGATGCGCCGGTTTGCGTGATCGAGGAGCGGTTGGAGACCGCCTTTCGTGCGCGCTTCGGCAAACATGTCGATATCATCGTGTGCACCGCAGGCGACTGGAGGCGGCTTGCCGCGGACAACCCGTTTGCTGAGGGCGAGGGTGGCAATGTCGTGGTGCGGGTGATGCGAAAGCCGCTGGCCGAGGCCGCGCTGGCACCGCTTGCGCGCATCGCCGAACCGCAGATCCGGCTGGCCGTTGTCGGTGGCGACCTCTGGATCGATTTCGCCGGCAAACCGAGCGGGACGAAACTGCTGTCGCATCTAACCACGAAGAAGCTCGGCATCGGCACAACACGCAACGCCAACACCGTCAACGGGCTTTGCGCCATGCTCGGCTGAGGCGGGGCTGCGGATTTTCAGGCGCGTTGCCGCTGTCCCGCAGGGCTTCACATTCACGACACCATTCTTCGGTCTGCTCGGGGGAGGGTGTCACGTTGCTTGGAGAGCGCTCAGCACCAATGCAGGTATTCCTCTCCATATCCACGATTGTCCGCTCTTGCCCCAATGTCGGATATTGAACTGCAAACTCCTGAAAGACGTCGTTTATGGACACGATGGTGCGGCGACTGCCGACTTATCCAGATGAGCAGCGTTCAACCGTCCAACCAAGTGACGAGGCTATCAAGCGTCTGCAAGCCGTACTCCACCGCGCCAAAACCAACGACCACCTGGCGACGTTCGCGGCTTGGGTGAAGCTGGCGCATGGTCAGCACGGTCTTGCCGTCGGTCTGCTCATCGAAGGTAATCGTCATGTAGAAGCGTTCCGGATCGTTGGGGTCCGGGGTGCCATAGTCTACCAAGATCAGCTCGTTCGGAACGACCTTCAAGAAGCGCATGAGATTGGCGAAGCGCTGCTGTCGGCCTTCAAACACGCCCACCATGTCGAAGCGCCATTCCCCGCCCTCGCGGATGTCGGCGTTGTGGCTCTCGATAGTCAGGCCAGCCGGACCGTACCATTGCGCCAACGCTTTCGGGTCCATCCACGCGGCGAAGACCTTATGCCGCGGGTGCTTCAGCACCTTCACCAGCACGATCTCACGGTCGAGCGACCAGGTTTCAAACAGCTTTTCCATCGTTGTTCTCTTCCGTCCTGTCCAAATAAGTTTCCAGCCGGTCGAGCCGCTCGGCCCAGCGTCGGCGCTCCGCTTCCATCCAGTTTGCCGCCTCGGAAAAGCGCGCCCGCTCCAGCCGGCACCAGCGGCTGCGCCCACGTTTCTCGCTGACGATCAATCCGCAATCCTCCAGTACCTTGAGATGCTGGGCGAAGGAGGGCAGCGCCATGTCGAATGGCTCGGCCAGTGCGGTTACCGGCAGCTCGCCCTCGACCAGCCGCGACACCACCGCGCGGCGGGTCGGGTCGCTGAGCGCGTGAAAGGCAAGATCGAGTGGGGCAGAATGGTGAGGCATTTGACTCAGTTAGAACGGATCAGGATGTGGGTCAATAATAATTAGGTACTTGCCTTTCTATTTGGCGTAAAATACAAAGGCAAACACCTTAGTGTATGGTCGCCAAATATCGAGGCGGCTTCAAACTTTCAGAAGGAGTGTTCGAATGGCCGTTCGTGTCGATCTTATCATTTCGCTTGATGGCTTCGCGACAACCACTGATCAAACCCCCGAAAAACCATTTGGTGAAGACTGGATGCGCCTTGTCGGTGCCTACGTCGCGACCAGGACATTCCAGGAGCGCGTGCTCAAGGACGTCAGCGGCAAAGGCACCACTGGCATAGACGATAAGTATGCGCAGGATTACTTCGACAATATCGGCGCGGAAATCATGGGGGCCGGTAAATTCGGCCTGCATAACTTTCCTGATGACCCGAACTGGAAGGGGTGGTGGGGCGACGAACCGCCGTTCCGCTGCCCGGTCTTTGTGCTGACCCACAAGCCTCGCCCCGCCATCGAAATGGCGGGTGGCACCACGTTCTACTTCATAGAGACGAACCCTGTTGACGCGCTGCAGCAGGCCACAAGCGTTGCCAACGGCAAGGATGTCAGAATTGGCGGCGGCCCCAGCATGGTGCGCGACTATCTGAAGGCCGGACTTGTCGACCGCCTGCATGTTGCCATTGTGCCGATTCTGTTGGGGCGGGGCATACGCCTTTGGGACGATCTGCGTGGTCTGGAGGGCGGATATACGGTCAAGTCGGAAACGGCCGAGAGTGGCACCATCCACATCACCTTCCAACGCTAGGTCCTGAGCTGGGTCGATCTTGGACCGTCAATCACAGCCATACCCTAACTCAGGCATCCGCTTCTCGCATTACGGCCCCAATAGCGGCTCTTTAATTTCAAACATCCAATCCCCGTTTCCCTTCAGCCCTGCGCCGCCCTCTAAATCCGCTTCTCAAAAAAAGTGTCCGGGTACGGATCGTCGTTGAAGCGGTCGATCTCGGTCCAGCCGGTGCCGCGATAAAGCTGTTTTGCTTCCGGCAATGCGCTGTTGGTATCCAGACGAAGGATTTTGATGGTGAGGTCACGGGCAATGGCCTCGGCTGATGTCATCAGGCGTTTGGCGAGCCCAAGGCCACGCGCTGAAGGTGCGACCCAGAGCCTTTTGATCTCCGCGACATCGCCGCCGCTGCCTTTCAACCCGACGCATCCGACCGGCAGGCCATCCGACATGGCGACCAGGAACGCCCCGCGCGGACGGATCATGTCCTTGGCGTCGGGATCACGGGACAGCGATACATCAAAGCCGTTGTCGAAGCGGCGGGCGAGTTCGCCGTAATATTCGCCCAGACAGTACAGGGCGTCCTCATGGCGGGGATCTTTCTCCTCGAGCGCGATGTGGTCACGCCTCAGGGAACTGGCGACGATGTCCATGGCCCGGAGAAGGTGCTCCGGGCTGCTATGGCGTGTCAGGAATGTTTTCGCCTGGGCATTCGACAGGGCTTCATATTCTTGGAATTCGGAGCGGCCGGTATCGGTCAATCGCGCGACGCGGCGGCGCGCATCCTGTTGATCCGGCACCGTCTCGATCAGGCCTTCGTCTTCCAGACCGCGCAGCAGGCGGCTCATCAGGCCCGAATCGAGACTGAGATAATCGCGAATAGCGGCTATTTCGGATTGCCCCTGGCCGATCGCATTGAGAACACGAGCGGCGCCCAGCGGACGGCCGCGCCCAAGGAACGATGTGTCGAGAGCGCCGACTTCGGCGGTGACGGCACGGTTGAAGCGGCGAACGCGGGAGATAGGATCATGGGTCATATTGTCTGACTTAAGTCAGGTAATTGCCTCTGTCAATTTCGGTATGATCGAGCCCATGCGTTTTGGCTTGCTGGTATGGCAGGTGCGCCGCGAAACGGCCACTGGGTTCACACCTCTTCCAATCGCCCCGTTTTCCCTCTATACCGCGCACCGCACGCGCCGGCTTTGCCGGCCTTCACCGTACACCACCCGCATTCGTTGGCGGGACTGGACAAGGAAGAAAACATGTCTGACGCTGTTTCCCTTACATTTCCCGATGGTTCCGTCCGCGGTTATGCCGCTGGCACGACGGGACGCGAAGTTGCCGAATCGATCTCCAAGTCGCTTGCAAAGAAGGCCATCGCGATCGCGCTGGATGGTGAGCTGCGCGACCTGTCCGATCCCGTCGTCACCGGCAAGCTCGAGATCGTCACCCGCGAAGATGCCCGCGCCCTGGAGCTGATCCGCCACGATACCGCCCACGTCATGGCCGAGGCCGTGCAGGAATTGTGGCCCGGCACGCAGGTGACCATCGGCCCGGTGATCGAGAACGGCTTCTATTACGATTTTGCCAAGAACGAGCCCTTCACGCCCGACGATCTGCCGAAGATCGAAAAGCGGATGAAGGAGATCATCCAGCGCAACAAGCCTTTCACCAAGGAAATCTGGCCGCGCGACAAGGCGCGTCAGGTGTTTGCCGACAAGGGCGAAGCCTACAAGGTCGAGCTGGTCGATGCGATTTCCGCCGATCAGGACCTGAAGATTTACTATCAGGGCGACTGGTTCGATCTCTGCCGTGGTCCACATATGGCCTCCACCGGTCAGATCGGCAATGCCTTCAAGCTGATGCGGGTGGCCGGTGCCTATTGGCGCGGTGACTCAAACAACCCGATGCTGACGCGCATCTACGGCACGGCTTGGCGTACGCAGGAAGAACTCGACCAGTATCTGCATATCCTGGCCGAAGCCGAAAAGCGCGACCACCGCCGCCTTGGCCGCGAAATGGACCTGTTCCATTTCCAGGAAGAAGGCCCGGGTGTCGTCTTCTGGCACGGCAAGGGCTGGCGCGTCTTCCAGACGCTGGTTGCCTATATGCGCCGCCGTCTGGCTGGCACTTACCAGGAAGTCAACGCGCCGCAGGTGCTCGACAAGTCGCTCTGGGAAACCTCGGGTCACTGGGGCTGGTACCGCGACAACATGTTCAAGGTGACGGTCGCCGGTGACGAAACCGACGACGAGCGCGTTTTTGCGCTGAAGCCGATGAACTGCCCCGGCCATATCCAGATCTTCAAGCATGGCCTGAAATCCTACCGCGAACTGCCGATCCGGCTTGCGGAGTTCGGCAACGTTCACCGCTACGAGCCTTCGGGCGCGCTGCATGGTCTGATGCGCGTGCGCGGCTTCACGCAGGACGACGCGCATGTGTTCTGTACCGACGAGCAGATGGCGGCGGAGTGCCTGCGCATCAACGACCTGATCCTGTCGGTCTATCAGGATTTTGGGTTCAAGGAAGTCGTGGTCAAGCTGTCGACCCGTCCGGAAAAGCGCGTTGGCGACGATGCCCTTTGGGATCGTGCCGAAAGCGTCATGATGGACGTGCTGAAGACGATCGAACAGCAGTCGGAAGGCCGCATCAAGACCGGCATCCTGCCGGGCGAGGGCGCTTTCTATGGCCCGAAGTTCGAATACACGCTGAAGGACGCCATCGGCCGTGAATGGCAGTGCGGCACGACGCAGGTCGACTTCAACCTGCCGGAACGCTTCGGTGCCTTCTATATCGACAGCAACTCGGAAAAGACGCAGCCGGTGATGATCCATCGCGCCATCTGCGGCTCGATGGAACGTTTCCTCGGCATCCTGATCGAGAATTTCGCCGGCCATTTCCCGCTGTGGCTCTCGCCGCTGCAGGTCGTCGTCGCCACCATCACGTCGGAAGCCGACGATTACGGCCGTGAAGTTGCCGAACTGCTGCGCGATGCCGGTCTTCAGGTCGAGACCGACTTCCGCAACGAGAAGATCAACTACAAGGTCCGCGAGCATTCGGTCACCAAGGTTCCGGTGATCATCGTTTGCGGCATGCGCGAAGCCGAAGAGCGGACGGTCAACATCCGCCGCTTGGGCTCGCAGGCACAGACACCGATGACGCTGGACGACGCCATTGCCTCGCTGGTGTCGGAAGCAACGCCGCCGGATGTAAAGCGCAAGGCCGAACGCCGGAGCAAGGCTTCCGCCTGATCATTCGCTAAGTTGTGTATGATCTAATAAAGAAGGTGTGGCAGGACCGCACCTTCAGTCTATTGTCAGAAAACTGTAACATTCGCAGATTATCCGGATGACGCTGCTGCGCCTCTATCGGCGCAGCTTTCATGGAGCGGGGAACAACGTGCAGTTCAAAGAGCTGTCTTACGCCAACGAGAACGATCGACGGCTAAAACGTTGGTTTATCCGTTCCATGGAAGGGCTTGCCGGGCGCAATCGCTATGCCAGGCTCTACACGCAATGGCGCGATACAATCGTCGGCAAGAGCGACCGGATTTTCGGGGAAATGCTGGATCTGATCAATGTGCGCGTCCGCATCCAGGGCGAATGGCCGCCGCGCCATCTGCCGGATACCCCTGTTGTCATCGTCGCCAATCATCCCTTCGGCATCGGCGACGGCATTGCCGTTCTGTCGCTGGCCGAACAGCTTGGCCGCCCGTTCCGCGTGCTGATCAACAACGAACTCTTGAAGGTGCCGGAAATGGCGCCCTATTCGCTGCCGATCTCGTTTGAGGAAACCAAGGAAGCGCTGGCGATCAACATGCAGACGCGCCACGAAGCGGTGCGGCTGCTGAAGGAAGGCGTCACCCTGATCGTCTTTCCGGCCGGCGGCGTCGCCACGGCAAGAAAGGGATTCGGCAGGGCCGAAGACCTGCCGTGGAAGATGTTTCCGGCAAAACTCATCCAGACCGCCAAGGCAAGCGTTATCCCGATCTATTTCGAAGGCCAGAACGGCAGGCTGTTTCACCTAGCGAGCAAGGTGTCGATGACGCTGCGTATCTCGCTGTTGATCCGCGAGTTCCGCCGTCTTTCCGGTACGACGATCTCGTCGCGCATCGGCCAGTTGATTGCCTGGGAAGAACTGAGCGCCATTGCCGACCGCAAGGATATCCTGACGCGGATCTATGACGGCGTGTTCTGCATGGCACCGCCACGCCGCCGGTTTCTCAGCCGGGCGTCGTAACCGTTCAGTCCTGCGCGTCCGTGGCGCCGGAGGCTGGCTGCACGCCCTTGTCGTTGAGCAAGACCTCGACATCGGTATTAACGCCGGCCTTGACGGTAAAGTCACGCTGGAAAATTTTCTCGTTGTTGCGCGCGACCGCCGAATAGCCGCCTTCGGCCAGCACCAATGTCGGGAAAGCACCGACGCTTTCGCTGACGACGTCGCCCGACGAGGTCAGGATCGACCAGGCCGTATCTGCAATCGCTTCGCCGCCGGGTTCGGAGACAAGTTTCAGTGTCAGCTTGGCCGCGCGGTGCTGGATCGTCGCTTCTGTCAGTTTACCGGCTTCGACCTGGATATCGGCGCGAATGACTGCGTTGACCGAGCCATAGTTGGAAACGACGTGATAGGTGCCGGTGTTCAAACGAACGACCGTGTTGGGCTTGACGTCGGCAACCACGAGGGCGCGTTCGCCATCTTCTTTCGAATCAGCCGAAAAGATCGAAAAGCTCAGTTCTCCCGGCGGGATACGCACGTCGCTGCCGGAGACGGCATTGAGCATGACGCCACCGGCATCCAGCACCAGCACCTGCTTTTCAGGGAGGCCAGCGTCCGCCACCCGGATCTTGCGTGTCGCGCCGGCGCGGCCGAAGGCGACATTGACGAAGTATTCGCCGGGAATGAGCTGGAACGCGGCCGAGCCGCCTTCTGATGTCGCCACCAGCGGCAGCTTGCCGTCTGAACCGGGAATGGGATTGAAAACGCGCCAGGTCAGGCCCTGCTCGACGGCATTGCCCTTTTCCGTCAGATGCGCTTCCAGCTGGATGTCCTTTGCGGTCGGACCTTGCGTCGCGGCATCCGGGTTGGTCGGATTGAAGCTGTTGAGCTTTGGCATCTTCTTGGATGGAGCGGAGATCGCCGGAAAGGCCTTGAAGGGGTCGGCAAGCTCCTGCGCCTGCGGCGCACGGGCGCCAACTGTTGCAAGAACAAGCGCTATGACGAGAGCGCGAACATGACCGGCCTTGATGCGCATGGGGTGGTTGACATCCTGAGTGTGTGGCTCCACTTGAAACGCCGATATGGCAATTTCGTGGCTGCCTGCTTGGTGGCGGCGTGCGGTGGCAAACTAGTGGAAATGGACGGCGATGAAAACTGAAATCAGCCTGCGCGATTATCTGACAACCCGAAGGTCTATTCCAGCCTTTCAAATGAGCGGGCCTGGACCGGACACAGCGGAGATCGAAGAGATGCTGACGCTTGCCTCGCGCGTGCCGGATCACGGCAAGCTGGCGCCTTGGCGTTTCATCGTCTATCGCGGCGAGGAGCGGGTGCGTATCAGTGCCGAACTGGCAAAAATGGCGCTCGCAGCCAAGCCCGATCTTTCCGAAGAGATGATCAAGGTGGAAAACGCCCGCCTGTCGCGCGCGCCCGTCGTCGTCGCCGTCGTCAGCAAGGCAGCGCCGCATTTCAAGGTGCCGGAATGGGAGCAGGTGATGTCGGCCGGCGCCGTCTGCCTTAACCTGCTCATGGCTGCCAACGCGCTCGGCTTCTGCTCGAACTGGCTGACCGAATGGTATGCCTTCGATGAAAAGGCCTATCCGCTGCTCGGCGTTCAGCCCGGTGAAAAGGTCGCCGGCTTCATCCATATCGGCACGCCGCAGGTTCCGCCGACGGAGCGCCCGCGGCCGGAGCTTGCGGATATCGTCACCTGGGTTGGCGAGGACGCCTGATGTTTTATGCGACTGCGGAAAACGCCCATGGTCTTGCCCATGATCCGTTCAAGGCCATCGTTTCTCCGCGGCCGATCGGCTGGATCGGATCGAGGTCTGCCGATGGCAGCCTCAATCTGGCGCCCTATTCCTTCTTCAATGCGATCAGCGACGCGCCGAAAATGGTGATGTTCTCCTCGGCCGGCCGCAAGGATTCGGTCCGCAACATCGAGGAAACCCGTGAATTCACCGCCAATTTAGTCAGCTTTGACATCCGCGAAGCGATGAACGTCACGTCGGCTCCGGTGCCACATGGTGAGAGCGAATTCGCGCTTGCCGGATTGACGCCGGTCCAAGGCCAGTTTGTCCAAGCGCCCTTCGTTGCCGAAGCTTACGCCGCCCTCGAATGCAAGGTCACGGAAATCTTCCGGCCGAAAGCGCTCGACGGTACGCTGTCTGAAAACCACGTGGTCATCGGCCAGGTTGTCGGTATTCACATTCGTGACGAGGCGATCCGCGACGGGCGGCTTGACATGGCCAAGGTCCGGCCGGTCGGCCGCATGGGATACATGGACTATTGCGAATCCGGAGACGTCTTCGAAATGTTCCGGCCCAAACGCTAGGGCTGGCCGCTCAGGACGGCGACAGCGCCTCAAGCTGGGCGGCATTGCGCGCCACCACGCCGGAAAAACCATCGGCAAGAGCGATGTCGCGAGTGATCCGCGGGTCGCCATCCGCGCCTTTCAGCAGTTCATAACAGTCTATGCCTGCCTGCCTCGCCTTGATGACGGCGGCGCCACGGGCAAGGAGAAGCGGTGCACCCATCCTTGATGCCGCCGCGTTGAACGTTTGGCTTGCCGTCGCCTGTGTCACGCCGTTACCGTCGAAAATGATCGCTATCAGCCGGCGCGACACGTCTTTCAGGGAAGCTTGCGAGAGAAGAAACGCCAAATCCCCGCCAAGCTCGGCAACCAGTCCGATCGATCCCGCATCGATCCCGTGGGTGGCTTCCGCGACCCGCAGCATGACATCGAATTTCTGGATATCGGCGGCACCGCCGCAGCCGGAAAGCACAAAGCCATGCGGCCGCAGTGTCGCCAGTTGCCCGATCGCCGTCTGCCCGGCCTCGTCGTCTGGCCTGCCGACGCGAAGCAGCGTCGAGGCTGATTGCCGGTGTGTAATTATCCGCCGCGCCTGATCGGCTGCGCTCTTGGTTATCCAGTCCCCGCGGATATCGAGGATCACGGTCGATGCCCCGCCGGTGGCGGACTTTGGCGGCAGCGCATCCGGCGTTGCGCACATCATCGGCAGCGTGATTTCGAAGCGGTTAACGGACATGGTGAACCAATCTTAAACCTTTGATCGCTAACGTAACCGGCACCATGATTGGGCTGGTTGGTGTGTAGTGAGGCGTCGGTGATCATTCAAGCATTTCTTCGTTGGGTTGAAACCGCGAAAACCGGGGATCGGGTTCGCGCAGCGCAGGCGTTGGGCCGTGCCTATGTCGCGGCCGAAATGAATACGCTCGACGAACATGCGGCCGAAATGGCAATGACCTTTCTTCTCGATGATCCCTCGCCGAAAGTTCGGCTGGCGCTGGCCGAAGCCATTGCAGATTGCGCGCGCATTCCACGGACCATCATTCTGTCGCTTGCCGAAGACCAGCCTGAAACCGCCTATGCCGTCATTTCGCGTTCTCCTGTGCTCAACGATATGGATCTTGTCGATCTTGCTGCCAAGGGGACGCCGGAGACCCGCGCAGTCATCGCCGCCCGCCAGTCTATGTCACGCCCGGTTGCTGCCGCCATCGCCGAAATCGGCGGTGAGGAAGAGGTTCTGATCCTGCTTGAAAACGGGCAGGCGCGGTTCTCCTGCCGGACGCTGAAGCGCCTGAGTGACCGGCTCGGCCATCTCTGGTCGGTCCGCAATACGCTGCTCGACCGTGACGATCTGCCGGCCGATGCCCGGCATGCGCTGGTCGAAAAGGTCGGAACGGCCCTTTCCGGATTTGGCCTCGTGCAGGCCGCCATTGGCGAGCGCCGTGTCGAGCGGATCACCCGCGAAGCCTGTGACAAGGCGGCCGTCGGCATGGCCGGCGCTGCCCAACCTGATCAGATTCCCAATCTCGTCGAACATCTCAGGGTAACGGGACGGTTGACGCCAGCCTTCCTTCTGAACGCCCTGTGTTCCGGCAAGGTCGATTTTTTTGCTGCGGCCATCGTCAACCTGTCCGATGTCGCCGACAAGCGCGTGCGCTCGATCCTGTCGGATGGCCGTATCCACGCCATCCGGGCGCTGTTCGAAAGTGCGGGCCTTGGTCGCGATGTCAGCGCCCTGTTTGCCGAAGCCGTGCTGATCTGGCGCAAGGAAAACCGGGTTGGCTCGTCTACTGTGACGGCCACCATCTCTGCCGCCCTGTTGTCTAAACTGCGTGGCAAGAGCCAGGCCTCCGATGCGTCCGGCGGACTTGCCGGCCTCATCGAGAAGCTGACGATTGCCGAACAGCGCCAGACCGCCCGCGACTATGCATTGCTCGCTGCACGGGAAGCGGCCTGACCCTGGCTGCTTCTGCGCTGGCGCGTTGCAGAACAATCCGGACAGTCCGCCTTTGACACAGGGTGCCAAACCCACCATGTAGCTGATGAAGATCGGTGCGGCAGGTGCGGAGTGTGGCAATGAAGAACGATACGACAAGGCCGGTCGTTGTGACGGGCATAGGCGGTTTCCTCGGGGGTCACGTCGCCGCGTCTTTGCTGCGTGCAGGCTACGAGGTTCGCGGAACCCTGCGGTCGATGAAAAAGGCGCAGGCCATCGAGGCGGCGATCCGCTCGGTTGACGGCGCAATTCAGGGAAAGCTCTCCTTCGTTGTCGCGGATCTCACGGTAGACGCCGGATGGGATGATGCCCTTACAGGAGCTGGGCACGTCATCCATACCGCGTCACCTTTTCCCTCACGCGTTCCCAGGCATGAAAATGACCTCATTCTGCCGGCGCGGGAGGGAACGTTGCGCGTGCTGCGCGCTGCAAAGAACGCCGGTGTCAGCCGCGTGGTTCTGACATCCTCCATTGCCGCCATCAGCTATGGGGCGGGCAGGGCGCCTTTTTCGGAGACGGACTGGACCGATGTCGATGGCGTGCTTGCAACGCCCTACTACAAGTCGAAAACGCTGGCCGAACGCGCCGCCTGGGCCTTTGCACACGAACAAGGCCTTGAACTCGCCGTCGTCAATCCGGGCATGATCCTTGGACCCATCCTAGGCTCGGAGACAGGAACGTCGGTCGGTGTGGTAAAAAGCCTGTTGAAAGGCCGCTATCCCGCCATGCCGGATTTCAGCGTGCCTGTCGTCGACGTGCGCGATACCGCAGAGGCGCATGTTCTTGCCATGACGATACCAAAGGCTGCGGGCGAGCGCTTCATCATTGCGGGCGAGGCGCTGTCGATCAAGCATATTGCCCGGGTCTTGAAACGGGACTTTCCAGCCTACGGGAAAAAACTGCCGAAATTCGTTTTGCCCAACTGGTTGGCGGGCGTTGCCTCGCGCTTCGATCCCGGCCTGAAACTGATCGTCGCCGAACTCGGCCGCGACCAGCGCGTGTCGCATGAAAAGGCAAAGCGTCTGCTCGGCTGGAGGCCGCGTTCAGGGGACGAGGCAATCCGCGCCAGCGCTGAAAGCCTGATCGCTGCCGGGCTGGTATAGGGTTTACTTTGTAAACTTCCGGGCCACCCAGGAATAGCCGTCCTCGATATAGTGGACGGGTTTGGTCACCGCATTGCGCAGGTCCGAGGCGTCGGGCAGAGCTCCTGTCACCATCGCCAATGTCCGGCGCGGCAAGCTAGGCTGTTTCTGTTCGGTCGTGGGTGGTGTCGGGACGGCATCCTTCGTAACGGCATGCGCCTGATCGAGAGCAGGCTGCGTTGCGGGCACAGGCGCGGGATCCTTGGCGTCTGCCATCGTGTTGCCGGATGTTTCGCAGACCGCGACGATCACCGGATAATTGGCGTTGGAGAATTTCGGCAATTGTTTCTGTGATTCCGCATCGCAGACGGCAATGCTCTGCCACGTGCCGCTGACGGTCGAGACGTAGTGGCACTGGCTGACGCTATCGTCGCAGCCGAGAATTGTCATGACGATCAGGGCAGGAACCATCGTGGATATCTCTCCAATTCGGTGAAAAATCGTTCTGTAAGGAGCGATTCTGACTTCGCTGAACTAAGGGCCCGTTTGCTCCGGAAGTAAGGCAAAGTGGGGAAGGCTTGGAAACAATTTGTTTCTGCCGGTTGCTCTGAGTGAGGTTAGCCGCCGTACATGGCCAGATTTTCCGTCTGTCGTTTTCACTACCGTACTTTTAGGATTGACTGGAAACGGGATGAATCGATCTGCGAAGGAACAACGCCAAGTGACTCTGACCATTGAAAAAGAATCGCCGCGCCAGCCGGGCGTCCAGAACTTGCTTGATCAATCCGATGCCTACGCGCAATCGCTTTATCCGGCCGAAAGCAATCACCTTGTCGATGTCTCGACGCTGGAAAAACCGTCCGTCTCCTTTTTCGTCGCCCGCCATGAGGGAGAGGTCGTCGGCTGTTGTGCGCTGGTGGATGCTGGTGATGGCAGCGCCGAGATCAAGCGCATGTTCGTCGATCCGCAGGCACGTGGCCTGAAGATCGGCCGCAAGCTGCTCGAGCATCTCGAAGGCCATGGCCGCGGCGCCGGACTGTCGGCCATCCGGCTTGAGACCGGCATCTATCAGCCGGAGGCGATCGGCCTCTACAAGACCGCCGGCTATGTCGAGATTGGACCGTTCGGTTCCTATCAACCGGACCCGTTCAGCCTGTTCATGGAAAAGGCCATCGCCTGACGCAGAGCGAGGTTACTTCAGGGAAAACCGTTTCCGCTCCGTGAGTTGGAGCGGAAAGCTGAATCAATTCCACAATGTGTTGAATCGATCTGCGAAGGCTTTGAGCTAGATATCCAGGTTGTCGGCAAACACGGCACGTTCCTGGATGAAGCGGAAGCGGGCATCGGCCTTGGTGCCCATCAGGTTGTCGACGGCTTCGCGCGTGCCTTCGAAATCCACCTCGTCGATGGCGACTTTCAAGAGCGTGCGCTTGGAAGGATCCATCGTGGTTTCCTTCAACTGCGCCGGCATCATTTCGCCAAGACCCTTGAAGCGGCCGATCTCGATCTTGCCGCGGCCATTGAATTCCGTCTCGACCAGTTCCACCCGATGCGCGTCGTCGCGGGCGTAGAGCGTCTTTGCCCCTTGGGTGATGCGGTAAAGCGGCGGTACGGCCAGATAGAGATGTCCGCCGCGAACGAGTTCCGGCATTTCCTGATAAAAGAACGTGATCAGCAGCGAGGCGATGTGGGCACCGTCGACGTCGGCATCGGTCATGACGATGACGCGCTCATAGCGCAGGTCTTCCTCACGGTACTTGCTGCGCGTGCCGCAGCCGAGCGCCTGGACGAGATCGCTGATCTGCTGGTTGGCGCCGAGTTTTTCGCGGCCAGCACTGGCAACGTTGAGGATTTTTCCGCGCAAAGGCAGGATCGCCTGGTTGGAGCGGTTGCGCGCCTGTTTTGCCGAGCCACCAGCCGAATCGCCTTCGACAATGAAAAGTTCGGCCCCTTCGGCCGAATTCTGCGAGCAGTCGGCAAGCTTGCCCGGCAGGCGCAGCTTGCGCACCGCCGATTTGCGGGTGACTTCCTTTTCCTTGCGGCGGCGCACACGCTCGTCGGCGCGCTCGATGACCCATTCCAGCAGCTTGTGGGCTTCTTGCGGGTTATCGGCAAGGAAATGGTCGAAGGGATCGCGAAGCGCGTTCTCGACGATGCGCTGCGCTTCGACGGTCGCCAGCTTGTCCTTGGTCTGGCCGACGAATTCCGGTTCGCGGATGAACACCGACAGCATACCGGCGGCCGAGATCATCACGTCTTCGGTGGTCACAATCGCCGCGCGCTTGTTCTGCGTCAGTTCCGCATAGGCTTTGAGGCCCTTGGTGAGCGCGATGCGGAAGCCGGCTTCGTGCGTGCCGCCTTCCGGTGTCGGAATGGTGTTGCAATAGGAATGTACGATGCTGTCGCCACCATACCAGGTGACGGCCCATTCGAGCGCGCCATGGCCGCCGGTCTTTTCGGTCTTGCCGGCAAAGATTTCGCGGGTGACGGTGAATTCCTTGCCCATCGTTGCCTGCAGGTAATCCTTCAGGCCTCCGGGGAAGTGGAACACCGCCTTGTCCGGCGTATCCGTACCTTCGATCAGCGAGGGATCGCAGGACCAGCGGATTTCGACGCCGCCGAACAGATAGGCCTTCGACCGCGCCATGCGGAACAGCCGGGCGGGATCGAATTTGGCATGCGATCCGAAGATCTCCGGATCCGGATGGAACTTGACCTTCGTGCCGCGCCGGTTCTGCACGTCGCCCAGTTCTTCGAGCCCGCCTTGCGGAATGCCGCGCGAAAAGCGCTGACGATAGAGTTTGCGATTACGGGCAACCTCAACTTCGAGAATGTCCGACAGCGCGTTGACGACCGAGACGCCGACGCCGTGCAGACCACCGGAGGTCTCGTAGACCTTGCTGTCGAATTTGCCGCCCGCATGCAGGATGGTCATGATCACTTCGAGCGTCGACTTGCCCGGAAATTTCGGATGGTTCTCGACCGGAATACCACGGCCGTTATCGGTCACCGACAGGCAGCCTTCGGCGTCGAGATGGACGTCGATGAAATTGGCGTGTCCGGCAACAGCTTCGTCCATCGAGTTGTCGATGACTTCGGCAAACAGATGGTGCAGAGCCTTTTCGTCGGTGCCGCCGATATACATGCCGGGACGGCGGCGCACAGGTTCCAGCCCCTCCAGCACCTCGATTGCCGAGGCGTTGTAATCGCCGGCATCGGCCTTCAGCGCCGCCGGGGTACTGCTGCGCTGTTCCGCCACCGGCGCGGCGGCGGGCGTGGCAACAACCGGCTTTGGCACGACGGGATCCGTCGCAGGCTTCGGTACCAGGGGCATTGCTGAAAAGAGATCGTTGCTGTCGGTCATAGTCTGTTTTGATGTCTTTCCGTGGTGGCGGCTTCAGGCCCGGCCCAAGGTTCGGACTGAGCCGTCAGGAATGTCTGCACGAATCGCTGGAATTCTGCCAAATTCCCAGCGCGAGAGCGACCAGGCCAGCCCAATCACTCAGCCGCGCGCGTCAACACGCCGATCGTGCCTTCAATAGCCCCAACTGTTGCTTTGCGGAAGGTCCGATGGCAAGGCTTGGATCAAAAGAGGAACATTCCGGATGCACCTGTCCACAACTCATTTGACCTTTCGTGCCTTTTTTGCCGCAATCGTCATGGCCGCCCTGGTTTTGCCGGCACAGGCCGCGCCGCTGAAGCCCTTTAAGGACGAGCTGTTTTCCTATGGAACGGTGCTGGAAACGGAGGATGGCGGCGATTACCGCGTCGTCGATTACGACAAGATGCGCGATATCCACGCTCGTGACACCGAGCCGGAACGCCGGGTAAGGCGAACCTATGTGTCGCTCGGCGTCAAGAGCGCGCAGGTCAACGAGACGCTCGATCTCGCCACCCGGCCGCTGGATGTGCTGCGGGTGGGTGCTGCGAGGGGCGCGACATTCACCGTCATCTTCATCCATGGCCGAGGCGGCGACCGGCGGCTCGGCGCCAATGACTGGTCGTTCGGCGGCAATTTCAACCGGCTAAAGAACCTCGCTGTCGAAAATGGCGGCGTCTACTATGCCCCGAGCATGCGCTCCTTCGATGATGCGGGCGTCGCCGATGTCGCTGGATTGATTGCCTATGCCCGGCAGCAATCCCCTGGCCGACCGGTCGTGCTCTCATGCGCCTCGATGGGCAGTTTCATCTGCTGGGGCCTCACCCGCAATCCGCAGGCTGTTGCAGACCTCAAGGGCATGATGATCATGGGCGGTCCCTCTGATGCGGCTTTCAGCAAGAGTGCCGCCTACAAGAAGAAACTGCCGATATTCTTCAGCCATGGCGGCGCCGATACTGTCTATCCCGTGTCCGGCCAGATCGCGTTCTACCGCTCGCTGAGGAAAGCGAACTATCCCGCCCGCATCGTCCTTTTCCAGACAGGGTCGCACGGCACCCCCGTCCGTATGACGGACTGGCGCGATGCACTGAACTGGATCGGGCTGGATTGAAACACCGAATATATCCGGGATTCATTAACCAACGCAGCAGTTTGAAACCTTAAGGCGAGCGCTGTTTGCACTTTCGAAAGCTGAACATGGGACTGTCCCGGGTATATTTTATCGGGGTTTGATCTTATGGATGCTCGGACAGAAACGCGGCATATTCCGCTATGCGTCGATCTTGACGGCACATTGCTTGCTGCCGACACGCTCTGGGAGGGCGTGGCGATCATTCTGTTGCGCAATCCGCTGATGCTATTTGCAGTTCTTATCTGGATGACGAAGGGCAAGGCGCGGCTGAAATACGAGGTTGCCGCACGCTCCGGACGCCAGGCGGCCGACTGGCCCTATCGCGAGGCGGTGCTCAAGCGTCTGGCGCGCGAGCGCGAAACCGGCCGGCAGGTCATTCTGGTCACCGGTGCCGCCGAAAGCGTGGCGCTTGGGGTTGCAGCTCATACCGGCGCTTTTTCCTCCGTCCTGCACAGCACCACGGACGTCAACCTCACCAGCCGCCGCAAGCGGGAAAAACTGATCGAACAGTTCGGCGAGGGCGGTTTCGACTATATGGGCAACAGCCGCGATGACGTGCCGGTGTTTGATGCCGCCCGCAAGGCGATTGTCGTGGCGCCGGATGCCGCCGCCGAAAAATGGCGCCGGGCACATGATGCCGAAAAGCTCGATCTCGGCAAGGCGAGCCCGTTGGCAGCCCTGAAATCGATCCGCGTGCATCAATGGGCAAAGAATGTGCTGATCGGCGTTCCGATGGTCCTCAACCACGACATCTTGCACATGGATGCGGTGGTCAACGTCATCCTGGCGTTCTTCGCCTTCAGCTTCCTTGCCTCTGCTGTCTATGTGGTCAACGATCTGTCGGATCTCACCAGCGACCGCCGTCATCCGAAGAAGCGCAACCGGCCGCTGGCAAGCGGCCAGATGTCGGTGCCGATGGGGCTGATGATAGCGCTGTGCCTGCTCCTTGCCTCGCTCTCGCTGACGGCTGTGCTGCCGTACGATTTCGCCCTCGTACTCGGTTTTTATGCCTTGGCGACGACTGCCTACACGTTTGTGCTCAAGCGCAAGCTCTTGGTCGATGTCTTCACACTGGCCGGGCTCTATACAGTTCGCATCATCGCCGGTGCTGCTGCCACAGGCACGGATCTGTCCTTCTGGCTCCTGTCGTTCTCGATCTTCTTTTTCCTCAGCCTGGCGCTGGTCAAGCGCTATGTCGAGCTCGATGAATATGACGGCCGCGACGGCAACCAGGTGCCGGGGCGCGGCTATATGGCGGTCGATTTCGAAATGGTCGGACAGGCCGGTGTTTCTTCGGCCTTTGCCTCTGCACTGGTTCTGGCGCTCTATATTCACAGCAAGGAAATGCAGGAAATGTACAGGCTGGATTGGGCGCTGTGGCCGCTCTGCCCGCTGGTGCTCTATATGCTGCTGCGCATCTGGATGCTGGCCCGCCGCGGCATGCTGCATGAGGATCCTGTGGTGTTCATCATGCGCGACTGGCGCAGCCTCGTCACCATGGCGCTCGGCGCCATGTTTGTGCTCGCCGGTGCTTTGGGAACGCCATGACCCCCGCCGAATTTGACAGCTGGGGCCGGATCGATTGCCGCGCCCGGCAGTCCGTATCGCCCGATGCCTATGAGAACCTGCGTGAAACTGCGGCGCCCGGCGCTTTCCTGCCATTCGGCAACGGCCGGTCCTATGGCGACAGTTGCCATAACGACGCGGGCAGGCTGATCGAGAGCCGGGTACGCACCCGCATCCTCGGTTTCGATCCGGGAACCGGCATCATTTCCTGCGATGCCGGCGTCACGCTTCGCTCCATTCTCGAAACAGCGATCCCGCACCGGTTTTTCTTGCCGGTGACGCCGGGAACCGCGTCGGTCACGGTTGCAGGGGCCGTCGCCAATGATGTGCACGGCAAGAACCATCACGCCCGCGGTACTTTCGGCAAGCATGTGCTTGGCCTGACATTGTTGCGGTCGAGCGGCGAGGTACTGACCTGCTCGGCAACGGAAAATCGCGACCTGTTTTTTGCCACCATCGCCGGCATGGGCCTGACGGGGCTGATCCTGTCGGTCGACCTGCAGCTGATGAAGGTGCCATCCGCCCACATCCAGCAACACGCCATCCGCTTCGATAGCCTGAATGAATATTTCGGCATGGTCGAAACCGTTGATGGCGAGCACGAATATTCCGTCGCCTGGATCGACCAGTTGGCCACCGGAAAGAGGACGGGCAGGGGTGTGCTTCTGGCCGGTGATCATGCCGATGCCTCCTGCGAATTTCCGGACATGCCGAAGGCGAGACGATTGTCGGTTCCGTTCGCGCCGCCGTTCAATCTCTTGAACACGCTGACGCTGAAGGCATTCAACGAACTTTACTTCCGCAAGGAAAAGCCGGGCGAAACGGTCAAGACGGTGAAATGGCCGGGTTATTTCCACCCGCTGGATGCCATCGGCAACTGGAATCGGCTTTATGGCCCCAAGGGCCTTTACCAGCACCAGAGCGTCTATCCAGCGGGCAATGCGCCTGAGCTGACGGCACGGTTGCTGGAGACTGCCCGCGCGGCCGGCCACGCCTCTTTCCTCACAGTGTTGAAGAAGTTCGGCGAGCAGATTTCAGGCGGATTTTTGTCCTTCCCGAGGCCGGGTTTTACGCTGACTTTGGATTTCGCCAATCAGGGTGAAGAGACCCTTAAGCTTCTCAACCGGCTGGACGCCATGGTTGTCGAGGCCGGTGGTGCCATCAATCCCTACAAGGATGCGCGGATGAGCCCGCAAACCTTTGACTTCTCGTTCCCGCGCTGGCGGCAGCTGGAAGCTTTGCGCGATCCGGCAATGGTTTCGAATTTCTGGAAGCGGACGGCCCTTTCTTTGCCGAAATGAGAATGGGCTTTGCCAAAATGAGAATAGGAACAATTTGAATTAAATAAACGCCCGATTTTCACGGAATATACCGCTCTTGCGTGTAGGTATCGCGACGGGAACAGGGAACATCGACATGAAGTATATCGTATTCATTCTCTTCACCGTGATTACCAACGCTGCGGCACAAGTCATGCTAAAACAGGGTATGCTTTCGCTCGGTCCGTTGAGCTTCACGGCTGATACTTTCATTGCCCGTATTTTCCAGGTGGTTTTCAACCCCTGGGTCTTCGCCGGACTAGCCACCTTCGTCATTTCGATGGTGTCGCACCTTTACGTACTATCGAAGGTGGAACTCTCCTTCGCCTATCCATTTCTGAGCCTTGCCTATGTGGCCGTGGCCGTCTTTGCCTATTTCGTCTTCCACGAGGATCTGAACGCCTGGCGCATCGCCGGCATCGGCTTCATCTGCGTCGGAACCATTCTCATCGCCCAGTCCGGCCTGTCAGGGGCTGGCATGTCCTCGCACGAGGACCAGCCATCGCTTGAAGCTGCGGGCACAAAAACAGTAAAAATCGGGAGCGCATCATGAAACATATCATTTTTGGCGGTGACGGCTTCGTCGGGCGCCATCTGGCGGAACGCCTGGTTCACGAGGGGCAAGAGGTTCTCGTTGCCGATATCGTCAAGTCCGACCTGCCGCATTATGCCCGCGTCCGTTTCGTCCATTGCGATGTCACCAATGCAGAAGATGTCATGAAGGTCGAGATCGGACCGGACGACATGGTCTACAACATGGCGGCGAAGATGCTGTCGCCGCTGCAGGTGCGCTCCAAGCGCTGGCAGTTCTTCTGGCCGGTCAATTATTACGGTGCTGAGAACATCATGAAGGCGACGGCAAAGTCCGGCGCCAACCGGCTGGTGCAGTTCACCACCGACATGATCTATGGCCACACGGTGATGTCGCCGCAGACCGAGGCGCATCCGGCCAAGCCGCTGGGTGAATACGGCAAGTCGAAATGGGCAACAGAGCAGCTTGCCGCCGAATGGCGCAAGCAGGGCATGAACATCTCGATCTTCCGCCCACGCCTGATCATTGGCCCCGGCCGTCTGGGTATCCTGGAAAAGCTGTTCAAGCTGATCGACGCCAACCTGCCGGTGCCGATGATCGGTTCGGGCAAGAACCCCTACCAGTTCATCTCGGTGTTCGATTGCGCCGAAGCCGCCCGTCTCGCCTGGAAGGGCGGCGTGCCGAACGAGGCCTATAATCTTGGTTCCGACAATCCGCCATCGGTGAAGAAGCTGCTCGGCGACCTGATCGTTCATGCCGGTTCGAAATCGTTCCTGTTGCCGACGCCTGCCTTTGCGGTGAAGGCAACGCTCGCTGCCTTCGATTTCGCCAATCTGCCGATCATGGATCCGGAACAGTATCTGATCGCCGACGAGATGTGCATCCGCGAAACCGGCAAGCTCAAGAAGGAGCTTGGCTGGAAGGCCGAGTACAATGACGGCGCCATGCTGATCGCCGCCTATGACGAATACCGCGCCAAGAAAGCCGGCAAGACCTTCGCGCACGCAGCCGCCGTACCGGCCGAATGAATCAGGAAACAACGACCATGCTCGACAAAACGCACCGCGTCGCCGTTGACGCCCCCGCCCTCGATGGCGGCATCAAGAAGCCCAACCTGATGACGGTCGAACAGGCCAAGGACATGAGCGTCGCCGACATGACGACGCTGTTCAAGGATCATCTGAATCCGGGGCAGCTTCATTTCATGAAGCTGCTCGGCTTCAACAAGATCAAGATCGAGACCGCCGAGGGCATGTATTATGTCGACCAGAATGGCCGGAAGATCCTCGACTTTTTCGGCGGCTTCGGTTCGCTGGCGCTCGGCCATAACCACCAGCGCCTGATCGCTGCGCGAAAACAGTTCCAGGACGAAAACCGCCACGAGATCGCCATTGCCTTCATGTCGCAATATGCGGCGGCGCTCGCCAAGAACCTCGCCGAAATCGCGCCGGGTGACCTCGACATGGTGTTCCTCGGCTCCTCCGGCTCGGAGGCCATGGAAGCCGCCATCAAGCTTGCCGAGCGCGTCGCTGGCCCGAAGCGGCCACGTATCGTCTATGCCGAGAACTCATTCCACGGCAAGACACGCGGCGTTCTGTCGATCACTGACGGCCCGCTCTATCGGGGTGATTTCCAGCTGCTCGACAACAACGTCAAGGTGCCGTTCGGCGACATCGAGGCGATCCGCCGCGCTTTCGAGAGCGATCCGACGATCGGCGTGCTTGTGCTGGAAACCATTCAGGGCGGTGGCGGCATCAATATCGCACCGCCGGAGTTCTGGCAGGAGGTTCGCGCGCTTTGCAACAAGCATGGCGTCATCTGGGTGGCCGATGAGGTGCAGTGCGGTGTCGGCCGTTCCGGACGTTTCTTTGCCTTCGAATATGCAAACGTCGTGCCCGATATCACCGCGGTCGCCAAGTCTCTTGGCGGTGGCAAGACGGCGATGGCTGCCATGATCGCCCGCCGCGAAATCTACATGAAAGCCTATGGTACGCCGAAGACGGCGATGATCCATGCCCATGCCACGTTCGGCGGTATTGGCGAGGCATCCATCACGGCGATCGAGACCTTGAACGTCCTCTATGACGAGGACCTGATCGAGAATGCCGCCGTACAGGGTGAATACCTGCTGGAACGCCTGACTGCGCTGAAGGACAAGTATCCGAAGATCATCAAGGACGTGCGCGGGCAGGGCCTGATGATCGGGCTGGAGTTCCAGGATTTCAGCCAGACGCTGCCGCTCGTGCTGCGGCCGGTGGTTGCCGTGCTGGACGACAAGCTGAAGGGCTCGCTGTCGGGTTTCATCGGCGCGCTTCTGCTGCGTGATTACGATACGCTGGTGGCTTTCACCGAGTATAACCGTAACGTCATCCGGCTCTTGCCGCCGCTGATCTGCGAACGCCAGCATGTCGATCAACTCTGCGACGCCCTCGACGACCTGCTCGGCCGCGGCATCATCCGCATCGTCAAGGATTTCGTCGGCAGCCAGTTCGGCTGATCGTCCGGGACAGGATTGAAATTGCATTGCGGGCGCGCGGCTGGCAGCTGCGCGCCCGCTTCACTTTCGGTTCGAGCGACCGGTCGGAAGTGCTTTAGTCAAGCAAAACGACGGCCTCGACCTCAAAGAGCATCGGGTCAATTGCAAGTTTGGGGACCGGAATCAGCGTCTGCGCCGGCAGCGTTTCGCCGAACATCTCCTTGATGTTCCGGGTCAAGACCTCAAGCTTGGACATATCGTGATCGACCACGAAGACCGTCAGCTTTGCGACCTGATCCGGCTTTGCGCCGAGTGCATCAAGGGCGGCGCGCAGATTCGCATAGGCCTGCTTAACCTGAACGGCAAAGTCAGGCGACAAGGCTCCCGTACTGTCCTGCCCTCCCTGTCCGGAAATATAGGCGACCCGGCCTTCGCGGGGCACGATCACCGCCGTGCTGTAGCCATTTGGCGTCGGGTCGTAGAGGTTCTTAGGATTGACGATGGTCAACCTGCGATCGCTGTCGTTTGCTGCCGCCGCAGTCGAAATTCCCGCAGTCATGATGATGAGCCCTCCGATAAGCAGATGCTGGATTGCGCGTGACATGATTTTCTCTTGGTTGCGCTGACCACGAGCAACGTACCCTCGCGTCTGCAGGATTGGATTTTAACGCATTGCGAACTGACTCGTACGTTGTACGATAAAATCGCATCGTACAACGTACGAGTCAATCCGTCAGAATAGACATGCGCTGTATTGTCGGCTTACATCGGCATTCTGATCGGTGAGGAAGACGGATGGCAGGCAAAGGCAGCGGCGCGCAGAGCAAACGGCCTCAACAGACAGATATGTCGATCCAGCCTGCGGCTGAGCGCGGCGAGCCGTCTCTCTCCCTGGAGCGGATCGTCGCCACTGCGGTAGAACTGCTGGACGCTGAAGGCATCGGCGGATTGAAGATGCGCCGGCTGGCCGACCGGCTCGGAGCGGGCGCCATGAGCCTCTATTGGCACGTCGCCAACAAGGAGGAACTCGTTGATCTGGCCCTCAACGCGGTGTTCGAATATCGCGGATCGTCGGCAACGGGCAAGGCTGAAGATTGGCGCCAGGAAGCCATTCACATGCTCGAAGACTGGCGCGCCAGCATGTTGCGCCACCCTTGGTCAGCATCGTTGTTGCCGCAACGAGCCCTTGGCGCAAACATCCTCGGCCGGTTGGAGTTGCTGAGCAAGACCTTGGCCAGAGCCGGTGTCGCCGACGCAGATCTGAACGCGGCGATATGGTCGCTCTGGAACTATGTGATCGGCGCGACCATCACTCGGGCGAGCTTCGACCTCTCGGAAGAGGACAGGACGGCAGGGCATCAGCGACTGACACGTCTCAGCGAACACTACCCGACAATCGAACGCTCGCGTCTGCTGCTGGACAACGATTGGGATGGCGTTTTCAGGAAAGGTCTCGACTTCCTGCTGGATGGCCTCGTTCAAAAATGAGGCTGGTAGTTGTCGAATCTCCACGCACTATTTGAGCGTCGAAATTTCGACCCGGCGATTGCGCCCGTCTTCGGGATCGGCCGGAAAGAGCAGGGCGGTTTCGCCAAATGCCCGCAGAACCAGCCGTCTCGTATCGATCTTGTAATGCGTCAACAGATACCGCGTCGCTGATGCGGCCCGCGCCCGGCTGAGGTCGAGATTGTCAGCGTCGGTGCCGGCCGCATCCGTATGACCGCCGATCACGAACCGGTAGGAAGCAAGCTCGCTGGATTGCAGCGCTGTGCCGGCAGTGTCGAGAAGGCGCTCTGCCTGTGGTGTCAGTTCAGCCGAACCGAAGTGAAAATTGACCGCGAGATTGACCGTCGCCAAAAGCCTGTCGCCGTAGCTGTTGACTGTTTCCAGATCCTTGGCGCCAACGATCTTCAATCCCCGGGTTTTCTCCTTCTGCGCCAGGGCCGGGTTGAGCGAGCGGATCAGCAGATCCGGTGTTGCCGTGGTCAGCACGTCCTGCGCCGAAGCCACCGCCGGAAACAGGCCGAGACTGAACACAAGAGATTGGAAAAAAGCATACCGCATGTGACCGCCCCGGATTTCCAGGCCATGAAATAACTGAAGAATAAGCAATGCTGCAAAGAGTAGAATTGCGCCTAATACGCCGTCAATTCCCAAACAGGGAGCGGCGGCTTCAATGCATCTTGGGCCGCAAGCGGCTGGCTCACATGTTCCCGCAGGAACAGTTTACGGGCAGTATAACGGCGCAGCCTGGCGGCATCGGAAAGGCTAGTGTTTTTGCCCGTTCACCATCATGTCGAACTCGACGATATTGGAATAGATCGGTATTCCGACCGACATGTCGTAGCGGGTACGGAAGACCCCGCCCTGGATGTGAAATCCGATGACGCGCCGGTTCCATTTGGTCAGTGTCGCATCGAAATGTTCGGTTCGGGTCGTTCCCTTGGCCGTCAGGTTGCCTTCGATCTGTGCCGTGTCCTCGCCGGTACGGGTGATCCTGGTCGAGCGGAAGACGATTTTCGGGTAGGCTGCGGTATCGAACACGGCGGTGGAGCGCAGGAAGTTCTCGATGCGCGGTTCGCCGGTCTGAACGGTTTCCGGATAGAGCGAGAATTCCACCACGGATTTGCCGATGTCGCCGCTATCCAGCTGGAAGGTGCCGGAGAATTTGGTGAATTTGCCGGAAATGCCGCCGCCGCCGACCTGTCCGACCTTGAAGTTGATCTGTGACGATCCGTCGATATCGTAGCGGCCGGCCGCGTCATCCAGCGTCGGCGCCTTGGCTTGAGACAAGGCCGGATGAGCCACGAGACCCGCAAGTGTCATCAATGCGGCGGTGATTACCATTGAATGCGCAGACATTTTTATGGTCCTTCCCAATTGCCCGGTTTTCGCCGTGTAAGACGCACGATGCAGCGGAAATATTCCTAGCTGCGGCGGCTGCGCAGCATGCGGACAAGCACCGCGTCGTGGCGGATGAAGTGATGGTGGAGGGCCGCCGCCGCATGCAGCAACACAAGTGCTGCAAGGCCGTAGGCGAGAATGGCGTGGGCGGTTGTCCACACGGTTTCGGCAACGGCGGATTTCTCCAGCGGCAGATGCGGGATGACGACGAGATTGAAATAGAAGCTCGGAATATCGAGCGTCGAGACTGATGCGAGTGCCCAGCCGGTTATTGGCACCGCCAGGGTCAGGCAGAGAAGCAGGCTGTGGACGGCAAAACTCGCCTGTCTTTCCCGGATCGAGAGCCCCGCAACGGCCGCCGGATGCCGGCCCGCCAGCCACCAGAGAACGCGGATGATACAAAGGCCAAGGGCTGTGAACCCGAAGGACTTGTGCCACTGGAAAAGGTCGAACTGCAACACCGGGTCAATGCTTGGCAGGGTCATGGCGTAACCAAGCACCAGCAACCCGGCGATCAGGACGGCAATCGTCCAGTGAAGCAGAATGGTCACCCACCCGAACGTATCCGGCCCGTTGCGCAGCATCACCGATCTCCGGCTGTCAAAAGCACTGGCCGAATCATCGCTCTTTCGCGCGGTGCGGACAAGCCGGTCAGCCTTCACGGTTTCGATACCGGCGCTTGGAAAACCGGCCGCAGCGTGGCTACCAGGTTGCCGGTAAGCTTTTCTTTGCCCGGCTTATTTGCTAGGGCCTTTGCCGGGAAAAGGACAATGCCCTTAAGGAGACGACATGACGCCCGAGGTAAAACCGCTTGTTGCCGGAAACTGGAAAATGAATGGTCTGCGGGCGTCGCTCGATCAGATCAAGGCGATGGCGGAAGGCGTCAAGGGCGATCTGTCTGCAAAAGTCGAGACGCTGATCTGCCCGCCCGCGACGCTGCTCTATGTGGCAACGGCGCTGTGCGACGACAGCCCGCTGCTGATCGGCGCGCAGGATTGCCACGAAAAGGTGTCCGGCGCCCATACCGGTGACATCTCCGCCGAAATGATCGCCGATTGCTTCGGCACTCATGTCATCGTCGGCCATTCCGAACGCCGCACCGACCATAAGGAAACGGATGCTCTCGTTCGCGCCAAGGCCGAGGCTGCCTATGCTGCCGACTTGATTGCCATCATCTGCATCGGCGAGACCGGTGATGAGCGCAAGGGCGGCCAGACGCTGGACGTCCTGAAGCGCCAGCTCGCAGGCTCCATTCCGGACAGCGCCACCGCTGAAAACACCGTGATTGCCTATGAACCGGTCTGGGCGATCGGCACCGGCCTGACGCCGACGGCAGCTGACGTCGAGGAAGCCCACGCCTTCCAGCGCGCAGAGCTCGTCGCGCGCTTCGGCCCGGCCGGCGCCAAGATGCGCATCCTCTATGGCGGCTCCGTCAAGCCGGGCAATGCTAGGGAATTGATGGGCGTTGCCAATGTCGATGGCGCACTGATCGGCGGGGCAAGCTTGAAAGCCGACGACTTCCTCGCCATCTACCGGGCGTATGACGAACTCACGGCCTGATCCCGGCGACCATTCCTGAAATTTCTGTCCGTCTATCTCTGGTATTAAGTCCATGGAGAGACGGGCAGGGGCTTTTAATGCGCGGTGGCTTGGTATATGCAGCCGCAACACTAATCTTTGCCGCCTGGAGCGGACGCAGAAACTTGCGTTGCAATTTCGATGCGTCTCCCATGCCGGACGATCACTCGATCGCGTTTCAGATCAGGCTTTCTCATGAAGCCGGGCGAGGCGTGATCTAAGGCAGGACTGGACAAAATGCAGACCGTATTGCTTGTCATCTATCTCATGGTTGTGCTGGCGCTGATCGGCGTCGTGCTCATTCAGCGCTCCGAAGGCGGCGGCCTTGGCATCGGCGGCGGCTCGGGCTTCATGTCCGCACGCGGCACCGCCAACGCGCTGACCCGCACCACGGCGATCCTTGCAGCTTTGTTCTTCGTGCTGGCGCTCGGCATGGGCATTCTCGCCCGCTACCAGCCGAACGCCACCGACGTTCTCGACCGCATCCCGGGCACGACCAACAACGGCAACGGCGTGCTTGATTCGCTCGGCGGCGGCACAACACCGCCAGCTGGCGAGACGCCTGCCCAGACACCGACGCAGACACCCGCACAGTCCGGCGCCGCCACCCAGACGCCTGCGACCACTACGCAGACGCCGGCAGCAACCCAGACACCTGCGACGACCGAAACAAAGCCGGCAACGTCCGGTTCGGAAGTCCCAAGCGGCCAGTAAGGCTCAATGCAGATATAATCGCCGGCGGAAGCCAGTCTTCCGCCGGTTTTCTTTTGTTTGAATTTTGCCACCCGAACCTTTTGAACGAAAAAATTCTGAAAGATGAATTTTTCGGTGGCGGAATCATTTTTGAAACGGTATCCGGTGAAGCCCATGGCGCGATATGTATTCATCACTGGCGGCGTGGTTTCTTCCCTTGGCAAAGGGATAGCCGCAGCTGCTCTCGGAGCGTTGCTGCAGGCCCGGGGTTACCGGGTGCGGCTTCGCAAACTTGACCCCTATCTCAACGTCGACCCGGGCACCATGAGCCCGACGCAGCACGGCGAAGTGTTCGTGACTGACGATGGCGCGGAGACGGATCTCGATCTCGGTCACTACGAGCGCTTTACCGGCCGCTCGGCGACCAAGACCGACAACATCACCACCGGCCGCATCTACAAGAACATCATCGACAAGGAACGCCGCGGCGATTATCTCGGCGCCACTGTCCAGGTCATCCCGCACGTCACCAACGAGATCAAGAACTTCGTCACCGAAGGCAATGACGAGTTCGATTTCGTCATCTGCGAAATCGGCGGCACTGTCGGCGATATCGAGGCGATGCCGTTCATGGAGGCGATCCGCCAGCTGAAGAACGATCTTCCGCGCGGCACCGCGATCTATCTCCACCTGACGCTGATGCCTTACATCGCAGCTGCAGGCGAATTGAAGACGAAGCCCACCCAGCATTCCGTCAAGGAACTGCAGGCGCTCGGCATCCACCCCGATATCCTGCTGGTGCGCGCCGACCGCGAAATCCCGGAGGCAGAGCGCCGCAAGCTGTCGCTGTTCTGCAACGTCCGTCCGTCCGCCGTCATCCAGGCGCTCGACGTCGCGTCGATCTATGACGTTCCGATCGCCTATCACAAGGAAGGCCTCGACAACGAGGTCCTGGCCGCCTTCGGCATCGAGCCGGCACCGGCGCCGCGCATCGAAAACTGGCTCGAAGTCGCCAACCGCATCCGCACGCCGGAAGGCGAGGTGACCATCGCCATCGTTGGCAAGTACACCGGCCTGAAAGATGCCTACAAGTCGCTGATCGAGGCGCTGTATCACGGCGGAATCGCCAACCGGATCAAGGTCAAGCTTGAGTGGATCGAGTCGGAAGTCTTCGAAAAGGAAGATCCGTCGCCCTATCTCGAGAAGGTCAACGGCATCCTCGTGCCCGGCGGTTTTGGCGAGCGCGGCTCCGAAGGCAAGATCCAGGCGGTTCGTTTTGCCCGTGAGCGCAAGGTGCCATATTTCGGCATCTGCTTCGGCATGCAGATGGCAGTCGTTGAAGCGGCCCGCAATCTCGCTGGCATCGAAAAGGCGTCCTCGACTGAATTCGGCAAGACCGAAGAGCCAGTCGTCGGCCTGATGACCGAATGGGTCAAGGGCAACGCGCTGGAGAAGCGCGCAGCCTCCGGTGATCTCGGTGGCACCATGCGTCTCGGTGCCTACAAGGCCAGCCTCAAGAAGGGCACCAAGATCGCCGATATCTACGGCTCGACCGATATTTCCGAGCGTCACCGCCATCGCTACGAAGTGAATGTCGATTACAAGGATCGGCTGGAAGCCTGCGGCCTGGAATTCTCCGGCATGTCACCGGACGGCGTGCTGCCGGAAACTGTCGAGTACCCTGATCACCCATGGTTCATCGGCGTCCAGTACCACCCGGAACTGAAAAGCCGCCCGCTCGATCCGCACCCGCTGTTCGCGAGCTTCATCGAAGCGGCGGTGGAGCAGAGCCGGTTGGTCTGACAAGATTCGGCGTTAGCCAGTAACTCACCATGAGTTCAGATACATAAACCGCTCGCAACAAACCGTTGCGGGCGGTTTTTGTTCGTAGCTACGGTTTTCTCGCCGAGATCAACTGGCTTCCCGATGGCATGGTATCGAATGCAATGTCGACGAAGCCCGCTTCCGACAGCCAGTAACGGTATTCGCGTCGGGTATACGACGCGCCTTCCGGATAAAGATTCATGAAGGTCAAATCGTAGAAGACGGCCTCCAACGGTGACACCCGGTCATCGTTGAGAATGCCGACACCGCTGATCACTATTCTTCCGCCTGACTTGAGGCTGGCATGGGTGTTGCGAATGGCTTTGGCCGCCTCGTCGCGTGATAGCACCTGGATCACCGCCTTTAGAATGGCAAGGTCGTGGGGAGTGCTCGACGGTGTCTCCACGATATTGCCGGCCTCGAATCTCAATCCATGGGCGAGTGGTTCTCCTGCCAGAAGTTTCTTCGCAAGTATTATATTCGCCGGAAATTCGAGCAGGGTAACTTGAAGGCCAGGCTTGGTCTCACGCAGTCCGATGAGGGAATGGCCAGGCCCGCCACCGATATCGATGGCCGAGTGCACGCCTTCGAAGTCGATCATGTCCGCCAGCCGGCGTCCGAAGGCCAATGCACTTGGCGCCGTTCCACGGAAGAATGCCAGTGCTTCCTCGGGATCTGACGTGGCGAAATCATGTTTCGCGGCGGGACGTGCCTCGCGAATAGATGTGGCGGTCATCAGATCTGCACGCCAGAGTTCATCGAGAAGTTGGTGCTCCTCGCCGATATAGCCGGGTTCTCCCTGGACAAGGTACGCGGCCGCCTCCGGACCATTGCAAAAACCTGTGTCGTGGATTTCCAGAAGGCCAGCCGAAACCAAGGCATACAGCAATCGCTCGAGGCGGCGCGGATCGACATTCAGAGCGCGCGCCACATCTGCTGCCGTGAGGGTAGTGTCGCCAAGTACAGTAAACACGCCGAGTATCACGCCGGCATGCAGGGCGAATGCCGGAGCAATGGATGCTTGAAGAGATTGGATGAGAGTGGGTTGCGGAATTGCATTCTTCAACGTCATCGCAAACGCCCTCGACAGAAGAAAACTCCGGTAACTTTATTGTCGTGCAATGGCTCTGTCGAGCGCTTGTTCGGTGGACGGTGAGACCGGGGGAATGGTGCAGAAGATAACTGTGGCAGCAGCTATGCCGGTCTTTCGTTGAGTGCAATCCATGCGCCGATTGGGTAATCCGAGGGCCGATATCGGCCCTCGCCGGGAATGTTGAGCACACTATAGTGCGTGAGTTTTCAATTGGATCGAGTTTGCCACGGCGGGAAATCACGCGTCGGTTGGAATGCGCGCGATAACCTTGATCTCGAAATCGAAGCCGGCGAGCCAATTGACACCGATTGCGGTCCAGTTAGGGTAAGGCGGCTTGCTGAAAACCTGTTGCTTGACGGTCATGATGGATGGGAACTGGTTTTCGGGGTCAGTGTGAAACGACATCACATCCACGATATCATCGAATGTGCATCCGGCTGCGCCCAGCGTGGCCTCAAGATTTTTAAAGGCTAGTCTGACTTGCTGTTCAAAATCAGGTTCAGGCGTTCCATCGGTGCGGCTGCCGACCTGCCCGGATACGAACAGAAGGTCACCGGATCGAATGGCAGCAGAATAACCATGCTCCTCATAGAGAGCATGTTTGTTCGGGGGGAAGATTGCTTGGCGTTGTGTCATTTTCATCTCTCGTAATGGGATGGGACCGCATTTGGTGAGCGGCGCTTTGTACTTCACAGGTCATGCTATTTCATATACGGTGCGTATACGAAATAGCAGCATGCGCCTCGCATGTCAATTTCGTATACGAAGCGTATATGAATTTGAGGATAAGATGGCCAACCGGCGCCTCGAGATGATGGAAGAAAACCGCGTCAAGCTGATTGCGGCCGCACGCAGGGCCTTTGCCGAAAAAGGATATTCAGCCGCGTCAATGGACGATTTGACCGCTGAAGTTGGTCTGACGCGTGGCGCCCTCTATCATAATTTCGGGGACAAACGGGGGCTTCTGGCGGCAGTTGTCGAGCAGATCGATTCTGAAATGGCTTCGCGCGCGCAACAGATCGGGGCAGGGGCGGGAGGCGATTGGCAGTGTCTGCTGGCCGAAGGTGCGGCCTATATCGAGATGGCGCTGGATCCTGAAGTGCAACGCATCGTCTTGCGCGATGGTCCTGCCGTCTTGGGTGACCCGTCGCAATGGCCGAGCCAAAGCAGTTGTCTACAGGCGACCCGGCAAACGGTAGAGCGATTGATTTTACAAGGAGTTCTTAAACCTGTGGATGCCGAAGCCGCCGCCCGCCTTCTCAGTGGGGCAGCACTCAATGCTGCGCTTTGGATCGCTGCCAGTGACGATCCGCAGGACGTCCTGCCGAAGGCTGTCGAGGCATTCCAGTCCCTGGCCACGGGTCTTCTGGTGAGGCTCGCATAAACGGCCCTTGCTCGCGCCAATTCCAAACCAGCGCGCCATCTCAAAGAAAAATTATCCCCGCAAATCCCCGCCCTGAAAAACCGTGTGATGATCATGGGGTTCTGTCACGGATACACCGCAAGACGTTTGCGGCGAGGCAGGGCTGGCGCTCCACGTGAAGCCTCACCGTCTCCTGCAAGGAGGCTGCGAACGTCAGGCGGACCGGAAGGAGAGCCCCCGGAAAATGGATTCCCCCTGTCCTTCTGGGGCGGGTGTGCCTGTGTGGCACGCATNCGCAAGGAGGCTGCGAACGTCAGGCGGACCGGAAGGAGAGCCCCCGGAAAATGGATTCCCCCTGTCCTTCTGGGGCGGGTGTGCCTGTGTGGCACGCATGCCGGGATGAGGATCGTGACGTACCGGAACCGTGATGCTGAACGCCGGAACCGGAAATCTATGTCGCGTCGATCGTCCCGGGTCAGAGGATCCGCAGTCGGGGTCTGTAGGGAGGAGAGCTCCCGAGAGAACGCCAAACGGGGCGCTGGAAGGCGTCAATTAAATTTACTCATTAGAGGCGGTTTCCAGTGCCCCGTCCGATTGAGTGCATGTTTTTTCAAAACCACGGCGGACACCGCGCGGGGATGCTTTTGCTGTCCGCTACGCCGGATCGTTGTCTTTACATCCAGCAGTTTGGCACTAGGTCGCTTGAATGGCTTTTGGGAAAAGCCTGCATCGTTTCTTCATTCGGGAGGCCGCTGCGGGCCGGAAGAAGGAGCGCGGGAATGGCGGATGAAATCACCACGGAAACACTGAAGGTCTTGCGCGCCGACGTGCCGCTCAGCGCCACGCTGCATGTCTGGCTGAAGGCGCTGACGCCCGATGCACCGGGCACGATGGCGTTCATGCTCGGCGGCGACAAGATCGGCGAAGTCTCCGTCAGCAATGCCGAGGAATATGTGTTCCGTACCTTCGTCGCCACCAGCGGCGGTGCGCTCTCCTGTGTCTACGACAGGACGACGACGGCGGTCTCCGTCGCCTATTTTTTCAACGCCGCCGAGGTGGTGGAAAAGGGTATTACCGTCATGCACACCAGCGCCGCCAATGCGCCTGCCCCCGTGCCGCATGGCTATCATTTTCGCCCGCCCTTCGGCTGGATGAACGATCCCAATGGCTTTGGCCGTTTCGCCGGGCGCCCGCACCTGTTCTATCAGCATTACTCCCATGGCCTTCGCTGGAACACCATGCACTGGGGCCATGCGGTGTCTAAAGATTATATCCACTGGCATCACATGCCGGTCTTCCTGTTTCCCTCCGAAGACCTGACGGCGCGGCCGGACCGGAGGGGCGGGGCCTTTTCCGGTTCCGCCATCCCGATTGAGAATGACGGCGGCATCCGCGTCTTCTTCACCGAACAGGTGATCGATCGCACGCCGGAAACCCAAGTGCAGCTGACCGCCACCTCGCACAACATCATCACCGCCAGCCAGGCGGAAATCATTCTGCCCAATCGCCCGGCGGGCCTTGGCCTGACGCTCGATTTCCGCGACCCTTACGTCGTCAAGGGGCCGGACGGCCTGTGGAAAATGGTGCTCGGCAGCCTCAGCCAAAAAGGCGGCGTCATCCTTCTTTATGAGACCGATGATCCCACCGGCGCCGATGGCTGGCGTTTTACCGGAACGCTGCTGCTGGAGGAGCGGTTCGGCACCGCCGTCATCGAGTGCCCCTGCCTGCTGCCGCTCGATGGCCCGGCGAATGATCCGAAGACCCGTTGGGGCCTGATCTACGGATTGATGAACAGCACCCATGCCGATACCGGACGCAAGAACCTGACGCTGATTGCGGTCGGACATTTCGACGGGGTTCGCTTTCTGACGGATTTCGAGCAGGAACTGGATTTCGGCACCGACAACTATGCCTTTCAGGCTTTTGTCGATGACGGCGCACCGGTCGGCATCGGCTGGCTCGCCAATTGGGCGGATGTCTCCCACACGATCGATTTCCCAACCGCGATGACCCTGCCAAGAAACCTGCACCTTCAGGACGGCGCGGTGCTGACGCCACCGGTTTCGGCGGTCGAGAGCCTGCGCAACGGTGTAATCGACGAAACCAGACTTGTGACCGGCGAAACCGTTCGTCTGGAAACCGGCGCCGTCGAAATCCTGCTGGAACTGTCCTGGCCCGGCGCGCCCTTCGTTCTCCATTTCGATCATCCCGATGTGGATCTGGCGCTGCAACTTGATGCGGAGGGCCTGTCCATCCTCTACACCCTCCCGGGCGTCGTCACCCTGCCGCGCTACATCGCCCGCGGTGCCCGTCCCGTCAGTCTGCGGATTTTCCTCGATGCGGGCTCGATCGAGGTCTTTGCCGATCATGGCCGCTGGGCGGGAACGAAACGCATCGAAGGGTTCGAGCCGGTTCGCTCGGCACGTCTGGAGGCCGAGAAGGGTTACGTTACGTCAGGCAAAATTTTGGCGTTGAAACTATAGGCTTTTCCGTTCGGAATCGGTCGGAGACGGGTAAAAGGGCCGTCCCGATTTATCTAAAAACCTCTCTTTAACGTTTACCGGTTAGTAATCTCTCTGAAAGTGAGAGACTTGAGCGATGCGTATTGCGTTTATCGTCGCCCTTCTGCTTCTGGCCGGTTGTGCGAGTGCCCCAAGGGATACCCGGAATGCCTGCGCGATTTTCGAGCAGCGTGACGGCTGGTTCAACAATTGGCAGCGCGCCGCAAACCACGCCGAGCGTCAGTATGGCGTGCCGGTGCATATCCTGATGGCGACGATCTACACCGAATCCGGTTTCCGCCCGAATGCCCGGCCGCCCCGCACCAAACTGTTCGGCTTTATCCCGTGGAAACGCCAATCGACCGCCTACGGCTTCTCGCAGGCGCTGAACGGCACATGGTCGGAGTACAAGCAATCGACCGGCAACCTTTTGGCGCGGCGGACGAAATTCTCCGACGCGATCCACTTCGTCGCCTGGTATCACAACAAGAACAGCCGCAAGAACGGCATTGCCCGCAACGACGCCTACAATCTCTATCTGGCGTACTATCTCGGGGATGCCGGCTACAGAAAAGGCGGCTGGCGCGGCAATACCCAGCTGCAGAAGGCAGCCCAGCGCTCGGCAAATATCGCCAATGCCTATGCTAAGCAGTTGCGTTCCTGCAATTGAGCAGCGTGCTTAATTTGAGAAAGCTGGATCCCAATACGGCGGGCTGCCGAATGCGGCCCGCAGATGATCGGCGATCGCCCTTAATTTGACAGATGGACGCCGTCCTTCAGGGTGCGCGATGTGGATATATTCAAGCTCCGGCTGGACGCCGATATCGATGGTCTCGAGTTTGCCTGCAGTAACGTCCGCACCAACGATGAACATCGGAATGAGCGCAATACCGAGGCCCGCAATAGCCGCGTCGCGCAGCATGTCGCCATTGTTGAGGCCGAGCCCCATCTTGCCGCGCACGATCACCGTGCCGCCGATGCTGGGAAAGCGCCAGTCGGCAACGCCGCGATTGGTGTAGAAGATGCCGCGATGCTGTTCGAGTTCCTCGATGGATGCTGGCTTGCCGTTGTCCCTGAGATAGGCGGGTGAGGCTACCAGCACGCGCCGGCTTGGCGCCAGGCGCCAGGCCATCAAACGTGAATCGGCGATCGGCCCGTTGCGCACGACGGCATCGTATCCATCGGCTGCGGCATCAACCCGCCGATCATCGAGATCAAGCGTCAATTGCACATCGGGGTGTGCGGCTAGAAACGGATAAAGCGCCGGGCCGAGATGCATGCGGCCGAAGGTGACTGGCGCCGAGATGCGCAACGGCCCGGAAATTGTCCCGCGCCGTTCGGCCATGTCGGCGGTGGCCTCGTCGATTTCCTGGACGATCCGGCTGGCGCGCTCCAGAAAGGCCGCGCCATCCTCGGTCAGCGTCAGCTTGCGCGTGGTGCGATGAAGCAGGCTGGCGCCAAGGCTGCGTTCCAGTTCGGCAAGCCGCTCGCTGACCACTGATTTCGATAGCCGAAGCCGCCGGGCCGCCTCGCTGATCGATCCGCTTTCTGCCACCGCGACGAAACTTGTTATGCCATCGAGCTTCATCATTGTTCGGTTTTTCCGGATGCGAGTTCCATGATTTGCAGACTAATCAGAACGTTGGAATAAAGCCATATTCGCCTCAAGCAAACGGCATGAAGAGATAGCCACATGGCGTCTCAACCGCTCTGCCAAAGAGGAAGAGATCATGGAACGCCTGTCCAACAAAGTTGCAATCGTCACCGGTGCCAGCGCTGGCATCGGCCGCGCCACGGCAAAGCTGTTCGCAGCCGAGGGTGCAAAACTCGTCGTCGGTGCCCGCCGCCAGAGCGAACTTGACGCGCTCGTTGCCGAAATCAGGGCTGATGGCGGGCAAGCCGTCGCTCTTGCCGGTGATGTCCGCTCGGAAGATTATGCCAAGGCGCTCGTCGCACTTGCCGTCGAAAAATACGGCCGCCTTGACGTTGCCTTCAACAATGCCGGAACGCTCGGCGAAGCCGGCCCATCAACCGGCGTCTCCGAACAAGGCTGGAATGACGCTATCGCCATCAACCTCACCGGTTCGTTTCTCGGTGCGAAGCACCAGATCGCTGAAATGGTCAAACACGGCGCAGGTTCGGTAATCTTCACCTCGACCTTCGTCGGCTACAGCTTCGCGTTCCCGGGTGTTGCTGCCTACGCTGCCTCCAAGGCTGGCCTTATTGGCCTGACCCAGGCACTGGCCGCCGAATTCGGTCCGCAAGGCGTGCGCGTCAATGCCATCCTGCCAGGTGCTGTCGACACGGACATGTATCGCGAGATGAACAATACGCCTGAATCGCAGTCCTTCATCACCAACCTGCATGCGCTGAAGCGGGTGGCTACCCCTGAAGAGCTTGCCCGCTCGGTGCTTTATCTCGCCTCGGACGATGCGGCGTTCGTCACAGGGACGGCATCGCTCATCGATGGCGGCGCCTCGATCACCCGCACTTGAGCCAGTTCGCCGAACGGCAAAGAGAAGGAATTCATCATGTCACGCTTGCAGAACAAGACGGCCCTGATCACCGGCGGCACCAGCGGTATCGGCCTTGAAACCGCCCGCCAGTTTATTGCCGAGGGTGCCCGCGTTGCCGTCACTGGCACCAGCCCTGCCACCATCGAGGCGGCCCGCGCAGAACTGGGGGAAAGGGCATTGGTCATTCAGGCCGATGCCGGCAACGCCGCTGGACAAAAGGCGGTCGCGGATGCCGTGAAGACCGCGTTCGGTCATCTCGATATCCTGTTCGTCAATGCCGGTGCGGCTGATTTCCGGCCGATCGAACAGTTCGACGAGGAGGCCTTCGATCGCTCCGTCGCGATCAATGTCAAAGGTCCGTTCTTCCTGATCCAGGCGCTTTTGCCGATCCTTGCCAATCCGGCCTCGATCGTGCTCAACACTTCGATCAACGCCCATATCGGCATGCCCAATACCAGCGTCTACGCGCTTACCAAGGCCGCCTTGCTGTCCTTTGCCAAAACCCTGTCGGGTGAACTGATCGGCCGCGGCATTCGTGTCAACGCCATCAGTCCCGGCCCGGTCGCAACGCCGCTCTACGGCAAGCTCGGCATGTCGTCTGCGGATACCGAGGCCATGGCTGCGGCGAAAATCCCTGCTGGCCGCTTTGGCAACCCTTCCGAAATCGCCAAGGCTGTGGTTTTCCTCGCCTCTGACGAATCGACCTATACGGTCGGCAGCGAATTGGTCATCGATGGCGGCATGAGCAATCTCTGACGATCTCCCACATGGCCCGGTGTTTCACTATCGGGCCATGCCTATACAATCGACACAAAGTTGAAGTTTCAACATTTCCTTGAAATCGACGGTCAAAACGGGCAAAGCACCAGCCAACGACCAGTTTCAGGGAAAATCATGAGCGTTGCCTCCCGTACACCCCGTCTGCTCGACCATCTGGTCCTGCCGGTCATCGATCTGGCAACCGCCAGGCGTCGCTACGAGCAGCTTGGTTTTACCGTCGCTGCGGATGCGCTTCATCCTTTCGGAACCGAAAACGCCTGCGTGTTCTTTTCCGACAAGACCTATCTTGAGCCACTGGGTATTGCCCAGCGCGAGGATTGCGAAGCAGCGGCGCTCGCCGGCAATGCCTTTACCGCTCGTGATCAGGCTTACCGGTTCCGTCGTGGTCAAGACGGGTTTTCCGCAATCGTGGTCAGCAGCGATGATGCAAAGGCCGACCATGCCCGGTTCCAGGAAAGAGGCATTTCGGCAGGTAACATGCTGGAATTTTCGCGGCCGATGAAACTGCCGGATGGTTCCGAAGCTGTTGCCAGTTTTCGCCTGTCGTTTGCCGCCGACCTGCGCGCACCGGATTTCTTCTTTTTCAGCTGTCAGCGCGTCAAGTCGCTGCCTTCCGACCGCGCAGCGTTGGAAAGTCACGCCAATGGGGTGACCGGCCTTGCCGAGGTGGTTTTGTCGGAGCCGAACCCGACCGATTTCCAGTATATCCTTCAGGAGGTGGTCGATGAGCGCGAAGTCTCGGCGCATTCCTTCGGCATGGATATCGAAACCCGCAATGGTGTGAAAATTTCCGTCCTCAATCAGGCCGGCATGTCGGGCTTCTTCGACAAGACGACGTCGGGCCATTCGCGCGGCCTGCGCGGCCGGGCCATCGTCTTCAAGGTTGCCGATCTGGCCGTGACCGAGCATTTTCTTACCGCCAACGCGGTAGACTTCATCAGAAAAGACAATCGCCTGCTCGTTCCGGAAGCACCGGGGCAGGGCGTCATCTTCGCATTCGGAGAATAATCATGCAGACCAATGCAAACGTCGTTGCCGGCAGCGGCGCCAATCAGGTGGTGTTTTCGAATACGCAGAAGCTGTCGCTGATTGCCGGCCCCTGCCAGATGGAAAGCCGCGACCACGCCTTCATGATCGCCGGCACGATGGTCGAACTCTGCAAGTCGCTCGGCCTTGGCTATGTCTACAAGTCGTCCTTCGACAAGGCCAACCGCACGTCGATCTCCGGCAAGCGCGGCATCGGCCTGGAAAAGGCGATGGAAATCTTTGCCGACCTGAAGAAGGAATTCGGCTTTCCTGTTATCACCGACATCCACACGGAAGAGCAGTGCGCGCTGGTTGCGCCGACCGTCGATATCCTGCAGATCCCGGCCTTCCTCTCACGCCAGACCGACCTTCTGGTTGCCGCTGCCAAGACCGGTCGCGTCATCAACGTCAAGAAGGGCCAGTTCCTCGCCCCCTGGGACATGAAGAACGTGCTTGCCAAGTTCACCGAAAGCGGCAATCCGAACGTTCTGCTCTGCGAACGCGGCGCCTCCTTCGGCTATAACACGTTGGTCTCGGACATGCGCTCGCTGCCGATCATGGCGAGCCTTGGCGCGCCGGTGATCTTTGACGCCACCCATTCCGTGCAGCAGCCGGGCGGGCAGGGCGCATCGTCGGGCGGTCAGCGTGAGTTCGTTGAGACCCTGGCTCGTGCGGCCGTTGCCGTCGGTGTCGCCGGTGTGTTCATCGAGACGCATGAGGACCCGGACAATTCTCCGTCCGATGGCCCCAACATGGTCTACTTGAAGGATATGCCGCGCCTGTTGGAAACGTTGCTGGCATTCGATGCGGTCGCGAAACGCTGAGTGCGGGTTTTGTGAATTTTTCTTGAAGGCCGGGCGCTGGCTGCGATTGCTCAGGCCCCGCCATTGTAATTTCCGGTCCATGACTTATGACAGGGCCATCCTCCACCACCATGTTTGAAGCAGGGAAGAGATCATGACTGCAATCATCGACATCATCGGCCGCGAAATTCTCGACAGCCGGGGCAACCCGACCGTCGAAGTCGACGTCCATCTCGAAGACGGCAGCTTTGGCCGCGCCGCCGTTCCCTCGGGCGCTTCCACCGGCGCACATGAAGCTGTCGAACTGCGTGATGGCGACAAGCGCTATCTCGGCAAGGGTGTCGAAAAGGCTGTCGAAGCCGTCAACGGCGAAATCTTCGAAGCCATCGGCGGCATGGATGCCGAAGACCAGTTGCACATCGATGCAACGATGATCGAGCTGGACGGCACGGCCAACAAGTCGCGTCTTGGCGCCAACGCCATCCTCGGCGTTTCGCTCGCTGTTGCCAAGGCCGCCGCGGAAGCCTCCAACCTGCCGCTGTTCCGCTATGTCGGTGGCCCGAACGCCCGCCTTCTGCCGGTGCCGATGATGAACATCATCAACGGCGGTGCGCATGCCGACAACCCGATCGACTTCCAGGAGTTCATGATCATGCCGGTTGGCGCCGACAGCCTGCGTGACGCGGTTCGCATGGGCGCGGAAGTCTTCCACGTTCTCAAGAAGGAACTGTCGGCCAAGGGTCACAACACCAATGTCGGCGACGAAGGCGGCTTTGCTCCGGGCCTGAACAGCGCCACGGAAGCGCTCGACTTCATCATGAAGTCGATCGAAAAAGCTGGCTACAAGCCGGGCGAAGACATGTTCCTCGGCCTCGATTGTGCCTCGACCGAATTCTTCAAGGACGGCAAGTATGTCATGGAAGGCGAGGGCCGCACGCTCGAGCCGGGCGCAATGGCCGAATACCTGGCCGAACTGGCTGCCAAGTACCCGATCGCTTCGATCGAAGACGGTATGGCTGAAGACGATTGGGAAGGCTGGAAGACGCTGACCGATCTCGCGGGCAAGAAGTGCCAGCTGGTCGGCGACGATCTGTTCGTCACCAATTCCTCGCGCCTGCGCGACGGCATCAAGATGGGCGTCGCCAACTCGATCCTCGTCAAGGTCAACCAAATCGGTTCGCTGTCGGAAACGCTCGACGCCGTCGAGACTGCACACAAGGCTGGTTATACCGCCGTCATGTCGCACCGCTCGGGCGAAACCGAAGACTCGACCATCGCCGATCTCGCCGTTGCCACCAATTGCGGACAGATCAAGACCGGTTCGCTGTCGCGCTCTGACCGGCTTGCCAAGTACAACCAGTTGATCCGTATCGAGGAACAGCTGGGCCCGCAGGCAAAATATGCCGGCCGCTCGATCCTGCGCGGCTGATCCGCACAAGCATCGCAATGATGAAACCCGCGTCTGGAAACGGACGCGGGTTTTTCGTTGCCGGCTTTATGGTCAACGGTCGGTTAATCAATGGCTGGTAGCGTGTTTAAGTATTGCGTATCAGGGCATGATCTATGTGGACCAAACACCATAAAAAACGGCAGCTGGGGCGGTTTGTCATGCCGCTCATCACTATCGCGTTCCTTAGCTATTTCGGTTATCATTCCATTCATGGCGACTTTGGGCTGAAGGCGACGGAGACGTTTGACCGGCAGCGCATCGAGCGTCAGGCACGGCTGGATGAGCTGACCGCAAAGCGTCAGGTGCTGGAAAAGGAAGTTGCTCTGCTCAGCGACGGCTCGCTTGAGCGTGACATGCTGGACGAAAAGGCGCGGTTTGGGCTGAACATGTCTCGCAGCGACGAAATCGTTATTTTTCACTGAGTTGCCACATTAACCGGAAACAGGTTAATTCCAAATACTCTATTCTTATCAATGGTTTGATGGGAATATAAGCCATGCAAATATGGCATTGCTGTGATCGCATTCTTTCCCTATGGTACCGCAAAAGCCAACCATAGGGAGGATTGAATGGCACCGCGAAAATCCGCGTCCGTTTCCAGTCGCAAGGCAGCTGCAAAGCCAGCTAAAAAGGACTTCACCAAGGGCACGATCGCCGAGTTCGATCGCGATACCGATCTGAAGGCCTATCGCGAAATGCTCCTCATCCGCCGTTTCGAGGAAAAAGCGGGCCAGCTCTATGGCATGGGCTTCATTGGCGGTTTCTGTCACCTCTACATCGGCCAGGAAGCTGTCGTCGTCGGCATGCAGATGGCGCTGAAGGAAGGCGATCAGGTTATCACTGCCTATCGTGACCACGGTCATATGCTCGCTTGCGGCATGAGTGCACGTGGCGTCATGGCCGAGCTGACCGGTCGCCGCAGCGGGCTTTCCCGCGGCAAGGGTGGCTCGATGCACATGTTCTCCAAGGAAAAGAATTTCTACGGCGGCCACGGCATCGTCGGTGCGCAGGTCTCGCTCGGCACCGGTCTGGCCTTTGCCAATCGCTACCGCGGCAATGACAACGTTTCGCTTGCCTATTTCGGCGACGGCGCCGCCAACCAGGGCCAAGTCTACGAGAGCTTCAACATGGCGGCTCTCTGGAACCTGCCGGTCATCTACATTGTCGAGAACAACCGCTATGCCATGGGTACGTCGGTGTCGCGCGGCTCTGCCGGTCACGATTTTTCGCAACGCGGCGTAGCGCTCGGCATTCCCGGCTTCCAGGTTGATGGCATGGACGTACGCGCCGTCAAGGCGGCGGGTGATGAAGCTGTCGAGCATTGCCGGGCAGGCAAGGGGCCGATGATCCTCGAAATGCAGACTTACCGCTACCGCGGTCACTCGATGTCCGATCCGGCCAAGTACCGCTCCAAGGACGAAGTGCAGAAGATGCGCTCCGAGAACGACCCGATCGAAAAAGTAAGGGTGCGCCTGCTGGACAACGGCTGGGCGAGCGAAGACGAGCTGAAGGCAATCGACAAGGAGGTTCGCGACATCGTTGCCGACAGCGCCGATTTTGCCCAGGCCGATCCGGAGCCGGATGTATCCGAGCTCTACACCGATATTCTGCTTTAAGACCGGGACGAGGAAAACATCATGCCTATCGAAATTCTGATGCCCGCTCTGTCCCCGACGATGGAAGAAGGCACGCTCAGCAAGTGGCTGAAAAACGAAGGTGACAAGGTCACTTCCGGCGACGTGATCGCCGAAATCGAAACCGACAAGGCGACCATGGAAGTGGAAGCCGTTGACGAAGGCGTTATCGGCAAGCTCCTGATTGCTGCCGGCACCGAAGGCGTCAAGGTGAATACCGCGATTGCAGTCCTGCTGCAGGACGGCGAGAGCGCCGGGGATGTTGCCGCGCCGAAGGCCGCGGCACCTGTTGCTGCAGAGCCCGCCAAGACCGAAGCACCGGCAAAGTCGGAAGCATCCGCGCCCGTTCCGGCCCAGCCGAAAGCTGACATTCCCTCCGACCCGGATATTCCGGCCGGTACCGAAATGGTCTCCACCACCGTGCGCGAAGCGCTTCGTGATGCGATGGCCGAAGAAATGCGCCGCAGCGAAGACGTCTTCGTCATGGGCGAGGAAGTCGCCGAATACCAGGGCGCCTACAAGATCACGCAGGGGCTGCTGCAGGAATTCGGTCCCCGCCGCGTTGTCGACACGCCGATCACCGAACACGGCTTTGCCGGTATCGGCGTCGGTGCTGCGATGACCGGCCTGCGCCCGATCGTCGAGTTCATGACCTTCAACTTCGCCATGCAGGCGATCGACCATATCATCAACTCGGCGGCAAAGACCCTCTATATGTCCGGTGGACAGATGGGCGCTCCGATGGTGTTCCGTGGTCCGTCGGGTGCTGCTGCCCGTGTCGGCGCCCAGCACTCGCAGTGCTATGCCGCTTGGTACAGCCATATTCCAGGCCTCAAGGTCGTCATGCCGTACACGGCCGCTGACGCGAAGGGTCTGCTTAAGGCTGCGATCCGCGATCCGAACCCGGTGATCTTCCTCGAAAATGAAATCCTCTACGGTCACTCCTTCGATGTGCCGAAGATGGACGATTTCGTCCTGCCGATCGGCAAGGCGCGCACACATCGCGTCGGCAAGGATGCCACCATCGTTTCCTTCGGCATCGGCATGACCTATGCGGTCAAGGCTGCAGCGGAACTGGAGAAGGAAGGCATCGACGTCGAGATCATCGACCTCAGAACCATCCGTCCGATGGACCTTCCGGCGGTCATTGAATCGGTCAAGAAAACCGGCCGTCTGGTCACCGTCGAGGAAGGCTTCCCGCAGTCCTCCGTCGGTACCGAAATTGCCACCCGCGTCATGCAGCAGGCCTTCGATTATCTCGATGCGCCGATCCTGACGATCGCCGGCAAGGACGTTCCGATGCCTTACGCCGCCAACCTTGAAAAGCTGGCCCTGCCGAATGTCGGCGAAGTCGTCCAGGCGGTAAAGACCGTCTGCTACAAATAAGGGAGGGTGAAGAGATGCCTATCAACATCACCATGCCAGCCCTTTCGCCGACCATGGAAGAGGGCAACCTCGCCAAATGGCTGGTTAAGGAAGGTGACAAGGTCTCCGCCGGTGACGTTCTCTGCGAGATCGAGACCGACAAGGCGACGATGGAAGTCGAAGCCGTCGACGAAGGCACCGTGGCCAAGCTCGTCGTTGCAGCAGGCACCGAAGGCGTCAAGGTCAATGCCGTGATCGCCATCCTCGCTGCTGATGGAGAAGACATTGCTGCTGCCGCTTCCGGCGGCGGTGCGGCACCGGCTGCGAAGGCCGAGCCTGCCAAGGCTGAAGCCGCACCGGCAAAAACAGAAGCGGCACCAGCCGCTGCTCCGGCCCCGGCTGCCGCACAGGCATCGGCTCCGGCGTCATCCGGCATGCGCACCTTCTCATCGCCGCTGGCCCGCCGTCTGGCCAAGGATGCCGGGATCGATATCTCGGCTGTTGCCGGCACGGGCCCGCATGGCCGCGTGATCAAGAAGGATGTGGAAACTGCCGTTGCCGGTGGTGGCGCAAAAGCTGCACCTTCCGCTGCTGCTCCGGCAACCGCGGCCGCATCTGCTTCGGCACCACTTGCCAAGGGCGCGTCCGACGAAGCTGTTCTCAAGAACTTCGCCGAAGGCTCCTACGAACTCGTGCCGCATGACGGCATGCGCAAGGTGATCGCCAAGCGCCTGCAGGAGAGCAAGCAGACCATTCCGCATTTCTACGTCTCCGTCGATTGCGAACTGGATGCGCTGCTTGCGCTGCGTGCGCAGCTCAATACGGCAGCGCCGGAACGGGACGGCAAGCCAGCCTACAAGCTCTCGGTCAACGACATGGTCATCAAGGCGCTTGCCTTGGCCCTGCGCGACGTTCCGGATGCCAACGTCTCCTGGACCGAAACCAACATGGTCAAGCACAAGCACGCCGATGTTGGTGTTGCCGTGTCGATCCCGGGTGGCCTGATCACGCCGATCGTCCGCAGCGCCGAGCTGAAGAGCCTGTCGGCCATCTCCAACGAGATGAAGGATCTCGGCGCCCGCGCCAAGAGCCGCAAGCTGAAGCCCGAAGAGTTCCAGGGCGGCACGACGGCTGTGTCGAACATGGGCATGATGGGCGTCAAGAATTTCGCCGCTGTCGTCAATCCTCCGCATGCAACGATCCTTGCGATCGGGGCCGGCGAGGAGCGGGTCGTGGTCAAGAAGGGCCAGATGGTCGTTGCCAATGTCATGACCGTGACGCTGTCGACCGACCACCGTGCCGTCGATGGCGCGCTTGGAGCCGAACTGCTCGGCGCGTTCAAGCGCTACATCGAAAGCCCGATGGGCATGCTGGTCTAAGTGAATTTTCCCTCCCCCTCGCGGGGAGGGTGTCCGCTTACGTCCGTGAGCGAAGACTCTTTCACGCGACGGCGTCGCGTGACTTGATTCCTGTGACAAGTACAGGGAAGTTTAGGTTTTCGGGTCATTGGCTCGCTGAAGGTCGATCTTGATGAAAACAGTCCTCTGCTATGGTGACAGTCTGACCTGGGGATATGACGCCGAGACCGGCGGGCGGCATGCCTTGGACGACCGCTGGCCAAGTGTCCTGCAGAAGGCGCTGGGCAGCGGCGTGCACGTGATTGCCGAAGGTCTGAACGGTCGCACGACGGCTTACGACGACCATCTGGCTGATTGCGACCGCAACGGCGTGCGTATCCTGCCGACCGTCTTGCAGACCCATGCCCCGGTCGATTTGGTTATTCTTCTGCTTGGCACCAACGATATGAAGCCCTTGGTGCATGGAACCGCTTTTGGCGCGGTGAAGGGCATCGAGAGACTGGTCAAGCTCGTCTGGCACCACAGCTGGCCGGACGTTCAGGCCGAAGCGCCTGAAATCCTGATCGTTGCGCCGCCGGTGATCTGCGAAACGGCGAATGCTAATTTTGCGGCGATGTATGCAGGCGCTATCGATCAGTCATCGATGCTGGCCTCGCTTTATGCCGATCTGGCCGACGAACTCGGTTGCGGATTTTTCGATGCCGGTTCGGTGGCGCGGACAACGCCGCTCGATGGGGTGCATCTGGACACGGAAAACACACGCGCCATCGGACGCGGCCTTGAGCCGATGGTCCGGATGATGCTCGGGCTCTGAATGACGGCGGCCTTGCATTTGCGGGCGGCGGAACGGTGGGATGCGGCAGATCTGGCCATCCTGGTCGATATCGCCTCGCATGGTTTTGCGACCTGGCTTTGGCACGGCGCCGTGATGCGCGGAACCAAGGATACCGCCATGGAGCAGGGGCGGTCGCGGATGCGGATGGATGACGAGCCGGGCGCCTGGAAAGATGCGACACTGGCCGAATGGAACAATGAGATTGCCGGCGTTTCGATCGGCTACGATCTGGATGAGACCGTGCGCGAGATGATCGCGCCGCATCCGGTGATCAAGCCGTTGCTGGAGTTGCAGGTCATGGTGATCGGCAGCCGGTTCATCGACAGTCTGGGTGTCTACCGGCACCATCGCGGCAAGGGTATCGGACGGGCACTGTTGACCCACGAAATCGATAAGGCCAAGGGCAGGCAGGTCAGCCTGATCACCGAAAGCCATAATGACACGGCGCTGGCGCTCTATGCAGCCAACGGATTTGCGGAGAAGGCGAGGCTTGCAGCCGTGCCGCTCTTTGAGGATAGCAAAAGGCATGAATGGGTTTTGCTGGCCCGGAACATGACCTAAGGAAGAGGCAGGAAACAAGAATGGCAAACTCCTACGACGTCATCGTGATCGGTTCCGGCCCCGGCGGCTATATCGCGGCCATCCGCGCAGCCCAGCTGGGCCTGAAGGTAGCCGTGGTCGAGCGCGAGCATCTGGCCGGCATCTGCTCCAACTGGGGCTGTATCCCGACCAAGGCGCTGCTGCGCTCTGCCGAAGTACTGCACCTTGCAGAGCACGCGAAGAACTATGGCCTGACGCTCGAAGGCAAGATTTCGCCGGATCTGCAGGCCATCGTCAAGCGTTCACGCGGCATTGCCGAACGCATGAATGGCGGCGTCGCCTTCCTGATGAAGAAGAACAAGGTCGACGTGATCTGGGGCGAGGCCAAGCTCACCAAGGCCAACGAGATCGTCGTTGCCAAGACCACCAAGGCGATCGTCCAGCCGCAGGGTCCGATCCCGAAGAACACTTTGGGCGAGGGCACCTACACCGCCAAGCATATCATCGTCGCCACCGGCGCCCGTCCGCGCGCGCTGCCGGGCATCGAGCCGGATGGCAAGCTGATCTGGACCTATTTCGAGGCGATGAAGCCGGAAGAAATGCCGAAGTCGCTGCTGGTTATGGGCTCCGGCGCCATCGGCATCGAATTTGCCTCGTTCTACCGGACCATGGGCGTCGATGTGACCGTGGTTGAGGTCATGAGCCAGGTCATGCCGGTCGAGGATGCCGAAATCTCCGCCTTCGCCAAGAAGCAGTTCGACAAGCAGGGCATGAAGATCATCCTTGATGCCAAGGTGACGAAGGTCGAGAAGGCCGCCAACTCGGTGACGGCCCATGTCGAGAAGAAGGACGGCTCGGTCGAGAAGATCACTGCTGACCGGATGATTTCGGCTGTCGGCGTCCAGGGCAATATCGAGAACCTCGGTCTCGAGGCGCTCGGCGTCAAGACTGATCGCGGCTGCATCGTCATCGACGGTTACGGCAAGACCAACGTGCCGGGCGTCTACGCGATCGGCGACGTTGCCGGCCCGCCGATGCTGGCCCACAAGGCAGAGCATGAAGCCGTCATCTGCGTCGAAAAGATCGCCGGCCTGCCGAACGTTCATCCGATGGACAAGCTGAAGATTCCGGGCTGCACCTATTGCAACCCGCAGGTTGCCTCCGTTGGTCTGACGGAAGCCAAGGCCAAGGCCGAAGGCCGCGACATTCGCGTTGGCCGCTTCCCGTTTGTCGCGAACGGCAAGGCGATCGCGCTTGGTGAAGACCAGGGGCTGGTGAAGACCATCTTCGACAAGAAGACCGGCGAACTGCTCGGTGCGCATCTGGTTGGCGCCGAAGTCACCGAACTGATTCAGGGTTTTGTCGTTGCCATGAACCTCGAAACAACCGAGGAAGACCTGATGCACACGATCTTCCCGCACCCGACGATTTCGGAAACGTTGAAGGAAAGCGTGCTCGATGCCTATGGGCGTGCACTGAACGCTTGATTGTGCTAGGGCTCGCCTCCATCTGAAGGCGGGTCACTCTGTCTGGCCCGAAGGGCGCGCTGTTGCGCTTGAAGCAAAAATGGAAGCATGATGGTCACGATCCTCGACCGAACCACTCTTGATCCCGATGCCCCGCGCGTTCGCCACCCGGAAAAGGCCCATAAGCCCGATACCGAGATGCTGCGCAAGCCGGAGTGGATCCGCGTCAAGGCGCCGACCTCGAAAGGGTATGCTGAAACCAAGTCGATCGTGAAGGAGCACAAGCTTGTCACGGTCTGCGAAGAGGCGGGCTGCCCGAATATCGGTGAGTGCTGGGACAAGAAGCACGCGACCTTCATGATCATGGGCGAAATCTGTACCCGCGCCTGCGCCTTCTGCAATGTCTCCACAGGCAAGCCGAACGCGCTGGATATGGCCGAGCCGGAGAACGTTGCCAAGGCCGTCAAGCAGATGGGCCTGTCGCACGTCGTCATCACCTCGGTCGACCGTGACGATCTGGCCGACGGCGGCGCCGAGCATTTCGAAAAGGTGATCTGGGCCATCCGCGCCGCATCTCCATTGACGACCATCGAAATCCTGACACCCGACTTCCTGAAGAAGCCCGGTGCGCTGGAGCGCGTCGTCGCCGCCAAGCCCGACGTCTTCAACCACAACATGGAAACAGTTCCGGGCAACTATCTGACGGTTCGTCCGGGCGCCCGTTACTTCCATTCGATCCGGCTTCTGCAGCGGGTCAAGGAACTCGATCCGACGATGTTCACCAAGTCCGGCATCATGGTTGGCCTTGGCGAAGAGCGCAACGAAGTGCTGCAGTTGATGGACGATCTGCGCACGGCGGATGTCGACTTCATGACCATCGGCCAGTACCTGCAGCCGACCCGCAAGCATCATCAGGTCATGAGCTTTGTCACGCCGGAAGAATTCAAGTCCTATGAGACCGTCGCCTATACCAAGGGCTTCCTGATGGTTGCCTCCAGCCCACTGACCCGCTCGTCGCACCATGCCGGCGACGATTTCGCCCGGCTGAAGGCAAACCGCGAGAAGAAGCTGGCGGTAGCCGCCGGATAATCCTTGGCAGGTTGCCAATCTGGATTTGAACTTTATGGTGCGCGGCTCACATGTTTGGAGCCGTCATGCCCTCCTATATTCCGGACACCGAAGATGCCTTGCCGCGTTTGCGGCAGGCAAGCCGCATCCTGGTGATCGGCTGCTCAGGCGGCGGCAAGAGCACGCTGTCAAGAAAGCTGTCCGAAAAACTCGATCTGCCTTACGTCTCGATGGACCGGGATTTTTTCTGGTTGCCCGGCTGGATCAAGCGGCCGAAAGCCGAAGAGCGTGCTCTGATCGCAGCCTGTGTTGCGCAGGATCGCTGGATCATGGACGGCAGCGGACCCTCCACATTTGACCTGCGGTTTCCAAGAACCGATCTGGTTGTCTGGGTTCGGGTACCGCGGCGCGTCTGCCTTTGGGGACTTGTCTGCCGGGTCGCGTCGAGCTTTGGCCGCGTGCGCCCCGACATGGCTCCGGGTTGTCCTGAACAGCTGCCGGATCGTGAATTCCTCTCCTATATCTGGAATTTCGAACAGCGCGTTTCCCCCGTGATTGTCCAGATGCTTGACCGTTACGCGCAGGAGATTCCCGTCCTGACACTGAAAAGCCGCCGGGACATACGTGCATTGACCCAGACCCTGCAGGAAGCCAGCAATGTCGAATAAGCGTTTGAATGTTGAACGGACGGCGGAGGCCCTTCGGACCGCCGATCGCGTTCTCATGATCGGTTGTTCCGGTAGCGGCAAGAGCACTTTGGCGCAGGCGCTTTCCAGACTGTTTGTGCTTCCGTATGTCTCCATGGACCGCGACGTTTTCTGGATGTCGGGCTGGATACCGCGCCCGAGAGCCGACGCGCTTGCGATTGTCGAGCGGGCAGTGGAGCAACCACGATGGATCATGGACGGCACAAGCCCTGGCACTTTGCCGCTGCGCCTGCCGCGCACCGATCTCGTCATCTGGATGCGTCCGCCCCGCCATGTTTCGCTTTATGGTGTCATCAGCCGCTGGGTCCGGTTGCGCGGCAAGACACGCCCGGAAATGGCCGCGAACTGCCCTGAGCGCCTGACGCTGGAATTCCTGTCCTACGTCTGGAATTTCGAGAAGACGGAAAGCCCTGAGATCGAACAGAAGCTGGCGGATTATGGTTCTGACGTGCCGGTGTTCATTGTCCGGTCGCACGGCGAAACACGACGCCTGCTGAAGCATGTCGCTCATCACGCGTCTTCTTCTCGCGCTTGATACCAACCACATCTTGTTTTTCGCGAAATCATTGAATATCTGAACGCCATGCCACAATTCGAGACCCGCCGGCCCGTCAAGCATTCACCCGAACAGATGTTCGATCTGATCGCCGATGTTGAAAAATACCCGCAATTTCTGCCGCTTTGCGAGGCGCTGACCGTGCGTTCGCGCAAGGAGCGTGACGGCAAGGAGCTGCTCGTGGCGGATATGACCGTCGGCTACAAGGCGATCCGCGAGACGTTCACCACACAGGTTCTGCTCAACAAAGCCGAGCGCGTGATCGACGTCAAATATATCGATGGACCGTTCAAATATCTCGACAATCGTTGGAGTTTCGAAGCGTTGGGTGAGGGCGGCTGTTCCGTCAACTTCTTTATCGACTACGAATTCAAGAGCCGTATTCTCGGCGCGCTGATGGGGTCGATGTTCGACCGGGCATTCCGGATGTTTTCCGAAGCGTTCGAGAAGCGCGCCGATACGATCTATGCGACCGTATAGCGGAAACGTCAGCTTGCTGCTGCTTCTTCCAGCATATCAAGTGCCGTGCGCACCGTGGCCAGCCTGACCGCGTCGCGGCCGATATCGCCGTAGCGCATTTCGCGGTGAAGAACGTTGCCGGCACGGCTGGTTGCCGCCAGATGCACCAGTCCGACCGGTTTATCGGCCGATCCGCCCCCCGGACCGGCAACGCCGGTGACGGCAACGGCCAAGTCCGCCTTCGAGTGGCTGAGTGCGCCGCGCACCATCTCGATTGCCGTCTGGCGCGAAACGGCGCCGTGCGTTTCAAGCGTCGCCGTGTTGACTCCGAGCATCTGGATCTTTGCATCGTTGGAATAGGTGACGAAGCCGCGATCGACCACTGACGAGGAACCCGGAATTTCCGTCAGAACACCGGCGATCAGGCCGCCGGTGCAGGATTCGGCCGTGGCGACCATCAGGCCACGTTTCGAAAAGGCGGCGATCAGCCGGTCTGCCTTGGCTGCGATATCCTCCGGCCATCCGCTCATTTGATGCCTCCCGCATAGACAACCGTTGCTGTGGCGATTGCTGCAATGCCTTCGCGGCGGCCGATGAAGCCGATTTGCTCGTTGGTCGTCGCTTTGACCGAGCAGCGATCCAGCGAAATGCCGAGCATATCTGCGAGGTTTTCCCGCATCGCCAGCCGGTGTGGGCCGATCTTCGGGGCCTCGGCAATCAACGAGACATCGGCATTCATGATCGTGCCCCCCTTGTCGCGGACGACTTTTGCCGCGTGTTCCAGAAAGATGCGCGAGGCGGCGCCCTTCCATTGCGGATCGGACGGTGGAAAATGATCGCCGATATCGCCCGCACCGCAGGTGGCAAGCAGGGCGTCGGTCAAGGCATGCAGGGCGACGTCGGCATCGGAATGGCCGAGCAGTGTCTGGTCATGCGGCATGAAGATACCGCAGAGCGTCACGCCGTCGCCATCGACCAGCTGATGTACATCGTAACCATTCCCGGTTCGGACGTCCGGGAGTGCGTTCCGGTTCAGTTTTTCATCGGCCATGGTAATATCCCGTTTGATCGTCAGTTTCACATTGTCGACCGATCCTTCGATCAGCGTCACGGGCATTCCGGCCCATTCGGCGATCGAAGCGTCATCGGTAAAATCGGCGCGGCCGGAGGCGGCGGCGTTGATATGAGCTTCCAGGATCGGCGCGAAGCGGAAGCACTGGGGCGTCTGGGCGCCGTAGAGGCCTGCTCTCGGCACCGTCTCCAAAACCTTTCCATCCGCAGACCCACGTTTCAACGTATCGGCAACCGCGACCGCCGGCAGCAGGGCATCGGCACCTTCGCTCAACGTTGAAACACAGCGGTCAAGCAGAGCATGGTCGATGAACGGCCGCACGGCGTCATGAATCATTACGTGGGTGATGTCGGCCTGTTCCAGCGCTTTCAGTCCCGCCAGCACCGAAAGTTGCCGCGCCGGCCCGCCATGGACGAATGTAATGTTTGAAGTATCGCCTGACACAAGATTGCATGCCTGAGCAAACAGAGCTTCGTCATCGGGATGAATGACGACGACGATCGCCGTTTTCCTCGGCCATGTCGCAAAAACGTCAAGCGTATGGGTCATAACCGGCAGCCCGCCGATCGGGCGATATTGCTTCGGCCCGTCTTGCGGCGAGCCTGCGCGTTCACCCCGCCCGGCAGCGACAATGACGACACCACAGGAAAACTGTTCTTTTGCGTGCATCTTCTATATGGGTTCCTGCAAATAGGCCGCCGCCCGGGCTCGATAGCGAGCACACGGACAGGTCTCTCGCTCCAGACTCAGTCAAATATCAGGCGCATGCCGGTCCGGCAGGCGAAGCTTCAAATCGTTGTGGTGATTTACCGCGAAGGGTGAGGCTTTACCAGTTGTTCGGGAAATTTTGTGGCGAGGCTCTGAAATCGCTTGGCAAGTTCGCCAAGTATGTCTAAAAATAGTGCAGAATAGAGATGTGCTCGAAAGATAATCATTTGCAGGTACCGGATTTGTCCTCCCCGTTCCGGGTTGGCGGGCTCTCCTTTAGAAACCGTGTCGTGCTTGCGCCGATGTCGGGTGTGACGGATTTGCCCTTCCGGCAATTGGCCTGGCGGTTTGGCGCGGGCTTGGTCGTCACTGAAATGGTAGCAAGCCGCGAACTGGTCGGCAACGCATCGGAAAGCTGGTCTCGGCTGAAGAGCTCGGGCATCGATCCGCATATGGTGCAGCTGGCTGGACGCGAGGCCTACTGGATGGGTGAAGCGGCGAAGATCGCTGCGGACAACGGCGCGGATGTCATTGACATCAATATGGGGTGTCCGGCCAAGAAGGTGACGGGTGGCTATTCCGGCTCGGCGCTGATGCGCGATCCCGATCATGCCCTGTCACTGATCGAGGCAACGGTGAAGGCCGTCGATGTGCCCGTGACGCTGAAGATGCGCCTGGGCTGGGACGAAAACTCCATCAATGCCCCGTTGATCGCCAAACGGGCGCAGGATGCTGGTGTTCAGATGATCACCATTCATGGCCGCACCCGCATGCAGTTCTATAACGGCCATGCCGATTGGGATGCGATCCACGCCGTTCGTGATGTGATTTCCATACCATTGGTCGCCAATGGCGATGTGGCAACGCGGGAAGACGCCAACGAAATTCTCCAGCGTTCCGGCGCCGAGGCGGTGATGATCGGGCGCTCCAGTCAGGGGCGGCCCTGGCATGCGGGCGTGCTTGCGAGCGCAGTTGAACATCCGGGTGCCGCGGAGATCGCTGAAATCGTGGCGGAGCACTACGGTATGATGCTGGAGTTCTACGGAACCGATATCGGCCTTCGTCATGCGCGAAAACATCTCGGCTGGTATCTCAGCCGATTTGCGCCGCAGCTTGCTGCGCAGGAGAAGGCGGCAATCATGACCTCCACTGATCCTGCCATCGCCTTGTCCGGCGCGGTGGCCGCCATTGCGGCAGGGTGCGCCTTGGGCGAAGAAAAGGATGCAGCATGACCGACAAGATAGGCGATGATGAGCGCAAGGCCGTCAATTCGCTGCCGATGGCGGTTCTGAATGCCATCCAGAACCCGGTGATCCTCGTCGACGAGAAGGGTCTCGTCGCCTTTGCGAACTGGGAGGCGGAGGCATTCTTTGGCGCCAGCGCCAATTATCTCGCCCGCCACGATATCAGCGCCTTCATTCCATTTGGCAGCCCGCTTCTGACGCTGATCGAGCAGGTCCGCGAACGGCGTGCCGCCGTCAACGAGTACCGGGTCGATCTGAGTTCGCCGCGGCTGGGCGCCGACAAGCTTGTCGATCTCTATGTTGCGCCGGTTCTGTCCGAGCCGGGTTCCGTCGTGATCGTCTTCCAGGAACGCTCGATGGCCGACAAGATCGACCGGCAGCTGACCCACCGCGCAGCTGCCCGCTCGGTGACGGGACTGGCCTCGATGTTGGCCCACGAGATCAAGAACCCGTTATCGGGTATCCGCGGTGCAGCCCAGCTGCTTGAAACATCGGTCAACGATGAGGACCGGGCGCTGACGCGGCTGATCTGCGATGAGACGGACCGCATCGTTTCGCTGGTCGATCGCATGGAAGTGTTTTCCGACGAGCGGCCGGTCGATCGTCACCCGGTTAACATTCACTCGGTGCTCGATCACGTAAAGGCCATCGCCAAGGCTGGCTTTGCCCGGAAGATCCGGATTACCGAGAATTACGACCCGTCTCTGCCGCCGGTCTATGCCAATCGCGACCAACTGATCCAGGTGTTTCTCAACCTGATCAAGAACGCGGCGGAAGCGGTTGCCGATAAGCCGGATGGCGAGATCATGCTGACGACGGCCTATCGGCCCGGCATCCGCCTATCGGTTGCCGGAACGCGGGAAAAGATTTCGCTGCCGCTTGAGTTCTGCGTCCATGACAACGGACCGGGTGTGCCCGCCGATCTGGTGCCGCATCTGTTCGATCCGTTCATTACCACCAAGACCAACGGCTCCGGCCTCGGCCTCGCCCTCGTCGCCAAGATCATTGGCGGCCATGGCGGCATCGTCGAGTGCGACAGCCAGTCGAGCCGTACGACATTCCGTGTTCTGATGCCCGCGTCGAAAGGCCCGACCGCCGAAGACAGCGAGCCTCTGGCTATTGTAAAAGGACAATCCCGATGACTGGCGCCACTATCCTCGTCGCTGATGACGACGCAGCCATCCGTACCGTTCTCAACCAGGCGCTGAGCCGCGCCGGTTATGACGTTCGCATCACCTCCAATGCAGCGACGCTGTGGCGGTGGATATCGGCCGGCGATGGCGATCTTGTTGTGACCGACGTTGTCATGCCCGACGAAAATGCCTTCGATCTCTTGCCGCGCATCAAGAAGGCGCGGCCGGATCTGCCGGTTCTGGTAATGAGCGCCCAGAACACGTTCATGACGGCAATCAAGGCCTCTGAAAAAGGCGCCTATGATTATCTGCCGAAACCATTCGATCTGACCGAACTGATCGCCATCATCGGCCGCGCTCTTGCAGAGCCGAAGCGCAAGCCGGTCAAGCACGAAGACGACACGCAAGATGGCATGCCGCTGGTCGGCCGCTCTGCCGCCATGCAGGAAATTTACCGCGTCCTTGCTCGGTTGATGCAGACTGATCTGACGCTGATGATCACCGGCGAATCCGGTACCGGCAAGGAACTGGTTGCCAAGGCGTTGCACGATTACGGCAAGCGCCGCAACGGTCCTTTTGTTGCGATTAACATGGCGGCGATCCCGCGCGACCTGATCGAATCGGAATTGTTCGGCCACGAGAAGGGCGCCTTCACCGGCGCGCAGAACCGTTCGACCGGCCGCTTCGAACAGGCCGAAGGCGGCACGCTGTTTCTTGACGAAATCGGCGACATGCCGATGGATGCGCAGACACGTCTGCTGCGCGTGTTGCAGCAGGGCGAATATACGACGGTCGGCGGCCGCACGCCGATCCGCTCCGACGTGCGCATTGTTGCTGCGACCAACAAGGATCTGAAGCAGTCGATCAACCAGGGCCTGTTCCGCGAAGATCTTTACTACCGGCTCAATGTCGTGCCGCTACGGCTGCCGCCGCTGCGCGACCGCGCCGAGGATATCCCCGATCTCGTCCGCCATTTCGTCCAGCAGGCCGAAAAGGAAGGCCTCGATGTCAAACGCTTCGATCAAGAGGCGCTGGAGCTGATGAAGGCCCACCCGTGGCCCGGCAACGTGCGTGAACTGGAAAACGTCGTGCGCCGCCTGACTGCACTTTATCCACAGGACGTCATCACCCGCGAAATCATCGAAACGGAGCTGCGTTCCGACATTCCCGACAGCCCGATCGAGAAGACGCCGGGCCGATCGGGATCAATGTCGATTTCGCAGGCGGTGGAGGAGAATATGCGGCAATATTTTGCCGGATTTGGCGAGGGGCTGCCGCCGGCCGGCCTGTATGACCGTGTGCTCGCCGAAATGGAATATCCGCTTATTCTGGCTGCCCTGACGGCAACGCGAGGTAACCAGATCAAGGCGGCCGACCTGCTCGGCCTGAACCGGAACACCCTGCGCAAGAAAATCCGCGAGCTTGGGGTTTCGGTTTACCGCAGCTCACGTAGCGCTTGACTTGCCTCACAGAAGCGTTGCATTTTCGCCACAATATGTTGCTTAGAAAGCACACGGATGACGGTGATTCTTTCCGCTCGTCATCCGCCGGATCTGGCCTCCTTGCATTGGAAAGCAGGGAGTCGATCGGGTCATGGCGGTCAATTTCTTGACCATGGCGCGTAAAAAAAATGCCCGCCGCTTTCCGATCGAAAGCGAGCCGGGGCGGGGGATGCATTTCTGATGGCCGAAGGGCTGATTGAGCCGATGGCGAAAGACGACGTTGCCGTGATCGGCCATGACCGGCGTGCATCTTTCGCATTGCCAGGTCTGTTGCTGGCAACCGGAGCCCTGGTCTGCGCGATCATATCGCTGCTGATTCTACTCGGGCTTACCCCGATCAGGCCGGAAACCAATGTCATTATCGGTTCGGCGGCGATCAATGCGTTGTTTGTCATCGGACTGCTGTTTCTGATCGGCCGGGAGATCCTGCGCCTATTGAAGGCGCGTAGCCGAGGCAGGGCGGCAGCACGGCTGCATGTGCGCATCGTCGCGCTGTTTTCGATCGTTGCAATCACGCCGGCAATCCTGGTGGCGATCTTTGCCAGCATCACGCTCGATGTTGGTCTCGACCGCTGGTTTTCCCTGCGCACGCAATCGATCGTCAGGTCGTCGCTTGACGTGGCGCAGGCCTATATGATGGAAAATGCCAGCTACCTGCAGGGACAGACCGTCTCCATGGCCAATGACCTGGAGCGCAACCGCCAGCTTTACAGCCTCGACCGCACGGGCTTTATCGAGTTGATGACACGCCAGGCCCGTGGGCGCGGCATGCTCGGCGCTTTCCTTGTCCGTGGCGATGGTTCGCCAATCCTTCAGGCCAATATTCCGACCGAGCGGCCGCTGCCGGCCATTCCGAAGGATGCGCTGTTGAGCACCGTATCCGGCCAGCCGACCCTTATTCCGCCTGGCGTGACCAACCTTGTCGGCGCGATCATCCCGATCGACAATATCGAAGGTGCTTATCTCTATACCGTGCGCAGCGTCGATCCGAAGGTCATGCGCTCGATGCGGCTGATGGAGGAGAATACTGCCGAATATAAGAATCTCGAGGCTGGCCGGACATCGTTGCAGGTGGCGTTCGGGGTGCTTTATCTCGGTTTCGCTCTGATCGTGCTTCTGGCGGCGATCTGGACCGCTATTGCGGTTGCCGACCGTATCGTCCGCCCGATCCGGCTTCTGATCGGAGCCGCCGATAGCGTGGCCAGCGGCAATCTGAATGTCATCGTGCCCGTGCATGCAGTGGATGGCGATGTCGGCAGCCTTTCGCGCACCTTCAACAAGATGATCGCTGAAATCCGTACGCAGCGCGACCAGATCCTTGAGGCGAAGGATGAGATGGATGACCGGCGGCGGTTCATCGAGGCTGTGCTTTCAGGCGTGACGGCAGCCGTAATTGGTGTCGAGGATGACCGGCGCATCACCATCGCCAATCCGTCCTCGGAGCATTTCCTGTCGCGTACGACGCTGGAACTGGTCGGTGAAAAGCTTGCTGATGTAGCGCCCGAGATCGAGCAGGTCCTCAATGAGGCCGCCAGCCGCCATCGCAACGACTATCGCAAGCAGATCAACATCATGCGCGGTGGCACCGAGCGGACGTTGAATGTGCAGGTAACGCGCGAGGAATCGCACGACGCCAAGGATTCCTACGTTATCACCGTCGATGACATTACCGACCTCGTGATCGCCCAGCGCTCGACCGCCTGGGCCGACGTCGCCCGCCGCATCGCCCATGAAATCAAGAACCCGTTGACGCCCATCCAACTGTCGGCCGAACGGCTGAAGCGCCGCTATGGTAAGCAGATCAACCAGGACGATCGCACGGTGTTTGACCAGTGTACGGATACAATCGTCCGCCAGGTCGAGGATATCGGCCGGATGGTTGATGAATTCTCCGGGTTTGCCCGCATGCCGAAGCCGACCAAGGAAAAGGCCGATCTGCGCAACATCCTCAAGGATGCAATCTTCCTGCGCGAGATGGGCAATACCCATGTGACCTTTATCCGCGATCTCGGTGAAGAACCGCTCGACGGCACGTTCGATAGCCGCATGCTGGGCCAGGCCTTCGGCAACATCATCAAGAACGCGGTCGAGGCGATCGAGGCCTTGCCGGCAGACGCTGTTCGCGGCGATCGAAAGGTGATGGTGCGGTCACGATTGAATGAAACGAGCGGCCAATTCGTTGTTGATATTATCGACAACGGTCGGGGACTGCCGACCGAAAATAGACACCGTATTCTCGAGCCCTACATGACGATGCGCGAAAAAGGCACCGGCCTTGGCCTCGCGATCGTCAAGAAGATCATCGAGGACCACGGCGGGCAATTGGAACTGCATGACGCACCCGCCGATTTCGATCGCGGCCAAGGCGCCATGATTCGCATTATCTTGCCGCCGGCCGGACAGAGCAGTGGCACTGAAGACAGACAAGACAAGGATACTTCCTATGGCGGCTGACATTCTGGTTGTGGACGACGAAGAAGACATTCGCGAGATCGTCTCCGGCATCCTGTCCGACGAAGGGCACGAAACCCGTACCGCGTTCGACAGCGACAGCGCGCTTGCCGCCATCAGCGATCGCGTGCCGCGCCTTGTCTTCCTGGATATATGGATGCAGGGCAGCCGGCTCGATGGCCTGGCGCTTCTCGACGAGATCAAGAGCCGCTATCCGGATCTGCCGGTGGTGATGATTTCGGGTCACGGCAATATCGAGACGGCCGTTTCGGCAATCCGCCGTGGCGCCTATGACTTCATCGAAAAGCCCTTCAAGGCAGACCGGTTGATCCTGATTGCCGAACGGGCGCTGGAAAATTCCAAGCTGAAGAAGGAAGTCTCCGAGCTGAAGAAGCGCTCCGGCGATCCCGTCGAGCTGATCGGAACCTCGGTTGCCGTTTCTCAACTGCGCCAGACCATCGAGAAGGTTGCGCCGACCAACAGCCGCATCATGATCAACGGCCCATCCGGCTCCGGCAAGGAGCTGGTTGCCCGGATGATCCACCGCAAGTCTTCGCGGGCCGGGGGTCCGTTCGTGGCGTTGAATGCGGCGGCGATCACGCCCGATCGCATGGAAATTGCGTTGTTCGGCACTGAGGGAACTCCGGGCCAGCCGCGCAAGACCGGTGCGCTTGAGGAAGCCCATGGCGGCATGCTTTACCTCGATGAAGTCGGCGAAATGCCGCGCGAGACGCAGAACAAGATCCTGCGTGTTCTCGTCGATCAGCAGTTCGAACGGGTTGGTGGTTCCAAGCGCGTCAAGGTCGATGTCCGCATCATTTCCTCGACTGCCTACAATCTGGAAAGCCAGATCGCCGAAGGCGCTTTTCGCGAGGACCTCTATCACCGGCTGGCGGTGATCCCCGTACGTGTGCCGCCGCTGGCGGAGCGGCGTGAGGACATTCCGTTCCTAGTCGACATGTTCATGCGCCAGATCAGTGAGCAGGCGGGTATCCGCACCCGCAAGATCGGCGACGATGCGCTGGCGGTACTGCAATCACATGACTGGCCGGGCAATATCCGGCAGTTGCGTAACAATATCGAGCGGTTGATGATTCTCGCTCGCAGCGATGGTCCGGATACGGCGATCTCGGCCGACATGCTGCCGAGCGAAGTCGGCGACAGCCTGCCGAAAATTTCGGCGCAGGGCGATCATCACATCATGACGTTGCCGCTGCGGGAAGCGCGCGAAATGTTCGAGCGGGATTACCTGATCGCACAGATCAACCGTTTCGGCGGCAATATTTCCCGCACCGCGGAATTCGTCGGCATGGAGCGCTCGGCGTTGCATCGCAAGTTGAAATCGCTCGGCGTCTGAAAAACGCTTCCATCCTTTCGAGACGGATCATCAATCTATGTCGCGCATTGCCTATGTCAACGGCGCCTACCAGCGCCATAGTGAAGCTGCTGTCCATATCGAGGATCGCGGTTTCCAGCTCGCCGATGGCGTCTACGAAGTCTGTGAAATCCGTCACGGATACATCGTAGACCTGACGCGCCATCTCGACCGGCTGGACCGGTCGTTGAGCGAACTGCGCATGGCATGGCCGATGACACGCGCCGCGCTCATCCTGATCATCCGCGAAGTGGCGCGACGCAATCGTGTGAAAAACGGCCTGTTCTATCTGCAGGTCACGCGTGGCGCCGCGCGGCGCGATCATGTTTTTCCGGCAGCGGATACCCCGTCCACCATCGTGGTGACGGCCAAGCGGACCGATGCGTCGGTGATTGCCAAAAAGAATGCATCCGGCATCAGCGCCATCACGGTGCCGGAGAACCGCTGGGATCGCGTCGATATCAAGTCTGTCGGATTGCTGCCGAACGTGCTGGCCCGGCAGGCCGCCAAGGAGCAGGGCGCCCAGGAGGCAATCTTCGTCGAGACCGATGGCACGGTGAAGGAGGGGGCGGCGACCAATGTCTGGATTGTCGACAAGGAGGGCCGATTGCGGACGCGCCACGCCGAACACGGCATTCCGCGCGGCATTACCCGCACGACCTTGAAGGACGTGACTGCCGCGATCGGGCTTGAAATCGTCGAACAGGCGTTTTCCGTCGAGGACATGCTGGAGGCCCGCGAAGTCTTCATCACGGCAGCCACCAGCATCTGTTTTCCGGTCGTTGCCGTTAACGGTAAAACCATCGCAAACGGTCATCCGGGCAGCGTGTCACAGAAAATTCGTGAAGCCTTTTTCGACATTGCGGAAAAGACCGCGATTTGATACCAAATCCGGGGGGACGCTTAAAAGACCAGTTTTTTTCAGCGTTCGGGCTATTCAGATCGTATAATCAACCGGTTAAATCGGACCGGACAATAAGAAAGAAGCGGCGCTATGGCGGAACGTTCTCAGAACTTGCAGGATCTTTTTCTCAACACCGTCCGCAAGCAGAAGATATCTCTGACGATATTTCTTATCAATGGTGTGAAACTGACGGGCGTTGTTACGTCTTTCGACAATTTCTGTGTGCTTTTGCGGCGTGACGGGCATTCCCAGCTCGTATACAAGCACGCGATCTCGACAATCATGCCGGGCCAGCCGATGCAGATGTTCGAGAGCGAAGAATCCGCATCCTGACGGGATACAAGACACATTACCAAACGTGATACCAAATCGGCGTCGATCATCCCGGAGCTTGAAAAGCTTCGTGATGACATGCGCGCCGTTGTCATCGTCCCAGTCCTGAAAAAGACGGGCAGACAGAACGCCGAGATCATTGCCGCCACCTCGACGCGCAGCGATGAAAGCCGGCTGGAAGAAACGATCGGTCTGGCACTCGCCATTGATCTCGAAGTCGTGCACGGCATGATCGTGCCTGTCGCCCAGCCGAAGCCTGGAACACTGCTCGGCAGCGGCAAGATCGAGGAGATCGGCCATCTGCTCAGCGAGCATAATGCCGGTCTCGTGATCATCGATCATCCGCTGACCCCGGTTCAGCAGCGCAATCTGGAAAAGGAATGGAACTGCAAGGTCATCGACCGGACCGGTCTCATCCTGGAAATCTTCGGCCGCCGTGCGTCCACCAAGGAAGGCACGCTGCAGGTCGAGTTGGCGCATCTGAACTATCAGAAGGGCCGTCTTGTTCGCAGCTGGACCCACCTGGAACGCCAGCGCGGTGGCGCAGGTTTCATGGGCGGTCCGGGTGAAACCCAGATCGAGGCCGACCGCCGGCTTTTGCAGGAAAAGATCGTCAAGCTCGAGAAGGAGCTGGAGCAGGTGCGTCGCACCCGCCAGCTCCACCGCGCCAAGCGCAAGAAGGTTCCGCATCCGATCGTCGCCCTCGTCGGCTATACCAATGCCGGCAAGTCGACGCTGTTCAACAGGATCACCGGTGCGGGCGTTCTCGCCGAAGACATGTTGTTTGCGACGCTCGATCCGACGTTGCGCCGGATGAAGCTGCCGCACGGCCGCATGGTCATGCTGTCCGACACCGTCGGTTTCATTTCCGACCTGCCGACCCATCTGGTTGCTGCCTTCCGTGCGACGCTGGAAGAGGTGCTGGAAGCCGACCTGATCCTGCATGTGCGCGATCTCTCCGATCCGGATAATCAGGTGCAAGCGCAGGATGTCATTCGCATTCTCGACGATCTCGGCATCGATGAGAAGGCTCGCTCCGAGCGCATCATCGAGACCTGGAACAAGATCGATCTCTTGGATGCCGATGCGCATGACAGTCTCGTCCAGAAGGCAGAGAACTCGGAAAATACCGTTGCTGTTTCGGCTGTTACGGGCGAGGGCGTCGATCACCTTCTCGACGAGATCAACAAGCGTCTGTCTGGTGTCCTGATGGAATGCAATGTCGTGCTGCCGGCCAGCAAGCTGAAATTACTGTCCTGGATCTACGAGCACACGATGGTTGATGGCCGGGAAGACCTGGAAGACGGTTCGGTCAGCCTTGATCTCCGCATGACGCCCAGCGAATCGGAAGAACTCGACCGGCGGCTCGGCAATGGCCCAAAAGCCGCGGCACAGGACTGGTAGTCCTTGAAATGAGTGTTGACGTAACGGCATGCCGTTACGTCACGTCAATGCGCAGCAGAATGTCAGGTCAGCTGCCGCTCGATCGCCTTTGCCGCCTGCCAAAGGTCTTCCATCCGCTCAAGCGTAGCGTCCTCAAGCGTTTCGCCAACGGCCTCCAGCTCCGTCTCGATATGCGCAAAACGGCGCCGGAATTTGGTGTTGGTGCCGCGCAATGCCATTTCGGGATCGGCGCCGACATGGCGGCCGATATTGACCACGGCGAAGATCAGGTCGCCAAGTTCGTCCGCTACCTTTGCCTTGTCGTTCGACGCCAAAGCCTCGCGCAGTTCGGCTATCTCTTCCTCGATCTTGTCGAGGATCGGTTCGGGCGAAGACCAGTCGAAGCCGACCTTGGCAGCGCGCTCCTGCAATTTCAGCGCCTCCACGAGCGCCGGGAAACTGCGCTGGACGGAACCGAGATGTCCCTTGTTGACATCTTCTGGTAGGCCGCGTTTCGCCCGCCGCTCGCGGCGCTCGGCCTTTTCCGCCTGCTTGATAGCGTCCCACTGGAGTTTCACTGCTTGCGGCGTGTCCGCATCGGACCGTGCAAACACATGCGGATGGCGCCGGATCATCTTTCGCGTGATCGCTTCCACCACGTCGCCAAAAGCGAAATCGCCAGATTCCTCGGCCATACGGGCGTGAAAAACCACCTGCAGCAGGAGATCGCCGAGCTCGTCGCAGAGATCGTCCATGTCAGCGCGCTCGATGGCGTCAGCAACTTCATAGGCTTCCTCAAGCGTATAGGGCTTGATGGTCTCGAAGGTCTGGACAATGTCCCAAGGGCAGCCCGTCACCGGCTGGCGCAGGGCTTCCATGATGTCGAGCAGGCGGTTGATATCCTTGGAGGGCTGCATGGGGCTCAATTCAGCGGAATGGCGTTGTCGTCCTTGCCGGCCTGATAGTCATCCGACAGCGATTGGTATCGTGCACGGATGCGCTGATCCTGCGCCCGCAGCTTTGCCTTGTCGGTTTCATCCGATGTTGCCACCAGATCGGCGATCGATGCCGAGCGCCAGAAAGCGTTGGTCTTGGCATAACCACCGGGATCGAGCCGGAAAACCTCTTTCAGGATTTTCAGGTCGTGCGGGATCGAGAACGCGTCGCGCGAATCTTCATGGCTGAACAGATAGTAGAAATTGTCGAAGCCTGCCCAGGTGATCGCCGACAGGCACATCGAGCAGGGTTCGTGGGTCGACAGGAAGATCAGGTCCTTGGTGTCAGGCTTTTCCGCGCGCTCGTAGAAGCGCTTCAGCGTATGCACTTCGCCATGCCAGAGCGGATTTTCCGTTTCGTTGTTGGTTTCGGCAATCACCAGCGACAGATCCGATTTGCGCAGGATCGCCGCGCCAAAAACCTTGTTGCCGGCAGCGACACCCTGTTCCGTCAGGGGCAGGACATCGGATTCGATGACGGTCAGCAGGCGTTCTGCAAGCTTGGAATTGTTCATCAGGTCATGGCTCCGGACAACAGGGTTTGTGGCATTTAGCGGATTTCGGCCGTCATAGGCAATGCTTGCAGACTCGATCTTGCCGCGCTCGATGGCTGGATCGCCGGAGAGATTTGCTCAAATTACGCTGGAGTCGAGCAAAAGAATATCCGCCTGCAAAGGCTTCGGAATTTCTGTTTCTTCAATGTTCGCCTTATAAAGGGGATATTCCGCAGAACCTGTAAAAGGATCAGAATCCCACGTTATGACCGAGCAACTGACCGTCTTTCCGGCCTTCTTCCGCGTTGCGCAGAAATGCGTGGCGGTGTTTGGCAATGGCGACGAGGCGTTTGCCAAGGTGCGGTTGCTGTTGAACACGCAGGCGCGGATCGTTGTCTATGCGGATCAGCCCGAAACAGATTTTGCGGCGTTTCTCTCCGCCAATGCCATAGGGCTTGTGCAAGAGCGTTTCGAGGCGAGCCAGGTCGATCGCGCGACACTGGTCTTTGCTGCGACCGGCGATGCCTTGCAGGACCGTTTGATCGTGGCCGCCGCCCGCGCTCAGAAAATTCCGGCCAATGCGGTCGATCAGCCCGAATTCTGCGATTTCCTGACGCCGGCGCTGGTTAATCGTGCGCCGGTTGCCGTTGCTATAGGTACGGAAGGGGCAGGCCCGGTGCTGGCGCAGATGATCCGCGCACAGATCGACCAGCTGCTTTCTCCCTCGCTTGGTGCGCTTGCCTCACTGGCGCAGGCTTACCGTGATACGGCTGACCGCGTTCTGCCGCGTGGTGTTTCTCGCCGGGTTTTCTGGCGCCGCTTCTTTTCCGGCCCTGTTGCCGACCAGGTCTCGCTCGGAAACGTCACTGAAGCTCGCCGCGAAGCATCGCGGTTGCTGCAGTCGGTCGATCGCGTTCCCGGTCACGTCTGGCTGGTTGGCGCTGGTCCGGGTGCCGAAGACCTTTTGACCCTGCGGGCGCAGCGCGTGATGATGGAAGCAGACGTGATCGTCTATGATGCGCTGGTGCCGCAGGCGATCGTCGATATGGGCCGCCGCGACGCCGAGCGTCTGTCTGTCGGCAAGCGCAAGGGCTGCCATTCGAAATCGCAGGACGAAATCAATCAGTTGCTGGTGCGCCTCGGCCAGGACGGCAAGCGTGTTGTCCGGCTGAAATCGGGTGATCCGTTGGTCTATGGCCGTGCGGGGGAAGAAATGGCGGCGCTTCGCGAAGCCGGTATCACCTACGAGATTGTCCCCGGCATCACGTCTGCCTTTGCGGCTGCCGCCGATTTCGAACTGCCGCTGACGCTGCGCGGTGTTGCCTCCTCGCTGATCTTTACCACCGGCCACGACCTGACCGGTGACGTTCTGCCCGATTGGGCGCGTCTTGCCATTTCCGGCGCCACCATTGCCGTCTATATGGGCCGCACGGTGGCAGCCTCCGTTGCCGCGCGCCTGATCGAGGCTGGTTTGCCGCAAGAGACCACTGTTGCGGTGATCGAGAATGCCAGCCGCGCGGAGCGCAAGCTGTTGCATGGCACGCTCAAGGATCTGCCGGACCTGCAATATCGCTACGAGCTGGATGGTCCGGTCATGGTGATCATCGGCGATGCGGTTGCGGGTGCGAATTTCGAGCGGTCTGAGCCGCTTGTCGCCCAGAAGAATACCGGCACCAAAACTGTGGCGGCGCACAAACAGACTGACGAAGTGAGGAACTGACATGGCCGACAAGGTACTGACCGCAAACCGCCTGTCCGACGGCATTTCCGTCTGGCTTGATGCCTCGGGCAATTGGGTGGAATCGCTGCAGGACGCCTTTATCGCTCGCCATGCCGAAGCGGTCACAGCTTTGGAAGCAACTGGCAAGGCCGCCTTTGCCGATAACAAGGTGGTTGACGTGAACGTTATCGATATTGAAGAAGTGGCAGGCGTGCTGCGGCCGTTGCGTATGCGTGAACGCGTCCGCGCCGAAGGCCCGACGATCGACTATGCACCGGGATACAAGGGGCTGAGCGGCCCCGTGCACGCGGCTTAAGGAAAAGAAGACCGATGTACCGTTACGACGAATTCGACCATACGTTTGTTGCCGGCCGTGTCGCGCAGTTCCGCGATCAGGTAACCCGCCGCCTCTCCGGCGAGCTCGCTGAGGATGCCTTCAAGCCACTCAGGCTGATGAACGGCGTCTACCTCCAGCTTCACGCCTACATGCTGCGCGTTGCGATCCCTTATGGCACGCTGAACAGCAAGCAGATGCGTATGCTCGCTCATATCGCCCGCAAATACGATCGCGGTTATGGCCATTTCACCACGCGCCAGAACATCCAGTACAACTGGCCAAAGCTGTCGGACACGCCGGATATCCTGGCGGAACTGGCGTCTGTCGAAATGCATGCCATCCAGACGTCGGGTAACTGTATTCGCAACGTCACCGCTGACCATTTTGCCGGTGCCGCTGCTGACGAAGTCGCCGATCCGCGTCCCTACGCCGAAATTCTGCGCCAGTGGTCGTCCGTTCACCCGGAATTCTCTTTTCTGCCGCGCAAGTTCAAGATCGCCGTCACGGGCGCCGAGCGCGACCGTGCGGCTATTCAGGTGCATGACATCGGCCTGCACCTGAAGAAGAACGACAAGGGCGAGATCGGCTTTGCCGTTTATGTCGGTGGCGGGCAGGGACGTACACCCATGATCGCCAAGAAGATCCGCGACTTCCTGCCGGAAGAAGATTTGTTATCCTACACGACAGCGGTCATGCGCGTGTACAACCTGCACGGCCGCCGCGACAACAAGTACAAGGCCCGCATCAAGATCCTCGTGCACGAAACGGGTGCCGAAGTTCTGACCGGTCAGGTTGAGCAGGAGTTCCTGCAGCTGAAGAATACTGAATTGAAGCTGCCGGAAGGGGATATCCAGGCCATCACCAGCTATTTCGCCCTTCCGCCGCTGACCGACCGTGCAGAAGGCTGGGCCAATCTCGCAGGCTGGAAGAAGGCGGATCCGGACTTTGCCCGCTGGGTGCAGCAGAACGTCCAGCCGCACAAGCATCCGGACTACGGCATGGTGACCGTATCGCTGAAGCCGATCGGCGGCATTCCAGGTGACGCCAGCGACAGCCAGATGGACGCGATTGCTGACCTGGCGGAAGAATACGCCTTCGATGAAATCCGCATCAGCCACGAGCAGAACATCATCCTGCCGCATGTGGCGCTGGCCGATCTGGAGGCGCTTTATCGCGGTCTCGTTTCGATTGGGCTGGCGACGGCCAATGCCGGCCTGATCACCGACATCATTGCCTGTCCTGGCTTGGATTATTGTGCGCTCGCCAATGCGCGCTCGATCCCGCTGGCGCAGGAAATCTCCACGCGCTTCGGTGACGCCGATCGGCAGGCTGAAATCGGTGAATTGAAGATCAAGATTTCCGGTTGCATCAATGCCTGCGGCCACCATCATGTCGGCCATATCGGCCTTCTGGGCGTGGAGAAGAAGGGCGCAGAGCTCTACCAGATCACCCTTGGCGGCTCCGGCGATGAGAACACGTCGATCGGCGAAATAATCGGCCGCGGGTTTGAGCCGGAAAAGGTGACGGACGCGATCGAGACCATCGTCAACACCTATCTCGGCCTGCGCAACGATGCCTCGGAGATTTTTCTCGATGCCTATCGCCGGGTCGGGCCGCAGCCCTTCAAGGACGCCCTCTACGGTGGCAACGCCCAGGAAGCCGCCTGAGAAGGCAAGGATAAAGACATGACGAAAATCTGGAAAGAAACCGGCTTCGTGACCGACGATCCCTGGGTTGTAGAAACCGAGGAAACCAAGGCCGGTTCGAATGAAAAAGCCATTCTCGGCATTGATGCTTTTCTTGAAAAAGCATCATCAGGCGATAGCGGCCTCGGTGTTTTGATCAATCCGGCCGATGATGTGACGCGGTTGCAACCGTTTCTGGAGCAGGTATCGCTGATTGCGGTGGCGTTCCCCGCTTTCAATGATGGCCGGGCGTTCAGCCACGCCTCGCTGTTGCGCGTTCGTTTGGGTTACGGTAAGGAAATCCGCGCTGTCGGTGATGTGCTGATCGACCAGGTGCCGCTGATGCTGCGCTGTGGTGTCGACAGCTTTGCCGTTTCCAACGAAACCGCACTCAAGCGCCTGTCCGAAGGCCGGTTGCCGGGGATCGACAATCACTACCAGCCGACGGCGAAACCATCGACGGATGCGAAATCCTACAGCTGGCGGCGGGTTTCTTAGGGCCCGCGACAGTCTGAAGCACGCATCAATCTGCAAAAGGCGCTATAATTGGAACGGAATTGCTTCCAAATCAGCGCCTTTTGGAATATCCGCTGATACCTGAAAGCATTACTCATCATTACAGGACCTGACGCCGAAATGAACGCTCCTGCCAAGATCGAAGAATTTGCCGCAACCGTACCTGCCGGCGTGTTTGCTGAAACGGTGACAAAGGTCACGCATTATACGGACCGGCTGTTTAGCTTCCGTATGACGCGGCCGACCGAATTTCGTTTCCGCTCGGGCGAGTTTGCCATGATCGGCTTGATGGTCGATGGCAAGCCGATCTACCGCGCCTATTCGATCGCCAGCCCGGCTTGGGATGATGAGCTTGAGTTCTTCTCGATCAAGGTTCCTGATGGCCCACTGACGTCGCATCTGCAGGGCATCAAGCCCGGCGATCAGGTGCTGATGCGCAAGAAGCCGACGGGTACGCTTGTGCTTGACGCTCTGACCCCCGGCAAGCGCCTCTATATGTTTTCGACAGGAACAGGCATCGCGCCGTTTGCGAGCCTGATCCGCGATCCGGAAACATTCGAAAAATTCGAGGAGGTCATCCTCACGCACACCACGCGCGATGTGGCCGAACTGAAGTACGGCTTCGATCTGATCGAGGAAATCCGCAACCATGAGTTCCTGGCCGAACTGGTCGGCGACAAGCTGCGCCACTATGCAACGGTCACCCGCGAGGATTACCCCTTCAAGGGCCGCATCACCAACCTGATGCGCGATGGCAAGATGTTCTCGGATCTCGGTCTTCCGGCGTTCGACCCGGCCGTCGATCGCGGCATGATCTGCGGCTCGACCGAAATGCTGAAGGAAACCAAGGAAATTCTCGAGGCGGCCGGTTTGCACGAAGGTGCCAACAACAAGCCGGGCGAGTTCGTCATCGAACGCGCATTCGTTGGCTAAATTTCGCACTTGAGATCGGTTGTAAAAAAAATGGGCGGCCCGTGGGCCGCCCTTCTGCATTGAGAGGCCGGATGTTTTCTTGATCCGGCCTTCTCTATTGCTGACCAATCAAAGGAGGAAGTAACCCTTCTGCATGGTGATGGCGTCGTCGAGATGAATGGCGAAGTCGATTTTCCTGTCGCCGTTCACGTCGCCATAGATGTAGGTATCGGACGCTTTCTTGACGTAACGCAACTCGCCTGCGGCGCCGGAAAAGGCGCTCGTGCCGATGAACTTGAACGCTTGATTGCCCGCAATCGTAGTGTCGGCGTCGATTCCCGAAAGATTGATCCGATCTCGCTCAGACCCCCGGAAATCAAAGATCGTGTCACGGTTGGACGCGATATTCGTGGAATCCAAAATAGACGTGAAAACGAATGTGTCAGCGCCGGCATCGCCGGTGAGCTTGTCAGCTCCTCTTCCACCATTCAGGCTGTCAGAGCCAGCGCCGCCAAACAGAGAATCGTTGCCGGTCATCCCGAGAAGCGTGTCATTTCCGCCGTTGCCGTAAAGCGCGTTTGCAGCCTGGTTACCGACAATCTTGTCGTTGGCGGAGCCAGCTTTCACGTTCTCGATCAGTGACGCAAGATTTCCTTCATGGAGCAATGCGTTGAAGATATTGCCGCGTGAGTGGCCATCGTTCGGCCCGCCGCCCAGCCAGGCCAATTGGTCCTTGTTGAACATTGAAAATCCACCGGCGCGAAGATCTATTTGCATGCCGGTCTTGTAAGCTGTCAGATCGTACGTATCGTTGCCGCCGCCATCCCAGATCGTGGCGAAGATGCGGTTGGCACCGGGTTCGATCGCCACCTTGCCATTGACAAGTGTATTGCCGCTTGTCGGTGTCCACTTGTAGACCGTGTTGCCGCTGTTGGTAGTGTAGTCGGCGCCGTACATATGCTGAAGCGCCGCAATATCGGCCATCATGAAGGTTTGCGGTGCACCGAATTGTTCATAATAATAACCGCTACCGCCGATGTAGCTGTTGTATGTCATCACAGAATATTCGACGGAATTGTTTTGAGAGGGCAGTGCACCGAAAGTGTCAGTCTCATGCCCGTGTTTAAGTCCAAGCGCATGGCCAAGTTCGTGGATCATGGTGTGCCAGGCGTAGTTGCCGGCTGTTGGGGTACGATAATCCTCGGAAGTACCAGCATATTCTGTGCCAAACCAGATATCACCCGCCTCATCGTAAGTGCCCGGATAGTAAGCATAGGCGGTGTCCGGGGTATCCGATTGCGCAAAACGGAGGGTTGCTGTGCTGGCGCTGCCAGCGGAGAAATTCAGATTCGTGAAGCCTTCCACCGAAAAACCGTCATTCGCAGCTGAGCCATAGGACTTCTCCATGGCAAAGAGTGCGGCGCCTCTCTGGGCAGTCGAAACGGCGGCGAAATTGTTTGAAGTTTCGTCTGTGTACGTATAGTTGCTGGTCAGCGTAGGAAACGCGTATGTGACGGAAGTGCCACCCCAGGCATAAGTTGAGATTACCCCATCAACGAGTTGGTCGCCTGTCGCAGCAATGGTTTTTGTCGTTTTGCTAATACCCGTCATGTTTGCCCTTTTCGGTGGAGAATATGAAGCTGAAATAACCAAATTTCTGGAAGACTGCCGCTTCGAAAAGCAACCGGAACCAGTCTATGCTACCAATCGCACGTATAACTTTCTTAAAACTGAAGAGGCATTGATATGCTAGTCGTATTTCGCAGGCAATGGCCGCTCCTTGCTCTTTTTGGGGCAATAGCAGGGTTTTTCGGCGGGTCGGTTCTGGCGGCACAAAAACCGGCAGGTGCCGGTGGCATCATGGCGCCAGCGCCGGATCCCGAGGCTGCCGTTCAGGCCGAATATGACAGCGTTGAAAAGAAGGGGACGCGCGAAGCCTACGAGCGCTTTATCCGCCGCCATCCCCAGCATCCGCTGGCACAGAAGGCACGCGAGATGCTTGCGTCGAGAAAGTTTCAGTAATCGCGAGTTGCTTTTTTGTCCGGAAATGTCGCCGGGCCTATTTCCGATGTAAACACAGAAGCTTGGGGGCCGTCGAATAAAGCCCGCCGCAAAATCGTATGTTCTACAATAGCAGTTGACGAAGCTTGAGGGCCTTGCCAGTCTTGCCTTCGGGGCTCTGCAGCTGCGGATTGGTGAGGGATATTGCGTGAGCGCGGGTGCTGTTCTTGTCTGGTCATTGATGGGATTTGCGGGGCTTTTGGCCATCCCCGCGGTCAGTCACACCAATGCGGGCACCACGTTTTCGCTGATGGCATCGTCCATGGCCTTTACCGGCATGGCGCTGGCGCTGTTCATGGCCACCCGTCCGCCTTTCGTTGAGCGGCTTTTCGGTGGTCTCGACCGTATCTACCAGACCCATCGCCGCGTCGGTATCACAGTGCTTGTCCTGATCCTCGTGCACTATTTCGTCACGCCGGATTTCAAGGGGCTGTCGCTGACTGGCGCTTTGAATAAACTTGCGGCGTCCGCGGGGGAATATGCCTTCTATGCCCTCGTGATCCTGCTGGTTCTCAGCATCGTCAAGATCATCCCGAAGACGAAGATCGAGATACCCTATCATTTCTGGCGCTTGACGCACCGTTTCATCGGTCTGCTGTTCATTATGGTTGCTTTCCATCAGACGTTCATCAAGCGGCCCTATGACGGCACGGCCATGCTGGCGACCTATCTCAACATTTTCGCCGTGATCGGAACGTTGAGCTACATCTACACCCAGCTTTTCCCCTGGCTGCGTACCCGGACCTACGAGGTCTCCGATGTGACGCGTCACGAGGGTGCGACGATCATTTCGGCCCGCCCAATCCGGCGTCCGTTGCGCGCCAGGCCCGGCCAGTTCGGGTTTTTCCGGGTCAATAAACCGGGTCTGCGTGAGCCGCATCCCTTCACGATTGCCGGCATGGATGACGACGGCGTCGTCCGCTTTGCGATCAAGCCTCTGGGTGACTATACCAAGGCCTTGCGCGAGGGCATCGCCGCTGGCGACCGGCTGACGCTGGAGGGCGGCTATGGTCATTTCAATCATCGCCGCGGCGGCAAGAAACAGATATGGCTCGCCGGCGGCATTGGTGTTACGCCGTTCCTGGCGATGGCGGGGAGCCTGAAGGGGGATGAGGGGCAGGACATTCACATGGTCTATTGTGTGCGCGAACGGAGCGAGGCCATCGGCCTCGACACCTTTGAGGCGCAGGCGGAAAAACTTTCGAATTTCAGTTTTACTTTACACGATTCCAAAACCGATGGACGGCTCGATGCGGCAAAGCTCGCGGCATCGACTGCGATCGATCCCGCAGGGGCGGACCTCTGGTTCTGCGGGCCGCCATTGCTGCGAAAAACCATTGAGAAGGGACTGACGGAGCTCGGCAAAAGACCCAGACGGGTCGAGTTCGAGCAGTTCGAGTTCCGATAAGGCATAACGTATTTGTCGGTTGAGAAAGCAAGGAGAACAAGCCATGCGCATGTTCGATCAATTGTCCGGTAAAATGACCCATAGTCCCAGCCTGTCGCGTCATGTTCTAGCGATAGGGGCTATCGTGCTGGCGTTGACCCAATGTCCAAGCGCCGTATCGGCCCGCGATGCTTTTTCTGACGATGCCTATGCGACCTACAAGGCCAATACCGACAACGGCAAATATCTGTTCAACGCATCCGGTTGTGCCGCTTGCCATGGGTCTGTCAGGAATTCCGAGGTCCTGTCCGGTGGACTTGAGATGGATACGGCGATCGGAAAATTCTACGCGCCGAATATTTCGCCCCATGCCAATGGCATCGGCGGCTGGAGCAATGCCCAGTTCCTCAATGCGGTGATGCAAGGGATCGACCGCGAGGGCAACAATCTTTATCCGGTCATGCCCTATACCGCCTATGGCGGCATGAAGCCGGAGGATGTGCTCGACATCAAGGCCTATATCGACACGCTCATTGCATCCGATGCCGTGTCGCAGGACCATGAGATCGCTTTTCCCTATAGCCGCCAGACGACGATTACGCTGTGGAAGCGCAGTCATTTCAATGTGCCGGAATATCAGTCTCGTGAAGAAACGCAGATGGAGCGGGGCCGCTATCTCGTCGAGAACGTCGGCGGTTGTGGCGATTGCCACACGCCGCGCACCACGACCTATGGTCTCGACATGGAAAACGCCTATACGGGGGAAAAGGGACTGACAGGTGCTGTTGCCCCGGACATTTCCAAGACGCGTATGGCAGGCCTTGCCTCGCCGGACGTGTTTACCGTCGGGCTGATCGATGAAGGTAAAAAGCTGTCGGGTGCGCCGCTGACCGATCCGGTGATGCGCGAAATCGCCCATGGGCTTTCCGCATTGACCGAGAAGGATCGTACGGCGATCTACGCCTTTCTGTCCGACCGTGAGGTCAAGCCACCGCAGCCGGTGGCGCAATCGGCAACCGCCGTCTGCAAGGAAAGCACACCCGCATCTGCGCTCGCCGGTGACAATGCTGGCCTTGCAACGCAGGCCGATGCCTTCATCGGCAAATATTGCCGCAATTGCCATGGTCCGGGTGAAAGTTCGCAAGGATCCTATCCGGCCGGCGATCTCAGCTCGATTGCGGCCGATGCGGCCTTCGTTGTTCCGGGCGATGCTGCAAAATCCCGCCTGTTCACCTCGGTGACCAGCGGCCGCATGCCGCTCGGCAAGCGTCCGACCGCCGAAGAGGTGAAAAGCCTCGAGGACTGGATCAACTCGCTCAAACAATCCGACCTGCCGCAGACGGCGGCAAGCAAGCCTGAGCGTACACGGCCCATGCTCTCCTATCGCGATTTCATCGAGGCCGGGCTGAAGGATATTTCCAAGGTCAACGATCTCGACCGGCAATACATGCGCTATTTCTCCTACCGCAACCAGTACAATGGCATGATGGGCTGCGAGGAGGACAAGACGTTCATGAAGCGCATGGACGTTCTGGCTGGCGGCTTCAAGAAACTGCTGAATTCGCTGTCTTATGGTCCGAAACTGGTCTTGCCGCAGGAAGTGGAGGGCACCAACGGACTGATGGTGCGGGTCGATCTGCGCGACCTGCAATGGACTGCCGACGACTATAATTTCCTGATCTCGCAATATGTCTATGGTATCGATCCCGGCAGCGATGCGTCGCTTCTGGCGCTGACCAAGGAGACGGATACCGTCCTGCCGGTCATGCGCATCGACTGGTTCATGGCCAATGCGGCCAAGCCGAAGATTTACAACCAGCTGATGAAGCTTCCGACCCATATCCGCGAGCTGGAACAGCGGTTCCAGATCAACGTGGACGACAATATCCGCCGCCGCCAGGTGTTGCGTGCGGGGTTTGCCGACGGATCGTCCGGTGTTTCCGATCATAACCGCATGCTTGAGCGTCATGAGATGCCGTTCGGCGGCTATTACTGGAAATCCTACGATTTCGGCGGCGATGTCGGACGTCAGGTTCTGAAGCGCTTTCCGCAGGGGCCGAAGGAACTGGAACCGTTCGACGGCGGGCTGACGGCGTTCGAACATGATGGCGGCGAAATGATCTTCTCGCTGCCGAACGGGCTGCAGGGCTATTACCTGTCGACGGCGGCAGGCAAGCAGCTGGATATCGGTCCGACCTCGATCGTGTCCTTCCGCAAGCGGCCGATCGGCAAGGGCGTCGAGATCGTCAACGCCCGCTCGTGCTTTGATTGCCATGCCAATGGTATCCTGTCGAAGCGTGATCAGTTGCGCGAGCATATCCAGACATCGACGCTGTTCAGCAAGGATCAGCAGGCCATTCTGCTCGACATGTATGTGCCGCAGGAAGAGCTTGATGCGGCGTATAACAAGGACCGGCAGCGCTTCGTCGAGGCACTGGTCAAGCTGGGGGTAACCGAGCCGACGCCGGACGGCAGCGCCCAAAGCATGCAGGCTCCGGGCAATGCCGAGCTCGTCACCTATTTCGGCGACAAGTATGAGGACGAGCTCGATTTCGATGCGCTGGCCGCCGAGTTCGACATGACCCCGGCTGAGCTTTCCGCAGCGATCCGGCGGGTGGAGGATGTCGATACGTTACGGCTCGGTATCGATTGGGTGACGACGCTGGAAGCCGGTGGCACCATCCCGCGCGCCGAAGTCGAACAGCAGTTTCCGCTGCTTTTGCATCCGCTGATGCAGTTGAAGCCGCTCGATACGACCACCGTCCATTTGGCGGTGACCAGCCAAAGCCAGGAGGTCGCAGGTCAGACGGCGCAGCAGGATTATGTCAAGCCTGAGACGGTTGCAGCCGCGATACCGGCCTACCGCCAGGAACAGCCAGCAGGTGGCAACAAGCTCGAACTGGCGCTGCATGTCGCGACGACCACTGCAAAAGTCGGTGATCAATTGTCGTTCGAGTTGAGCACGAACAAGGCCTGCGAACTGCAGATCCTCTATGTCGAGGAGACCGGCAATGTCGAGGTCATCCCCGATGAAATGATTGGCAACACGACGCTGCAAACGGGCGAAAAGCGGCAGATCCCGCAGCCGGGGACGGGCAACCTGACGTTCGACACACCGGCACCGGCCGAAACCATGATCGCCTATTGCCGCGAAGGAGGGCTGGGCGACCAGAAACTCTCGGTCGAGCGGGCGCGCCAGCTGGTGGCGCAATCGCATCTGCCGCCGACGCGCGGACTGGCGATCAACCTCGCCAAGAAGGCGCAGGACGACAAGGGCGCGAGCGGCCTGCAGGTGGTGACGTTTGAGATCAGGCAATAGCGGACTGGCCGGACGCCGAATGCCGTCCGGCCAGTTTGCAATTATTTGGAATAGCTTGGGAATACATGTGATGACATTGAAGGTTTTGGCAGGGGCATCGCTGCTGGCATTTTTCTTCGCTGGGACGGCGTCTGCGGCCTGCGATGCCTTGGCGCAAATTGCCGATGCCACCAATGCCGGAAACGAGGCACTGGCAAAACAGATCGCCGGGATGCCAAAGCCCGGCTGCACAGATGACCACAAGGCGATGATCAACCGTGTGGCGGCGCTCGCCTCCTTCAACCGGATCGTCGGTGCTGTCGGGCAAGGTGCCAATCTGGCAGATTTCGAGCACGAACTAGAGACGATCCGCACCAGCAATTCGGCTCCCTGGCAAGTGTTTGACGCGCTTGGTGATATCAATCGCGACCGGCGGGATTATGAAACGGCGGCACGCTACTACCAGTTGGCGTTGGAGGATGCCGCCAATGAAATGCTGACGCCGCAGTGGATGGCGCCGGATGAGTCCTATATCGTCCGGCTGGATCATATGGCCACCGAAATGCGGCTGGCGGCCCCTAAGCCCGTCAAGCTTGCCATGCGCGGCGGTTGCAAGATCAGCTATCGCGGTGTGTCGCTGAAGAAAAAATCGACGCCGGTGCGCTACGTGTTCGGCACGGCGGAGTTCACGCCGGAAGGAGTGGAATCGGCGAAAGACCTGTCGGAATGCCTGAAGTCGGTCAAGCCGAAAGCAATCACCCTGATCGGTCATACGGACCCGATCGGCACGGCCGAGGCAAACCGGGTGCTGTCGCTGCAACGGGCCGAGGCGCTGGCGCACTATCTCGTTGCAGAAGGCTACGCAGGCACCTGGACCACGATTGGCAAGGGCGAGGACGAGCCGTTCAAGGCCGATGATGCCAGCGCCTATGATGAGGAAACCCTCAATCAGATGAACCGGCGTGTCGAAGTCGATGTGGAGAACTGAATGATGCTGCGCCGGCTGGCTCTTGCTCTGCTGATCTCTGTTGTGCCGCTCGGTGCCGCATCGGCCAAGACCTTTGCCTTGATCGTCGGCATTGATGCCTATCCCTACGAAGTCAGCCTGGATGGCGCCGTCAAGGACGCCAAGGACGTGGAAGGTGCGCTAAGACGGGCAGGCGTCGATCAGGTGACGACGTTTTTTGATGCCGCCGCCCGCAAGGACGACATTCGCGCCGCCTGGGCCGGCTTCGTCGGCGGTGCGGTCAAGGGTGACACGATCATCTTCACCTATGCCGGACATGGTTCGCAAATGCCAGAGCTTGTTGCCGGTGATGAGGCGGACGGGCTGGACGAATTTCTGCAGCTGCCGGGCTTCGACCGCAGCCGCGCCGAAGAAACAGAACATGAAATCATCGTCGACAATGAGCTGAATGCCTGGTTTTCGGAAGCCGAGGCCAAGGGCGTGCAGGTTCTGTTTGTCTCCGACAGTTGCCATTCCGGCGGTATGAGCCGGTCGTTTTCCGGCAAGACACGGCTTGCCCAGGCGGTCACGGTCAAATTGCCGCCGCCATCGGAGGAGGCGGTGTCGGGTGCCGAGGTAAGAGAGACGCAGTTCCGCAATGTGACGGTCCTTGCCGCTTCCCTGGAGAGCCAGCCGTCGCCTGAGGTCATCATCGACGGCGAGCCGCGCGGTGCCCTAAGCTGGAGCTTTGCCCGCGCGGTGGAAGGGTCGGCGGACCGCAATGGCGACGGCCGCCTTTCCCGCGTCGAGTTGGAAGACTATGTCTTCGCCAATGTGAAGACCCAGTCGGAGGCATTGCAGGTGCCGAATTTCACGCCGCAACTGCCGCGATCCGAGGATGAGGTGGTGATGCCACTAAGTCGGAGCGTGGCCGCCACAATCCAACCAGCGGCAAAAAAGACCTATAAAACCGTTCGCGAAACCGGCTGGAATGGCAAGCTGGCGCTGTCAGTCGAGGAGGCTGATATTGTGCTGGAGAATACCGGCGGTACAGGTGTGCCCTATCGCTGGGATGCCGCCAGCGGTATTTTTTACACCCCGAATGGCGACGTTGCTGGTGAACATATCGATGCCAGTATGGTTCAAGCGGTCGTCAACAAGTTCATCCTGCTTGATTTTCTGAAAATCATGGCAAGCCAGAACCCGGGAATGGTGTCGCTGATCCCGCAAAAGGACATCTATGCCGGTGGCGACAAGATCTCCTTCGATGCGCCAGCGTCAGGGTACAGGAACATGGTGGTGTTCAATCTTGCCAATACCGGGCAGGTGCAGTTGCTGGACGTCCAGTCGGAAGGGACGGCAAGTGCTGAGTTCAAGCTCAGCAATCTGCAGGTTGTCGAACCGTTTGGCGCCGACCATCTGATCGTGATCGCCACCAATGAACCGGTTGATGCGATTGGCGCGGCACTGGCCAGCAAGAGCATCGATGCGGCCACGGTTTTGCAGCTTCTCACCAGCCGCATCGACGGCACCGACACCACTGTGGCCATCCAGCCGCTCTATACGCGGGAGAGGCTGTGATGACCGGTTTCCGCATGACTGTCTCTGCAGGCCTGTGGTGCCTGGCATCGTTGGCCGCGCTAACCACAGCGGCAAAGGCGGAAGATCGGGCGCTGGTGATCGGCATCGGCACCTACGAAAACTTGCCGCAGGACATGTTTCTGCATGGGCCGAAAAACGACGTAAAGGCAATTCAGGCGCTTTTGACGGGCACGTTGAATTTCAAGCCCGAGGCGATCCGGGTTCTGACGGATGAAAAGGCCACAAGGCACGCAATGCTGTCGTCCATGGACGAATGGCTGGTTGCCGGAACAGCCCCCGGCGACCGCGTCTATCTCTATTTTTCCGGGCATGGCCTGCAGGTCAAGGACACCGGCGGTGATGAGGAAGACGGAATGGATGAGGCCATTTCGACCTATGATATCAAGGCCGGCGACGACGACTGGACGAATGTCATTCTCGATGACGAGCTTGAGGCGGTTCTGGAGAAATTGAAGGGCAGGGCGGTGACGCTGGTGATCGATGCCTGCCATTCCGGCACGATATCGCGGTCATTGTCGCCGCAGGCGGTGTCCGGCTTGCAAGGTGCGCGCTACCTGCCGCGCCCGTTTGCCAAGGCAGACAAGCAACCGTCGACCCGGGGCCTTCGCATCGATCTCGGCGTTGTCGATAAACCCACGCAATTGACGGCCGGTGGCCTGACCGCGTGGAGTGCCGCCGCTGCCTATCAGGTCGCCTGGGACGATGTCCGGTTGCCGATCGAAGACCGGCACGGTGTTTTTACATCCGCTTACATAGCCGGCTACGCACCGGGAGAATCCGATGCGAATGGCAACGGCCTTGTCAGCAATGCCGAGCTCTTCGAATACGTGACCCGGAAATCGAAGGAGTATTGCTTGACGCTGGAGGATTGCGACAATCTCGATCCGCAGCTGGAAAGCGTGCCGGACGTCCTCGGTGTAAGCATCGCCAAGCCGGAGCCATACAAAACAGAACAGGCGGCGGCGGATCAGCGTCACGACAAGCCCGAGCCGGTTTATCAGGAGGCCAAGGTCGAGGCTGGTGGAGTCCCGGCTTATGTCGATGCCGATCCCGTCACTGCGATTGGAGATATCGTCGGCAAGGCGGATACCGGCGACGTCACGGTGTCGCTCGATACCGGCTCGAAGCTGAAGAAGGGGCAGCCATTCAAGATTTCTGTCACGAGCCAATATGACGGCAACCTCGTCCTTCTGGACGTGAACCGCGAGGGCATGGCGACGCAAATCTTCCCGAACGACATGGCCCAGAAAATCACGCCGCTTTCGGCCGGTTCGACATTGACGATACCGGATGACTATTACGGCTTCGATTTCGAGGCTGACGGTCAAGGCGAAAATATGCTGGTCGCCATCGTTGTCAGCGATCCGGTGGATTTGAAGGATACCGTCCCATCGGCGCAGGGCCTGACAGCCGAACTCGATGCCCGGCATTCTCTGAGCGAAATTATCGCAAGACTTCAGACAGCCTGGACTGGAGATGCCGAAAACCGCGGCGTGCGCTGGTCTTTGGGAACGTTGAAATACACGGTCGAGTAATGGCCGCAAACGAGTCTGGAATCAAAAAAGGCCCGCGGTGAATGCCGCGGGCCTTTTTGATTCAACGATGGAACTACTCAGCCTCAGTGCAGGATCTGGCTGAGGAACAGCTTGGTGCGTTCATGCTGCGGGTTGTCGAAGAATGCCGCCGGCTCGTTCTGTTCGACGATCTGGCCCTGGTCCATGAAAATCACGCGGTTGGCGACCTGGCGGGCAAAGCCCATTTCGTGCGTCACGCAGATCATCGTCATGCCTTCTTCGGCAAGGCCGACCATGGTGTCGAGCACTTCCTTGATCATTTCCGGGTCGAGCGCCGAGGTCGGCTCATCGAACAGCATGACGCGCGGATTCATGCAGAGCGATCGGGCAATTGCCACACGCTGCTGCTGACCGCCGGACAGCTGGCCCGGATATTTGTGGGCCTGCTCAGGGATCTTGACGCGCTTGAGGAAGTGCATGGCGACTTCTTCCGCCTGCTTCTTCGGCATCTTGCGCACCCAGATCGGCGCCAGGGTGCAGTTTTCCAGAATGGTCAGATGCGGGAAGAGGTTGAAGTGCTGGAACACCATGCCGACTTCGCGGCGCACTTCGTCGATCTTCTTCAGGTCATTCGTCAGCTCGATGCCGTCAACGACGATCTTGCCCTTCTGGTGTTCTTCCAGCCGGTTGATGCAGCGGATCATCGTGGATTTGCCCGAACCGGACGGGCCGGCAACGACGATGCGCTCGCCGCGCATGACCTTCAGGTTGATGTCGCGCAGAACGTGGAAATCCCCATACCACTTGTTCATGCCGGCGATTTCGACGGCGACATCCGTGGATGACACTTCCATTGTTAGCGGTTTGGCTTCAGCGGCCATAATATTCTCCCTCATTGTTATCTTTTGTGACCCTTGTCGAGCCTTCGTTCCATGAACCCTGAATAGCGCGACATGCCAAAGCAGAAAAGCCAGAAAACGAATCCGGCAAAAACAAGTCCCGACAGCGGCGTGACCGGCGATGCCCAGTTGGCGTCCGAGAAATTCTGGCGGACGATGCCGAGCAGATCGAACATACCGATGATCGACACCAGCGATGTATCCTTGAACAGGCCGATGAACGTGTTGACGATACCCGGAATGACCAGTTTCAGCGCCTGGGGCAGGATGATCAGCCGCATCTTCTGCCAGTAGCTCAAGCCCAGCGAATCAGCACCTTCGGCCTGCCCCTTCGGGATTGCCTGCAGGCCGCCGCGCACCACTTCCGCCATATAGGCGGAGGCAAACAGCGAGACGCCGATCAGTGCGCGCAGGAATTTATCAAAGGTCATGCCCTGCGGCAGGAACAGCGGCAGCATGACACTGGCCATGAACAGCACGGTGATCAGCGGAATACCGCGGACGAGCTCGATGAACGTGGTGCAGAGCAGGCGGATGACGGGCATCGTCGATCGCCGGCCAAGCGCCAGAACAATACCGAGCGGCAACGACACCGCGATACCGACGAAGGACAGGATCAGCGTGACCATCAGGCCACCCCAAAGCGCAGTTTCCACATAGGGAAGACCAAGCACGCCGCCGATCAGGATGAAGAACGATATGACCGGAAGGACACCAAACAGCAGGATGGCGTTTAGTCCCTTATACGGGATTTTCGGGATCAGGATCGGGACGAGAAGCGTCACGAACAAGACGCCGACCAACATGGGGCGCCAGCGTTCATCGATCGGATAGCGCCCGAACATGAACACATCGAATTTTGCGGTGACGAAAGCCCAGCATGCGCCACTCCAGCCCTCCAGCTGCGAGCCGCCTTGGGCGACGGTCGCGCAAACACCCCGCCCGCCGCCGGTCCAGGACGCGTCGATAAACAGCCATTTGATGGCGGGCGGCAGAAACCAGGCAAGTGCCAGGACGGCGATGATCGTCATCACCGCATCCAGCGGTGTTGCGAGCAGGTTTTTGCGGATCCAGGCGATATAGCCTTTGTCGAGTACCGGTGGCGCCGATTGGTCGATCATGGCGGTGCGGACGAAATTGGTCTGGTGCGTGTTCATGATCTTATCTCTCCACCAGTGCCATCTTGGCGTTGAACCAGTTCATGAGCAACGATGTCGACAGGCTGAGCGTCAGGTAGACGACAATCCAGATGGTGACGACTTCGATCGCCTGGCCGGTCTGGTTGAGGATGGTGCCTCCGGTCGATACGAGGTCGGAATAGCCGATGGCGATGGCAAGCGACGAGTTTTTCGTCAGATTGAGATACTGGCTGGTCAGCGGTGGAATGATGATCCGCATGGCCTGCGGAACGACGACGAGGCGAGTGGTTAGCCCTGGCCGGATACCAAGCGCGTGTGCTGCTTCCGACTGCCCATGGCTGACGCCACGAATGCCGGCCCGAACGATTTCGGCGATGAACGAGGCCGTGTAGAACGACAGCGCCAGGAACAGCGAGAGGAATTCAGGCCCGACGACGGACCCGCCGGTCAGGTTGAACTTGCCGGCAACCGGCACATCGAAGGAAATCGGCATTCCCGCCGCGAAGTAGGCCAGCAACGGCAGGCCGATCACCAGGCCAAGTACCGTCCACAGCACCGGCATGCGTTGACCTGTTTCCATCTGCTTCTTGTTCGCATAGCGCGAAAACAGGACGCTGCCGATCACCGCAATGACAAGCGCAAGAAGGATGTACTGCGAGCCGCTATCGAAAACCGGCCGCGGAAACGCCAAGCCACGGTTGTTGACATACATGTCAAATGGCAGCGCCAGCGATTCCCGTGGCTGTGGGAGAACAGCGAGAACGCCGGAGTACCAGAAGAAGATAACCAGCAGCGGCGGTATGTTGCGGAACACCTCGACATAGACCATCGACAGCTTGGCAATCAGCCAGTTCTTCGACAGACGGCCGATACCGACCAGAAAACCGATGATCGTGGAGGTGATAATACCTGCAACAGCAACGAGAATGGTGTTGAGAAAACCGACGACGAGTGCGCGGCCATAAGTCGAATCGCTGGAATAAGCGATCAGCGATTGCCCCACATCAAAGCCGGCCCGTCCGTTCAGGAAGCCGTAGCCTGATGCGATATTGGCGCGTTTCAAGTTTTCGATGGTGTTGGCCGTCACCCAATAGATGAAGAGAACCAGCAGCAGTAATGTCACGGCCTGGTAGATAAAGCCGCGGATTTTGGGATCGTTCAGAATTGAACCGGCCGGCTTGTCCTTCCCGGACGGAGTCGTGGCGTCAATCGACATAATAGAGCCTCTTCATTCCCCTGATCGCCCTGTTTCGAGCGATTCTTATTTTTGGGAAGGAAAGCGGCCGGAGCCGCTTTCCCGATGTCAAATGGTCTTAACGGACTGGCGGTGCGTACTGGATGCCGCCCTTGCTCCAAAGCGCGTTCAGGCCGCGTTCGATTTTCAGCGGGCTGCCTGCACCGATGTTGCGGTCGAATACTTCGCCATAGTTGCCCACGGCCTTGATGATCTTCACGGCCCAATCGTTTTCGAGGCCGAGGTCGGTACCGATCTTGGTATCTGCCTCAACGCCGAGGAAGCGCTGGATGTCCGGGTTTGTCGACTTCTTCATTTCCTCGACGTTAGCCGAAGTGATGCCGAAGTCTTCCGCACCGACGAGCGCGTAGTGAACCCAGCTGACAATGTCAAACCACTGGTCGTCACCCTGGCGGACGGCCGGGCCAAGCGGCTCCTTGGAAATGATTTCCGGGAGAATCATGTGATCGTCCGGGGCAGCCAGCGTCAGACGCAGCGAATACAGGCCCGACTGGTCGGTCGTGTAGACATCGCAACGGCCTGCGTCATAGGCAGCGTTCACTTCTTCGAGCTTTTCGAAAACAACCGGGTTGTACTGAAGGTTGTTGGCCTTGAAGTAGTCGGCAAGGTTCAACTCGGTCGTCGTGCCGGTCTGCACGCAAACGGCAGCGCCGGACAGTTCAAGCGCCGACTTCACGTTGAGCGACTTGCGGACCATGAAGCCCTGGCCGTCATAGTAATTGACCGGGCGGAAGTTGAAGCCGAGCGCGGTATCGCGGTTGATTGTCCAGGTCGTGTTACGGGCCAGAACATCGACTTCACCCGACTGGAGAGCCGGGAAACGGTCCTTGGCGGAGGTCGGTGTGTACTTGACCTTGGTCGGGTCACCGAAAATGGCGGCAGCAATCGCCTTGCAATAATCGACGTCGAAGCCGCTCCAGTTGCCGGACGCGTCCGGGGAGGCGAAGCCGGTCAGGCCAGTGTTGACGCCGCATTGAAGGAAACCCTTCGCCTTAACGTCGCTGAGCGTCGTTGCCGATGCTGCCTGGGCGCCAATCCCCATGACGGCAGCGCCGATCAGCGCTGTCAGAATTCTTTTAGCCATTTTAGAACCTTTTTCTGTTGTCTTTGTTCTTAATCCCCACGGCTGCGCTTGGTAGGCGAAGCTACGGCCCCCGCCACCCTCCTGGCGCGAGTACTGTCTATCTCATGCTCAAAACAGCGCAGGGTCAAGACACGTTGCCGATTTTCCGGGCTGCACCGGCATAATCGTTGATTGCGCCGTATGTTTAGGCAGTTTTTGACTGTTTGATGCACGTTTTTGTTCAAAAATCCGCCAGAAATTCAATTTTCCACGCTTGCGCCAGGGGGCCGTGACGGAAGTCCCTTGACCCTTCCGTCTGGGAGGCGGAAGAGTGTCCGGACATGAAATTTCACAAGCGGACCTTCCCATGAAAGAAAAGAATGATCTTCTCGCCGGCGCCGGCGTGAACACCCGGCTGTCGCATATCGGCAATTCGCCATCCGACTTTCATGGTTTCGTCAATCCACCCGTGGTGCACGCCTCTACTGTCTTGTTTCCAAACGCAAAAGCCATGGAAACCAAGTCGCAGAAATACACCTATGGCACGCGTGGAACGCCGACGACGGATGCGTTGTGCGAAGCGATCGACGCTCTGGAAGGTTCGGCGGGCACGATCCTTGTGCCGTCTGGCCTGGCTGCCGTCACCATACCTTTCCTGGCTTTTCTGTCGGCCGGTGATCATGCGTTGATCGTCGATTCGGTCTATTTCCCGACCCGGCATTTCTGCGACACGATGCTGAAAAGGCTTGGCGTCGCCGTCGAGTATTACGATCCGATGGTTGGCGCTGCCATCGAAAGCCTGATCAAGCCCAACACCAAGCTGGTTCACACAGAAGCACCGGGTTCCAACACTTTTGAGATGCAGGATATTCGCGCGATTTCAGCTGTCGCCCATCGCCATGGCTGCGTGGTGACGATGGATAACACCTGGGCGACGCCGCTTTATTTCAAGCCGCTCGATCATGGTGTCGACATATCGATCCATGCCGCGACGAAGTATCCGTCCGGTCATTCCGATATCCTGATGGGAACGGTGTCTGCCAATGCCGCACATTGGGAGCAATTGCTGGAGGCGCACGGCGCTCTTGGCATTTGCGGCGCACCCGATGACAGCTACCAGATCCTGCGCGGGCTGCGCACGATGGGCATCCGTCTTGAGCGCCACCAGGAAAGCACGCTCAACATCGCCCGCTGGCTGGAAGAGCGTGACGACGTGGCGCGCGTCCTGCATCCGGCCTTGCCGAGCTTTCCTGGCCATGACCTGTGGAAGCGGGATTTTACCGGCTCCAGCGGCATCTTCTCCTTCGTTCTCAAGGCCGGTAGCCCGGAACAATTCAAACCAAAGGCCCATGCCTTCCTCGATGCGCTGTCGCTTTTTGGGCTCGGCTGGTCCTGGGGTGGTTTTGAAAGCCTTGCTGTTCACGTCGGCCTGTCCGACCGCAAGGTCTGCAAGGCGCCAAGCGAAGGCCCGGTCATCCGGCTGCAGATCGGGCTTGAGGATGTTGTTGACCTGCGCAAAGACATCGAAGCGGGATTTGCGGCGGCAAAGGCCGTCTGATCGTCAGTCTTTTGGCTCGTATCCATAGAGCCAGTCGAAATCGGCGGCCAGACTTTCCGGCCGCCGCAACGACAGGACAAGATCACGCCCGAGCCGTATGGGGCCGCGGGCGTGATAGGCAAAACGGTTGAAGGCGCCGCGGGAGCGGACACGTGCCACGCGGCTTTTGCGGTGGTCGGCAAAGGCGGCAAGTGGCTTTCCGCCGGCCACGAATGATGCAAGCTCGAAGGCATCCTCGATCGCCATCGCGGCGCCCTGCGCGGCAAACGGCATCATCGCATGGGCTGCGTCACCGATCAGGGCAACCTCGTCGCCGCGATACCAGGCACCGGCAGTCACTTCGTAGAGTGGCCAGATGACCGGCTCGACCGCGTGCCGCAACAAATCGGCAATCTGAGGGTGCCAGCCGGAAAAGGCTCCCAGCAACCGCTGCCGGCTTGTTTCTGGGGGCAGGGTGCTGTCCCATGTTTCTCCGGGATTGGTGCCGCTGGTAATCGCCACCACGTTGAAACTGCGCGCGCGCTGCAAGGGATAAACGACAAGATGCGAGCCGATGCCGAGAAATGCGGTGACTTTGGTCGCGTCGAAAAATGCCGGCGCCTCGGCCTCACCGAGCGTAAAACGCCAGGCGACATTTCCGGAAAAGACTGCCTTTCCAGTTCCTTCTAAGGTTTTCCTGACTTTTGACCAGACGCCATCTGCTCCAACCACAAGGCGCGGTTGGATGCCTGTCATCCGTGCGATTCCGTGTTGCGCGGTATCGTCGATTGCCGTGCCGAGATGAAGGGTGCACAGGGGATTAGCCGTTACCGCGTCAAGCAACGCCTGCTGCAGGTCGGCCCTGTGTAGAACGCCATAAGGCGATTTCCAGCGATTGCGCGCGAACTGGCCGGATGGGACGGAAGCGATCGTCCGCAGCGATACACCGCTGACGAGGGTGATTGCCTGCGGTTCGCTCCACACCTTTTCCATTTGCGGAAGAAGCCCGAGCTTCGTCAGGATTCGCGTTGCATTGGGAGATAGCTGCAGCCCGGCGCCCGCCTCGCTGAGGACGGCCGTCCGTTCGAAGATCTCAGAGGCAATGCCCCTGTGGGCAAGACTGAGGGCAGCCGTCAGACCGGCTATGCCGGCGCCGGCAATCACGACGGGCTGGTGGCTGTTCATGCGGGGAGCGTTTGCCGCTCAGGCCGCCTTTGCATTGAACGTGCAGCCGTCCGGGACCGTCTGGTCCGCATGGAGCTTGGCGTTGTAGCGATACAGCGTCGAGCAGTAGGAGCAGACTTTTTCGTTGTCGTCGCCCATGTCGATATAGATGTGCGGATGATCGAAGGGCACAGACGCACCCGTGCACATGAATTCCTTGACGCCGATCTCGATGACCGCGTGGCCGCCATCGTTTTGAAAGTGGGGAATACCGTGCCCGGCCATGTCATGCTCCGTCGTATAGAAGAATAGTCGAATTTGGCCGCACCATAGAAAGCTTTGCGTCAAAAGTGTAGCGGCAAAGATGCCGCGCCTGCGGGTTTTTTGGTGTGCCGGGGTTTTCCCGGCGCTGCCGCTGTCATAGGTTCGCTCAAAACAGGACGCATGCCATGGATCTGAACCCGCCCGCCTTTTCGACCTTCACCCATGATGGTCTGTCTATCGCCTATTTCGATGAGGGCGATCCATCCGGCGATCCGATCTTGCTGATCCATGGATTTGCCTCCGGCGCCAATGTGAACTGGGTCTATCCGGGTTGGCTGAAGACGCTGGGCGATGCCGGATACCGGGTCATCGCGCTCGACAATCGTGGCCATGGTGCCAGCGACAAGCCGCACGATCCGGCGGTCTACCACCCGCCAGCGATGGCGGGCGATGCCGTGGCGCTGCTCGATCATCTCGGCATCGCCGAGGCCCATGTGATGGGCTATTCGATGGGCGCCCGCATCTCGACGTTCCTGACGCTGGCGCATCCGAACCGCGTGCGGTCCCTTGTTCTCGGTGGTTTGGGTATCGGCATGGTGACCGGCGTCGGTGATTGGGATCCGATCGCCGATGCGCTGAATGCGTCTTCTCTCGATGTGGTCACCCATGAACGTGGCCGGATGTTTCGCGCCTTTGCCGACCAGACGAAAAGCGATCGCAAGGCGCTCGCCGCCTGTATTTCGACATCGCGCGACCTGCTCTCCGTCGAGGATATGGGGCGCATCGATGTGCCGGTTCTGATCGCCGTCGGGACCAAGGATGACATTGCCGGCTCGCCGCAGGAGCTGGCCGCTCTCATTCCCGATGCCATTGCGCTGGATATTCCGGGCCGCGATCATATGCTTGCCGTGGGCGACAGGGTCTTCAAGAAGGCCGCGCTTGAGTTTTGGGCAAAGGTCGGGCAAGCGTAACGCCCGCCCAGCGTTTTGAGCGTCTATTTACGCGCGGCCATTTATATCCAATGCGATTTGGCCTATACCTGATGGACAGACGGACTACGAAGGAGAGTGGCGATGGTCGCCAGGACTGACATACGCCCGACCGAAACCGTGAAGATCATGGACCCGATCTGGGATAGTCTGCAGGAAGAGGCGCGGCTTGCTGCCCAGCAGGATCCGCTGCTTGCGGCTTTTCTCTATTCCACCATCATTAACCAGCGTTCGCTGGAAGACAGTGTCATCTACCGGATCTGCGAGCGGCTCGACCATCCCGATCTGCAAGCCAATCTCCTGCGCCAGACGTTTTCCGAGATGCTTGAGGACTGGCCGGAATGGGGCACCATCCTGCGGGTCGATATCCAGGCCGTTTATGATCGGGATCCGGCCTGCACGCGGTTTCTGGAAGCCATCCTCTATTTCAAGGGCTTCCATGCCATCCAGACCCACCGTCTGGCCCATTGGCTGATGAATCGTGGGCGCCGGGATTTCGCGCTCTATCTCCAGAGCCGTTCTTCGTCCGTCTTCCAAACCGACATCAACCCTGCGGCGCGGATTGGCAAGGGCATCTTCCTTGATCACGCCACCGGGCTTGTGGTCGGCGAAACTGCCGTTATCGGCGACAACGTCTCCATTCTACACGGTGTGACGCTCGGCGGTACCGGCAAAGAGGGCAGCGACCGCCATCCAAAGATCGGCAATGGCGTGCTGATCGGCGCTGGCGCAAAAATTCTCGGCAATATCCACATCGGCAATTGCTCCAGGGTTGCCGCGGGTTCCGTCGTGCTCAAGGAGGTTCCCTCCAAGACCACGGTTGCCGGCGTTCCGGCGCGTGTCGTCGGTGAAGCCGGTTGCTCGGAACCGTCCCGTTCAATGGATCAGTTGCTGGTTTCCTTCGAGATTTGAACCGGCGATTTGCCGCTTGGCTGCCAGCCAGGGGTTTACACCGATTGAATCTCTGTGCCAGAAGCGGCGCAAATCAAAACCGTCATGGAGAAGTGACTTGAAGCCCGAAGAAGTCAAAAAACTCGAAGCCTATTTCAAGCGTACCTTCAATGAAGGCATGGTCATCAAGCCGCGTCCGAAGAAGGACGAATCCGCCGAGGTTTATCTGGGTGACGAATTTCTGGGCGTGATCTTCCGGGACGAGGAAGACGGCGAACTGTCCTACAACTTCTCGATGGCGATCCTCGATATCGATCTCTGATTGCACTCTATCGTTGCAATTGAACTCGACCCGGTCCTGACCCTCAGGCCGGGTTTTTTGTTAAAATCATACTTTTTGATTATTTTTTGCGAAGAATTGGCGTGATTTCGCGATATTTCGCGATTTTTCATCAAGCTGTTGCAATGAAAGGATTTTATTGCGGCGCACGCATACATTGACTTTATTGTGCAGTGCACATAAAATATTGCCATTGCGAGCGTCACAAAAGGAGCAGCCTGATGTTCAATTTCGAAGATGCAAATAAGAAAAGCAAAGAGAACTTGGATACGTTGTTGAAGAGCTATGCGTCGCTGACGAAGGCTTTTCAGGCGATTGCCACCGAGGCTGCCGACTACTCCAAGAAGGCCTTTGAAGACAGCGTTTCCCACATCGAGAAGATCAGCACCGTCAAGAGCGTCGAAGCCGCTTTCGAGCTGCAGACGAGCTACGTGAAGACCGCTTATGAAGGCTACGTCGCCGAAGCCACCAAGATCGGTGAAATGTACGCTGATCTGGCCAAGGACGCCTACAAGCCCTACGAAGCGCCGGTTGCCAAGGCAACGGCAGCTGCCAAGACTGCGGTCGCCGCTTAACTCAAATTCAATACCTTAAATGATGAACAACCGGCTGCGCCCTCCGCAGCCGGTTTTTTGTTGTCTATCTGGCAGATTGGCGATAGGCGGCCTGAAGAAAGTTGATCAATCTTGTGCTTGACGACGCAAATGTGATTGCAGTGCAGACGAACAGCCTTAAAATCTGAAAAAGAACCACTAGATTATGTGTCACGAACAGGCCGCAAATTCCTCCCAAGCATTTGCGGCTGGACAAGGGAATGAAGTAGAATGATCGCCATGCCGGTCCGGATGCAAACAGACAGCGACGGGGATGGGGGCAAAGCCGGCCGTGGCACGTCCGTCATTACCCGGACACAGCCGAAGACCAAGAAGCCGAGCCTATATCGTGTCCTGCTTTTGAACGACGACTATACGCCGATGGAATTCGTGATCCACATTCTGGAGCGTTTTTTTCAGAAGGATCGCGAAGCGGCAACTCTGATCATGCTGCATGTTCACAATCACGGCGTGGGTGAGTGTGGTGTTTTCACCTACGAAGTTGCCGAAACCAAAGTGACGCAGGTGATGGATTTTGCCCGCGAGCATCAGCATCCGCTGCAATGCGTCATGGAAAAGAAATGAGGAACTGACGTGCCAACATTTTCAACAAGCCTTGAAAAAGCCCTGCACCAGGCCCTGACGCTGGCCAATGAGCGCCATCACGAATATGCGACCCTGGAGCACCTCCTGTTGGCATTGATCGACGATGCTGATGCGGCGGCTGTCATGGGCGCGTGCAACGTCAATCTCGACGCCCTGCGCAAGACAGTTTCCGACTATGTCGATAATGAACTCGGCAACCTGGTGACGGGGTATGATGAGGATTCCAAGCCGACAGCGGGTTTCCAGCGCGTCATCCAGCGTGCGGTCATCCATGTCCAGTCATCGGGGCGCGAGGAAGTAACAGGCGCCAATGTGCTTGTCGCTATCTTTGCCGAACGCGAGAGCCATGCCGCATATTTCCTGCAGGAGCAGGAAATGACGCGTTACGACGCCGTCAATTTCATCTCGCACGGTATCGGCAAGCGTCCTGGCGCATCCGAGGCGCGTCCTCCGCGTGGCGCCGACGAGCCGGAATCCGAACAGAAGGCATCGCGCGAACAGGACGAAAACGGCCCGAAGAAGCCGCAGGATGCGCTGACGGCCTATTGCGTCAATCTCAACGAGAAGGCCAAGGTCGGCAAGATCGATCCGCTGATCGGCCGTCACGCCGAGGTCAACCGGACGATCCAGATCCTGTGCCGCCGTTCCAAGAACAATCCGCTATACGTGGGCGATCCCGGCGTCGGCAAGACGGCGATCGCCGAAGGTCTGGCCAAGCGCATCGTCGAAAAGAAGGTTCCCGAAGCGTTGCAGGACGCGACGATCTTCTCGCTCGATATGGGCACGCTGCTCGCTGGTACCCGCTATCGCGGTGACTTCGAAGAGCGCTTGAAGCAGGTGGTCAAGGAACTCGAGGAATATCCGGGCGCCGTGCTGTTCATCGACGAGATCCACACCGTCATCGGTGCGGGGGCAACGTCCGGCGGCGCCATGGATGCGTCCAACCTTTTGAAGCCGGCTTTGTCTTCGGGCGCGATCCGCTGCATCGGTTCGACCACCTACAAGGAATACCGTCAGTTCTTCGAAAAGGACCGTGCGCTCGTGCGCCGGTTCCAGAAGATCGACGTCAGCGAACCGACGATCGACGATGCCATCGAAATCATGAAGGGCCTGAAGCCGTATTTCGAGGATTATCACAAGCTGAAATACTCGAACGAGGCGATCAAGTCGGCTGTTGAGCTCTCGGCCCGCTACATCAATGACCGCAAGCTGCCGGACAAAGCGATCGACGTGATCGACGAGACCGGTGCGGCCCAGATGCTGCTGCCCGTCAGCAAGCGGCGCAAGCTGATCACGGAAAAGGAAATCGAAGCGACGATCGCAACGATGGCCCGCATTCCACCGAAATCCGTTTCTAAGGATGACGAGGCTGTTCTCGCCAATCTGGAAAAGGAACTGCGGTCGGTCGTCTATGGCCAGGATCTGGCAATCGAGGCGCTGGCATCGGCGATCAAGCTCGCTCGTGCGGGTCTGCGTGAACCGAACAAGCCGATCGGCTCCTATGTCTTCTCCGGCCCGACCGGCGTCGGCAAGACCGAAGTCGCAAAGCAGCTGGCGGCGTCGCTGGGTGTGGAGCTCATCCGTTTCGACATGTCGGAATATATGGAGCGCCACACGGTCTCGCGTCTGCTTGGGGCACCTCCCGGCTATGTCGGCTTCGACCAGGGCGGCCTTCTGACCGACAGCATCGATCAGCACCCGCATTCGGTTCTGCTGCTCGACGAAATCGAGAAGGCGCATCCGGATCTGTTCAACATTCTGTTGCAGGTCATGGATCACGGCTCGCTGACCGACCATAACGGCAAAAAGATCGACTTCCGCAACGTCATCCTGATCATGACGACCAATGCGGGTGCGTCCGAAATGGCAAAGGCTGCATTCGGCTTCGGCTCTGCCAAGCGCGAAGGCGACGATGTGGAGGCGCTGAACCGGCTGTTCACGCCGGAATTCCGCAACCGTCTCGATGCGGTCATTCCGTTTGCTTCGCTGCCGACACCGGTGATCCACCAGGTGGTGCAGAAGTTCGTCATGCAGCTGGAAACCCAGCTGGCCGAACGCAACGTCACCTTCGACCTGCAGCCGGAAGCCATCGCCTGGCTGTCGGACAAGGGCTATGATGAAAAGATGGGTGCGCGGCCGCTGGCGCGCGTCATCCAGGAACACATCAAGAAGCCGCTGGCCGATGAAATCCTCTTCGGCAAGCTGAAGAAGGGTGGCGTCGTCAAGGTGAGGGTCGGCATCAAGCCGGATGGCGCCAAGGGCCTGCTGCTCGATTATGTGCCGGAGACGGCACGGATCAAGCCGAAGGCTGAGGTTGTTACCCCGGTTAAGAAGGCGCCAAAGACTGCAAAGCCAAAGGAGCTGGAAAGCGTTGGCGCTGAACCGGATGCGTCTCCCAAGCCGAAGAAGGCAGCGAAAGCCGCCAAGGCTGACGAAGCGGTGAGCGCCAAGGCAGCCGAGCCGCCGCGCAAGGGCAGCACGGTTCCGAAGGTGCCGCGCAAGAAATAACGCATTCCAGATTGAGATACGGTGCCGGACCTGATCGTCCGGCACCGTTTTTTTGTGGCGGCGAACAGGCGGATGTTTTGATGGATGACGGCCAGGCGATCGGCTCCGGGCGGACATGGTTCTTGGCTGGCATGCGGGGCATTTTCAGCCTGCCAGCACTGATGTTGATGCTGTCCTTCGTCGGCTTCTGTGCGTTTACTGCCCAGGCCGGTATTCCTGTCGAGCAGACCGTGTTCATGGTCGGTGCCGTCTGGGCGCTGCCAGCCAAGGTCATCCTCGTCAGTTCGATGCTGAGCGGCGCCAATCTGCTCGCCGCCTTTATCGCCGTTACGTTGTCCTCTATCCGTCTGATGCCGATGGTCGCGGCGCTTGTTCCTGAAATCCGCACTGGAAAAACCCCCACCTGGCTCCTGCTGTTCCTGTCGCATTTCGTGGCGATCACCGCCTGGGTGTTTGCGATGGAGCGCGTGCGAACAGTGCCCCGCGAACATCGGGTTACGTTCTTCGCGGGCTTCGGCATCACGCTTGTTGTAGCCAATATGCTTCTGGTGGCCGCAGTTTATCAGTACGTCACGGAGTTTCCGCCGATTGTCGCCGGTTGCCTGTTTTTCCTGACGCCGGTCTATTTCTTGGCATCAATCTGGAGTTCCGCCCGTCATCCGGTGATCTATTTGGCCTTGATCAGCGGTCTTGTGGCCGGGCCGTTCTTCTACTGGCTGGCGCCCGAGTTCGATATCCTACTGGCGGGCGTTGGTGGCGGAACATTGGCTTGGCTGACCGAGCGCCAATGGCGCAAGCGCGGGGAGGGCCGGCATGGCAGTGTTTGAAGGCTGGTGGCCCTATGTGTTTATCGCAATTGCCGGATGGTTGGCGACCGACCTCTGGCGCTGGCTCGGCGTTCTCGCCGGCAACCGGCTACGGGACGATTCCGAAGTCCTCAATTGGGTGAGGGCGGTCGCAACGGCCTTGGTGGCGGCCGTCATCGCCAAACTCATTCTCTATCCGACCGGAGTCCTCGAGCATTCGCCGCTCTGGCTCAGGCTTGGATCGATAGCTGCCGGTGTAACTGCTTTCTTTATTGGCCGCCAAAAACCGGCCGTTGGCATCGCCACGGCCATCGCTGTGCTGGCCATCGGGCTCTATGCGCTCGGGTTCTGATAAGGGTTCTCACGACAATCGGCTTAGGCGAATCTTAAATCCCATGGCGTATGTGTTGCCTGATTTCACAGGGAGCAGCAGGTGCGTTTTTTGCCGGGAGAATGGTTCGTCGTCCGAATTATTTTGGTGCTGGCTGCATTGGATGCCGTCTTGCTCTATTTCAAGAACATACCCGTCGATATTGTTGGCTATGTCAGCGTGATTGGGATTGGACTGTTTCTGGTTGCGGCGGGACAATATTATCGCGTCGTTCGGAATGAAGGCCGCCTGGCACTGGCTCTGGTCGCAGCCGGACTGTTTGTGCTGTTCACCATCATCGGCTCGGTTTTCAATTATATGTTCCTTCCCAATACCTTCGCGCCCATCGATGATTTTCTGATGCAGGTCGATGCGGCAATGGGATACCACTGGCCGTCATTGCTGACCTGGATATCGCATTACCCCTGGTTCGGGACTTTCCTGTATCAGGTCTATTTCACGTCCCTGCCACAGCTTTTGGTCATTATCCTGGTTTTGGGCTTCATGGGGCAGGCGCAGGCGTTGCATCGCTTTTTGTTGACCGGGGTCATCGGTGCGCTTTTGGCGATCGTGATCTGGGCGCTGTTTCCCAATTTTGGTGCCAAGAGCTTTCATGTTCTGCCACAGTCGGTGCTGGAGGCATTCCCAATCGCTGTCACTCCGGCCTATGGTGATGCGTTGCTGGCCTTGAGCCGTGATGGGGTAGATTATCTCTCTCCGAAGAACGTCCTTGGTTTGATCGGTTTTCCATCATTTCATACCGTCATGGCATGCATGTCCGTCTGTTTCGTGCCGCGTCATCTGATTTTAATGCCGGTGATCTTCTGCCTTAACGCTTTCATGGCGGTGGCCATTCTCGTGCAAGGCGGCCATCATCTGATCGATATGATCGGCGGCGTCGGCGTGTTTGCGATGGCCTACGCGCTGTCAGGTATGACAATGCGTAGGTTAAGCAACGCCTATCACAAGATTAGTGAGCCGCAGACCGTCTGAGCGCTGCCGTCAGAGGGCGTCCCTGATTTTCTCGGCATTCGCCGCAAGCACGGCCCCATCTTCCATCTTGCCGGAATGCGGCCGCAACGGCACGCCCTCGTGGCGGGGGATGACATGGAAGTGCAGGTGGAAGACCGATTGTCCAGCCGGCGCTTCGTTGAACTGCATGATCGTCACGCCGTCCGCTTCGAAGGCTTCCTCTGCGGCTATCGCCACTTTCTGGACGGTCGCGATGAGAGCGCCAAGCGTTGCCGGATCGGCATCGAGAATGTTGCGCGAAGCGGCCTTCGGGACGACCAGGACATGGCCCTGTGCCTGTGGCATGACATCCATGAAGGCAAGGACATTGGCATCCTCATAAACCTTGTGGGCCGGAATTTCGCCACGCAGGATTTTGGCGAAGATGTTGTTGGTGTCATAGGCGGCGTTGGGCATCTGCATTTCTCCTCAAAAACTCAATCAGTCGTCGGTCTCTTGCCGTTCGCCTTTGCGGAACGGACTGTGTTCGGCCAGGATATCGCTCATCTGCTCCACCTCCTGCCGTTCGCGTTCAAGGTAATCGGCAACGGCGCGCTTCAATCCGGGATGGGCGATGAAATGCGCCGAATGGGTGGTTGCCGGCAGATAGCCGCGTGCCAGCTTGTGCTCGCCCTGGGCACCGGCTTCGACGCGCTTCAATCCCTTGGCGATGGCGAAATCGATGGCCTGATGGTAGCAGACCTCGAAATGCAGGAAGGGATGATCTTCCATGGCGCCCCAGTGACGGCCATAAAGCGCATCGCTGCCGATGAAATTGATGGCGCCGGCGATGTACTTGCCGTTGCGCTTGGCCATGACAAGCAGGATGTCGTCAGCCATGCGTTCACTGATCAGCGAATAGAATTTGCGCGTCAGATAGGGCCGGCCCCATTTGCGGCTGCCAGTGTCCATATAAAAGGCAAAAAACTGATCCCAGACGTTTTCGGTCAAGTCCTTGCCAGTCAGCCAGTCGATGCTGATGCCGCCTTCAAGCGCCGAGCGGCGTTCCTTCTTCAGTGCCTTGCGTTTGCGCGATGCCAGCGTTTCGAGAAAGTCGTTGTGGGATGAATAGCCCGCATTGAGGAAATGAAACTGCTGGTCGGTCCGGTGCAGGAACCCGGCCTGTTCGAATGTGGGAATTTCGTCTTCCGGCAGGAACGTCACATGCGCAGAGGACACATTGTGACGGCGGGCGAGTTCCTGAAGACCGGCCGCGAGTGAAACACGAACACGGGCGGGATCGGCTGTCACAGCGGTCAGCAGCCGCGGTCCGGTGGCGGGAGTGAACGGAACCGAGCATTGCAGTTTTGGATAATAGCGCCCGCCCGCCCGTTCCAAGGCGTCGGCCCAGCCGTGATCGAAAACATATTCGCCCTGGCTATGGTTTTTCAGGTAGCAGATCAATGCGCCGGAAAACCTGCCTTTGCCATCTTCCATCAGCAGATGCTGGCCGAGCCAACCGGTATCGGCCGTCGCTGAGCCTGATTCCTCAAGCGAAGACAGATAGGCATGCGAAATGAACGGATTGTAGAGGCCGCCGTATTGCCCCTTGGCGGCCCCTGACAGTCCGTCCCAGCTTTCCTTCGAAATATCCTGAAAGGACGTCTCGACACGGATTTTAACGTCGCCGGTCATTCTTTAAGCGGTAAGCCTTTCACGCGGGTCAAACCCTTCGAATGTCATCTGGTCGGCGTGGCTGTAGGTGTGATCGACGCCCGCCTGATCGCGCACGGTCCAAGTCAAAATCGCACGGCCAAGCGAACGTTGCTTGGTGATGAACGAGTTTGGCAAATCCCCATAGAAATAGGAAATGAAATCAAGCCCGAGCTGCATCGCTTCCTCGTGAACGAGGAATTGCTCCGACTGGTTGCCACCCGCCGTCAGGCCGATCGGGTAGGGCGGGTCCTGCGCCTTGAGGTCCTTGAGCAGCCAATGATCGAAGCTCATCAGGGCAATGGGTCCCTCGTAGCTTTCAAGAGCCTCCAGCACCGCATCAACAAAACCTTCGTCGTCGCCGAGGCGTCCCTTCAGCTCAAGCACGATCGGAACCCGGCCCTTGACCAGTCTCAGAAGCTGCCCGAGTGTCGGGATCTTGTCGGTCGTGCCGCCGATGGCGATCAGGCCCAGTTCGCCGGCGGTCTTTTCCCGGATGTCGCCCTTGATGCCGCACAGTCGCTGCATGTCGTCATCGTGGAAAACCACCGGCACGCTGTCGGCGGTGTATTGCAGGTCGCATTCGATGGCGAAGCCATTTTCCGCTGCGCGGGAAAACGCTGAAAGCGTGTTTTCCCAGATGGCGTGGTTCATGTCGTGATAGCCGCGATGAGCGACCGGTTGCGCCGTCAGCCAGGACAGGTCTTTCATGAATACTCTTCCGCTCAGGCGATTTCGATCACGGCGTCGATTTCGACGGCGGCGTTGAAGGGCAGGGAGGCCATGCCGACAGCGGCGCGCGCGTGGATACCGGCGTCGCCCAGAACCTTGGCGATCAGGTTAGAGGCGCCATTCATGACCAGGTGCTGCTCGATGAAGGTCGGCTTGGAGGCGATGAAACCGTTGAGCTTGACGATGCGGCGAATGCGCGAGAGATCGCCGCCCAAGGCTGCTTTTGCTTGAGCAAGAATATTGATGGCACAGAGTTCGGCAGCGCGCTGGCCGGTGGCAACATCGACGTCGTCGCCGAGGTGACCGGTGATCGCGACCTTATCATTTTCCATCGGTAGCTGGCCGGAGATATAAAGGTGCGATCCACTGATGACGAAGGGAACATAGTTGGCGGCGGGTGCTGCCGCCTGCGGCAATGTGATTCCCAGTTCCTTGATGCGTGCTTCAATCTCTGCAGACATGGATAACTCCGGTCATTGTTGTGTTTTGCCGTCAAATGCTGCATGCACAGCATGTTTCATGAAGTGGTAAAATACTGCATCTTGAACATTGATGCCTCGCTTTTGCCTGATGTGTTCTTATAGCATCGGCAGCGAATCCAACAGGAGGAAACGGATGTTTCGTTCAAGCTTTGCCTCTGCCATCCTGGCATGGGCGTGTTTATCGGGTATGACGGTCGGCGGCGCTTCCGCTGCGTCAGCCAACATCCTGGTGCCTCACCGCGCTGTCTACGATCTGGAACTCAAGGACGCATCGGAGCGCTCCGGAATTTCCGGAATGTACGGCCGCATGGTCTATGAATTCAATGGCTCGGCCTGCGAGGGCTATACCGTCAGTTTCCGGTTTGTCACCAAGGTGGATACGGGTGAAGAGGTCAAGCTGACGGACCAGCAGACGACCACTTACGAGGACCTGAAAAACGGAAACTTCCGCTTCTTGACGCGCTCGTTCACCGACGAGAAGCTCGACAAGGAAGTGCGCGGCTCTGCCCATGAGGCCAAGCAAGGGCTGACCGTCGACCTGACCTCGCCCGACAAGCGTAAGGTCGATCTTGCCCAGGGCCTGTTTCCGACTGAGCACATGCTCGATGTCATCGACCGGGCAAAGAAGGGCGAGACGCTGTTTGAATCGCGTATCTTCGACGGCTCCGATGCTGGCGACAAGACGCTGATCACCACCACCATGATCGGCAAGCCGCAGAAGGCAACGGCTGGTGATGCCGACGCTGATAAGGCAGTGGCCGTGGCGGGAAAGCCCTATTGGCCGGTGACCATTTCCTATTTCAACGACAACGCGACCGGTGACGCGCTGCCGATCTACCGCATGGAGTTCAAACTCTATGAAAACGGTATCACCCGTGACCTGACCATGGATTACGGCGATTTCGTCCTGTCGGGCAAGCTCGCCGATCTGGAAATCTTCAAGCAGGAAAAGTGCAAGTAGGTCAGAACGGCCGCCCGCTGCTGCTATTTTCTTCGTTTGCCCTTGATTTATCGGGCGCCAAGGGGTAAGGGCACCGCATTCCACACGTAAGGTTTGGGACCGTCCGGGAGAAATCCGGGCAGTTCCACCCGGTGGCGCTTTCGAAGAAAGTGCTGTTTGCCTTGCGGAGGTTCAACCGGAAAAGGAGAAAAGGCATGGCATTGCCTGATTTTAGCATGCGTCAGCTTCTGGAAGCTGGCGTTCACTTCGGTCACCAGACTCACCGCTGGAACCCGAAAATGAAGCCGTACATCTTCGGCGATCGTTCGAACGTTCACATCATCGACCTCGCACAGACCGTTCCGTTGCTGTCGCGCGCGCTGCAGGTTGTCAGCGACACGGTTGCCAAGGGTGGCCGCGTTCTGTTCGTCGGCACCAAGCGCCAGGCATCCGAAATCATCGCCGACGCTGCCAAGCGTTCGGCCCAGTACTACGTCAATGCCCGCTGGCTCGGCGGCATGATGACCAACTGGAAGACGATTTCGAACTCGATCCAGCGCCTGCGCAAGCTCGACGAAATCCTCGCTTCGGAAGGCTCGGGCTATTCCAAGAAGGAACGCCTGAACCTTGAGCGCGAACGCGAAAAGCTGAACCGCGCACTGGGCGGTATCCGCGATATGGGCGGCGTTCCGGACCTGATGTTCATCATCGACACCAACAAGGAATCGATTGCTATCGACGAAGCAAAGCGTCTCGGCATCCCGGTTGTTGCGATCATCGATTCGAACTGCGACCCGGACCGTATCGACTTCCCGATCCCCGGCAACGACGACGCTTCGCGTGCGATCTCGCTCTATTGCGATCTGATCTCGCGTGCAGCCCTCGACGGCATCGCCCGTCAGCAGAGCTCGTCGGGCCGCGACCTCGGCGCCTCTTCCGATCTGCCGCTTGAGCCGGCTCTCGAAGAAGCCGCTGAAGCCTGATAAGGCGGGACGGCGGATAACACCGCCGCTCCTTTAGACAAGATCAGGACGAGGCCGTTTACGACTGAAAAAGTGAACGGCCTTGTTCTTTTGCATCGAACCGGCCCATGAGGCACTGGTTGTCACGATGCCTACCACCGTGATGGACCCTTTCATCACGATGTCACATTCAGGGGTCATGCCCTGCCACATCCTCCTGGTATCGCGCCGGCTTTCTGGCAGCGCACCAGCCGAACAAAACGAAGAGGCAAAAAAGATGAGCACTATTACTGCAGCAATGGTGAAGGAACTGCGCGAAAAGACCGGCGCAGGCATGATGGATTGCAAGAAGGCCCTCGGCGAAACCAATGGCGACATGGAAGCCGCGATCGACTGGCTGCGCGCCAAGGGCATCGCCAAGGCCGACAAGAAGTCGGGCCGCGCAGCAGCTGAAGGCCTCGTCGGCATCGCCAGCAGCGGCACCAAGGCTGTTGTTATCGAGCTGAACTCCGAAACCGACTTCGTTGCTCGTAACGATGCCTTCCAGGATCTGGTTCGTGGCGTTGCAGCTGTTGCAGTCGGCACGGACGGTACCGTCGAAACCATCAGCGCAACGACCTATCCGGCAACCGGCAAGTCGGTCGCTGAGAGCATCACCGACGCGATCGCAACGATCGGCGAGAACATGGCTCTGCGCCGTTCGGCCCTGCTGTCGGTCGAAGACGGTGTTGTTGCCACCTACATCCACAATTCCGTTGCTGACGGCCTCGGCAAGCTCGGCGTTCTCGTCGCGCTGAAGTCGACCGGCGACAAGGATGCCCTGAACGCCATCGGTCGCCAGGTTGCCATGCACATTGCAGCGACCAACCCACTGGCCATCCGTTCGACGGAAGTTGACGCTTCTGTTGCAGAACGCGAACGCAACATCTTCATCGAGCAGGCCCGCGAATCCGGCAAGCCGGAAGCGATCATCGAAAAGATGGTCGAAGGTCGCATGCGCAAGTTCTTCGAAGAAGTCGCACTTCTGTCGCAGGCTTTCGTCATGAACCCCGACCTGACCGTCGAAGCTGCCGTCAAGGAAGCTGAAAAGACCGTTGGTGCCCCGATCGAAGTTGTCGGCATGGCCCGCCTGCTTCTCGGCGAAGGCGTCGAAAAGGAAGAATCCGACTTCGCAGCCGAAGTTGCGGCTGTCGCCAAGGGCTGATTTCTTCATCCTGATTGGGAAAACAAAAGGGCATCGCGTGACAACGCGGTGCCCTTCGTGTATCCGGCATCATCATCACATTGGCGCAGGCTCCTTCGGGGAATATCCGGATGATATCGGCCGCGCAGGGATGAACAGATCAGTTTAAGCACATATCTTGCATATGTGCCTTCTTGGACAGGAGTGACGATGCCGGCCGAACCTCTCTACAAACGTGTGCTGTTGAAGGCCTCGGGCGAAGCGCTGATGGGCAACCAGGGGTTCGGGATTGATGTCGCGGTCGCTGACCGGATTGCCTCCGACATTGCCGAAGCTCGCGCCATGGGCGTCGAAGTCGGGGTCGTCGTCGGCGGCGGGAACATCTTTCGCGGTGTTGCGGTTGCCTCCAAGGGCGGCGATCGGGTGACCGGCGATCACATGGGCATGCTGGCGACCATCATCAACGCGCTGGCGCTGGCGACCTCCCTGCGCAAACTCGACGTCGATACTGTTGTTCTATCGGCTATCGCCATGCCGGAAATCTGTGAAAGCTTCTCGCAGCGCGCCACGCTGTTTCACCTGTCTCAGGGACGTGTGGTGATCTTTGCAGGCGGCACCGGCAATCCCTTCTTCACCACCGATTCGGCAGCCGCACTGCGCGCTGCGGAAATGGGTGCAGAAGCGATCTTCAAGGGCACGCAGGTTGACGGCATTTACACCGCCGATCCGAAGAAGGATCCGACGGCCACCCGCTTCGATCGCCTGACACACAGCGAAGTCCTGCAAAAGGGGCTCGCGGTCATGGACGTTGCAGCCGTGGCGCTGGCGCGCGAAAACAGCATCCCGATCATCGTCTTCTCGATCCACGAGAAGGGCGGGTTTGCGGAAATCTTGACCGGCGGCGGCCGGGCGACCATCGTTACAGACAATTGAGCAGTTAAAGGGCGGTCGTAAGACTGTCGCGATAAAACGGGAGTTTGATCCATGAGTGAAGGTATTGACCTGAGTGACCTGAAGCGCCGCATGGATGGCGCCATCACCGCGTTCAAGAGCGATATCGCATCGCTGCGCACGGGACGCGCATCGGCCAACGTGCTCGATCCGGTCATGGTGGAAGCCTATGGTTCACGCGTGCCGCTGAACCAGGTTGCCAATATTACGGTTCCGGAAGCCCGTATGCTCGGTGTTTCCATCTGGGACAAGTCGATGGTCAATGCTGTCGATCGCGCCATCCGGGAATCGAATCTCGGCCTCAACCCGATCGTTGATGGCCAGAACCTGCGCATTCCGCTGCCGGAACTGAACGAAGAGCGCCGCAAGTCGCTGGTAAAGGTTGCGCATGACTATAGCGAAAAAGCCAAGGTCGCCGTGCGCAACGTGCGCCGCGATGGTATGGATAGTCTGAAAAAAGCCGAAAAGGATGGCGATATCGGTCAGGATGTCAGCCGCAGCCAGTCCGAAAAGGTCCAGAAAATGACAGATGAGATGATTTCCGACATCGACCGCTTGCTCGGCGATAAGGAAAAGGAAATCATGCAGGTCTAGTCTGTCTTTTTCCGAGTCTCTGTTTTTCGGGTCACCGATGTCAAACCCATTGCTTAGAAATGTTCCCACGCACGTTGCCATCATCATGGATGGCAACGGACGCTGGGCCAATTCGCGCGGGCTGCCGCGAACGATGGGGCATCGCAAGGGCGTTGAATCGGTGCGTGAGGCCGTTCGTACTGCGGGCGAGGCCGGCATCCGTTACCTGACGCTCTTTGCTTTTTCATCGGAAAACTGGAGCAGGCCTGAGGCGGAAGTCTCCGATTTGATGGGGCTGCTCAAAGCCTTCATCCGGCGCGACCTGGCGGACCTGCATAAGCAGAATGTTCGCATCCGGGTGATCGGCGACAGGAACAATCTCCGCGGCGATATCCTGCCTCTGCTTCTGGAGGCAGAGGATACGACGCGCAACAATACGGGTATCACACTGGTTATCGCCTTCAACTACGGCTCCCGCGATGAAATGACCCGCGCCGTGCAGGCTTTGGCGGTTGATGTCGCCCAGGGGCGATTGACGGCCGATCAGATCACGCCGGAGCGCATAGCCAGCAAGCTCGATACGGCCGGCATTCCTGACCCTGATCTTGTCCTGCGTACCAGTGGCGAGGAGCGGCTGTCCAATTTCCTGCTCTGGCAGGCCGCCTATTCCGAATTGTTGTTTGTTCCCGAGCTTTGGCCAGACTTCAACCGCGAAGTCTTCCTCAATGCGCTGAAAACCTATGCCGGACGGGAGCGCCGGTTTGGTGGTCTGTCGCAGCCGACGCTTGCGGTTGGTTCCTGATGCAGAGCGAACTGCGACTGCGCATCATCTCCGGTATCATTCTTGCCATAGTCACCCTCGGTGCGACCTGGGCCGGTGGAACCGTGTTCGAGCTTCTCGCCGTGGCGATTGCAGTGCTTGTCTATTATGAATGGTCGACGATCACCCGGCTTGCCGAACGTGATTTCCAGGGCAACGCTTTCGGCTGGTTGTCACAGGCGGTGATTTCCGGGCTCATTCTGTTTGATGGCGCTCATGTCACTCTGCTCGTGCTGGCCGGGTTTGCGGCCGTCGCAGCCCTCTGGGTGTTTTTGCGGGGCGGCACCTGGTGGCTGCCGGGTGGTATCGTCTATGCCGGCCTGACGGGCATTTCGCTCTCGGCCATACGTGGCGAGAGCGATATCGGGCTGATCGCCATGATCTTCATCTTCGCCGTGGTCTGGGCAACCGATATCCTAGCCTATTTCACCGGCAGGGCGATCGGCGGGCCGAAGCTCGCACCGCGCATCTCGCCCGGAAAAACATGGTCTGGCGCAATCGGCGGTACCATCTGTGGGGTAATCGCCGGCGTCGCAGTGTTCATGAGTTATTTTCCACTGAACGATGTGCGTATTCCGCTTCTGGCGCTGGCGCTCTCGGTGTCCAGCCAGATCGGCGATCTGTTCGAATCCTACATCAAGCGCCGGTTCGGAGTGAAGGATTCGAGCAAGCTCATTCCCGGGCATGGCGGCGTTATGGACCGCGTCGATGGACTTGTTTTTGCCTGTTTTGCCGCGCTTTTGATTGCTTTGGTGCAAGTCATGTCCACCGGTGGACAGAATGTGCCCCTGGGGGCAATCCTTTTGGCGCCGTAAAACGCCCGCATAGCTGATCGAGGACCTTATGGCTTACCTGGCCGATACGCTTCAACTGATTGCCGGCTACATCGTGCCGTTCCTGCTGGTGCTGACGCTGCTCGTCTTCGTGCATGAGATGGGACACTATCTCGTCGGCCGCTGGTCCGGCATCCGCATCCTCGCCTTTTCAGTCGGCTTTGGCCCGGAATTGTTCGGTTATACCGACAAGCATGGAACACGCTGGAAGTTCTGCGCCGTCCCGCTCGGTGGCTATGTGAAATTCTTCGGCGACGAGGATGCTGCGAGCGTTCCTGATTACAGCCGGCTTGAACAATATTCGGCCGAGGATCGTGACCGGACCTTCCTGGGCGCAAAGGTCTGGAAGCGGGCGGCCACGGTGGCTGCCGGGCCTATTGCCAATTTCATCCTCGCGATCGCTATCTTCGCCGTGCTGTTTACGGTCTATGGCAAGCCGGTTGCGGATCCGGTCGTTGCCGAGGTCAAGGAAAACAGTGCCGCCGCCAAGGCAGGTGTATTGCCGGGCGATCTGCTTGTGGCCATCGACGGTGCGCACGTCACCACCTTCGATGATGTGCGTCGGTATGTCAGTATCCGTCCGGAAACGCCGATCACCATCCAGATCAAGCGCAAGGGCGAATTGCTGGATCTGCCTATGGTGCCTGAGCGCACCGAAATCACGGATCAGTTCGGCAACAAGATGGAACTCGGCATTATCGGTATCGTGACGAATCAGGAAACCGGCAATTTCCGTCTGGAAACGTTTGGTCCGCTCGAGGCCGTGGGGCAGGGTGCCGTCGAAAGCTGGCATATCGTCACCGGTACGTTCAATTATCTTGCCAATCTCGTGACCGGCCGTATGAAAGCGGATCAGCTGGGTGGTCCGATCCGGGTTGCCCAGGCCTCCGGCCAGATGGCGACGATCGGTATCGCCGCCGTTTTACAGCTGGCGGCGGTTCTGTCAGTTTCCATTGGACTTCTTAACCTAATGCCGGTTCCCGTACTTGATGGCGGGCATCTGATGTTTTATGCGGTTGAGGCCCTTCGGGGCAAACCGGTGGGGCCGCGTACACAGGATGTCGCTTTCCGGATCGGTTTTGCCATGGTGTTGATGCTGATGGTGTTTGCCACATGGAACGACATAAGTTCGCTTTTAGGCTGATATTACAGGCCTGCGGCGGACATGCAGGCGCAGGAGAGTGAACCGGCTTCGTTTAGACTTCAACGGGTTGGTTGAAAGGGTTTGTTTACGATAAAGCAATTGTGTAGTGGCCGTTAGGACACGGTTTCAATTGAAGTAAACAGAAATTAACGAGCTGGCTTGCTTGTATAGGAAAAGCGGTTAAAACGGCAACCTGACCGGAGTCGGTACGAGTTCGCTGCGGGGCATTTGGAAGAAGGTAAGATTTATGAAAGCTGGTTCAAGATTTTTGAACGCGGTGTCGGCGGTTGCGCTGTCTGCAAGTATGGTCGCAACAGGCTCTGGCATCGTAACGCTTGCAAGTGCGACTGTCGCTGAAGCTGCAACGATCAACCGTGTCGAAGTGCGCGGCGCTACCCGCGTCAGCCCTGAGACGGTCCGTGCAAACATCACGATCGTTCCCGGCAAAAGCTTCAGCAATGGCGACATCGATTCTTCCGTAAAGCGTCTTTATTCCACAGGCTATTTCTCTGATGTTAGCATCAATGTCTCCGGTGGCACGCTCGTCGTCACCGTGAGCGAGAACCAGCTGGTCAACCAGGTTGTCTTCAACGGTAACCGCAAGATCAAGGACGACAAGCTGCAGGCGGTCGTTCGCACGCGTTCGCTCGGTCCGTACAGCGAGGCGACTGCCGAATCCGATATTCAGGCCATCAAGGATGCCTATGCTGGAATCGGCCGCGAAGATGTGACTGTGACAACGCAGGTGGTTCCGATCGCGGAAGGCCGCGTCAATCTGGCTTTTGTTATCAATGAAGGCGATCGCACCAAGATCACTGCGATCAATTTTGTCGGCAACAATGCCTATAGCAACGGCCGTCTTGAGGCTGTGATCTCGACGAAGGAATCGGGAATCTTCTCCTTCCTGAACCGCAAGGACGTTTATAACGCCGACAAGCTGCGCGCTGACGAAGAGCTGCTGCGCCAGTTCTATTACAACCGCGGTTATGCCGATTTCCGTGTCGTGTCCTCGGATGCGGTGCTGGATGAAGCCACCAACGAATACACGGTAACGATCACTGTCGAAGAAGGCGAGCGCTACGACTTCGGAACGGTTAATGTTGAATCGACCGTTGAGGGCGTCAATGCCGAAGAACTGAAGGGGCTCGTACGGACCTCGGAAGGGAAAATCTACAAGGCAAAGGACGTTCAGGACAGCATTTCCGCGATTTCCAAGCGCGTTGCATCGCAGGGCTATCCGTTTGCTCGCGTAACGCCACGTGGTAACCGCGATTTTGGCAACCGTACGATCGCTGTTGACTATCTTGTTGACCAGGGCGAGCGCGCCTATATCGAGCGCATCGAAATCCGTGGCAACACGCGCACGCGTGATTACGTTATCCGTCGCGAATTCGACATGAGTGAAGGCGATGCGTTCAACCAGGAAATGATCACGACGGCCAAGCGCCGCCTGGATGCACTTGGTTACTTCTCCACCGTCAATATCTCGACCCAGCCTGGTAGCGCTTCCGATCGCGTCGTCGTCATCGTTGATGTGCAGGACCAGTCGACCGGTTCGTTCGGTATCGGTGCCGGCTATTCGGCCGGTAGCGGCGGCGGCTTCCTGCTGGAAGCTTCGATCGAGGAAAAGAACTTCCTTGGCCGTGGCCAGTACATCCGTCTTGCTGCAGGCCGTGGCGAAGACAGCCGTACCTATAACGTTTCGTTCACCGAGCCCTATTTCCTTGGTTATCGCTTGGCCGCTGGCTTCGATATCTTCAAGAACGAAAACGACTATGATGACGACAACTATAGCTATGAAGACGAGGGCTTCAGCCTGCGTGTAACGGCGCCGATCACCGAGCGTGTATCGACGACATTCCGTTACAACCTGACGCAGATGGACTACAGCGGCGATACAGCCGATCTGTCGAGCCCGTATGACCGTGTGGTCAGAGGCTCGCCTTGGACACGTTCGTCGATCTCGCAGACGCTGACCTATAATTCGCTTGATGACGCGAACTTGCCGCACGAAGGCATTCTCGCTTCGGCAACGCAGGAATATGCCGGTCTTGGTGGTACTTCCGATTTCTACAAGCTGACCGGTAAGGCCAAGTGGTACTATACCGTGAACGACGATGCCGATATCATCGCATCGCTTGCTGGTAGCGCGGGCCACGTGTTCAACACCGGTGGCAAGATGGAAGTCTTCGACCAATTCCAGTTGGGCCAGAACGATATTCGTGGTTTCGAGCGTAACGGCATCGGCCCACGTAGCGGCAAGTACGGCGACTCCATCGGCGGCACGACCTACTTCACAGCTTCTGCCGAAGCCACGTTCCCGCTGCCATTCGTGTCGCGTGATGCCGGTTTCCGCGGCGCAATCTTTGCAGATGCAGGTACACTGTATGGCAACGAAGTCGATACGACGGCTGACGATCAGATCAAGGGTACCAACAGTTCGCTGCGTGCATCTGTCGGTCTGGGTCTGATCTGGGCATCGCCCTTTGGTCCGTTGCGCGTCGACTATGCGTTCCCGATCGCCAAGGAAGATTTCGACCGCGTACAGAACCTCAAGTTCGGTATTTCGTCGTCCTTCTGATCCTTGCAGTCCAGAACTGCCTGCCAAAACTGTTCTGGAGTGTTGGCCATGGAAAACAATTGGTTCTTCCCACCACATGATGGGATCCGCCTGAGCGATCTGGCGGATCAGATCGGTGCGGTGCTACAGTCGCCCGAGTTGGGCGACCGGCTTGTCCGGTCTGTAGCGCCGACCTATCGGGCCGGTGAGTCCGATGTCTGCTACATGCTGCAGCGACGCTTTCGCGACGAGTTTGAAACATCAAAAGCCGGCGCTATCATCTGCGATGCTACGATAGCCGCAATTGTCCCGCCGCATATTCCGGTTCTCCTGACACGACACCCTCACACCGCTTTTGCGGTTGCCGGTGCAATTCTGCATCCGCAGGCCGTGCGGCCTGAACAGAACCTGTTGGGGCTGGGCGGAATATCTCCCGCTGCTTTTGTCGATCCGACTGCGCAGATCGAAGACAATGTCGATATCGAGGCGACCGCCGTCGTTGGCGCTGGTGCGCATATCGGCACAGGCACGCGGATCGCTGCCGGCGCCGTTATCGGACCAGGCGTCCGTATCGGCCGGGACTGCACGATTTCGGCTGGGGCAAGCGTGATGTATTCGCTTGTCGGCAACGAGGTTATCATTCATCCCGGCGCCCGGATCGGCCAGGACGGTTTCGGCAACGCGCCGGGACCAAAGGGGGGCATGATCAAAATCGTCCAGATTGGCCGCGTCATCCTGCAAGACAGGGTTGAGATTGGCGCCAATACGACGATCGACCGTGGCGCGATGGACGATACGGTGGTCGGCGAGGGCACCAAGATCGATAATCTCGTCCAGCTCGGCCACAATGTTCGCGTTGGCCGTCATTGCGGCATCGCCGCACAGGTCGGTATTGCTGGCAGCACGCGCATTGGCGACGGCGTTTTGATCGGCGGCGCTGCCGCGATCAATGGACATATCACCATCGGTGACAGGGCTCAGATCGGCGCCATGAGCGGTGTCGCATCGGATGTCCCGGCCGGAGAGCGCTATGGTGGCATTCCAGCGCGTCCGATGCGTGATTTCCTGCGTGAAATTGCAGAGATAACGGCACGGGCGCACAACAGGCAAAAAAAATCAGGAGGCAAAGATGAGTGAAGCTGCAACCACCGTTCTTGGTACGGCTGACATCAAGGAAATCTTGAAGCTTCTTCCGCACCGTTATCCGTTCCTGCTGGTCGACAAGATCATCGAGATTGATGGCGACAATTCGGCGATCGGCATCAAGAACGTCACCGCAAACGAGCCGCACTTTACCGGGCATTTTCCGGAGCAGCCGATCATGCCGGGCGTTCTGCTGATCGAAGGTATGGCGCAAACTGCCGGCGCGATCTGCGCACGCAAGAATGGCGAGGGCAGCAACCTCGTCTATTTCATGACCATCGACAACGCGCGTTTCCGCAAGCCGGTCATTCCGGGGGACCGCGTCGAGTTCCATGTCGTCAAGCAGAAGCAGCGCGGCAATATCTGGAAATTTCATTGTGATGCAAAAGTTGACGGGCAACTTGTCGCAGAAGCTGATATCGGCGCGATGATTATCAGCAAGGAAGACGCCTGAACATGATTGCCTCCACTGCGAAGATTCATCCGCTCTCGGTCATCGAAGACGGAGCGGTGATCGGTGACAATGTTGTTGTCGGACCGTTCTGTCACGTTGGCCCGAAGGTGACGCTCGCAGAGAATGTCGAACTGATCAGCCACGTCGTCGTTCTCGGGCGCACGACGGTCGGCAAAGGTTCTAAGATTTTCCCGTCGGCGGTGATCGGCGGCGATTCGCAGAGCGTGCATCACAGCGCCGTCGATACGACATTGCTGATTGGTGAGAATTGCACCATTCGCGAAGGCGTGACAATGAACACCGGCACCGTCGAATATGGCGGCGCCACCATCGTTGGCGACAACAATCTGTTCCTTGCCTATTCTCACGTTGCCCACGATTGCCGTCTCGGCAACAACATCATCCTGTCCAACAATGTCATGCTCGCCGGGCACGTCACTGTCGGTGACCGCGCCATTCTCGGCGGCGGCTCGGCGGTGCATCAGTTTACCCGTATCGGCCGCCATGCCTTCATCGGCGGGCTTTCGGCCGTTGCCTACGATGTCATTCCTTATGGCATGCTCAATGGCAATCCCGGCCTGCTTGGCGGTCTGAATGTTGTCGGTATGAGCCGTTCCGGCATCGAGAAGCCGGTCATTCACGCCGTGCGCCGTGCCTACAAGCAGATTTTCGAAGGCCCGGAATCGATTCGCGCCAATGCGGCTGCAATTCGCGCTGACTATGCGGATTGCCCGCCGGCGCTTGAGATTCTCGATTTTATTGCAGCCGAGAGCGATCGGGCGCTGTCGTCTCCGACACGGGGCAGCAAGGGCTGAGGCAAATGAGCATGCACAGCCGGCCAGAGATCAAAGACCGGCTGGCAATCATCGCCGGTAGCGGCTTGCTGCCGCTGCATGTCGCTGAAGCCGCACGGACCCACGGCGAAAACCCTTTCATCATCGCACTTGCCAACGAGTCGGACCGGGACTGGTCGTCCTTCGATCACACGACGCTCGGGATCGGCAATTTCAAGGCTATCAGCGGCACCTTTCGCGATGCCGGCATTGGCCGTGTGGTCATGTCGGGCGCTGTGCACCGCCGGCCGGATTGGCGCGATATCAAGCCGACGCTGAAAAGCCTCGTGAAAATACCGAGTGTTCTGCGCACGCTTTTATCCGGTGGCGACGATGCCGTTTTGAAAATGGCGATCGAACTGATCGAGACCAATGGCGCCCGGGTTATCGGCGTGCAGGAGATTGTGCCGGAACTTCTGGCCGAAGTCGGCACGTTGAGCGCCCGCGCGCCAGGTGTCGAGGATCAGGTGGATATCGAGATTGCGGAAGCCGCAGCCATCGCGCTCGGCCATCTCGACGTCGGGCAGGGCGCTGTTGCCGTTGGCGGGCGCGTCGTGGCGCTTGAGGGGCCGGAGGGCACAGACGCGATGCTGGAACGGGTGGCGCGGTTGAAAGCCGACGGACGCATTTCCAGCCGCCGCCGTGGTGTGCTGGTCAAGCTTTGCAAGCCGCAGCAGGATTTGCGCGCCGACCTTCCCTCTGTCGGGCCATCGACAATCAAGGGCGCACAGGCCGCCGGACTCGCTGGTATTGCCGTCGAAGCGGGCCGGGCGCTGGTCCTTGATCGGGAAGAAATGATTGCGCTTGCCAATGAAACCGGCCTTTTCGTCACTGGTGTGGACCGCGCCCTCTTGCGAGGTGGGCAATGAGCGAAAACAAGCTCAAACTTGCGGTTATTGCTGGAGAAGTGTCCGGCGATCTGCTTGGCGCTGATCTCGTCAAGGCGCTGCGGCCGCTGGTGAAGGGCGAGCTCTCCCTGGTGGGCGTTGGTGGTGAGGGACTTGAGGCAGAGGGATTAAGGTCGCTGTTCGACTATTCCGAGCTGTCGATCATGGGGATTTCCCAGGTTCTCGCCCGGCTGCCGAAACTGATCCTGCGGATTCGCCAGACGGCCAGGGCGATCATTGCCGCCAAACCCGATATTCTCGTCATCATCGATAGCCCGGATTTTACGCATCGTGTCGCGCGGATCGTTCGCAAATCCATGCCCGGTCTGCCTATTGTCAATTATGTTTGCCCAAGTGTCTGGGCGTGGAAGCCGGAGCGGGCTGTCAACATGCGGCCCTATGTCGATCACGTGCTGGCGGTGCTGCCATTCGAACCAGACGTCATGCAGCGCCTTGGCGGACCGCCGACGACCTATGTCGGACACCGGCTGGCTAGCGACGTCAATGTGCTTGCCGTGCGGACGCGGCAGGCGGAGAAGCGTGGCAGCCCGGAGGCAAAGACATGCCTGCTTCTGCCGGGGTCTCGGGGCAGCGAAATCAGCCGCCTCCTGCCGGCGTTTGGCGAGACAGCCGAGGAATTGCGCACCCGGCATCCAGATATGCGGTTCCTGCTCCCCACAGTTCCGCGCCAAGAAAGCCTCGTGCGCCAGATAACGGCGTCCTGGCCGGTCCAGCCGGACATCACGGTCGGAGCCGCCGCCAAATGGCAGGCTTTCGCTGAAGCCGATGCTGCGGTTGCAGCTTCGGGTACGGTGATCCTGGAGCTTGCGCTGGCCGGGATCCCGGTCGTATCGACCTACAAGGCCGACTGGATCATTCGCCTGATGCACAAGCGCATCAAGATCTGGACGGCGGCCATTCCCAATCTGGTGGCAGATTACCCCATCGTGCCGGAATATTTGAACGAAGCCATTCGGGCCGGTGCGCTTTCGCGTTGGATGGAGCGCCTGACAGGCGACACGCCGGAACGCCAAGCCATGCTCGCGGGATACAACACCGTCTGGCAACGCATGGCGACAGAGCAACCGCCTGGCGAGGCAGCCGCTGGTGTCGTTCTCGATGTTCTCAATGCAAAAAAGCCCGGTCATTTCTGACCGGGCTTTTTCAATCGTTATTTCCGCAGCTTAGCGCTTGGAAACCGGGACGTAATCGCGTTCCGGTTCGCCGATGTAGAGCTGGCGCGGACGGCCGATGCGCTGTTCCGGATCCTCGATCATTTCATTCCACTGTGCGATCCAGCCGACCGTACGGGCGAGTGCGAAGAGCACTGTGAACATGGTCGTGGGGAAGCCGAGCGCCTTCAGCGTGATGCCGGAATAGAAGTCGATGTTCGGATAGAGCTTCTTCTCGATGAAGTAGCTGTCGGTCAGCGCGATGCGCTCCAGTTCCATCGCGACTTCGAGCAGCGGATCGTCCTTGTGGCCGAGTTCGGCCAGCACTTCATGCGTCGTCTTCTGCATGATCTTGGCGCGCGGGTCGTAGTTCTTGTAAACGCGGTGGCCAAAGCCCATCAGGCGGAACGGATCGTTCTTGTCCTTGGCGCGGGCGACGAATTCCGGAATGCGATCGACCGAGCCGATTTCCGACAGCATGTTGAGGGCTGCTTCGTTGGCGCCGCCGTGAGCCGGACCCCAAAGGCAGGCAATGCCCGCAGCGATACAGGCGAACGGGTTGGCACCCGACGAGCCGGCGAGGCGAACGGTCGAGGTCGAGGCGTTCTGCTCATGATCTGCATGCAGGATGAAGATGCGGTCCATGGCGCGCGAAAGCACCGGATTGACCGTATATTCCTCGCAAGGAACGGCAAAGCACATGCGCAGGAAGTTCGATGCGTAATCGAGGTCATTCTTCGGATAAACGAAGGGCTGGCCGATATGGTATTTGTAGGCCATGGCTGCGAGCGTCGGCATCTTGGCGATCATGCGCAGGCTTGCAACCATGCGCTGGTGCGGATCGGTGATGTCGGTCGAGTCGTGATAGAAGGCCGACAGTGCGCCGACACAGCCGCACATAACAGCCATCGGGTGGGCATCACGGCGGAAACCGGTGAAGAAGCGCGACATCTGCTCGTGCACCATCGTGTGGTGCGTGACGCGATAGTCGAAGTCCTTTTTCTGCGCTGCCGTCGGCAGTTCGCCGTAGAGCAGCAGGTAGCAGACTTCAAGAAAGTCGCCGTGCTCTGCGAGCTGTTCAATCGGATAACCGCGATGCAAGAGGATACCCTGATCGCCATCGATATAGGTGATCTTGGATTCGCATGATGCGGTCGATGTGAAGCCGGGATCGTAGGTGAACTGGCCGGTCTGCTTGTAGAGCGTACCGATATCGACCACATCCGGACCGATCGACCCTGATCGTACCGGCAATTCCACCGTTTTGTTGTCCACGGTTACGACTGCGCTTTTTCCTGTCATGGGGGATCCTCCGTTTGCAGCAAATTGGCACACAATTATGCCGCAGATATTAACGCCGACCATGTGCTATCCGATTTAATCACGGCTGCCAAGTTGAACGAAAGGCAAATTGTGCGATGCAAAAATAGGCATATGGCGACGCAATAATTACACGTTCGAGCCATATGTCCAATGACATAATTGTCCGCAAACTGACCAAGCTTCCAGGTGCAGAATGGTTTTGCATCTTTTTTGTGCATCAATCTCGTCGGTTGCATTCCGTTCTTTCAGGTTGCAGAATGCAGCCGGGCGTGGACGGTTGGAACAACATCCATGAAAGAGGGGCAGCAGCCAGGAGTGGCGTCACGCGCGCGGTCTGACGATGCGTTTAACCGCGTCCTTGCGAGTGCTCCGCATATCCCCGTCGCTGTGGGGAAAGAACTGGAAAACCGGGCTTGGTCAGGTTACCTTACGGGCCGCTCAGCGGCATTCAAGCGGCTACGAACCATCCGCTGGTATGCCGCTTTCCAAAAGGCTGTGGCAGAGGAACAGGCCTTCGGGCATTCCTTTTTGTTTGTTCCGGTCTTTCTGGGGCTAGGCGCGCTTGTCTGGTTTTGGCTCCCTTATACGCCGGGCCATCTCAAACTTGCACTGCTGATCTGCGTTTTCGGCATGGCGGCTTTCGCACTTCGGTACCGTTCAGGCCTATTGCCCACGGGCATGCTGATTGTCGCTTTATCGACTGCAGGCATGGGGCTTGCTGCGTTGGAGACGGCGCGCCTTGATACGGTGGTGCTTGACACACCAGTCACCACACGGGTTATTGGCACCGTCACAGCGCGGGAAACCACGGATCGGGGCTACTGGCGATATACTGTCGCAGTCAGCCGGACCTCGGAGCCGGAATTGAAGCGCCCGCCAGCCAAGGTCACGCTGTTATCCCGCAGCCGCGAAACGCCTGTGGGGATTGGTGAGGGTATCGAGGGCAGGGCGCGGTTATCGCCGCCATCAGGGGCCGCGCTTCCCGGTCTCAATGATTTTGCCTTCGACAGCTATTTCAGGGGTATCGGTGCTGTCGGCTATTTCTACGGAAAACCGCAGGCGGTATCAGCCGTGGAAGACGTAGCCAGAAGCAGGGTTGCCGCTTGGCGTGCTGAAATGGGGGAAACAATCGCCCGCTGGCGCGAGGCGATTGGCGCGCGTATTCGCGGCACCATCGGAGGCGACGCCGGGGCCATAGCGGCCGCGTTGGTTACCGCCGAAGAACGCGCTATCGGCCGGCCGACGATCGAGGCGCTGCGCGAGGCAGGGCTTGCGCATGTGCTGGCGATCTCCGGCCTGAACATGGTTCTGGCCGCCGGAACCTTCCTGGTCGGTGCACGCACGCTGCTCAGCCTTGTTCCTGGGCTGGCACACCGTTTTCCGATCAAGAAATTCGCCGCTGCCGGCGCACTCATTATGGTATTCGCATACATCCTGATCTCGGGAGGCGCCGTTTCGGCGGTCCGGTCCTGGATCATGATCTCCATCATGCTTATTGCCGTTTTCTTCGACCGGCCGTCGATCAGCCTGCGCAATGTGGCTTTGTCGGCTTTGATTATCCTGATCGTCACACCGTCTGCCGTGACGGGGCCGGGTTTTCAGATGTCCTTTGCTGCAACGCTGGCTCTGGTCGCGGGCTATGCGCATTGGCGGGACCGGCCTAGCCGCGATATTCTTCCAACAAGCCGCGCGATTGGTCCTTTGAAGGCCGCTGGCGGTTTCTTTGCCGGTCTGCTGCTCAGTTCGCTGATCGGCGGCCTGTCGACGATGATTTACTCCGCCGGCCATTTCCACCGGCTGGCCACCTATGGTTTGATCGGCAACATTCTGGCCATGCCGATCATCAGTATTTTCGTCATGCCCTTCGGTCTGTTGGCCATGCTGTTGATGCCCCTTGGTCTCGACCGTTACCCGTTGCTGGTCATGGGGCAGGGGCTCGACTGGATGATCTCCATCGCGCGCATGGTCTCCTCATGGGACGGGGAAGTGACAACGGGCCGCATTCCTGATCACGCCTTCACGCTGATCGCCGCCGGTGGTGTCCTGGCCTGCCTGTTCCGGACATGGCTGGCGGCTTCTGGTCTCGTTGTCATCGCAGCCGGCCTCATGGCGGCATCGATGAGCGCTGTTGCGCGACCGGATATGGTGGTCGCCGAGGATGGCCGTCTGGTTGCCATGATCAAGGAGGCGGAGGCTGCGAGCAACAGGGCAAAGCCGCCCGATTTCGTGTTTTCCCAGTGGCAGCGCGCTTTACGCCTGCAGGAGCATCAAAAGCCACAGCAACGGCCTGAACTGGTGATCAGGGATGCCGTTGAAGCAGGATCAGACGTCGAAGAAGCCCCGGAGGCACGAAAATCAAAGCCGCCCATCGATAAGGACGCGGCGCGTATTGTCATCCGCAGGCTTTTGGCTGAGGCAGCGCCTGACCGTTTCGCTTGCGCCCCAACGCAATGGTGCGCGGCAACGGCGCAGCACGGTTGGCGCATCGTCACTGTCGATGATGCGCGTTTCATCGGTGTCGCCTGCGAAGAGGCCGATATCATTGTGACGCCGGTCATGCTGCGTTTTCGTAACTGCCGGTCGGGTGCGGTGTTGCTCAGCGGCCAGAGTTTGCGCCGCACCGGCGCAGTCGAGATTTATGGCGTCGAGAACCGCACAGTGGACGGCGTGGCCGGCCATGCCGGGATGCGGGTCGTTTTTGCGCAGGAACAATTGCAACGTCCCTGGGCGCAACACCGGACCTATGATTGGCGCACCGGCCTGTTCGATGCGCGGGGGATGAATGACTGACCTGTTCAAATCCGTCCGGCATGCGCGAGAAAAGTGGAATTCTCGAATGATCATTTATTCTTGATTAAAGCACTCCACAAATACTTGTCTTTCCGCCATAGTATGTCATATGAAGCCGCGATTGATGCAGGCGCGTTCGGCGCCGGGCGTCAAATGATGTGTTTACGTGTTCCCGCCGTCTTATCCTCCCAAGGATTGGCGGGCGATGACGAGGTAGGATAGGTCATGCCGAACCGTGCAATGCCGAAATGGATGATGCTGGCGGCCGTGCTGCTGGCGTTCTCGAATGCCGGAGCGCTTCGCGCGCAGGAAACCCCGGCTGCGGCCGTCAATGAAACACAGCAGCCGGCTCAGGTGACGCCGCAAGCTGACGCAGCGCCGGTTACGCCCACGAATGAAGGAACCCCCGCAGCGCCGGTGAACGAGCAGTCGGCTCCAGCCAATGACGCCGCAGCCGTTGACGCGCAGGCAACGTTGCCAAACCCGGTGTTGCCGCACGATCTGTCGCCGTTCGGCATGTTTATGGCCGCCGACATGGTCGTCAAAGCTGTCATGACGGCATTGGCTCTGGCATCGGTCGCAACCTGGGCCATTCTGCTCGTCAAGTCCTTCGAACTTGCTGCCGCCAAGCGGAATGCACGGCGCGCAGTAAGGGCCTTGTCCGATGCCGTTGTGCTGCGGGACATGCGTGAGGCGCTGACGGTGAAAAAAGGGCCGGCTGCGGAGATGATCTCGGCCGCCAATGACGAACTGTCGAAATCAGAGGCGGTACTCGACATTGTCTCGACGCAAGGGGTCAAGGAGCGCGTGGCATCGCAGCTCTCCCGTATCGAGGCGGGTGCCGGCAAGCGGATTGCCAGCGGTACCGGTATTCTCGCGACGATCGGCTCGATCTCGCCGTTCGTCGGTCTTTTCGGGACTGTCTGGGGCATCATGAATTCGTTCATCGGCATCAGCAAGGCGCAGACGACAAACCTTGCGATCGTCGCGCCGGGCATCGCTGAAGCGCTGCTGGCAACGGCTATCGGTCTGGTTGCAGCTATTCCCGCCGTCATGATCTACAATTATTTCGCCCGCTCGATCGGCGGCTACCGCCTGATCCTGGCCGATGCTTCGGCTGCGGTTGAACGCCTCGTCAGCCGCGATCTCGATTTCCGGCAGGCACGCCGCTTGGCGCCGCGCAAGCCCGAAAGCCATGTGCATTCGGAGGCCGCCATAGCGCGGATCGGATAAGATCATGGCCAGCAAAATCAGCGAAGGTGGCGGTGACCTCGAAGAAAACAGCGAAATCAACGTCACGCCCTTCATCGACGTCATGCTCGTTCTCCTGATCATCTTCATGGTGGCGGCACCGCTTGCCACTGTCGACATGAAGGTCGATCTGCCGCAATCGGCGGCAGCGCCGGTAAAGCGTGAAGACAAGCCGGTCTTCGTGACCCTCAAGGCGGACCTCTCGCTGGCCCTTGGGAACAATGAGGTCGGTCGTGACGGTTTTGTTGCCGAACTCAACGGCATGACCGAGGGCAACATGGAGACACGCATTCTTCTGCGTGCCGATAAGGCCGTCGACTACGGCGAGCTGATGACAGTCATGAACCTCATTCAACGGGCCGGTTATACCAAAATCGGATTGGTCGGTCTGGAAGCAGCGCCTGCCGGCTGACGCTGGCAGTCCGCTTAGAACTTGTAGCCGATGGCAAGGCCGGCGTGGCTGAGACCGTCGTTCGGCCCATCGCAGAGATTGGCGTGCGACGAATGGTCGGCTGTCGCAAGCATCTGCCAATTGTCCGTTACGCGATAACCGAGTGCGATCTGTTCGCGAAACAGCAGGCGGCAACCGAGGTCCGGTCCCTTGCCGCCGCCGCCATCCAGTTTACCGTTGTGAACGGTTCCGCCAAGCCCAAGTTCAACGAAGAGGCGGCTTGTGATATCGGCGGTCCAGCTGAAGCCGCCGAAAATCTGATCCACCCCGTCACCCGTGCCCACCGAAGCACCCAGATAAATCCGTGGTTCCAGAATGGTTTGCTGCCACGTTGCCGCCGTGCCGCTCGACAGGGGATCGAAGAAGAGGGTGGCCGATGGAACGATGCCCGACTCGTGTGAATTGCTGCCGCTGATGGATGCGCTGGTGCCGAACCGCAGTTCGTCGAAAATCTGTTCGGCTGCAATCGCGTTGTTCAAGCTTGAGAGGGAAAGAAGCAAACCCGACGATAGAAGGAGGAGCCGGAAAGTTGAGCTGTTTGGCTGTTTGAGACGTACTGCCACTTTCAAAATCTCCAGTCCCGGTGATTCGCTGTATATGCGGTAATGCAAATTTGCCCGGATTTCCTGCTTCCGGAAAGGGTAGAATATGTTGACCGGCTTTTGTGAAGCTTGCTTTTTTGCAAGAACTGCATTCCATAGCTTGAAACGGCAGATGCGCGGATTTATGAGCTTGGCCATGCCCGGCCGGCTGAAGCGCCACCGGTTTGTTTTATCTGCGCAAGCCAAAAGCGCGCACACGCCGGAAGACGATCCGGATTTACGAAGGCAGGCAAGATGAATTTCGAAGCAGCACGCATCAAGATGGTCGACAACCAGATCCGCACGACGGATGTGACGTCGCACGCCGTTCTCGCGGCATTCCTATCGGTCCCGAGGGAAGAATTCGTGCCTGCCGCACTGAAGCCTCTTGCCTATATCGACAGCGATATTGAACTGGCTGCAAGTGCTGAAGGCGAGCGGCGTTACCTGATGGAACCGTCGCCTCTGGCAAAGCTTCTTCAGCTGGCGGCAATTTCCAAGGATGACAAGGTTCTGGAGATTGGCTGCGGCACCGGCTACGCCTCGGCAATTCTGTCGGAGCTTGCGGCCTCGGTCGTAGCACTTGAAAGCGATGCCGCTCTTGCGGCGGAGGCAACCGCAACATTGGGCCGCCTTGGGCACGCGAATGTCTCGGTCATTACTGGGGATCTTGAAAAGGGCCATGCCGCAGGCGCACCGTATGACGTGATCTTTGTTCACGGCGCTGTCGAGACGGTGCCGGATTCGCTGTTGTCCCAGTTGAACGACGGTGGCCGCCTTGTTGCCGTGGTTGGACTTGGCAATGCATCGAGAGCCCAGCTTTTCCTACGTGAAAACGGCAGGACATCGGAGCGCCTGGCGTTCAATACCGCCGTCAAGCCGCTACCGGGCTTCCGCCTGGCGCGCGAATTTGTATTTTAATACGTCTCATTCGACGATTAGGCGCCCGCTTGTTGGCGCGTGAATGGCCGAACTGTAATCTGGCAGAGCGGCATTCACGCGATTGAATATTAGCTTAAAATAATATGTAGGTATTCGCACGCGGCGACATTTTGACCATTTTTCCTCGATATCGGAACGGGACAAGACGTGACAATCACATCCGGCGGCGCCGGAGCGCCACGTTTTCGCAATTTGCGCGCCCTACCGGCCTTTGTTTTGGAGTGAGTTTAGTGTCGTTTCTTCGTAAAACAGCTGCGGCGGCCGCCCTTTCATCCGCCTTGTGGCTTATGCCGCATGCTGTCTTCGCTGAAACTATTTCCGATGCGATGGCAAAGGCTTACCAGAATAATCCGGAACTGAATGCGGCGCGCGCCGGGCTTCGTGCTACCGACGAAGGTGTGCCGATCGCCAAGTCCGGCTACCGGCCGCAGATTTCGGCTACCGTTACCGGTTCAGCGACACGGTTGGGCACGGAGAGCCTGTTTCGGCGAGGTACGCCGATGCTCGCCGAAGATTACACCACCGGATCTGCCGGTATCACCATCACTCAACAAATTTTCGACGGCTTTCAGACCCTGAATAATGTCAGGGCTGCCGAGGCGAACGTATTTTCAAGCCGTGAGACGCTGAAGGCGAATGAAATCTCCATCCTTCTGGCGGCAGCGCAATCCTATGCCAATATCGCCCGTGATCAGCGCGTCGTATCGATCCGCAAGCGGAACCTTGCCTTTCTCAAGGAACAGTTGAGCGCCGCGAAGTCGCGTCTGGATGTCGGCGAGGGGACGCGTACCGACGTCAGTCAGGCCGAGGCGGAACTGGCGGGAGCCCAGGCAATTCTCGTCAATGCCGTTTCGCAACTGAAGCAGAGCGAGGCCGTCTATGTCCAGATCGTCGGCGATGCCCCAAAGGGCATCAAGCAGCCAGCGCCTGCATCCAAAGCACTGCCGAAAAGCCTGGATCAGGCTGTTGCGGCCGGTTTGCGCGATCATCCGACGATCGCCGCTGCGCAGTACAATGTCGATTCTGCCGGTTTCAGGGTCAAATCAGCAGAGGGAACGATGCTACCGGGCGTCGTGATCCAAGGCTCAGCGTCGCGCAACACCACCGACCGCGACCGCAACAGCGACACTGCGAACGCCTCCATTACCGCCCGGCTTGAAGTTCCACTTTATCAGGGTGGCGCCGAATATGGCCAGATTCGCCAGGCCAAGGAACGTCTTGGGCAGCAACGCATCATGGTCGATACCGCTCGTGCCGAAGTTCAGCAGACCATCATCACGGCGCATGCCCAGTTTGAAGCGGCGCTTGCGACAACAGTGGCCAACAAATCCCAGGTGAGCGCCGCAAACCAGGCATTGGCGGGCGTCATCGAGGAGCGCAAGGTTGGTCAGCGCACGACGCTCGACGTACTTGATGCCCAGCAGAGCGTATTGGTCGCTGAAGAAAGCCTCGTGGCATCGCAACGCAACGCCGTCGTTGCCAGCTACTCGTTGCTCGCGGCTATGGGGCGGCTGACAATCCAGAGCCAGGGCCTGCAGGTGGTCGAATACCGTGCCGAGGAACACTATGAGGCCGTCAAGGACAAATGGTTCGGATTGCGGACCGTCGACGGCCGCTGACCGCCAGCGCTCATCCCTATTTTATCGCGTGTTGCCTGGTACCCCCCGCGAGCGCTTCTGCCGTGGGATTGGGGGTAGGTGACGCCGCCAACAAATCTGTGCAAGATTCCCAGTAGATGATTCGCAACGTTTTGTTCGGCGCCGAACTCGCATACAGTCCGCGCCAATGACTGGCGGTAATGTTCCGATCGAGCGCGACCGCAGAAACGGGGATAATGATGGCACAGCCCAATGTAGCGCGTGAACCTTCGATGGACGAAATTCTGGCTTCCATTCGAAAGATCATCGAAAGCAACGAGCCCGGCATTCCCGGCTTTCCCGCCAATGATCTCGGTCCTGCTTCTGACAATGCGTTTCGCGGCTATGACGAGGACGATGCTGGTGAAGACATTCACCTGACGATCGACGATGAGGTTCTTGCAAAGGAATTCGAAGCCGAAGAACAGAAGAATTTCATAGCTGTGGAGCCGCCGGTGCGGGAACCGCAGTTGCGAGATACGGAGAGTGTCAGCGTAAAACCTGCCGTATCGCCGCCGCCGATGTCTCTTGCCGATGTTGCTGCGCGTGTTCGTGCTGCGTCCGAACGGCATTCGGCGCCGTTGCGCGATCCGGAAAATCAGCCTGCCGCCACCCGCACCAAATCCGATAACCCGACAGTCACATCGCGTATGGCGCCATCGCCCTTACCTTTGAATACAGAGATCAAGCAGGACGCAGCAATGGCTGCAGCGATTTCCCTTGTTCCGCCGGTTGTTGCTCCTCAAGTGGTCGAGCCTGCCGCTGCTCCTCTCGAACTGGCGCCTGAACAGCGCCAGCCATTGTCCATCGTGACGGAAAAAGACGTGGCCGCGATTGTTTCGCCTGCCGTCGGCGAACAGGTCGCGCGTTCTTTTGGCGATCTGGCGCTGGCCGTTGATAGTGGCGCGCGGCGTTCCTTTGACGAGATTGCCGAAGATATGCTGCGTCCGATGCTGCAGGAATGGCTGGATGACAATCTGCCAACGCTGGTCGAGCGGCTGGTGCGGGAGGAAATCGAGCGTGTTGCGCGGGGCCCGAGGCGCTAGACCACGCATTTCTTTCTTTCAAAGCCGCCAGCAATCACACTGGCGGCTTTTTTGCTGTTATTGTTGACAGCAATGCCCCGTTCCGATTTACAAACCATCGATATCAATCAGCAAGTTTGGCTCCAAAATGCTTGAAAAAACCTATGATTCCGCCGCTGTCGAACCGCGTATCGCCAAGATTTGGGATGACGAGGACGCCTTCCGTGCAGGTGCAGGGGCAAAATCGGGCGCCGACAGCTTCTGCGTGGTCATCCCGCCACCGAACGTGACGGGTTCGCTCCATATGGGCCATGCACTGAACAATACGTTGCAGGACATCATGATCCGCTTCGAGCGCATGCGCGGCAAGGATGTGCTCTGGCAGCCGGGCATGGACCATGCCGGCATCGCCACGCAGATGGTTGTCGAGCGCAAGTTGATGGAGCGCCAGCAGCATCGCCGCGAAATGGGCCGCGACGCCTTCATCGACAAGGTCTGGGAATGGAAAGCTGAATCCGGCGGGCTGATCTTCAATCAGCTGAAACGTCTCGGCGCCTCCTGCGACTGGTCCCGTGAGCGCTTCACCATGGATGAGGGCCTGTCGAAGGCTGTACTCGAAGTCTTCGTTTCGCTCTACAAAGAGGGCCTGATCTACAAGGACAAGCGTCTGGTCAACTGGGACCCGAAGCTCCTGACTGCGATCTCTGATCTGGAGGTCGAGCAGATTGAGATGACAGGCAGCCTCTGGCATTTGCGCTATCCGCTGGAAGAGGGGGTTACCTACCAGCATCCGATCGCTTTTGACGCTGACGGCAATGCGACGGAATGGGAGACGCGCGACTATCTGGTCGTCGCCACCACGCGGCCGGAAACCATGCTGGGCGACACCGGCATTGCTGTTCATCCGGATGACGAACGCTACAAGGCCATCGTCGGCAAGCATGTCGTGTTGCCGCTGGTTGGCCGCCTCATCCCGATCGTCGCCGACGAGTATCCAGACCCGACGGCTGGTACCGGCGCCGTCAAGATGACGCCTGCCCATGACTTCAACGACTTTGAGGTCGGCAAGCGCCGCCATCTGCGTCAGGTCAACATCCTGACGATTGATGGCCACATCACGCTTGCTGGAAACGAGGAATTCCTGGAAGGCCTGCCGGCGTCCGATGAACTGGAAGCCCTGGTCTCGGCGCTTGATGGCGTCGAGCGGTTTGCTGCGCGCAAGGCGATCGTGACGATGTTCGAGGAGCGTGGTCTGCTCGACAAGATCGAACCCCACAAGCACACCGTTCCGCATGGTGACCGCGGCGGTGTTCCGATCGAACCGCGATTGACGGAACAGTGGTATGTCGACGCCAAGACGCTCGCCAAGCCGGCGATGGCGTCCGTTCGCGAGGGCCGGACCAACTTCGTTCCGAAGAACTGGGAAAAGACCTATTTCGAATGGATGGAAAACATCCAGCCCTGGTGCGTTTCCCGGCAATTGTGGTGGGGTCACCAGATTCCGGCTTGGTATGGACCGGATGGCCAGGTCTTTGTTGAGAAGACGGAAGAGGAGGCGCTGCACGCCGCGATCCAGCACTATCTGTCGCATGAAGGCCCGATGAAGGCCTATGTCGAGGATCTGCTGGAGAATTTCCGGCCAGGTGAAATTCTCGTTCGTGACGAAGACGTGCTCGACACGTGGTTTTCGTCGGCTCTCTGGCCGTTTTCGACGCTTGGCTGGCCAGACAAGACGCCGGAATTGGACAAGTACTATCAGACAGATGTCCTGGTGACTGGCTTTGACATCATCTTCTTCTGGGTTGCCCGGATGATGATGATGGGCCTGCACTTCATGAAGGATGGCGACGGTACGCCTGTCGAGCCGTTCCATACGGTCTATGTTCACGCCCTGGTGCGCGACAAGAACGGCGCCAAGATGTCGAAGTCCAAAGGCAACGTCATCGATCCGCTCGACCTGATCGACGAATACGGCGCCGATTCGTTGCGGTTCACGCTGGCGATCATGGCGGCGCAGGGACGTGACGTGAAGCTCGATCCGGCCCGCATCGCAGGCTATCGCAATTTCGGTACCAAGCTTTGGAACGCGACGCGCTTTGCCGGGATGAACGGCGTTGCCAACGATCCGAAGTTCGTGCCTGAAACCTCTTCGCTGACGATCAACCGCTGGATCCTTACCGAACTGTCGCGCACGATTCGCGACGTTACCGAGGCGATCGAGAACTACCGTTTCAACGAGGCCGCCGGCAGCCTGTACCGGTTTGTCTGGAATCAGGTCTGCGACTGGTATCTGGAACTGCTGAAGCCTGTCTTCGGTGGCGAGGACGAGGCTGCAAAAGCTGAATCGCGGGCTTGCGTTGCCTACATTCTCGACGAGACCTATAAGCTCCTGCATCCCTTCATGCCGTTTATGACGGAAGAGCTCTGGGCGCAGACAGCGGGCGAGGGTACCACACGCGACAGCCTGCTCTGCCACGCCGAGTGGCCGGCCGCCTCCTACGCGGATGATGCCGCCGCCGGTGAGATCAACTGGCTGATCGATCTGGTATCGGGCATCCGTTCGGTCCGTTCGGAAATGAACGTCCCGCCAGCTGCAATCGCGCCTCTGGTCGTCGTTGAAGCCAGCATGCTGACTAAGGAACGTCTGGAGCGTCATGCCGCCGCTATCCGCCGGCTGGCGCGTGTCGATGCGATCGACTTGGCTGCGGCTGCGCCGAAGGGGAGCGCGCAGATCGTGGTTGGCGAGGCAACGGTCTGCCTGCCGCTTGGCAGCCTGATCGATCTTTCGGCTGAAAAGCTGCGGCTGGAAAAGGCGATCGGCAAGGTCGAGCAGGAGCGCGAGCGTATCCTCGGCAAACTGTCGAACGAGAAGTTCGTTGCCAATGCCCGTCCCGATGTGGTCGATGCGGAGCGTGAACGCCTGGCCGAACTGGATGGCCAGAAGGCATCTCTCGCGGTCGCATTGGCCAGGGTCGCCGACGCCGGTTGATGTCGATACAACTGCGAGAGGCATGCCATTCGGGATGCCTCTGCAGCCATAATTTGTATAAAAATGACAAAAAAAGGCGGTTCTGGCCGCCTTTTTTATATTGTTTGATTCTCTTTTTGGGCGCGATGGCCGTTCACACGGAAAAATGCGGCAGCTCTACCTTTTGACGCCAACTTATTTCACTGTCATCGCGGCACATCTTCCAAAAAATGGCATTGTTGTGTCGAGGTTACAGCTATCAATATTTATGGAATATTATTCCTATTTTTACAGAAATTGGATTTTTTGGTGAAATTATTTACCCATTTTTCTCGTTCTAATACGAAATTCGGTTTTCTTACGTAAATTTTTGGTGCGCTGACGTGACCCGTTGCTAAATCTAGGTATTTGCCATCCGCCGTTCCCGGTCGATAGTTCTTTCCAACAGGTTGGCGGTTACGTCGGCCAATGATCTGTATTCAGGGGGAGAAAACGGATGGTTCACACCAAAATCAAGGCGACGATCACCGCGGCGCTTGCTGTGTTGTTGACCAGCACGGCCGCTAGCGCCGGCGGTCTGGAGCGGGGCGGCTACAACATCGATCTGCTGTTTGATCCATCGACCTATGCGGCAGAAGCTGCAGCAACTTACGTCAATCCGCAGCGCGAACTCGACAATGTGGTAGATGTTAATCCGGCAAACGGTATCGGTTCGAACGGCCGCGGAGCCGGCCAAACCAATGGAATCGGCGAAACTGAAGGTTATTGGGTGCCGCGTATCGGCGTCAAAGCCGGCTTTGGCGATAGCGTCGATTGCATGGCCGATTATTCGCAGCCATGGGGTGCGCATACCAAGCCGGGCGCGAGCTGGATGGGTGCCAATGACAATATCGAAACGAAGATTGAAAGCGACAACTACGCTGCCACCTGCTCCTACAAGTGGGATATGGGGAAAGGTCAGTTCCGGATCATCGGTGGCGGCTTCTACCAGGAAGTCGGCGGCTTCAAGGAACGTCTTGTGACCCCAGTCTTCGGTGGGGGTTTTGACGGCGTTGGCCGTCTCGATCTGGATGGCAGCGGTTGGGGGTGGCGCGCTGGCGCTGCATACGAAATTCCGGAATATGCGTTTCGTGCGAGTCTCGTCTACAACAGTGCCGTGGATCTCGACAATCTAGGGGGAACGATCGACCTGACCAAGGTTCTCCTCCCCAACGGCGCAGGTGGTTTTGTTCCGGGCACCCGGTACGATGTCTCCAGCTTTGCGTCCATGCCTGATTCCCTTGAGCTGAAGGTTCAATCCGGTATCGCGCCCGGCTGGCTTGTCTTTGGATCGGTCAAGTGGACAGACTGGAGTCAACTGCAGGTCATTCAAATCACGCCGAACAGCACGCTCGATCCACGCAATCTACCGTCGAGCCTCACCCTTCTCTACCGCGACGGCTGGACCGTGACGGGTGGCGTCGGCCATAAATTCAACGATCAATGGAGCGGCGCGGCCAGCCTGACCTGGGATCGCGGCACGAGCCATGGTTACGGCAACCAGACCGACACCTGGACGCTCGGAACAGGTGTGTCGTATGCGCCGACCGAAAATGTTGAACTGCGGCTCGCTGGCGCCGTCGGCGTTCTGACAAGTGGCAGTTCGGTTGGTGAGGAAGTGACGTACGATTTCGGCAACGACATCGTCACCGCCATTTCCACGTCGCTGAAGGTCAAGTTCTGATCATCCAGGACAGTGCAAGAAAAAAGCCCGGTGCTCGCATCGGGCTTTTTTTGCATGCGTTTGTGGCCGTCAGGGAAGGGTGGCTCTGATTTTGCGGCTCCTGCAGCAGGCGTTGAGTATTGCTACGCGACCAATGGCGGGCTCAGGCCGCTTGCCGTAGTTTCGTGATCAAAAAATTCAATGGCGCTCGTTGAAATTTCTATGTTTCCGGCATCACACTTTGTGACGATTCAGCAACACATTCTTTCTATAGTCTGCAACGGCCTGCTGGCTGCCGATTGTGTCTATTTCCCGCCACAAACTGGGAGCACCGATGGATTTGACAAACGTGCCGGTAAGTTTTGAGCATGCGGCGTTTGAGGTAAGATGAGTCATAGCATTTTCGAAAAAATCCATGCCTCCCCTGATGTTACGTGGCTTTGCTGCAGCTTTCGCAAGCTGCTTGAATGGTCGCAGGGGCGTGTGGTGGATGAGGCGGCCGGGGCAGGCCGCACTCTTGCCGGAAACGCTGATTACTGTTTGAAAAATGCCGGTTTGAGCGGCGCTTTCGACAGAGGCTTATCGGGACCTTTTGTGAACCGGCTCTTGGGTTTGAACGGAAGAAATAGACTATCATGCTGATACGCGGTTACCGGTCGTTGACGTTTCTTGTTTTGAGTGTAGCGCTCACGCTGACCGCTGAGAATCGCATGGCTTATGCGTTCGATCCGAATGCCGGCATCACCAAGGAATCGGGCCCTTTCGCCCTCTTCAAGTTTGGATTTTCCGCCTATAAGAATGGCCGCAAGGACGAGGCGGTTGAAGCCTACCGATACGCCGCCGAAAAGGGCCATACGGGCTCGCGCTGGGCGCTCGCCAACATGTATGCCTATGGCGATGGCGTTGCTGAAAACGATCTGGAAGCCTTCAAGATCTATAACGAGATCGCCGAGAAGGGGGTTGAGCCCGGCTCCGAGGATACTGGATATTTCGTCAATGCACTGATTTCATTGGCTGGGTACTACCGCCGCGGCATTCCCGACAGCCCTGTCAAAAGCGACCTCGGTCAAGCTCGCCAACTTTATTTTCAAGCCGCCTCCACCTTCGGTGTTCCCGAGGCGCAGTTTCAGCTTGCCAAAATGCTTCTTTCCGGTGACGGCGGCAGCGTTAATGTCCAGCAGGCGAAGAAATGGCTCAACCGTGCCCGCAAGAACGGTCACGCCGGTGCCATGGGCGTATTTGGCAATGTGATCTTCCAGGAAGGCCAAACGGCGCGTGGGCTGGCCTATATGACCGCAGCGCTTGACCAGTGTACTCCGAAGGAAAGACCCTGGCTGCAATCCCTGCAGGAGCAGGCCTTCTCGATCGCCGGAGAAGATGACCGCCGCAAGGCCGTCGCGATGGCGCATAGCATTCATCTCGACAGCGATAGCGATTGAGCCGTAGGGCTCCTTCATTCAAGCAGCAAAATTGAACTGCGCTGCCACCGGCACGTGATCGGACGGCTTCTCCCAGGCGCGCACGTGCTTCTCGATATCCGTCGAGATCAGCCGGTCGGCCGCCTCCGGCGACAGCATCAGGTGATCAATGCGGATGCCAAAGTTCTTCGGCCAGCAACCGGCCTGATAATCCCAGAATGTGTAGAGTGGCGCCGCATCCGTCGTTGAACGGACGGCGTCGGCAAAGCCCAGGTTTTCGAGCCGGCGGAAGGCCTGACGGGTGCGCGGCTGATATAGCGCGTCGTTCTGCCAGACTTTAACGTCCCAGCAATCATGCGGCTCGGCAATGACATTATAATCGCCGGCAAGAATCAAAGGCTCCTCCAGAGCAAGGCGGCTCTGCGCAAAGGCAGCCAGGCGCTCCATCCAGGATAGCTTGTAAGGATATTTCTCTGTTTCGACCGGATTGCCGTTGGGCAGATAGAGCGAGCAGACACGGATTGCCCCGTCCTTGACCGAAAACACACCCTCGATGAACCGTGACTGCTCATCGGCCGCATCGCCAGGCAGGCCGCGATTGATTTCGTCCGGCTTCAGCTTCGACAGGATGGCGACGCCGTTGAAGCCTTTTTGGCCATGCGTCTCGACATGGTAGCCCAGCGCTTCGATCTCGGCGCGGGGAAAGCCCTCATCCATTGTCTTGATTTCCTGAAGGCAGACGATGTCGGGCTGCGATTCTTTCAGCCAGGCCACGAGAACGTCGATGCGGGCCCGAACGCCATTGATGTTCCAGGTAACGATTTTCATGCGATGGACGTCCTTTTGGCTGGCGGCGCAGAGGCCTGTTCTGCTTTTAGCCGCTGCGCGTGTTTTTCACAAACCCGGTGAGGGTAAAAGACGTGTGGATGGCGGCCGAATTGCTTCCTGGTTCCGGCCCGTTATAGTTCTGCGCATGATCGATCTGCTGATAACCTACTGGCCGCATATTCTGGCGACGCTTTCCATCATCCTTGGCGTTCCTGCCGCCATTCACGCGACGATGACCAAGGACGAGGTTCGCTCGGCCCTTGGTTGGGTTGGCGTGATCCTGTTGTCGCCCATCGTCGGAGCGCTGATCTACGGGATTGCCGGCATCAATCGCATCCGCCGCTCGTCGATCGGGCAGCAGCGATCACTGTTCCGCGAGCGCGGACCGGATGCCATGGGCAAGTTCGATGTTTCCAGCACGGTCATCGCAGAGCGGTTCGGGCAGCGATTCGGTGCAATGAAGTTGCTGGGGGATCGTGTCAGCCGGCATCGCATGTGTGGCGGAAACGGCATCACGATGCTGGAGGGCGGCGATGCTGCCTATGCGATGATGCTGGAGCAGATCGGCGGTGCAACGCGCTCTGTGCTTCTCGAAACCTATATTTTCGATCGCGATCCAATCGGGTTGCGGTTCGCCGACGCCTTGATCGCCGCTGCCAGGCGCGGCGTTGCTGTACGGGTGCTCATCGATGCCGTTGGAGCGCGCTATTCGGTGCCAAGCATCGTTGGTTACCTGCAGCAAGGCGGCGTTACCGCCAAGGTTTTCAATGGCAACATCATCATGGGGCTGCGGCTGCCCTATGCCAACCTGCGCACTCACCGGAAGATTCTCATTGTTGATGGCTCCGTCGCCTTCACCGGCGGCATGAACATCCGCTCTGGTTTTACGGGCGAGTTTGCCGGCGAAGGACAGGCACGTGACACGCATTTTCGCGTCACTGGTCCCGTCGTTGCCGATCTTTTTCAGGTAGCATCCGAAGACTGGCGGTTCTCGAGCCGCGAGGCGCTGGATGGGCCGGCATGGAAAATCTCTGTTGCGCCCTCTCAGCAGAAGCCCACCATGCTGATGCGGGCCGTGCCCTCCGGGCCGGACCGCGCCAACGAATCCAACCACAAGATGATGATGGGGGCCTTTTCCGTCGCCAGACGCAACATCCGCATCATGTCACCCTATTTTCTGCCTGACCGGGAGCTGATCAGCGCATTGGTGACGGCAGCGATGCGTGGGGTTGAGGTCGATATCATCGTGCCTGCCGTCAACAACCTGGTGCTGGTGGATCGGGCGATGACGGCGCAGTTCGACCAGACACTGAAGGGCGGGTGCCGCATCTGGCGCGCCACAGGTGCGTTCAATCACTCCAAGCTGATGACGGTCGACGATCGCTGGGCCTATGCCGGCTCTTCCAATCTCGATCCGCGCTCTCTGCGGCTCAATTTCGAGATCGATCTGGAGGTGCTGGACGCCGGCTTTGCCAGCGCCGTAGGCCACAGACTACAGGGCGTGTTGAGCACCGCCCAGCCCGTGACACTGGCTGATCTGCGCGCCACGCCGTTTACGACGCGCTTGCTCAACAAGATATTCTGGTTGGGATCGCCCTATCTTTAGGGCCGCTGTCAGACCGAGAAACTTGTGCCACATCCGCAGCTTGCGACGGCATTCGGATTCTTGATCTGAAACGACTGGCCGAGCAGATTATCGACGAAATCGATTTCGGACCCGCTCATATAAACCAGTGACAGGCTGTCGATCAGAACTTTGGCCTCGCCTTTTTCCAGAACGAGATCGTCGTCATCGGCATCGCCGACCAGATCGAACTTATAGGAAAAGCCCGAACATCCGCCGCCTTCTACGGAAACGCGCATGGCCTTTTTCTCGGCATCCGATTTCAGGATCACGGCAATGCGTTTTGCCGCCGAGTCCGAGAGAGTTACGGTTTCTATTGTCATATCTACCTCCTGCCGGGGTCAAGAACCGGAGAGATTCGCTGTTTACGTCACCCGTTGCCCAAGTCGTGCCGACGGACGGGAAGGATCAATTCGCGCGGCAAGCCCTTGATTTCGTTCATCGCCAAAAGCGATGTCCACTCGGTGCTTTCCTGCAGCGCCCACTATAGGTATGAAGGCTTTAATACCGCGTCAATGGGATGCTGAACGGGAAATGACATTGGACAGACATGCGCTTGGTTTTGGTGCCGGTGAACGCGCGATTTTCGCCTCGGATCCGTGGGCCAGCCGCGGGAGGCTTTATCCCGAAACAGGCAGCCCGACGCGTTCCGATTTCCAGCGCGACCGCGACCGCATCGTTCACACCACGGCCTTCCGCCGTCTGAAGCACAAGACCCAGGTCTTCATTGCCGCCGATGGCGATCATTATCGCACCCGGCTGACCCACACGATCGAAGTTGCCCAGATCGCCCGGGCGCTGGCGCGGGCGTTGAAACTGGACGAGGATCTGGCCGAGGGCGTGGCGCTCGTCCACGATTTTGGACACACGCCGTTCGGTCATACCGGCGAAGACGCGTTGCACGAGATGCTCGCGCCCTATGGTGGTTTCGATCACAATGCCCAGTCGCTGCGGATCGTCACCAAACTCGAGCGCCGCTATGCCGAGTTCGATGGTCTCAATCTGACATGGGAGAGCCTCGAAGGGCTGGTCAAGCACAATGGGCCACTTGTGGCTGCCAACGGCGAGGGCACGCGCGGTCCGGTGCCTCAGCCCATTCGCGACTATTGCGCGCTGCACGATCTGGAACTGGCAAGTTTTGCAAGCCTCGAAGCGCAGGTGGCGGCGATTGCCGACGATATCGCCTATAACACGCATGATATTGATGACGGGTTGCGCTCCGGCTATCTCAAGTTCGAGATGCTGGAGGAAATACCGTTCCTCGCCGGGTTGATGCGTGAGGTCGGCGATCGCTACCCGGGGCTGGAAGCCAGCCGCTTCACCCATGAAATCATGCGCCGGCAAATCACCGCCATGGTTGAGGACGTGATCACCGTTGCGCAGGATAATCTGAAAGACATCCGGCCGCAGAGTGCTCCTGATGTGCGCAACGCGGGTAGGGTGATTGCGACCTTCTCAAAGGCCATGGCCGAGACGGACAAGCAGATCAAGAAGATGCTGATGACGCGGATCTACCGGCATCCGGACGTGATGCGGGTGCGCAAGGATGCTGCCCTGATCGTCACCGATCTTTACAAGGCCTTCATGGCCGATCCGCGCGAGATGCTGAAACACTACTGGATTGACCAGATCCCCGGCATGGCAGAACCGGCCAAGGCGCGCCATGTCGGCGACTATCTGGCCGGGATGACGGATACCTATGCAATCTCCGTGCACAGGCGTTTGTTTGACCATACCCCTGATTTGCGGTAGTCACCGCGCCGGTTGGCGGCAGCATCGAGCATATCGGGTTGCCGTTGATGTGAACGATAGGAACGCGGTCTCGCGCCTTTGGGCGGAGCTGAGCGGATGGGTGCCATGAATCTCTTCACTGACTTCGGATCAAGAATTAAAAACGTGCTGGAAGCGCTTGATATCGTGCGTGAAAACCGATCAGAGCTTGATTTCAGCCGAATCAGCGTGGAATCGCCGCGTGATGCGAGCCATGGCGATGTCGCGACCAACGCCGCGATGGTACTGGCCAAGCCGCTCGGTACCAACCCGCGTGCACTGGCCGACCAGATTGTCGCCAAGCTCAAGGAAGACCCGGAAGTTGCTGACGTTTCCGTCGCAGGCCCGGGCTTCATCAACGTCAAGCTTTCGATCGCGTACTGGCAGAAGCTGCTGACCGCAATGATCGGCGAAGGCACCGACTATGGCAGGAGTGCCGTCGGGGCCGGCCGCAAGGTCAATGTCGAATATGTCTCGGCCAACCCCACCGGCCCGATGCATGTCGGCCATTGCCGTGGCGCCGTCGTCGGCGACACGCTTGCCAACTTGCTTGAGTTCGCCGGCTATGAGGTCACCAAGGAATATTACATCAACGACGCGGGCTCGCAGATCGACACGCTCGCCCGCTCGGCTTTCCTGCGCTACCGCGAAGCTCTGGGCGAAAAGATCGGGGAAATCCCGGCAGGGCTCTATCCCGGCGATTATCTTGTGCCGGTCGGCGAGGCACTGGTTGCCGAGTTCGGATCGAGCCTGCGGATCATGCCGGAAGACAAATGGATGCCGCTCGTCAAGGAGCGCACCATCGCCGCAATGATGGTGATGATCCGCGAGGATTTGGCAGCACTCAACGTTCATCATGACGTGTTCTTCTCCGAGCGCACGCTGCATGCGGACGGCGCAACACGCATTCGCAACGCCATCAACGATCTGACCTTCAAGGGCCATGTCTACAAGGGCACGTTGCCGCCGCCGAAGGGGCAGTTGCCGGAAGACTGGGAAGATCGCGAGCAGACGCTGTTCCGCTCGACCGAGGTTGGCGACGATATCGATCGGCCACTGATCAAGTCGGATGGGACCTATACTTACTTCGCCGCCGACGTTGCCTATTTCAAGGACAAGTTCGATCGCGGCTTTAACGAGATGATCTATGTTCTCGGTGCCGATCACGGCGGCTACGTCAAGCGGTTGGAAGCCGTGGCGCGGGCGGTGTCCGGCGGCGCGTCGAAGCTGACCGTGTTGCTTTGTCAGCTGGTTAAGCTTTATCGCGACGGTGAGCCGGTGAAAATGTCGAAGCGGTCGGGCGATTTCGTCACGCTGCGGGATGTCGTCGAAGAGGTTGGCCGCGATTCGGTGCGGTTCATGATGATCTATCGCAAGAGTTCAGAGCCGCTCGATTTCGACTTTGCCAAGGTCACAGAACAGTCGAAGGATAACCCGGTCTTCTACGTGCAATATGCTCACGCGCGCTGCATGTCGGTTTTCCGTCAGGCGGCAGAGGCGTTTCCGGACGTTGATTTCGCGGCCGCCGATCTCGCCGGCGCTATCAAAGGCAACATCTCTGATTCGAACGAGCTGCAACTGGTTGCCAAGCTGGCAGAATATCCGCGTATTATCGAGGCAGCCGCACTGTCCCAGGAGCCTCATCGGATCGCATTTTACCTCTATGATCTTGCCAGCGCCTTCCACGCGCACTGGAATAAAGGTAAAGAGTCTCCGGAATTACGTTTTGTTAACGATAAAAATGGAGAATTGACCATTGCCAGACTTGGGCTGGTGCGTGCTGTCGCCTCGGTGTTGAAATCGGGCCTGTCTATTACAGGTACCGCTGCACCAAACGAGATGCGATAGTATTGTCACCATTTACCCACAATGCACTGGCAATGACTGGCTAGTAGTTGTGAGTGGAGCGGATGGCAGAGAAACAATTGGCACGAAGCGGGGCTGCGGATTTCAACGTTTTGGCGGACGATGATCCATTGGCAGAACTCGCCCGCATCGTCGGCTATGACAATCGGCCTGCAGTTCAACAGCTGCAGGAACTCGAGCGGCATCGTGAGATGGTAAATAGGGAATCTGTGCTTCCTGAGCCGGTTCTCGATCTCGAAGACGAACTCCTGCGCGAGTTCGATGTCTACGATGCGCCACAGGCTGCTCCAGTTGTTCATGTTGCCGAGCCGGTTAATATCGAAGAGCCTGTTTCCTTCGCGCCTTTCGATGAAGAGTATCATGCTGCTCTTTCGCAGCCCGCTGAGCAGCCTGCCGTCGAATATCAGGCCGTAGAGGTCGCTGCGCCCGTTGTCGATGTGGTCGCGCCGGCCGAAAGCATCGAGCCGATTGCTGTCGAGCAGCCGGTTTTCGAGCAGGACATTGCCTTCGAGGCGATGGTGCCTGAGCATTCCGTGGCGCAATCCTGGTCACAGGAACCGGAGGCGGTCGCCCCGGAAGCCGACATTGCCCCCGAAATCGATAATGGTTGGGCCGTCGAGCAATGGAGCGAGCCGGCTTTTGACGGTGCGGACCTGGAGCGTGAGCTGGAGCTGTCGATCAGCTACGACGAAGCGCAGCAGGCAGATATCCGTCAGGCGCCTCACTTCGAGCCGGAACAGGACTTTTCCGCAGCGGGTTTCGCAAGTGTTGCCGAGCCAATTGTTGCTGCGCCTGTGTTCGAGAGCCCGGTTGCGTTCGAAGCTGTGGACTATTCCCCACCCGAAGCCGCGCAGCCTGTTGCCGATCCTGAAGCTTTGATGCAGGCCGAGCTGCCGGAATGGCGGGATACACCGGCGCCGACATCCGGCAATATCGTTATTTCGCCTGCGGATACCCACGGCATTGATGCCCTTCTGGCCGACATCGAGCGTTTTCCCGTGCCGCCCAAGGCGGAGGTTGCGTCTCCGGTGGAGGTTGCGCGCAAAGTCAACTACCCGTTTACACCGACGTTCAGCCGTGCGACGCCCGTCGCCACGAACGGCGGCGTGTCGTCCCAGAAAGCCTATGCAACGCCGCTGGCGGCAGCCGTGGTGGCCGCACCAGTGGCCGTCGCTGTCGCTGAGGCTGCCTATCAACCGGCAGAAGCCGCCGCCGAACCGGTGGTGATCGAGGCCGCTGCAGCCCTGAAGCCGGCCGTCAACGCCGAGCCTGATTTCGATCTCGATACGTTCGAGCTGGATCTTTCCGATATCGATATCAATTTGGATGCCGATGCTCCGGCTTTTGAGCCGGCGGCACAGGAGATCCCCTTTACCGCCGCCGAACCTGTTGCAGCCGCACCAGTCGTCGCCGCTTTCACCCCGGTAGCGCCTGCGGCCTACATTCCGGAGGCTGTGGAAGAAGTTCGCGAGGAGCCGGAAAGCGCTTTGGCTTTTGATCCGGCGATGATTTCGGAAACGGAAGAGAGCCTGACGGCGATTGCCGACCTTAACGTTCCCCAATTGCCTGTTGTCGAGCAGGAGCGCCCGGCTGTTCATCACCCGGATTACGATCTTGATATCGATGCTGAAATGGCTCAGCTTTTTGCCGCTCCGGGCCGCACCGCACAGAGTGTCGACCGCAGTGCCAATGCGACGCAAGCTGCAGCACCTGTTCAATCGTCGAATGTTCGCGTCGAAGAGGATTTCGACGAGTTCGAGAAGGCGATGGAAGAGGACTTCCGCCGGTCGCTGAGCCAGCCGCAGGACAATGATCCGTCCTCCGACCGTTTGGCCGTTGGTTCCGGTTATGCCGCCAACAACGATTATGACGACGAGCGCCGCGGTTCGGGCCGCCGCCGTCTGGCGCTGCTGGCCGCAACCGTTGCCGGTCTGGCGATCTTTGGCGGCGTTGGCGTCTATGCCTTCATGGGCGGTACGGGTTCCTCGCTGTCCGGCGGCGAGCCGAAAATCATTCTGGCGGACAAGTCGCCGGTGAAGATGGTGCCGGTGGAGAAGGGCGGCAAGACCGTTCCGAACCAGGACAAGGCCGTTTATGACCGTGTTGCCGGTGCGCAGGACACGACGCCTCAGCAGGGGACCCTGGTTTCCTCCACCGAAGAACCGATTGATGTGGTTCAGCGGACGTTGACACCGGAAAATCTGCCAAATGAAGGCACTGATGATGACCTTCCCGGCGTGATGCCGGTGGACGACGATGGCAGCGCCCGGCTTCTGCCGGATGGACAGACGGCGGACAATGCCACAGCTGACGCAGAACAGTCGCCTGCTGTATCGCCGCGCAAGGTTCGCACGATGATCGTCAAGCCTGACGGGACGTTGGTAGCCCGCGAGGAGCCGGTGGCCGAGCCGCAGACAAATGTTGCTGCCAACAATGGCGAACCGCAGGTCAATGTCGTCAAGACGACAACCTTGACCAAGCCGATCGAGACCGCTTCGACGCCGAAGTCGCAGCCTGTTGTCGAACAGCTTGCCGAGCAGGGACAGAAGAGCGCACTTGCTGAGGCCGCAGACGTAACGGTTAATGAAACCGCGCCGGTCCGCCCCGTCAAGACGACGGATGTAGCCGATGCGAACCCGCTACCGCAGACGCGTCCGGCCGCAGAGCAGAAGGTTGTCGATACCTTCAAGAACGATATCGCTGCAACGCAGCCTGCTGCCGAAGGAAAGCCGGTCGAAACAGCCTCGATTGCGCCTGGTACCTATGTGATCCAGATCGCCTCGCTGCCGTCCGAAGCCGAAGCCCAGACGTCCTACAAGACGCTCTCCGGCAAGTTCGGCAGCGTGATTGGCGGCAAGGGTGTCGATATCAAGAAGGCCGAAATCGCAGGCAAGGGCACCTATTACCGGGTTCGTATTCCGGCAGGCTCCCGCGACGCCGCCAACGCGATGTGCGCACAGTACAAGAGCGCTGGCGGCAGCTGCCTCGTGACACGATAATCTGGTCGAATGACCAGCCCACAAAAGGCGCGGCCACTGGTCGCGCCTTTTTCATGTCCGAGGCTGGCCGCAAGCGTTGCGAATGCTGAGACAAGACGAGAAACCGGCTTTCGTCTTGCCAAGGGCTGCGGCTATCATACGGCATGACCGAATCAAAAGCATTCATTTCGGGCTGCAAAGGCCTGACCATCACCCCGGACGAAAAAGCCTTTTTCGCGGACGAGCGTCCGTGGGGCTTCATTTTGTTTGGACGCAATATTGGCGAAGCCAACCAGATTGCTGATCTGACGGCGTCCTTGCGCGACAGCATCGGCAATCCCGATGCGCCGGTGCTGATCGACCAGGAGGGTGGCCGCGTCCAGCGCATTCGCCCGCCGATCGTGGCGCAGTATCCGAATGGTGCGGCCATCGGCGAAATCTATCGTCGTGATCGTGAACAGGGTCTGCGCGCCGCATGGCTGATGTCGCGGCTGCATGCATTTGACCTGATGCGGTTCGGTATCACCATTGATTGCCTGCCGGTACTGGATGTGCCTATCGAAGGCAGCAGTGACGTCATTGGCAATCGCGCTTACGGCTACGATCCGCGCGCCGTTGCCGAAATCGGCGCCGCTGCGTCGGCTGGCCTCAAGGCCGGCGGCATGCTGCCTGTGATGAAGCATATGCCGGGCCATGGCCGGGCCTTTGTCGATTCGCATCATAAGCTGCCCGTGGTCGACGTTTCCTTCGATGAACTGGCCAACAGCGACTTTCTGCCGTTCGTTGCCATGAAGGACGAACTGATGGGCATGTCGGCCCATATCGTCTTCACTGCCATCGATCCGGATAATCCGGCAACGACCTCGGCGAAGGTGGTGCGGGATGTCATCCGCGGCCATATCGGTTTTGATGGTCTGTTGATGTCGGACGATGTCTCGATGAATGCGTTGGCCGGCGATATCGAGGCGCGGGCGCGCGGGATTATTGCTGCCGGGCTCGATCTGGTGTTGCATTGCCATGGCATCATGGATGAAATGCATCAGGTCGCGCGGGTCGTGCCGGTCATTTCCGGAGACAGGCTGCGCCGTGTGCAGGCTGTCGAGGCTGGCTTTGCTAAGCCCGACGCCTCGGACGAAGCAGCGCTGCGGGAAGAATTTAACGGCATGCTGGCTATAGCGTAGGAGGCATGAGCTGATTTCAGGGGCAGGGCAATCGTGAGTAACGCCGGCGACACGCAGAAGAAACCGGCGACACGGGCGCCGATGGATTCTCTGTGGCAGGATGACCCCTCCGATCGCGGCCTGCACGAGGAAGAGCTGGTCGTCGATATCGCCGGGTTTGAAGGTCCGCTCGATCTTTTGCTGCATCTTGCCCGCAATCAGCGCGTTGATCTCTCGCGTATTTCCGTGTTGGCGCTTGCCGAGCAATATATCGCCTTCATCGAGCGTGCCCGCAGCATCCGGCTTGAACTGGCGGCTGATTACCTGGTGATGGCCGCCTGGCTGGCGTTCCTCAAGTCTCGTCTGTTGATTCCCCAGCAGGCCAAGGACGAAGGCCCATCAGGCGAGGAGATGGCGTCGGCGCTGGCGTTCCGCCTCAAGCGGCTTGAAGCCATGCGCGAGGCAGCCACCCGCCTGATCAACCGCAACCGGCTCGGCCGCGACGTGTTTGCCCGTGGTGCGCCGGAACATATTCCGGTCGAAAAGAAATCGGCGTTCGAGGCTTCGCTTTACGATCTGCTCCATGCCTATGCGTCGCTGCGCCAGCGTGAGGCGGTGATGCAGGTGACGATCGAGAAGCGGCAGGTCTGGTCGCTTGCCGATGCGCGGCTCGTGCTGGCGCGGCTGATTGGCGATATGGTCGACTGGACAGCGTTGGATCATTTTCTGCTGCGCTACATGACGAGCCCGAAGGAACGCGCCACGGCAATTGCCAGTTCTTTTGCCGCCTCGTTGGAAATGGTGCGTGAAGGGCGCCTCGAAATCCGCCAGGATGGTGCCTTTGCGCCGATCTATCTCCGCCAGGGACCAAATCCGCTCACGCCCGAAGGGCTAGCGGCCATGGAGGCGGGGCGTGATTGAGCCGCAAGAGCGTCTGCCGGGGATGATTGAGGAAGAGGACGGCGCAGAGACAACCATTCCCTTGATTGATCCGCGCACTGAGCTGGAAGTCGAGCGCATCGCTGAAGCGCTGGTGTTTGCCTCTGCCCAACCGGTCTCGGAGGGCTATATCGCCGCACGCCTGCCGCAGGGAGCGGACGTTCGGCGCATCATGATGCGGCTGAAATCCATTTATGCCGGCCGTGGCGTCAACCTGTTGCAGGTCGCCGATCACTGGGCGTTCCGCACGGCCGCCGACCTTTCGTTCGTCGTGCAGACCGATGAAAACGAGGTGCGCAAGCTGTCGCGCGCTGCCCTCGAAGTTCTGGCGATCATTGCCTATCATCAGCCAGTGACGCGAGCCGAGATCGAGGATATTCGCGGCGTGCAGACGTCCAAGGGGACGCTGGATGTGCTGATGGAAGCGGGCTGGATCCGCTTTCGCGGCCGCCGCCGCACGCCGGGCAGGCCGGTGACATTCGGCAGTACGCGGGACTTTCTCGATCACTTCGGGCTGGAGGAACTGCGCGATCTCCCAGGCCTTGAGGAGTTGAAGGGGGCAGGGTTGCTGTCCGGACGCATCCCGGCAAATTTCCAGATCCCTGTGCCGCTCGGTGACGATGGGTTTGGCGAGGACGAGGATCCGATCACGCAACTCGATCTCGAAGAACTCGGCCTTCTGCCGCCATCCGGCGGGGATGGCGAGTAGAGCGGCGCTTTCGTCTCGCCCCTTACTGCTTTTCTGGTCACGTCCTCGTGACTTCGTGGCCAGAATACGCTGGAAAGTTCGGCGATTCATACAGTTGGCTGTATCTCCGCCGCAGTCTCGGTGTAAGGATTGCGCGACGGACGCCTTTCCGCTAACCAGCGAAATGGATTGCTGTTTGAAAAAGATGGTTGAGCATCTTAAATCGGGGTTACAGGCTTCAAGGGAGTAAGAATATGGGTTCCTTTAGTATCTGGCATTGGCTGATCGTTCTGGTCGTCGTTCTGCTGCTGTTCGGCCGTGGCAAGATCCCGGAACTGATGGGCGACGTTGCCAAGGGCATCAAGAGCTTCAAGAAGGGCATGACCGACGACGAGACGGCATCGGCCGACAAGACCGTCGATGGCAAGACGGTCGAACACAAATCCGACGAAGTCCGCTAATCATGCATATTGTTCAGGGCCTGACCCGTCCGGGCAGGCCCTGCCGCCTTCGGTTTTGTGGAGTTCCTGAGAATGCTTGATGTCGGCTGGACCGAGCTTGTCGTTATTGCCATCGTTCTGATCATTGTGGTTGGTCCGAAGGATCTGCCGCCGATGCTGCGAACCTTCGGCAAGATGATGACGAAGATGCGCGGCATGGCGAACGATTTCCGCCAACAATTCGACGAAGCGCTGAAGGAAGCCGACCTCGACGACGTGCGAAAGACGCTGAGCGACGCTCAAAAACTCAACCCGGCCAACACCATCCGCGAGGCGATGAACCCGCTCAGGCAGATGGGCAATGATATCAAGGCCGATCTGCAGAAGGCGACGGCGGTTGACCCCGCGCCAAAGGCGGATATCCCGCCACCCGCTTCCGTTTCAGCCGAGGCCGCAGTTCCGCAGGAGCAGCCAAAGGCTGATCCTGTTGCCGCTGCTGCAATCGCATCGGCTGCCAAGCAGATGGATCGTGCCGCCGAGGCTGAAAAGCCCAAGCCGAAACGTGTTGCCAAGCCGAAGACGGTAGCCCCTGAGCCCGCTGTTGTGTCCGCTGTAAAGACACCGGCGAAAAAGGCGAAGGTTGCTGTTTCGGCCGATGTCAAGCCGGCCGCCAGCAAGTCAGCAGCCAAGACGACGAAGAAAAAAGGTGACGCATGAGCGGCGATATCGAAGACAAGCCCCAGCCGCTGATGGCGCACCTGATCGAACTGCGCGCCCGCCTGATGTGGGCCGTCGGTGCGTTCTTCGTGGCCTTCCTCGTCTGCTTCTATTTTGCCAAGGGTATCTTCAACATTCTTGTCCAGCCCTTCAAGTGGGCGGTGGATTGGGCTGGTCTCAATCATGGTTCGGTTGAGCTGATCTACACCGCGCCGCAGGAATTTTTCTTCACCCAGATCAAGGTGGCGATGTTCAGCGCGCTGGTGATCGCGTTTCCGGTGATTGCCTCGCAGGTCTACAAATTCGTCGCGCCCGGGCTTTACAAGAACGAGCGCGCGGCTTTCCTGCCGTTTTTGATTGCATCGCCCATTCTCTTCATTCTCGGTGGTTGCCTCGTTTATTTCTTCTTCACGCCGATGGTCATGTGGTTCTTCCTGGCTATGCAGCAGGATGGCAGCAACGGACAGGTGTCGATCCAGCTTCTGCCAAAGGTGTCTGAATATCTGAGCCTGATCATGTCGCTGATCTTCGCGTTCGGCTTGGTGTTCCAGTTGCCAGTCATCACCACGCTGCTTGCGCGCGTGGGTTTTGTCACGGCGGATGGCCTGAAGGAAAAGCGGAAATATGCGATCGTCATTGCGTTCATCGCCGCCGCCATCCTGACGCCGCCGGATCCGGTGTCCCAGATCGGCCTTGCTCTGCCCGCCATCCTTCTCTACGAGATTTCCATCTACACGGCCCGACTCATCGAACGGCAACGGGCGCGCGACGCAGCTGCGCGCGAGGTTGCCGAGGCGGAGGAAAACGCCGGCTGATACGCTTGTGTATCAGCCAATGCGTTCGGGTCTCAGTTTTTACCAAGACCGATCAGGACCTGAACGACCATGCTTGATATCAAATGGATTAGGGATAATGCCGAAGCCCTGGACGCCGCCCTTGCAAAGCGCGGCGCCGAGCCCCTGTCGGCTGCACTGATTTCGCTCGATGAAAAGCGCCGCTCTCTCGTTCAGTCGCTGCAGGACATGCAGTCGCGCCGCAATGCCGCATCCAAGGAAATCGGCGCCGCGATGGCGCAGAAGAACAGCGAGCTTGCCGATAAGCTGAAGGCGGAAGTGGCCGAGTTGAAGACCACGATGCCGGCGTTGGAAGAGGAAAACCGGCTGACGGACGCCGCCCTCATCGAGGCCTTGTCCAGCATTCCGAATATTCCGCTCGACGATGTTCCGGTCGGGAGCGATGAGCACGGCAATGTGGTCAAGCACAGCCATGGCCAGAAGCCCGGCTGGAATCACCAGCCGAAAGAACATTTCGAAATCGGTGAAGAACTCGGTTGGCTCGATTTCGAAGGCGCTGCCAGGATCGCCGGTTCGCGCTTCACCATCGTCAAGGGCCAGCTGGCGCGCCTTGAGCGGGCGCTTGGCCAGTTCATGCTCGACCTGCATACCGGCGAACACGGCTATCTTGAGGTCCAGCCGCCGCTGATGACCCGCGACGAGGCCATGTATGGAACGGGGCAGCTGCCGAAGTTTTCCGAGGATCTTTTCAAGACCACGGATGGCCGCTGGCTGATCCCGACGGCAGAAGTGCCGTTGACCAATATGGTGCGCGAACAGATCCTTGAGGCCGATGCCCTGCCGCTGCGCTTTACGGCGCTGACGCCGTGCTTCCGTTCCGAGGCAGGTTCCGCTGGCCGCGATACCCGCGGCATGCTGCGCCAGCATCAGTTCAACAAGGTCGAACTCGTGTCGATTACCGATGCCGACAATTCGATTAATGAACATGAGCGCATGACGGGCTGCGCCGAGGAAGTGCTGAAGCGCCTCGGCCTGCACTATCGGGTCATGACGCTGTGCACCGGCGACATGGGCTTTGGTGCCCGCAAGACTTACGATCTGGAAGTGTGGCTGCCGGGGCAGGACGCCTATCGCGAAATCTCGTCCTGCTCGGTCTGCGGCGATTTTCAGGCCCGGCGGATGAACACCCGCTACCGGACGAAGGACGACAAGGCCCTGAGGTTCGTTCACACCCTGAACGGTTCCGGTACCGCTGTCGGCCGCGCTTTGATCGCCGTCATCGAAAACTATCTGAATGAAGACGGATCGGTAACCATCCCGGACGTATTGTTGCCCTACATGGGCGGCCTCACGAAGATCGAAAAGGCCGGTTGAGCCGCGTCTGGCGGCAGGGGTTAAGATGCGAATTCTGCTGACAAATGACGATGGCATCCATGCCGAAGGCCTTGCCGTGCTCGAACGGATCGCCCGGACGCTTTCCGACGATGTCTGGGTGGTGGCGCCGGAAACGGACCAGAGCGGCCTTGCGCATTCTCTGACCTTGTCAGAGCCCCTGCGTCTGCGGCAGATTTCGGAAAAGCATTTCGCGCTGCGCGGGACGCCGACCGATTGCGTCATCATGGGCGTGCGCAAGGTTCTGGACGTCAAGCCGGATCTCATCCTGTCGGGTGTCAATGTCGGCGCCAACATGGCCGACGACGTCACCTATTCCGGCACGATTGCCGGAGCCATCGAAGGAACGCTGCAGGGCATCCGTTCATTTGCCCTCAGCCAGGCCTTTCGCCACGCAGATGGCGGTATCGTTCCCTGGGATGTTGTGGAAACCCACGCGCCCAAGCTTCTGAGGAAGCTGATGAATCTTGATCTGCCGGACGGGACGTTTCTCAACCTGAATTTCCCGAACTGTTCGGCCGATGCGGTGACCGGCACCGAAGTGACCTGTCAGGGCAAGCTTGATTTCGGCCTGTCGATCGATGAGCGCTCCGATGGACGCGGTCATCCTTACTATTGGCTTCGTTTCGGCGAGCGCTTCGGCGACTTCAGGGCAGGTACCGATATCCATGCGATCCGCGAGCACAAGATTTCCGTGACGCCATTGAAGCTCGATCTGACCGACTACGCGGTACAGGAAGGGGTCGCCAGCGCGCTTCTTGATGGAGAGGCCGATTGAGCCCGCGCGTTATCGAGCAGGAAGGGTTTGCCGCATTGGTGCTGCGTTTACGGGCCGAAGGCATCTCCAACAAGGAGCTGCTCAACGCCGTCGAGCAGACGCCACGGTCGATCTTTACCCCACCGCAGTATCAGGAGAATGCCTATTCCTCGCGGCTCGTTCCGCTGGATTGCGGCGCCTTCATGGAAGGCTTCGATTTCGCCGTGCGGCTTTTGCACTGCCTGAATGTCAAGGCGGGCCAACGCGTGCTTGAGGTCGGTACCGGCAGCGGGTTTACGGCTGGCGTGATGGGGCGGATGGCCGAGCGGGTGCTGACGATCGAGCGTTACAAGACGCTTGCGACCAGCGCCCAGCGAAATCTTGAAAAGGCCGGTATCCGCAATGTGATCGTCCGCCACGCGGATGGCAGCATCGGACCGACGGGTGAGGGGACCTTTGACCGAATCCTGGTGACGACCGCATTCTCCAGCCTGCCGCGGGTCTTTTCCGATCACCTCGTGTCGGGCGGCGTCCTCATCGTGCCGATCATGATGAGCGAAACCGAATGCCGCATCGTCCGGCTGACGCGCACCGGTAGCCGCTTTGACCGGGAGGATCTGTTCGAGGCGCCCTATCTGCCGTTCGTCCCGCAAGTCGCTTCATTTCTCTGATTGTCCAGGCAGACCTTCAGCCGCGTGTTTGTCCCAAAGACTAAAAGCACCCCTTCCGTGAATTGATTCCCTCGACTGTTGCTGCAGTTCGGCGCATCGTTTTCAGCCTGCTTTCTCTATTCGTATATTCCATGGAAAAACAGGGCGTTAACCTCTCGTTAACGGCGGTCAGTTTCGCGCAAGTTTCGGGGCCTAACCGAATTCTGCGCACAAAAGTCATAGACCTGAGCTGACCCCTGAAGTGATGCGTGTTTGTCAGTTCTATTCCAGGCGTAGAAACGCAAGGAGCGGCAGATGCAGATCGCGAACAGATTGGCCTCGGCGACAGCCGGAGATGGGATGAACAATCTTGCCGGCCGTGCGGCAGCGCAGGGTGCCTCCGGCAATCGGGAGGATTCCGGCACATCCGTGTCGCTGACCGGAGGCTACGACCCTTCCTCGCGTGTTTCGCTGTCTGCGGAGGCGCTGCTGTTTCTGGGCCGTACAAAGCGCGTTCAGGAAAAATACCCGGCGCTGACCAGAGATGAATGGAGCAACAAGCTTTCGCCGCAGCTGGCTGCCCGCGAATACCAGGCATTTGGCAAATATAGCGAGACTGGCGACCACAAGGCCTACTATCGCGCCTTCATCGAGTATTACGACAACCTCCGCCCGGAAGACCAGAACAGCTTGCGCTATTTCGGCACGCGCGATGCGGCCATCGCCGGTGCGCGTTCTGTCGCCTATAGCGACGAGAGCGGTATGGACGGTGGATCGGGGTTTCAGACGCTTGTCAGTGTTCTGCTCGATGCTGACAAGGTGCAGTCGGAATTGACCGCTGCGCAGGATACCGGCGGTATGATCACCGGTGATATGTTCGGCTGGGATACCGGTACGATCAGCTATGAGGACGTGTCACAGACACGCAGCGGCCTCTCCGAGATCGAAAAATTCTACAGGGAAAGTTTTTGAGCTTTCGGCCGTAGTCAATTGAAGCTGCCGGGTAAAAGCCACAAACCGCTGCTCTGATGATCGCCGAGGCGGCCTGCAGGCGTGCCCGTATTTGAAGCGCTTCGCGCCGTCCCGGCGGGTGCCGTTTGCCGGGATACGCTAGGTCAATCGCGGGCACGCGGGACGGCGGTCTGCGATCATGGTTATCAATTCATCAAAAAAAGTGGAAGCTAATATCGGTTTTAACCGTGCGGTAACTCTAATGCGTTTTAATCATTTTACACCGAGTTGTGTTCCAAGTGGGTAAAGTGTCATGCGTATTAGAGTTTCGTCGAGTGTGGGAAAGTCCGCTGTCCGCCTGCTTGCAGCAATATTGCTGGCAAGCGTAGCGACAGGATGTAGCTCCGATGCAAGCCGCTTTGGCGGGCTTTTTTCGAAGTCCGACAATCTAACGACCAACTCAATCTCCAGCAGCAATGTTCCCATTCCGCGCAGCGATGTGCAGAGTGGTAGCCTAGCGGCTGCCCCGGTAGGGCAGGTCAATCGCCAGGAAGCGGTCAGTCAGCCTTTCCCTGATCCGGTTAATACCGCATCGACGCCGATTTCGCGCGCCCGGGAAGCTTCGACGCCGATCAATGTTCAGCGTGTCGCGCTGGCGGACTCGACTACGAAGGTGCGTGATACATCGCTGGCACAGCCCATGCCAGCGGCTCGCAACCTGGCGAAGGCCGAGCAGAAGCTTAATGCCGATCCGATCTCGACGGCGACGACATCCAAGGGCGGCTGGTCAACGGCGAACGCTCCTGCCGTTCTGCTTCGTCAGGGCGATACCGTCGCAACGCTCTCGAAGCGGTTCGGCGTGCCGGAAAAGGAAATTCTCAAGGCGAACGGTCTGACGTCTTCATCGCAGGCGGAGCCGGGTCAGCGCATTCTGATCCCGACCTTCGGTGTAGCCAGCAGCGCTGCCAAGGCATCGGCATCGGACGCCGCGGCGAGCCTTGATGTCGATAAGCAGAAGAATATCCCGATCCAGCCGGACAGCCGCGATGTGGCAATCCTGCCCGGTCAATCGCAGTCCCGCGAAAAGGGTGTCAATCGCACCGATATGGCCGCCGGCAAGCAGCCGGTTTCCGGCGACGGCAACGGTCAGGGCGGCACGTACACTGTCAAGGCGGGTGATTCCATCAACCGGATCGCCAAGGCAAACGGCGTATCGGTCGATGCGCTGCGCAAGGAAAACGGCCTGACCAGTGCTGCAATCCGCATCGGTCAGACGCTGAAGATCCCGGGCGGCAATGCCTCGGCTGCAGATCAAGTCGTCACCGCCTCGGTTCCGAAGAAGGCCGACACCAAGGTTGCCAAGGCCGACAGCACAAAGCCGGCCGAATATACGGCGCCGGTGGCCAAGCAGTCGGTAACGGAAGTCGCTTCGAAAGAGGACACGACCGAGGCCTCGCCGAAGGCAACAGGGATCGCCAAGTACCGCTGGCCGGTTCGTGGCGCAGTCATTGCCGGATATGGCGCCAACGTCGAAGGCAACCGCAACGACGGCATCAACATCTCGGTTCCCGAGGGTACGCCGATCAAGGCCGCAGAAAATGGCGTGGTCATCTATTCCGGCAGCAGCCTGAAGGAGCTTGGCAATGCGGTCCTGGTTCGCCATGACGATGGCACTGTCACGGTCTACGGCAATGCGTCGGAACTGAAGGTTCAGCGCGGCCAGAAGATCCAGCGCGGCCAGACGCTTGCAGCGTCCGGCATGAGCGGCACGGCAACGCAGCCGCAGGTGCACTTCGAGGTTCGCAAGAACGCCAGCGCGGTCAATCCGGCCACTTTCCTGGAATAGTCTGAAGCTGCCGCCAATCATCAAAAGAAAAGCCCCTTCCGGGGCTTTTCTGCGTTTAGACCAGATCGATCTTTTTCTGCGAGCGGCCGGCCAGATCCTGAATGAACTGCCAGGCGACGCGGCCGGAGCGGGCGCCGCGCGTCGTGCTCCATTCCAGTGCATCGGCGTGAAGTTTTGCCGGGTCGGTCTCCAACCCGAAATGCGCGGCATAGCCATCGATCATCGCCAGATAGTCGTCCTGGCTACACTTGTAGAACCCGAGCCAGAGCCCGAAGCGATCAGACAGCGAGACCTTTTCTTCGACTGCCTCGGATGGGTTGATCGCCGTCGATTGCTCATTTTCCATCATATGGCGCGGCAACAGGTGCCGGCGGTTGGATGTCGCATACAGCAGCACGTTTGCAGGCCGGCCTTCGATGCCGCCGTCAAGGACCGCTTTCAGCGACTTGTAGGATGTGTCGTCATGATCGAAGGACAGGTCGTCGCAAAAGACGATGACCGGGACAGGGGCGGTCTTGAGGATTTCCATCAGGGTTGGCAACGTGGCGATATCTTCGCGATGCACCTCGACCAGCTTCAGGCGGATACCTGCATCGGCAGCGACGCTGGCATGCACCGCCTTGACCAATGAGGATTTGCCCATGCCGCGTGCGCCCCAGAGCAATACGTTGTTGGCCGGAAAGCCTTGCGCAAATCTCAGCGTGTTATCGAACAGAATATCGCGGACATGATCGACGCTCTGGATCAGCTTGAGTTCCACCCGGTTTGGCTTGGTCACCGGCTGAAGGTGCAGCCGTTGAGGCGCCCAGACGAAGCATTCCGCAGAATCCCAGTCGTTCACGGCAGGGGCTGGACCGGCGATCCGCTCGATTGCCTCCGATAGCTTGCGCATTTCGGCGATCAGAAGGTCGATTTTTGTGTCCTGCATGAGAGTTTCCCCGATGATGGCTGTGGTTTTGGCTGTGGGGCCAAGCTGTCCGGTAGCATGGCTGATCTAACGGTAAAAGGCGTGAAATCCAGTAGAAAGAGCTTCTCCTTGGGCCGATTTCATGTATGAGGCTGAAGGCAGAAGCCGGTTGGTCTGATGTTGCATTGAAATCAACCTTTCCTATAGTCCGGCGATCCGAAACGCGGGCATCTGTCCGCCAAACCGCATTCAAGGAGTGATTGATGTTCATTACCGAGGCATTCGCCCAGACGGCACCCGGCGCAAGCGCCGGCGGCGCTGATATTCTCATGTCGATCCTGCCGTTCCTGCTGATCTTCGTCGTGATGTACTTCCTGATCATCCGTCCGCAGCGCGCCAACATGAAGCGCCGCGAGGAACTGCTGAAGAACATCCGCCGCGGCGATCAGATTGTTACCGGTGGCGGAATTGTCGGCAAGGTGACGAAGGTCGTTGATGACAACGAACTCGAAGTCGAAATTGCTGACGGTGTGAAGATTCGTGTGGTACGCAGTGGTGTATCCGAAGTCCGTGTGAAGGGCGAACCTGTCAAGGAATAAGCTTGCAGGGAGGCCGGGGCACACTGGCCACCTTGTAACGACGTGTCTTTGAGAGCTTCATGCCGTATTTTTCCCGCTGGAAAACCATCATCGTCTGGCTCGTCGTGCTGTTCAGCATCCTGGTCGCCGTGCCGAACGCGGTTCCGACCGCGACCTTGGCCACACTACCGGACTGGCTTCCCAAGAAGCAGATGATGCTGGGCCTCGATCTCCAGGGTGGATCGCAGATCACTCTGAAGATCGAGCGGGAAGATGTCGTCAAGGCGCGGCTTGAAACTGTTATCAACGATGTCGGCACGCGCCTTCGCGCTGCCGGCATCGGTTATTCCGGACTGTCTGGAACCGGGCAGGCGATCCAGCTTCGTCTTCGCGATGCCGCTCAGGCCGATGTTGCACGGGCGGCATTGAAGCCCCTGACCGATCTGGTCAAAGCCACTGGCCTGACGAAGAAAGATTTCAGCGAAGTCACCGTCGGCAATTCCCCCGATGGCGCCTTGTCTGTCGCTGTCACCGATGACGGCATCAACCACAGGATTTCCGCCACACTCGACAGCGCGATCACTGTTTTACACCGGCGCCTGACAGAACTCGGTTCTCTGCAGCCGAAGATCCGCAAACAGGGTGCGGACAGGATCATCGTCCAGATACCCGGGCGCTATGATCCCGAACAGATTAAATACATCCTTGGTCAGGCCGGAATGTTGTCATTTCGCAGCATCGATATGTCGATGCCGGTTGAAGACGCGGTCAACGGCCAGCCGCCGGTCAATTCGGAAATTCTCTATTCGGCAGACGATCCACCGATCGGTTATCTGCTGCGCCGCCAGCCCATTATCGACAACAGTGACATCATCGATGCTCAATCGGCGGTCAATGCCCAATCCGGTAATCCCGTGGTCAACCTTCGGCTGGGACCGGAAGGAACCGCTCGGTTTGCCCAGGCAACGACGGACAATTCCGGAACGACCGTTGCCATCGTTCTGGACGGGGCGGTGATTGCGACGCCTCTGGTGCGCAAGGCGATTACGGATGGGACCGTGCAGCTTGCCGCGGACATGAGCCCGGAAGGAGCCGGCGATCTGGCGCTGCTGTTGCGCGCCGGAGCCTTGCCGACACCTCTTACAGTCGTTGAGGAACGGTCGATCGGGGCGGGACGCGGCGCCGATTCTATCCATTCTATCATGACCGCCGGTGCAATCGGCGCCGTCCTGGTGATCGCCTTCATGATCGGTTTTTACGGGTTGTTCGGCGCGGTTGCGAGCCTTGCCGTCGCACTCAACGTCGTGATGATCATTGCTGTCCTGACTGCCACCGGGCTGCCTTTGACACTGCCGGGCATTGCCGGGATCGTGTTGACGATCGGCATGGCGGTCGATTCGAACGTGCTGATCTACGAGCGTATCCGCGAAGAAGTGCGGCAGGGCCGCTCGGTGCGGGACGCCCTGCAATATGGTTTCTCGCGGGCGTTTGCTGCCATTGTCGATGCCAACATCACGACATTGATCGCCGCGATCATTCTATTGTTCCTGGGGACGGGTTCCGTCCGCGGATTTGCCGTGACGCTTGCCATCGGTATCGTCACCACGCTTTTCACCGCCTTTACCCTGACACGGGTCATGCTGGAAATCTGGGTCGACCGGCGTAATCCGACGGCATTGCCGGATGGTATCCGCACCGGCATGTTCGATGGTGCCGCTTTGCGTTTCATGGCGATCCGCAATTATGTCTTCTCGCTGACGGCTCTCCTGTCCGTCGTCAGCATGCTTCTGTTTGGTACGCTTGGCATCAATCTCGGCATCGATTTCTCCGGTGGCTCGGTGATCGAGCTGAAAGCCCGGGAGGGTAATGCTGATCTCGAGGACATTCGTGGCCGTCTCTACGAGCTCAATATTGGTGACGTCACGGTAAGTCCGTTCGGTTCGGCGCAGGATGTGGTGGTCCGGGTCCATTCGCGTGATGGCGGCGAAAATGCCGAGCAGACATCGGTGATCATGATCCGGGGCGAGCTTGAGGAGGAATACGAATTCCGCCGCGTCGAAGTCGTCGGGCCGTCTGTTTCGGGCGACCTGACCACGGCTGCCACCATTGGCGTCCTGGCATCACTTCTGGCGATCCTGATCTACATCTGGGTGCGGTTTGAATGGCAGTTTGCCGCAGGCGCCATCGTCGCGACGCTGCATGACGTGCTTTTGACTATTGGACTGTTTGTCGTGACCGGCATGGAGTTCAATCTGACGAGCATCGCGGCCCTGCTGACAATCGTCGGTTACTCGCTCAACGATACGGTTGTCGTCTATGACCGTGTCCGCGAAAACCTCAGGCGATATCCGCGCATGCCCTTGCCGATCCTGATCGATACATCGATCAATCAGACCCTGTCTCGCACCGTGCTCACCGGCGCTACGACGATGCTTGCGCTGGCGGCGCTGTGCGTCTTCGGTGGCGAGGCGATTCAATCCTTTGCGTTCGTGATGCTGTTCGGCGTGGCTGTCGGTACGTTCTCGTCCATCTATGTGGCGGGTCCGGTTCTCATCCTGTTCAAGCTGCGGCATGGGACACCGGGCGACGCGGAAAAAGCCGGTGGCGTTGGTGCCCAGCCGGTCAAGGGAGCGCAGTAGCATGCGAAAACCCATCGAAATCCGTCAGGCTCATTTTCCGGGCCGGGCGCCGATCGACAGTTATGGCAATGGCGGCTTCCGGTTCGCGGAAATGTCGCATCGTGGCTCACTGCTGATGCTGCCCTCGGGCATCTACGGCTGGGACATGGTGGAGGGCGATCCGCTGACGGTGGACTATTTTCAGCGCGTTCTGGAAGAGGCCGCTGACATCGAGGTTCTTCTTGTCGGCACCGGCAAGGATATCAGACCTTTGCCTGCGGCCTTGAGGGCGGTGTTCAAGGAACACGGAATTTCATCCGATCCGATGAGCACCGGTGCTGCCATCCGAACCTACAACATCATGCTTGCCGAAGAACGCGCCGTCGCCGCCGCCTTCATTGTCGTTTGAACGATGACCATGCCAGAAAATACCGCCGTGGCTCTTCAGCCTGCCTACGATTTCAGCCTTGCTGCACTGCGCGACAGCGACCGTGACCGCTATCTTGCCTGCCTGTTGTCACCGCAGGATAAACGCGGCCCGCTCTCAGCACTCTATGCGTTCCATGCCGAGATTGCCCGGGTGCGCGATCTCGTGCGTGAACCCTTGCCCGGTGAAATCCGGCTGCAATGGTGGCGTGATGTGCTCGAGGACCCAACGGGCGTAAGCGGCGAGGGCAATCCGCTGGCCGAGGCGCTGCTGGCCTGCGTGAAAAGCCACAAGCTGCCCGTGCCGGTGCTGCAGAACATGATCGATGCCCGTATCTTCGATCTCTATGACGATCCGATGGAAAGCCGCGCGTCGCTTGAAGGATATGCGGGTGAGACCGCGTCGGCACTCATTCAGCTTGCAAGCCTGATTCTCGATCCCGCAGAGGCGCAGAACTCGGCGTCTGCTGCCGGTCATGCCGGCGTTGCCCAGGCGATCGCCGGGCTGCTGCTGTTGCTGCCGCTGCATCGCCGGCGCGGGCAAGTGTATTTTCCGGCCGAGCTCTTGGCCGCGACCGGGCTTGACCGTGATGGCTTCCTTTCGGGCGAGAACGAACAGTCCGTCAGCTTGGCAATCTGTGCATTTGCTGGCCTTGGCCGCGAGCACCTTGCCAAGGCCCGTGCGGCTGCCGCGAGCATCTCCCCGGCCAACCGCTATGCGTTTACCGCCTTGGCACTGGCAGAACCGGTGTTCGATCGCGCCGAGCGGGCAGGCGCGAAACTCTTTGAGCATTCGATCGTACCGCCGCAGTGGCGTCGGCAGTGGTGGATGTGGCGGGCCGCGCGCAGCGGCAGATGGTAGAACACTGACGGCGCCTTCGTCTGTGCCAATATTGGCGAGTGCGGGCACATTGGCGCAAGGTTCGCCTTTTAGAGTCGCTCCCGTGTTATTATCAGGAACTGTGTAAAAGGGAGTCGGCGCCATGGGTTGGCCGATTGTCATCATCTGCATCTTGATCGCAGGTCTTTTCTACATGCGAATGAAGGCTCGTGCCGACAAGGACAGGCGCGAGCCGGACACCGGGACGGCGATCCTCGATTTTGGCCGCGCTTTTCCCGATGAAGCCATCCGGGCCATTCATGCGACCGCCGATGAAAAAGCCTATTTCGTCCGCCTGCACGATGGCAAGGCCGGTTTTATGGCAGCCCATGGCACGCATTTCGTCTGCCACCTGATCGAAGCCGGCAAGGTGAATGTCGGCAACGCCGGCAGCGGACGTGGCCTGAGGGTCCACTTCACCGATTTCTCATATCTCGACGGCGTCTATGAGTTTGCAAGCCCGGAAATAGCAGCCGAGGTTTCCCTCTGGCTGCTGGGCAGTTTCAAGCCGCAGTCGGAACGTGCTACCCTTCCGGAGAATTAGACCGACTTCAGCCAGGCTGCGCAATCGTCGAGCGCCCGCTGCGCCACCAGTTGCTTTTTCATTACCGTCTTGTCCTTGCCGCGGAAGCGCTTGACGCCCTCGGGCTTGACGATAGCGCCGGGCTCCAGCAGCGGAAACAGGCCGAAATTGATGTTCATCGGCTGAAACGAGCGTTTTCCCGGCTCGTCATCCGAAACGATATGGCCGCCGGTGATATGGTTGAGCAACGAACCGAAGGCCGTTGTTTCGGGCGGTAGCGGCAATGGCTGGCCTTTGCGCTCTGCAGCAGCGAAACGGCCGGCGAGCAGGCCGATACTGGCGCTTTCGACATAGCCTTCGCAGCCGGTGATCTGGCCTGCGAATCGCAGTCCGGGCCGGGACTTCAGCGTCAACGATCCATCCAGCAGGACAGGCGAATTGATGTAGGTATTGCGGTGCAGGCCGCCAAGGCGGGCAAATTCGGCATTTTCCAGTCCGGGAATCATGCGGATCACTTCCGCCTGCGCACCGTATTTCAGCTTGGTCTGGAACCCGACCATGTTGTAGAGCGTGCCAAGCGCATTGTCCTGACGCAATTGCACGACGGCATAGGCCTTGACGGTGGGGTTATGGGCGTTGGTGAGGCCCATCGGCTTCATCGGGCCGTGACGCAGGGTTTCGCGGCCGCGTTCGGCCATGACCTCGATCGGCAGGCAGCCGTCGAAATAGGGCGTGCCTTCCCATTCCTTGAAACCGGTCTTGTCACCGGCGATCAGCGCATCGACGAAACCATTGTACTGCGCCTCGTCCATCGGGCAGTTGATATAGTCCTTGCCTGTGCCGCCCGGACCGACCTTGTCGTAACGCGACTGGAACCAGCAGACATCCATGTCGATACTCTCGGTATGGATGATGGGGGCGATAGCGTCGAAAAAGGCCAGCGCATCGGCGCCGGTTTCCGCCTGGATGGCGCTGGCAAGCGAAGGTGCCGTCAGCGGCCCGGTGGCGATAATGGCGAGGTCCCAATCCTTCGGTGGCAGGCCACTGATTTCTTCGCGCGCGACGGTGATCAGCGGGTGGGCGTCGATCGCCGCAGTCACTGCATCGGAGAAACCATCGCGATCAACCGCCAGCGCTCCACCGGCCGGAACCTGGTTCTTGTCGGCGCAAGCCATGATCAGCGAACCGGCAAGCCGCATCTCGGCGTGCAGGACGCCAACGGCATTGCTGGTAGCGTCATCGGAGCGGAACGAGTTGGAGCAGACCAGCTCGGCAAGGCCGTCGGTCTTGTGGGCATCCGTGCCGCGGACGCCGCGCATCTCGTGAAGAATGACCGGGATGCCTGCCGCGGCGATCTGCCAGGCGGCTTCGGAGCCGGCGAGGCCGCCGCCGATAACGTGAATGGGGGAGTGCGAAGATGTATCTGTCATGGGCCATTTACTAGAGCAACGCGGCCAGGAAAGAAACCGGTTCCGTGCGGTTGATATCAATGCAAGGCCCGGAATCAAAAACGGCACCGTGTGGTGCCGTTTTTAGTTCCTCGACATTCCCGGTCCGGTCAACGGACTGGCCCGATTAACGGAAGGAACGCGAAGCGATGTTGCGGATGTCGAAGCGGGTGATGCCGATGTCCGTCAGGGCGTGGTTGGACAGGTTGCCAAGTTCAGCAACGGTACGGCGGTAGTTGATCCAGCTTTTTGCGATACGAATCGGGTTCATGATCTTTTCCTTGAGACTTACAAATGAGCAGTGCAGTGATTGCCTGCTTCGTTGAGATCCTTGTACGCCTTTCGCGGGAAAAGATGGAGTGCAAAGAAAATGCATCTGCTATGCATTTGTGCAATGCGATGCTGTTTCGCTGAGCATTTTGGGTGCCTGATGAAAAACAAGCCATAGGTTAACGGCATGGTTCGCCAAGCCGGAATCCGTTTAACCGTTTGTTTTTCGGATGTGTTTTGTGTGGCGAAATTGTGTTGCGGAGCGAGTCTCTGCCCTGATTGCCTGCCAAGGCGTGCTGAGTACGATGCTGCAACGAAAATAGGCAGAAGCTGTTATGCTGCACTGCGTCGAAAGCTATGGTTGATTTGTAATCGGAGTGGTCCGTCCATTCAAAGCCTGTAAGCGGCACCTGAACGAAAAAAACGCCCGCCGGTTTGAGCCGGAGGGCGTTTGGTGGCTGCGCATCGGGCTGGAAGAACCAGCCGGTCGCGAGGCTTACTTGACTGCCTGACGGGCAACGTACTGGATGTCGCCACGGCCGATGCCGAGGTCGTTCAGTTCGCGGTCGGTCATGCGGCCGAGTTCGTTGCAGGTCTGACGGTACTTGCGCCAATTGTTGAATGAGCGAGCGATATTCATGATGCTGGTCCTTTCTAGGTTTGCCAGCACTCTTTGCTGGCCCTCATCTGATGGTTGGAATATAGGCCGTTCCGCCCTGAAATTACAGAGACAATGCTGCATCGCACCCATGCGCTTCTTGCAAGTCTCGGTGCGCCCGTTGGTCACGGTTCGGCCAAAGTCGATGCGAGTGCGTGACCGCCGCAATTGAAGTGCCGATTTTTGGAGAGGGTGCCGAATAAAAAACAACGCCCGTCGGGGGAGGAGGTCCGGCGGGCGTTGCTTGTTCTGATCGACAACTGGGAGGAGGAGTGTTACCGATCCCATCAGGGCGCGCTGGGAGGAGGAGTGCGCTGCCCCGAAGTTGTCCTGAATATAAATCCGCCGAGCGCAAATGGGTAGAGCCAATGGCGAATGGCACCTATTCCACTGTTGCATGGCTAGACTCGTCGTTTGCGACACGGATGCCTGAATTTTGATCATCCGCGCAGTTGCGACCGCAGAAATACGATGATGTGTCGGGGGGGCTGAAACGAATAACGCCCGCTGGGGGAGGAGGTCCAGCGGGCGTCATTTACGGTGATGAGCAACTGGGAGGAGGAGTGTTGCCCATCGGATCGGAGCGGCGCTGGGAGGAGGAGTGCGCCACTCCGAATTCTATGAAGCGAACCTTTTAAATTCGCTGGCCTTTTCCGCTTCTTGAGCGAAAGCGGCTGGCCATGCCGCTGACGGTCCCGATCGCTTGCGCTGATCTCGTTCCGTCTTCTTGAGAACAAGATAGGTGACCGATGGCGATTTGTGCAGTGCAATATCATCATGGATGACATGCAAATTCCGCATAAGCCCGGCGATACGCCCTGCAGTTCTCTTCCGATTCCAGATTCGCACGAAACCCTTCATGCTTCGTTAACGATGACCGCGCCGCTGACGCCGCAAAGAGGGAGCGCCGGGCCTGATCGTCATCTAGGAATCAGGAACGCCTATGATATGTGTGGCCCAACACGCGCATGCAAGGGGATCGGCCGATGTACCGGGGACGGATCGAAAAAGACTTCAATATCTGGGTTTCCAAGGGCATGCTTGATTCTGGGGCGGCAAAAGCCATGCTGGCGGAGTATGATGGCCGCGAGACCGTCTTCAGCGCCGGCCGGGTTCTTCTCGTGCTGGCGGCGATCCTCGTATCCGCTGCAATCCTGCTTCTGGTGGCGGCCAATTGGGAAGCTATTCCCCGCATCCTGCGCGTCGCCGGTATCGTTGGCCTGATCTGGGCGTTTTATCTGGCCGCCGCCTTTTGCCTTGGCCGTGGTTTCAAGGCCATGGGCGCCGCGTTGCTGGTTCTGGCGACGATGACCTTTGGTGGCGCAATTGCGCTGGTCGGACAGATGTATCACCTGTCGGGCGATGCGACCGACGCGCTGCTCGTCTGGTTTGCGGCGGCTTGCGTCACCGCGGTGGCCTTTCGGTCCGCCGCCCTTGCGGTGTTTTGCGGTTTCCTGGCCTGGGCGATTTTCGGCGAACTGATGGTCGACAATGATGCCAGTTTCGAGGGGAACGGCTATATCTACCTCGTGCCGCTGCTGATCGTCATCGTGATTGCATTGGTGCGATACACCAATGCGGGCATCGCCCGCCACCTTGCGTATCTTCTCGCCCTGGCCTGGCTCGGCTGGTTTTACGTCGAGCTGCCGGAGGTCTGGGTCGCGAGCCTCCTGTTCGGGGCAGGTGTCGTAGCGTTCCTGGTGACCAGCATTCCCCTGTCGCCGCTCTATCGTTTCGCCCGCGAGGCCGGAGCGGCTCCCGTCTTTTATAGCTTTGCGCTTGCCGTGATGGGGCTGGCGGCCTTGCATGACGAGGTTGATGGCATTGGCCAGGAGATCGCAATCGGAGCAACGACGCTTGCGGTGGCGCTCGGTGGTATTGCCATCGCCGGCCGGCTGAATGGTGCGGTCCGCTTTCTCGGTTACGCGGTTTTCGCGGCCGAAACCCTTTATCTGGCGTCCGAGACACTGGGCAGCATCCTTGGCACATCCGGCTTTTTCCTGATTTCCGGTGTCGTCGTCGCTTTGATCGCCTGGCTGGTCATCCGGCTGGAAAAGCGCTTGTCATCTAAAACCGCAGCCGAAGGGAGCGTGGCATGAGCAGCAATCCGTTGGTCAGACCGCTGTTTGCGGCAATCCTGGTCGCTTTGTTGCAGACCGCCTTCCTAGGCTACATGATCGAGAGCCGCGCCTCGATCCTGCGCAACGGGGTCGATGTGGTGCTGAAGACCGTTCCCGTCGATCCACGCGACCTTTTGCGCGGCGACTATGTCATCTTATCCTATGATATCTCGACCATTCCGGCCGACAAGGTGGCCGGCGGTTTTCCCGCCGAGGCGACTGACGCGCAGCTCTCCGTACGGCTTGAAAAGCAGCCGGACGGATTCTGGGGTGTTGCGGAAGCCTCGTTCAATGCTCTTGCACCAAAGGCGGGCAGCATCATTGCCCGCAGCGCGCCATTCTATTTTTATCCAGCGCCGGACGGCGCACAGTCTTCGCTGAATGTCGATTACGGTATCGAGCGTTATTATGTGCCGGAAGGCGAGGGCAAGGTTCTCGAGGAGGCGCGCAATGCCAGTGCCTTGTCGGTGACCGCGCGGGTGGATGATGAGGGCCGGATGCAGATTCGCCTGATCGCGATTGACGGCAAGCCGCTCTATGAGGAGCCGCTTTATTGATCGGGAGGTGGTTTCTTGCCGGGCAGGTGATGGGAATACGACAAAAACCGCATTTTTCCGCCGATCCCCATTTTTCCTTTGATCCCTTGGAAACGGGTGATATAGAGACGCCGCGCTCGGGAACGCCCTGAACCCGGTGCAGGTCTGTCTTTGGCGGCTCGCTATAGACTTTTCTGTGCCGATGCGAGCAGGCGCTGCGGTTTTTCTGAACGCGGGTATGGTGAAATTGGTAGACACGCCAGATTTAGGTTCTGGTGCCGCAAGGCGTGGGAGTTCAAGTCTCTCTACCCGCACCAGAATAAAGGGACGTCCAGGGCTTGCCTTGGCGTCGATCGATAGGACGGCGCCATTTTGCTTGCAAAACGGTGACTGATTTGCGTAAAGCCACTCCCGGCAAATGGATCGGCTCAAGTGCTCGTGTACAAGAACACCGACAGAGCCCTGTCAACGTGAAATGAAGGTTTGAACATGCAGGTTATCGAAACGCTCGCTGAAGGGCTGAAGCGCGAACTCAAGGTCGTTATCCCGGCCAAGGACATGGAAGCTCGTATGAACGAGCGCCTCGCCGAAACCAAGGACAAGGTCCGTATCAACGGTTTCCGTCCGGGCAAGGTGCCTTTCGCACATCTGAAGAAGATGTATGGCAAGTCGATCATGGCTGAGCTCGTCAACGAACTCGTTCGCGAAAAGCCGACCGAAATCCTGTCCGAGCGCGGCGAAAAGTCTGCGACGCAGCCGGAAATCGCGATGACCGAAAACGAAGCCGAAGCGGACAAGATCCTCAGCGCTGAAGCCGATTTCGAATTCACGCTGGCCTACGAAATCATTCCGGCGATCGAACTCAAGGACATCAGCGGCATCAAGGTGACCCGCGAAGTCGTTGATATCGACGAAGCCGAAGTGACCGAGCAGATCCTCAAGATCGCTGAAAATGCTCGCACCTACGAAACCAAGAAGGGCAAGGCCGCCAACGGCGACCGCGTCACCATCGATTACCTCGGCAAGGTCGACGGCGAAGCCTTCGACGGCGGCAAGGACGAAGACGCTGAACTGGTTCTCGGCTCCAACCGTTTCATCCCGGGCTTCGAAGAACAGCTCGTTGGCCTGAAGGCTGGCGACGAGAAGGTCATCACCGTGACTTTCCCGGCTGAATACCCGGCTGCAAACCTTGCTGGCAAGGAAGCTACCTTCGACATCACCGTCAAGGACGTTGCCGCTGCTGCCGCTGTTGAAATCAACGACGACCTCGCTACCAAGCTCGGCCTCGAATCGGCTGACAAGCTGAAGGAAGTCGTTCGCGGCCAGATCGAAAGCCAGTACGGCTCGATGACCCGCCAGAAGGTCAAGCGTCAGATTCTCGACCAGCTGGACGAACTCTATCAGTTCGACACGCCGCAGCGCCTCGTCGATGCCGAGTTCGACAACATCTGGCGCCAGATCAACACCGACCTAGAACAGGCCGGCAAGACCTTCGCCGACGAAGACACCACGGAAGAAGAAGCCCGCGGCGAATACCGCAAGCTGGCTGAACGCCGCGTCCGTCTCGGCCTGGTTCTCTCCGAAATCGGCGAAAAGGCCGGTGTGACGGTAACCGACGAAGAAATGCAGCGTTCGCTGTTCGAACAGCTGCGCCAGTTCCCGGGCCAGGAAAAGCAGATCATCGACTACTTCCAGAAGACCCCGGGTGCAGCCGCATCGCTGCGCGCTCCGATCTTCGAAGAAAAGGTTGTCGATCACCTGCTCTCCGAAGTGAAGGTTACCGACAAGACCGTCAGCAAGGAAGAACTGCTGGCCGACGACGAGGAAGGCGCTTCGGAAACGAAGAAGGCCCCGAAGAAGAAGGCTGCCAAGGCTGAAGCTGCGGAAGGCGAAGAAGCCGCTCCGAAGAAGAAGGCTCCGGCCAAGAAGAAGGCAGCTGACGACAGCGCCGAATAAGCCCGCGCATCGTCGCATGATTTTTGGAGAAGCCGTCCCGCAAGGGGCGGCTTTTCTGCTTTCGCGGGGCCGCAACATCGGTTTGATGTTTTGGCCCCGCGGCCGTTGTAGTTCGGTGTTTTGTCCTCGATTGGAACAATCCGAAAAGCGAAAACTTCAAGGATGTCCGTAGATTGACACTTGCCATCCGACAGAGGAAGGTGAGGTTGTTGTTATGGGACGCGATTGAGGGGATATTCAATGGCAGGTTGCGCCTATCGATCATTGGTCACTGCTGCGATGTTCATCTCGGCGATTTCAATAGGTACCGGCGCCATGGCTCAGGAGGCTGCCAAACCGGCTGCCGCGCCCTCGGTTTCTGTCACCCGGGTCGTCGAAAAGGATATCAGGCCAGCCATATCCTTCACCGGGCGCGTGGAGGCGGTAGACAAGGTCGATCTGCGGGCGCGTGTCGATGGATTCCTCGAAAAGCGGCTGTTCACCGAAGGCCAGGATGTCAGGCAGGGCGATCTGCTCTTTGTCATGGAAAAGGGGCAATACGAGGCAGCGGTTGTCCAGGCCGAGGGGGCGATCGAGTCGGCTAAAGCCGTACTGGAATTGGCGGATATCGAAGTTCAGCGGCAGACAACTCTTGTCGCGAAAAATGCTGCAGCACAAAATCAGCTTGATTTGGCGATTGCCAGGCAGAATGAGGCCAAGGGTAGCCTCACGCAATTGAACGCTGCGCTGGACAAAGCCAAGCTTGATCTCGGCTACACCGAGATTCGCTCTCCGATCGACGGCCGTATCGGCCGCTCAGTCTATTCCATCGGAAACTTTGTCGGTCCATCAAGCAATGTCCTCGCGACGGTCGTCAGCCAGGATCCGATCTATGTGAGCTTCGCGGTATCCCAGCGTGAAATTTTGGCCATTCGAGAAAAATTGACGAGCAAGGGAACGCTGGGCAGCACCGTGGATGCGGCAGTCGTCTATGTCGATCTTGCCGATGGAACGCGCTATGGCGAGCCCGGCAAGGTCAGTTTTGTCGATGTGACCACCGATCAGGGCACCGACACGTTGCCCGTTCGCGCGACATTTCCCAATCCGCACCGCATCCTCGTCGATGGTCAACTCGTGACTGTGATTGTCGAAGGAGGAGCTGCAGAAAAGTCGTTGGTCGTGCCACAAGCGGCTATCCAGATCGACCAATCAGGACCTTTTGCCCTCGTCGTCAACAGCGAAAACAAGATCGAGGTTCGCCGTATCGAGCCGGGCCAGGCCGAAGGCAGCGATTTGTCCGTTCTCAAGGGCCTTGCCGTCGGTGATAGGATCGTGACCGAGGGCATACAGCGGGTTCGCCCTGGGCAGGTTGTAGAGCCGCTCGAAGTCAAGTCGGGATCCTAAAACATGCTGTCGGGTATTTTCATCGATCGGCCACGGCTTGCGGTCGTTATATCGCTCGTCATCACCATTGCAGGTCTTGTCGCGCTCAGCGTCATACCAATTGCCCAGTTTCCGGACATCGTGCCGCCGCAGGTGTCCGTAACCGTCAGCTATCCCGGCGCCAGTGCTGAAATCGTTCAGCAATCCGTCGCCCAGCCGATCGAATCCCGGGTCGTTGGCGTCGACAACATGATCTACATGAAGTCGACCAGCGGCAACGATGGCAGCTATACACTGACCGTCAGCTTCGCAGTTGGAACGGATCCCGATATCAACGCGGTCAACGTTCAGAACCGCGTCAACCTTGCCGAGGCGCAACTACCGCAGGAAGCACGGTCGCAGGGGATCAACGTCAAGAAGAAATCCTCCGCGCTGATGCAGATCATCGCCTTGACGTCAAAAGACGGCAAGCAGGACCAGCTTTTCCTCTCCAATTACGCGACAATCAATATCATTGATGGCTTGAAACGGATCAGCGGTGTGGGCGACGTCTCGCTGCTGACGCCATCCGACTACAGCATGCGCATCTGGGTGACTCCGGAGCGGCTGACCAGTTTCGGCATGACGCCGAATGACATTGTCGACGCGCTGAAGCGGCAGAACGTCCAGGCGGCCATCGGCCGTATCGGCGCTCAGCCGGCGCTGCCCGACCAGCAGTTCCAGTTGACCATCCAGACGAAGGGGCGCCTCAGCACGGTCGAGGAATTCGGCAGCATCGTTCTGCGTGCCCAGCCGGACGGCTCTTTTGTCCGCATCCGCGACGTGGCGCGCGTCGAATTGACGTCGAAGACGGCGGAGCAGATCGGCCGGCAGGATGGCACACCGGCGGCCGTGCTTGGCATCTACCAGTCTCCCGGAGGCAATGCGATTGCGACGGCGGAGGCTATCGGCCAACTGCTCGAAAAGTTGAAGCCATCATTTCCGGAGGGCGTCGATTACAAAGTCACCTACGATACGACGAAATTCGTAGAGGAAAGCATTCACGAGGTCATCAAGACCCTGGTCGAGGCCTTCATTCTCGTCGTCATCGTCGTCTATCTGTTTCTTGGAAGTGTTCGGGCAACGCTTATTCCGTTGATCGCGGTACCAGTTTCGTTGATCGGAACATTTGCCGTGATGATGGCGCTCGGCTTTTCAGCCAACACTGTCTCGCTGCTGGCGCTCGTGCTGGCTATCGGCATCGTCGTCGATGATGCGATCGTCGTGGTCGAGGCGGTCGAGGCCCAATTGGAGAAAGACCCGAGCATCACGCCGGCACAAGCCGCGCGGCTTGCCATGGGAGAGATCACGGCACCGATTATCGCCATCACGCTGGTGCTGCTGTCGGTGTTCATCCCGGTGGCGTTCATTCCGGGCATTTCCGGTGAGCTTTTCCGCCAGTTCGCGGTGGCCGTTTCGGTCTCGATGGTGATTTCGGCGATCAACGCGTTGTCGCTGTCGCCCGCACTCTGCGCCGTGCTTCTGAAGGCCCATCATGGTCCCAAGCGCGGCCCGATCCGCTATGTGCTGAAGGGAATCGATTATGCCCGCGATGGCTATGCATCGCTGGTGCGGCGGTTCGTCCGCTTCGCTGTCCTCGGGCTTGTGCTTCTTGCCGGCCTCATGGCCGGTACCGGTTGGCTGGTCAAATCGACGCCAACAGGCTTTTTGCCATCGGAGGATCAGGGCGCTATTTTCGGTGAAATCGTCCTGCCGGATGGCGCTTCGGTCAACCGCACCAACGAGGTTGCCAAGCGTGTCGAGGATATGATCCGCAAGACCGATGGCGTCGATGGTGTGATGTCGGTTGTCGGCTATAGTCTGCTCGATGGCCAGGTGAAGTCGAATTCCGGTCTGTTGGTGGTCACGTTGAAGCCCTTCGCGGACCGCACGAGGGTGGAATTGTCCGTGAACGGACTGCTTGGCAAGTTGAGCGCTGAACTGCAGGCGATCAAGGATGCCAACGTTATCGTCTATAACCTGCCGCCGATCATCGGATTGGGAACGGGAAGCGGGTTCGAATACCAGTTGCTCAGCCTGACCGGCGGCAGCGCCAGCGATGTTGCCCAGGCGGCACGCGGCTTGGTGTTTGCCGCCAATCAGGACCCGGCGCTGAGCAAGGTGTTCACCACCTATGCGGCCAATACCCCGCAACTTTATCTCGATATCGATCGCGAGAAAGTCCAGACGCTCGGCATTGAGGTCTCGGATGTCTTCAATGTCCTGCAATCTGTGCTCGGCAGCGCCTATGCCAACGACTTCAATCTGTTTGGCCGGACATGGCAGGTCACGGTGCAGGGCGAGGCTTCGGAGCGATCGAAGGTTGACGATATCTACCGGATCAATGTTCGCAACAACAAGGGCCAGATGGTGCCGATCCGGGCGTTTGCGCAGGCACGCCTGATCCTCGGACCACAGCTGATCGTCCGTTACAACAACTATGCCAGCGCGACGATCAACGGCGGTCCAGCAGAGGGGCGCAGCTCCGGCGAAGCGATTGCGGCGATGGAGGCTGTATCCGCCAAGACGCTTCCTGCCGGCTATAGCTATGAGTGGACCGGCACAGCCCTGCAGGAAATCGAGGCCAGCGGCAAGACGACGATGATCCTCGGGCTTGCCGTGCTCTTTGCTTATCTGTTCCTTGTCGGTCTCTACGAGAGCTGGACGATCCCGATAGCGGTGCTGCTATCGGTGACGGCCGGCATTGCCGGCTCGATGCTGGGGCTGAAGGTGGCGGGTCTCGACAACAACCTTTATGCCCAGATCGGCCTTGTGGTGCTGATCGCGCTTGCGGCAAAGAACGGCATTCTGATCGTCGAGTTTGCCATGGAACGACGAAAGCAAGGGTTGGGTATTGCGGACGCGGCTGTCGAAGGCGCGCGCGAACGGTTCCGTGCCGTTATGATGACCAGCTTCGCCTTCATTGCCGGTCTGGTGCCGCTGGTCATTGCGGAAGGGGCTGGCATGCTGAGCCGCCGTGGTGTTGGCACGGCCGTCTTCGGCGGCATGCTGGGTGCGGCATTGATTGGTATCTTCCTGATCCCGATGCTTTACGTGAACTTCCAATGGTTGCGCGAAAGGGCCAAGACGATCGGCCGGAAAACGGAAGGTCAGCCGGCAGAATAAACCGCGAAACCTTTGACAAGAAAAGCCGCCCGTTGAGGCGGCTTTTCTCTATCTATGATTCCGATGTGCGGAGGTTGGTTGATGGCCCAAACGCCGCCGTCCTGACGCCCATTCACACCTTCGGCGTGATCTCGCCCATCCGGTTGCCGGCGTCGAGACCGGCGATCTTGTAGGCTTCGGCCAGCGTCGGGTAATTGAAGGTGTTTTCGACGAAATATTCGACGGTGCCCTTCAGGTTTAAGACCGCCTGGCCGATATGGACCAACTCGGTGGCACCTTCGCCGACGATATGAACGCCAAGCAGGCGGCGGGTTTTGAGCGAGAAGATTAGCTTCAGAAGCCCGGAATCGAGCCCCATAATATGGCCGCGCGATGTTTCGCGGAACCGGGCAATGCCACATTCATAGGGAATGCCGCGCTCCTTGACCTCTTCCTCCGTCAGGCCGCAGGTCGAGATTTCCGGAACGGCGTAGATGCCGTAGGGGAAGAATTTAGGCGGTTCCTTGGCGATTGCCCCAACGGCGACGCGCGCCGCAATGCGGCCCTGTTCCATCGACGTGGAAGCAAGGCTTGGGAAACCGACAACGTCGCCGGCGGCATAAATGTTGGGAACCGACGTCTGGAATGTCTCGGGGTTGACGCTGAGGCGGCCACGGCTGTCAGCCTGAAGACCAGCAGCTTCCAGGTTAAGAGAATCTGTGGCGCCCATGCGGCCAGCAGCAAACAGCACCATTTCGCAGATGATGATGCGGCCGCTGTCGAGCTTGATCGAGCATTTTCCATCCGGCAGCCGCTCCACCTTTTCGGCCTTCTGGCCGAGGTGAAGTTTCATGTTGCGGTCGCGCAACTGATAGGTGAAGTCCTCGACGATTTCCTTGTCGATGAAATCGAGCATTGTGGCCTTCGGATCGATCAGGGTCACCTGCGTATCCAGCGCGCTGAAGATCGTCGCATACTCAATACCGATGACGCCCGCGCCGATGACGGCCATGGACCGCGGCAGATCTTCGATTTCAAGCAATTCGTCGCTATCGAGCACCGTCTTTCCATCGAAGGGAATGTAATCCGGGCGAAACGGCTTCGTGCCGACCGCAAGCAGGATGCTGGTGGCGGAAACCTGGATGGTCTCACCGTCTTCCTTCACGATCTGCATCGTCTGCGAATCGACGAAGCTGGCCTTGCCGCGCATATGCTGCACGCGGTTTCGGGCAAACTGGTGTTCCAGCACCTCGACCTCGTGATCCAGCGTAATTAGCAGACGGCGGCGCAGATCCTCGGCGCTGATCTCTTCCTTGACGCGGTAGGCCCGGCCGTAAAAGCCGCGTTCGCGCCAGCCGGTCAGGTTGAGTGCGGTCTCACGCAGCGTTTTGGAAGGAATTGTGCCGGTATGGACCGAGACGCCACCGACGCGCTTTCCCTGTTCGATGACAAGAACCTTCTTGCCCAGTTTGGCAGCCTGGATGGCGGCTCTGCGTCCTGCAGGTCCGCTTCCGACAACCACGAGATCGTACTGGTTCATGACGCGTTTCCGGTGATGGAGGAGAATCATTGTGCGCTGCGATAAATGTCGCCCGCAAGCGTCTATATCGTCAATCTTACAGTTTAATAAAGCCTTGGGAACATGCCCCAGGCTTACCGATGCTTATTTAACCAAAAGCGATTATATTGGTCGGGAAATCGGCGGTCCGCGGGAAGGTTTATATCCGCTGTCACTGGGCGCTTGAACACTGGGAGGTGTGTCATGGTTTTGCAGGAAGCTGGAAGCCGGCAAGAAAGCGAAACGGCTGCTTCGTCCACCGTCACCGATATGCCACCGGCCAAGCCGCGCAGCCGTCCCGGAGTGGTTGCTGCCGCAGTCTACGAAGATGGCCAGCGCATCCGCGATATCGAAATCCAGGATGCGCACAAGTGGAAAGGCCGCGATAAGGCGGTCGTGTGGATTGGCTTGCATGAGCCGGATGATGAGCTGCTCCGCGAGGTGCAGGTCGAGTTCGGCTTGCATGCATTGGCGATCGAGGACGCCGGTCACGCGCACCAGCGCCCCAAGCTGGAAATCTACGGCGATGCGATTTTCGTCGTCGCGCGCACTGCCCATATGGCGGGCGATGAGATCGTTTTCGGCGAAACGCATCTGTTCGTCGGCCGCGGCTATGTCGTTTCGGTGCGTCACGGGCCGTCGACATCCTACAATTTGGTCAGGCAACGCTGCGAGGCTTCGCCAGCCGCATTGGCGCATGGCGAGAATTACATTCTCTATTCCATCCTCGATTTTATCGTCGACAACTACATGCCGGTCGTTGAGGGCATTCATGCGGAAGTGGAGGAACTGGAAGAACGGGTCTTGCGTGATCGCCTTGACAAAAAGGATATCGAGCGGCTCTATTTCCTGCGCCGCAGCCTGCTTCGCCTGCGCAACGCCGTCGTGCCGCTTGTCGATGTCTGCCGGCGCCACGAGCATCTCGATTTACCCGGTATGGACGCGACGCTGCATGCGCTGTTCCGCGACGTGACCGATCATGTGCGGCGTGTCCAGGAGGATATCGATACGTTGCGCGAGGTGCTTGCCTTCACCTTCGAAGCCAGCCTGATGATCGGCCAGTCGGAACAAACCGAAATTTCGCGGAAGCTCGCCTCATGGGCGGCAATTCTGGCGGTACCAACAGCGATTGCCGGAATTTACGGGATGAATTTCGACGACATGCCCGAACTGAAATTCAAGTATGGTTATTTTGTTATCCTGGGGCTTATCTTTGTCGTATGCAGCATGCTCTACCGCATGTTCCGGCGAGCGAAGTGGCTCTGAAAACTGGTACGATTAGATCAGGCGCAGCCCCTTGAGGCTGGCATGGCCATCCTTGCCGATGATGATGTGATCGTGAACGGTGATCCCGAGTGGCTTTGCTGTATCGACGATCATCTTGGTCATCTCGATATCGGCCCGGGAAGGGGTTGGATCACCGGAGGGATGATTATGCGCGAGAATAAGCGCCGTTGCGGACAGTTCGAGCGCGCGCTTGACCACTTCGCGCGGATAAACCGGCGTATGATCGACGGTGCCGGTTTGTTGCACCTCGTCGGCGATCAGCGCATTCCGCTTGTCGAGGAAAAGGATGCGGAATTGTTCCCGGGTCTCGTGTGCCATCGCCGCATGGCAGTAATCGACTACAGATGACCAGGAGGCCAGCACCTGCTTGCCCTTCAGTTCGCTCTTGAGAGTGCGATGGGCAACAGTCGAAATCAGCTTCAGATCGAGGGCAACGGCCTCGCCAATCCCCTTCACTTCCTGCAGCAAGGCAGGCGAGGCGCCAAAGACGCCGGCCAGCGTACCGAAACGTTCAAGCAGCGCCTTGGCGATCGGTTTGGTATCGCGACGCGGAATCAGCCGGAAGAGTAGCAGCTCAAGGATTTCGTAGTCAGCCAGCGCCGTATCACCGTGATCCCGATAGCGTATCCGCAACCGGTCTCGATGGCCATGGTAATGCGCATCGTCTTGCGACACTGGTGGTAATGCCAAGGCCGGCCGTTTTGCTTGCTGTTCGGCGAAAAAGCCCCTTTCATCAGCCGGTTGCGAATGATCGCCTTCGGAAGAAAATGGGGGCTTTGTCATCGCAAACCTTATGTTGGCAGGCCCGGACGGTCGAGGCCGCCCGGTGACAGGGTGAAAATCTCGCAGCCGGTGGCGGTGACGCCGACAGCATGTTCGTATTGCGCCGAAAGAGAGCGGTCGCGGGTAACGGCAGTCCAGCCATCGGCCAGAACCTTCACATGCGGCCGGCCGAGATTGATCATCGGCTCGATGGTGAAGATCATGCCTTCGCGCATTTCCGGGCCTTCGTTGGCGCGGCCGTAATGCAGGATGTTCGGCGCATCGTGAAACAGGCGCCCGACACCATGACCGCAGAAATCGCGCACCACCGAACAGCGCTCGGCTTCGGCAAAGGTCTGGATGGCTTCACCGATGGCGCCGGTGCGCGCACCGGGCTTGACGGCGGCGATGCCGCGCATCAGGCATTCATGGGTGACTTCGAGAAGACGCTGAGCGGCGCGCTTGATTTCGCCGACCGGATACATCCGGCTGGAATCACCGTGCCAGCCGTCGACGATATAGGTGACATCGATATTGACGACATCGCCTTCGCGCAGCGGCTTTTCATTGGGAATACCATGACAGACGACGTGGTTGATCGAGGTGCAGGACGACTTTGTGTAGCCGCGATAGTTGAGCGTCGCGGGCAGGGCGCCGTGGTCCATGCCGAAATCGAACACGAAACGGTCGATCTCGTCGGTCGTCACACCCGGCTTGACGCGGCTCGCCAGCTCATCGAGACAACGCGCGGTGAGCTGGCAGGCGCGCTTGATGCCGGCAAAATCCTGGGGCGTATAGAGGCGGATGACGCCGGTATTCTTGTAGGGCGCTGACGCTGCCTCGATATAGGTGACCATTACAATACTTTCAGTTGTCTTTCTTAAGTGTCATAGATCAGCACAGGCGGGTTCGTCTATCGGGATCAGCCCATCAGGCGCAATTTGCTGCGGCGAAACCCGGCACTTGATCGCAAAGGCCTCAACCCCGCGCTGTATGGCTCGGCGATAAGCCGCGGCATAAACCGGGTCGAGGTCGTCGCATATCCTGAACGTGGCGCAGTCATCCCGCTGGATCAGGTAGATCATGATGCCGCGATGGCCTTCAGCGACCATATCGCCGAGTTCTTCCAGATGTTTTGCTCCCCGTGCCGTCGGGCTGTCAGGAAATTCACCAAGGCCCGCCGTCCGGCTGAAATGCACGTTCTTGACCTCGACATAGGCGCGTCCGCGCTCGGGATCGGTCAGCAGCATGTCTATGCGGGAATTGCGGCCATATTTCTGTTCACGCTGGAGGGTCGCATAGAGGTGAAGGTCGCCGACCTGTCCGGCCCTGATCGCTTCTTCCGCCAGCCGGTTCGGTAGCCCGGTATTGATGCCGACGACGGTGTCTCCGACTTCGATCATTTCGAACATGTGCCGGTACTTGCGCGTTGGACTGTCGTGCTCGGACAACCAGATCCGCGAGCCCGGCGTGGTCAGCCCGCGCATTGATCCGGTATTGGGGCAGGAGCCGGTGATTTGGCGCCCGTCCTCAAGAACGGCATCGAAGAGAAAGCGTTTGTAGCGCTGAATGAGCACGGCGGGCACCAGCGGCCTGTCGAAAAGCATGGAGTGTCCGTTATCTGATCAGGCGCGGGCGCGGACATAGGAGCCCGGCGCTTCTTCAAGAGAATTGAGGTTTCCGCCCGTCTTTCGCGCCGGAACGCGCTCGCCATCAAGCGTTTCAATCCAGGCTTGCCAGTGCGGCCACCAGGAGCCCGGTGTTTCCTTCGCTGACATCACCCAGTCATCGAAGTCGCCCTTGGCCGCGCCACCGGTCCAGAACTGATACTTGCTCTTGTCCGGCGGATTGACGACGCCCGCGATATGGCCCGAACCGGACATGACGTAGGTGACATCGCCGCCGAAGAACTGGCTGCCGACGAAGACAGACTTTGCCGGAGCGATGTGATCTTCCTTGGTGGCGAGATTGTAGATCGGGATTTTGACGTCACCAAGCGAGACCTTCTTGCCGGCCAGCACCATGTCGCCCTTGGTCAGGTTGTTCTGCAGATAGCAATTGCGCAGATAGAAGGAGTGGTTGGCTGCCGGCATCCGCGTCGAATCGGAATTCCAGTAGAGCAGGTCGAATGCCGAGGGCTCCTGGCCCTTCAGGTAGTTGTTGACGAAATAGGGCCAGATGAGATCCGACGCGCGCAGCATGTTGAAGGCCATGGCCATCTTCGAGCCGTCGAGATAGCCGGTCTCCTTCATCCGCTGTTCTATCTGGGCGATCTGCTCTTCGTCGGCGAAGACCTTGAGGTCGCCGGCATGGGTGAAATCGACTTGCGTGGTGAACAGCGTGGCAGAGCGGATGCGCGTATCGCCTTCCTGCGCATGCAGCGCGAGTGTGGCAGCAAGCAGAGTGCCGCCAACACAATAGCCGATCGCGTTGACATCCTCTTCGCCGGTCGCATGGCGGATGGTGTCGAGCGCAAAGCCGATGCCTTCGCGGGCGTAGGACTCCCAGTCCTTATTGGCATGGCGCTCATCCGGATTGACCCAGGAGATGACGAAGACGGTATGGCCCTGATCGACCGCCCATTTGATAAAGGATTTTTGCGGATTCAGATCGAGAACGTAGAATTTGTTGATCCATGGGGGGCAGATCAACAGCGGCCGCTTCAAGACTGTGTCGGTGGAGGCATCATATTGCAGCACCTGGCAGACATCGCTTTGGGCAATCACCTTGCCGGGGGTGATGGCAATATTCTCGCCGACCGCGAATTTGCTGACATCGGTCTGGCGTAGTTTCAGGTCGCCCTTGCCGGCAACGATGTCCTCGGCCAGCATCTGCATGCCCTTGACGAGATTGGCGCCGCTGGAGGCGACCGTTTCGCGATAAAGCTGCGGGTTGGTGGTGACGAAATTGGCAGGCGACAGGGCGCTCGAAATCTGCCTGACGTAGAAGGCGGCTTTGTGTTTGGTATGCTCGTCGAGCCCTTCGGCGTCGCGCACCATCCGGTCCGCCCAGCTGGACGTGATGAAATAGGCCTGCCGCAGGAAATCGAAGAACGGATTGGCAACCCAGTCGGCATCCGCAAAACGTTTGTCGTTGCGGGGCACCTCGTCTGGATCGGCGACCGCCTCGCCGTTCATTTTCTGCAGGCTTCGCGTCCACATGGAAAAGAAGCTGCCCATCAAATGGGTCTGGGCTTCCAAGGTCCGCCTCGGATCGGAGAGCCAGTATTCGGATACTTTGGAGAGGGTCTTGACCATATCGACCATCGGGTCGGCGACCATGTCGGTCTTTTCGCCGCTTTCGCGGGGGGCAAGCCAAGCGGATGCGGCCTTGCCAAGCTGCTCGACAGTGCGGGCAAGATTGATCGTAAAGGCTTCCGGGTCCTTGACGATATAGGGTTCGACGGATTTCGGGTCGAAACCGGGAAAACCTTCCGTGCTGGCGCCGGTCTGGCCCTCGGCCTTCCTGTCTTCTGCCACCCAGTTTCCTCCACAGATGTTTGTTTGTTTTGTCTTTTTACATTCTGCCTTAAAATGATTACAAGTGCCAGCGCATGTTGGACTCGGGGCACGTTGGTTGCCCACCGGTTTCGGTCGAGGATTCAACGAAAGGGCCGGGCAGGGGCGAGATGACGAAGTCGGGGAAAGCAGTGATGACGCGGATGGTGACGGCCTTTGGGATGGCAGGTTTGGTGCTTGCGCTTGCCGCCTGCAGTTCGGCAAAAATCGAGGAGCAGCCGTCGATCTATTCGGCCACCATGGCCAAGCCGATCCCTGCTGACGTCTATCCGGTCATCGAAGGAAAATTGCCGGCGGCGAGCGCCCAGATGAGCAATGAAGAGGCTGCAAGCCAGTCGGCGCGGCTGACTGCTCTTGGGGCTGCCCGCTCATCGGGAAAAATCTCCGAAGCCGAATATCAGCGCCGCCTGAAGGAGCTGCAGCTGTTGGCCGCCAATCACGGCGCCGATACGCTGAAAGAGATACAGAAATAGCGCTTGCGTTTCGGCTGATTTGGACGCAAAGCGTTTCATGGCCGCGTGGGCCTGATTGCACCGCGCGCGTCTCCTTGCACGCATGATTCCGGCATGGGGACGGCGCAAGACGAGGTTTAGAGATGGAAGAGTTTCACAAAGTCCGGCGTCTGCCGCCTTACGTTTTCGAACAGGTCAACCGTTTGAAAGCCAGCGCGCGAGCGGGTGGAGCTGACATCATCGATCTCGGCATGGGCAATCCGGACCTTCCGACGCCGCAATCCGTTGTCGACAAGCTGTGCGAGGTCGTTCAGGATCCGCGCACTCACCGCTATTCGTCCTCCAAGGGCATACCGGGTCTTCGCCGTGCGCAGGCCGCCTATTACGCCCGCCGGTTTGGCGTCAAGCTTAATCCGGACACGCAGGTGGTCGCCACCCTCGGCTCCAAGGAAGGTTTTGCCAATATGGCGCAGGCGATCACCGCGCCCGGCGACGTGATCCTGTGCCCGAACCCGACCTATCCGATCCATGCCTTCGGCTTCCTGATGACCGGCGGCGTGATCCGTTCGATCTCGGTCGAGCCGGATGATACGTTCTTCCCGCCGCTGGAGCGGGCGATCCGTCATTCGATCCCCAAACCGATCGCGCTGGTCATCAACTATCCGTCCAACCCGACGGCGCATGTGGCAACGCTTGATTTCTACAAGGAAGTCGTCGCCTTCGCGAAGAAGCACGACATCGTCATCCTGTCGGATCTGGCCTATTCGGAAATCTATTTCGATGGCGTTCTGCCGCCGTCGGTTCTGGAAGTTCCAGGCGCCATGGACAACACGGTCGAGTTCACCTCGATGTCGAAGACATTTTCCATGCCCGGCTGGCGCATGGGTTTTGCTGTCGGCAACGAACGCCTGATTGCGGCTCTGACGCGGGTGAAGTCCTATCTCGATTACGGCGCTTTCACGCCGATCCAGGTGGCTGCAACCCATGCGCTGAACGGCGACGGCTCGGATATCGCGGAAGTGCGCAATATCTACAAGCGCCGCCGCGACGTGCTGGTCGAAAGCTTCGGCAAGGCCGGCTGGGATGTGCCGCCGCCGGCCGCCACCATGTTTGCCTGGGCCAAGATCCCGGAAAAGTTCCGTCATCTCGGTTCGCTGGAGTTCTCCAAGCTCCTGGTCGAAAAGGCCGATATCGCAGTGGCACCCGGCATCGGTTTTGGCGAGCAGGGCGACGACTACATCCGCATCGCGCTGGTTGAAAACGAACACCGCATTCGCCAGGCCGCCCGCAGCCTCAAGAAGTTCCTGTCGACAGCCGACGATACGTTGCACAACGTCATCTCGCTGAACGCTCACCGCTGAGGCATTGGATTTTCCAGTTTCCTCAAAATCTGCTCCGCCGTTTCAGGCGGAGCGCTCTCGATATGTTAATGTTAGGAAACGTGTATGGCAGATGCCCTTAAAATCGGCATTGCGGGCTTGGGAACTGTTGGTGCCTCGCTCGTGCGTATTCTCCAGGAACGCCACGAGGCGCTGGCGACGACATGCGGCCGGGCCATCGAAATCACCGCCGTTACGGCACGTGACAGGAACCGTGATCGCGGCATCGACATTTCCGCCATCGACTGGCACGAAGATGCGCTTTCGCTGGCGAGCACTGCCGATATCGACGTCTTCGTCGAATTGATGGGCGGTGCCGGTGAACCGGCTCTGTCCGCCGTCAAGGCTGCCCTGTCGCGCGGCGTGCACGTCATCACCGCCAACAAGGCGCTGCTGGCAGCCCACGGCATCGCGCTTGCCGGTCTGGCTGAAGAGCATGGCGCGCTTCTGAATTACGAAGCTGCCGTCGCCGGCGGTATTCCGGTGATCAAGGCACTGCGGGAATCGCTGACGGGCAACACGATTTCGCGCGTCTACGGCATCATGAACGGCACCTGCAATTACATCCTGACCAAGATGGAAAAGGAAGGCCTGTCGTTCGAGGCCTGCCTCAAGGAGGCCCAGCGCCTTGGTTATGCTGAAGCCGATCCCGCTTTTGACATCGAGGGCAACGATACCGCCCACAAACTGTCGATCCTCACCAGCCTTGCTTTCGGTACGGCAATTGCTGCCGATGACATTTATCTTGAAGGCATCACCAATATCTCGATCGACGACATCCATGCAGCCGCCGATCTCGGTTACCGTATCAAGCTGCTCGGCGTTGCCCAGCGCACGGAGAGTGGTATCGAGCAGCGCGTGCACCCGACCATGGTACCGCTCGATTCGGTGATTGCGCAGGTTGATGGTGTCACCAACGCCGTGGCAATCGAATCCGATATCCTTGGCGAATTGCTGATGGTCGGCCCGGGTGCTGGTGGCAATGCAACGGCATCCGCCGTACTCGGCGATATCGCCGATCTGGCCAAGAGCCGCCCGGGAGCCCAGCATGTTCCGGCGTTTGGCCGCCCTGTCACGGCGTTGCTGCCGTACAAACAGGCGCAGATCCAGAGCCATGAGGGCGGATACTTCATCCGCCTGAAGGTTCTCGACAAGACCGGCGTGTTTGCAAGCATTGCGACGCGCATGGCAGAGAACCGGATTTCGCTGGAATCGATCGTCCAGCACTCCAAGCAGCCCGTGGATACTGGCGAACCGCAGACGATCATCCTTGTCACCCACGCGACGACCGAGGATTCGGTGCGCAAGGCCGTGGCGTCGATCAAGGCCGAGGGTTATCTGGTCGGCGAACCGCAGGTTATCCGCATCGAGCGGCCGAAGGCAGCCTGATCCCCCTTTGCCATTGAATGTCTTACGGCCCTATCCGGATTGTATCCGGATGGGGCCGTTTTCGTTGCTGTTTGCACAGGATGCAAAACCCGCGTACGAACGGTCAAAAGTCATGGGTGTACGATGATTGAAGTGCCAGATCCCGTCCAGCGGGCGTTTCTCAATGTCGAGCGGTCGGTCAGCGGACAGCGCTGGGTATCGCGGCTCGACCAGGCCGGTCAGAACCGCGCATTGGCCATCAGCCAGGTTCACGGGTTTTCCGATCTCATCGCACGGGTACTTGCGGGCCGCGGCGTGACCATGGACGACGCGGTGGCATTTCTCGATCCGACCATTCGTTCGCTGATGCCCGATCCCGATACGCTGACCGATTGTAGCAAGGCTGCCGCCCGGATCGTCGCCGCGATCACGGCGCGCGAAAAGGTTGCCATTTTCGGAGACTACGATGTCGATGGCGCCGCGTCCTCGGCACTGATGTTCCGCTTCCTGCGCCATTTTGGCGTCGCGGCGGAAATCTATATTCCCGATCGGATTTTTGAAGGCTACGGTCCCAATCCTGCTGCCATCAACCAGCTGATCGATAATGGCGCCCGGTTGATTGTTACCGTCGATTGCGGCTCGACCAGCCACGAATCGCTGGCGGCTGCCGAGGCGCGCGGCATCGATGTCGTTGTGATCGACCATCATCAGGTCGGTGCGGAACTGCCGCCCTGCGTGGCGCTGGTCAATCCAAACCGCGAGGACGATCTGTCGGGGCAGGGGCATCTCTGCGCCGCCGGTGTCGTCTTCCTCGTTCTCGTCAATGCCGTGCGCCAGTTGCGTGAAGCCGGTGACAAGCGTGTCGCCTCGTTCGATCTGCTCGCCTTGCTTGATATTGTCGCGCTGGCGACGGTCTGCGATGTGGTGCCGCTAAAGGGGCTGAACAGGGCCTACGTGGTCAAGGGGCTGGTTGCCGCACGGCATATGCAGAACCCGGGCCTGTCGGCCCTGTTTCGCAAGGCCGGGCTTGGCGGGCCGGTGACGCCCTATCATTTCGGCTTTCTGATCGGCCCGCGCATCAATGCCGGCGGCCGTATCGGCGATGCGGCACTCGGTAGCCGCTTGCTTACGCTGGAGGATGAGGCCGCCGCCGAAGAGATCGCCGCCAAACTCGACGAGCTCAACCGAGAGCGGCAGGTGATGGAGGTGGCGATGCTGGCAGAGGCGGAGGCCGAAGCGCTGGCGGAATACGGCACCGGCGAATCGGCTTCGATCATCGTCACAGCCCGTGAAAACTGGCACCCGGGCATCGTTGGCCTTCTGGCTGCACGCCTGAAGGAAAAGTTTCGCCGTCCGGCCTTTGCGATCTCGTTTGATATCAATGGCAAGGGAACGGGATCGGGCCGCTCGATCAGCGGCTTCGACATCGGCAAAATCGTTCGCGCGGCTGTCGATAATGGCCTGCTGGTCAAAGGCGGTGGCCACGCGATGGCGGCGGGCCTGACCGTCGAGCGCGCCAATCTCGGCAAGCTCAGGCACTTCTTCGACGAGAGGGCGCAGAATACCGTCAAAGACCTCGTCTCGGCCGAGACGCTGAAGATTGACGGCGCCTTGGGCGCCGCCGGCGCCAATCTGGCGCTAATCGATCAATTGGAGCAGGCAGGCCCATACGGGGCAGGGCATCCGCAGCCCGTCTTTGCCTTGCCGGCGCACCGCCTGCGGGATTCGCGCCAGGTCGGCGCCAATCACGTGAAGGTGACGCTGGAAGGCCAGGACGGTTCGAGGGTCGAGGGTATCGCGTTCCGTGCTCTGGAGACACCGCTGGGCGACTTGCTGCTGTCCGAGCGTGGCACTTCGCTACACGTAGCCGCCTCTGTCTCGGCAGACATGTGGCAGGGAACACGCCGCGTGCAACTGCGCATTATCGACGCGGCAAAGGCATTCTGAACCGGAGGCGTGCAACAAGGCTAAAAGCTTTGAAAGCCGGAAAATGCGTCAATGTGGGTGGATGAATGAGAGACCATGGTACGCCCTAGGGGAGTCGAACCCCTCTTCCCAGAATGAAAATCTGGTGTCCTAACCGATAGACGAAGGGCGCATCAGTGGTGTGGGCGTCTTATAGACAGACACGATGAATGCTGCAAGCGCTAAATCGCATTTTTCGAAAGAATTTTTCACAACAAAATCAGCGGTTAAACGGCTTGAGTTTATGTGACGCAAAAACGCCCGCAACGCCTGTTTTAAGCGTCTGCGAGGCATATATTTTCGCTGGAAAGGAGGATCACAATGGTACGCCCTAGGGGAGTCGAACCCCTCTTCCCAGAATGAAAATCTGGTGTCCTAACCGATAGACGAAGGGCGCATCCGTTGTGTGGGCGTCTTATAGTCAGGGGTTTTGAATACCGCAAGCGGCAAATTTCATTTTCCTGTAAAAAAGTTCTGATAACGAACGGTTTTTAGTGGTTGGAGGAATTGTCTAATTAAAACAGACGGTTGTCGTTAACCCTTGCGGCGGCGGCAGCGCCAATTCCAATCGCGGGCCTCGCCCGTGTCGATATGGACGGATTCCGTGTGGCAATAGGTTCCAACGCCGCCGCGTCCCGGAATAGTACGCAGATATTCGGCAAGATCCCATTTGCTGACGCCAGGCACCTGGATGTCGGCGGCCTGGCACGTCGTGTGAAGCGAGTGCTTGCGTCCACCGGCACTGGCATTATGCTTCAGATCGCGCAAGCCGGAGGTCACCATGATCTTTCGGCCGTAATGAGTCTCAATGACCTTCAGAACCTGCAACAAATCGGGTTGGAAACAGCCCGTTTCCACCTTTTCGGTTTGCAGCATCAGCCCGTTCGGCGCGAGGCGAGCGAGGCCCGACAATGACGCCATTTCCACCGCAGGACTATCGTCGTCGTGTCCCGGTTGCGAATCATCGACAGTCGCAAACATCGACGTGGTTCGCACGCCGGGCAGGGCGGTGAACCCGAGCGCGGCAATCTGCTGCGGTTTCAGGTTGCTGGCAACGAGCGCCTTCTTTTCGGAAGCCTTGGCGAAGCGATCATTGTTGAACTGGTTCCGGTTCTTGCGCTTGGCAGCAAACAGGCCGGCAAGCGTCAGGGTTTTTTCCGCCTCATCCGATTTATCCTCGCTGTTCTGCGAATTTCCGGAATCGGAAATCATTGCCGTCGCGCTGTTGACGCCCTCCGCGGATGCGGTTTGCTGGGCTGCTGTTTGTTGTGCATCGGCGTTTCGCATGCCGTCGCCGCTAGACGGGATTGGCACGGCAACGGGGAGCGGCGTGCCGTCAGCGCCAATTTCCGTGCTCGCCACCTGTTGTTGAGCGGTTGCCGCACCGTCGGCATTGCTCGCGCCTTCCAGCGGCAGGGGGACCTGGCTTGCTGCCGGCTGGCCACTGTTGAAAAGACTGTTTGTCGCGGGATTAACGCCGGTGGCTTGCGCGGTCGGCAGTGGTGCATTGCCTGTGGCTGTCGTGGCACCCTGAGCCGTCACCGCGTTCGGCGTCTGGACCGCAAAGATGCTGTTCGAGGTGGCATTCAGGCCGGTGTTTTGCATCGTCAGCGATGACGGCTGTCCATTGTTGGGGGCAGGCATCATCGCAGTGGCTTGGGTTGCGGGGTGTTGCTGGCCATTGGCGCCAATGGCGGAAACCTGCTGATCCTGATAGGAACCGGACGCCGCTTGCCCGGCGTCAGTGGACGCGATTTCCGGCACCACATCTTCTGCTGCTGTCGCGGCTTCGGCCGTTTCCTTTGCGGCGGAAACGCAACCCGACAGCATCATTGTTGAAACGCTCAGCGCAAGTGCACAACCAAGGCCGCGAATCGCCGCCGCTTTCTGCAAAATATGGCGCAACGTTGGATCCCCACTCAATGCGGGCCGGGCGACATTTGCCGTCATGGCCTTTCATCAGACGCGCCAAACCGCACGATCAGCGTGGCCCCTGTTAAAGGATCGCCACACCTCCTCCATTGCGGTTTGACCGGTTCAACCGGGGATAAAGTGCCTGCCAGCGTAACGCTGTGTGCACCTTTATTCCCTTAACGTTTCGTTCAAACATTAGTGAACGTACCGGTATTTGTAAACCTGCGCTGACGCAGGCGATACGTGCAGCCCAGCAACCATCGGTGCTGGAAAGCAGTGGCAGATATCGCCCAGTCGCATTGTGCGGAGCTTACCAGGCGCCGGTATTGCCCATCGAGGCCCAGGGTTCCTGCGACGCAAGGCTCTCACCCTTCTGCAGGATTTCGATGGAGATGCCGTCCGGCGAGCGGACGAAGGCCATGTGGCCATCGCGTGGCGGCCGGTTGATGATGACGCCGCCGTCCATCAGATGCTGGCAGGTCGCATAGATGTCGTCGACCTCGTAGGCCAGGTGGCCGAAATTGCGGCCGCCGGTGTAATCCTCGGTGTCCCAATTGTAGGTGAGTTCCAGGCAGGGCGACAATTCTGCCTTGGCGTGATCGAGATCGCCGGGAGCGGCGAGAAAAATCAGGGTGAAGCGGCCCTTTTCATTCTCGTAGCGGCGAATTTCCACAAGGCCAAACAGCTTGACCCAGAAGTGAAGTGAAGCGTCCAGATCTTTGACGCGAACCATCGTGTGCAGATAACGCATTGGTATATCCTTGTTTTGCGGAAGATGGAGTATATTTAGCCGACAACCAGCCAGAGGCAAGGCTCGGCGGCTAATGTGCTTTGACGGCAAATTTCATCCGGGGGCTTGCACATGTGCGGCGGGACGATGTTATTCTGATCGTCAAGAATCAGTTAACCGTAATGATGTGACGCGTAATCGAGGGGCTGGATAGGCAATGGCGGACAGAATTTCAGCAAAGGGCGTCACGCCGGATGACGATTTTGCCAATGACGCTCTCGATCTGGTTGAAATAACCGGCGTCATCAAATGGTTCGACGTTGCCAAGGGATTCGGCTTTATCATTCCCGACAACGGCATGCAGGATGTCCTGGTTCACGTCACATGCCTGCGCCGCGACGGCTACCAGACCGTGCTTGAGGGCGCCCGCGTGGTTGCGCTCATTCAAAGGCGTGACCGCGGCTATCAGGCTTTCCGTATTCTCTCCATGGATCAGTCGACGGCAATCCATCCCTCGCAGCTGCCGCCGGTCAAGACCCACGTTCAGGTGACGCCGACCAGCGGGCTGGAGCGATGCCTGGTCAAGTGGTTCAACCGCACCAAGGGGTTCGGCTTCCTGACGCGCGGCGACGGTACAGAGGATATTTTCATCCATATGGAAACCCTGCGTCGTTTCGGGCTTACCGAACTGCGTCCCGGTCAGACCGTTCTGGTGCGTTTCGGCGATGGGGACAAGGGTCTGATGGCCGCCGAAATTCATCCTGACATACCGGCACCAGTAGGCCGGGCACACTAATGCGCACTTATTGTCTGCGCCTCGCCGGAAGCGCCCTCGTGGCGCTTTTTTTGTGGCTTGTTCCTTTTTTCGCTGCCGCCGCTGACGTCACCTTCGAAACCGCGCCTTTGCAGATCATCTCCACTGGCGGCAAGGTGCATAAATTCACCGTCGAACTGGCAGTGGACAACGAGCAGCGATCGCAGGGCCTGATGAACCGACGCCATATGGCGCGCGACCACGGCATGCTGTTTGATTTCGGTGTGACGCGGCAAGTGATGATGTGGATGAAGAACACCTATCTTCCACTCGACATGCTGTTCATCGCCAAGGACGGCAGGATAGAGACGATTCGTGAGAACGCCGTACCGCTGTCGGAAGCCATCATTGATTCGCGCGTTCCGGTCGCTTTCGTTCTCGAATTGAATGCAGGCACCGTCAATCGCCTAGGTATTGCGACGGGCGATGTTGTCGATAGTCAGCGCATCTCCGATTTGAAGCCCTGACCATCCGGTCAATCCTTTGGCGCATCTGTGGAATTGTGCAATTTAGGTGTTGCAGGGGCAGGGGGAAGCGTGTATCTCCCCGCCATCGACGGGTCACGGAGTGTAGCGCAGCCTGGTAGCGCATCTGGTTTGGGACCAGAGGGTCGGGAGTTCGAATCTCTCCACTCCGACCATTGATTTTCCCAATTTGTTACATCGGTAGCGCAAGAGGCCTTTGCTTGTTCGGCTTCACGCGCCGCTTGTGAAGCGCTCGCTTTTTGCTGCGAAACGGCGCAGATGGCAAAATTGGCGGATATATCTCAGCAAGGTCATTTCGTTTTAATTCGTTCTGCGCTATGGCAATGCGCAGACACCGGCTGCGCATTGCGCCGCCGGCAGCAGTGAACCATGGTGGAGCCGCCAAAAATATGTCCGCGAAAATCTATCGACCCGCAAAAACCGCCATGCAGTCTGGCAAGGCCAAGACGAATTTGTGGGTTCTTGAGTTCGATCAGGAAACGCCGCGCACCATTGACCCGATCATGGGCTATACGAGTTCGGCCGATACGCGTCAGCAGGTCAAGCTGACATTCGAAACAGCTGAACAGGCTGTTGCCTATGCCGAGCGCAACAGCATCGAATACCGTGTCATCGCGCCGAAGGAACCGACCCGCAAAAGCGTGTCCTACAGCGATAATTTCCGGTTCAGCCGTACGCAGCCCTGGACCCATTGATCCAGGACGCCGGTTCAGGAGGGAAACCTCCTCCAAGCGGCCCCTTAGCTCAGCTGGATAGAGCACCTGCCTTCTAAGCAGGTTGTCGCAGGTTCGAGCCCTGCAGGGGTCGCCAATCATCTCTTTAACTAATTGATTTCTTTCAAGGTGCGACCGCTCGGGGATTTGGGTGCGACCTACATTTTGTTCGCGAGCCGTTCCGATGCGCCATGGGCGAGCTTCTTTTTGTCCGCCTGACGCGTATACATCTCAGCCATCGACAGCCTTGCCCATCCGTACATCGCCATCAGTTCGTGCGCTGTTGAACCCTCGTTGGCGGCAATCGTTGCCCCGGCCTTCCGAAGGCCATGAGCGCGGCATACGTTCGGAAGCCCAGCTTCCACGCACCTGTCCCTAAACCAATTTCCGAATGAAGCCGGCGATGTGAACGGCTTCCCCGTCGATGTCGTCAGAAACGCCAGATCCCCAGTCGGCGTGGCATCGATCGATTCCTGCAGTTGTTTGAACACTGGCAGGAATACCCACTCCCCAGTCTTCCCAGTCCGAATCGATATCAAGCCGTCTTTCATGTGCTGCTTGCCGACGACGACCACATCGCCGCGCCGAAGTCCGAGGAAGAGCAACAGGTCGATGGCGAGGCGAGCGCGCGTGCCAATTTTGTGTTTGGCCCGATATTGCTCGACCTGCTCGACCGACCATGTGTGAAAACCGTCAGTCTTCACATTCACTTTGGTGACGCCGATCACCGGATTGACGGATACATGCTCCGCTTCCGTCGCCCACTTGAACAGGTGGCTTACTGCCTTCAGGAAGTTGTTCGCTGCGTTCGGCGTTGAAGCCCGATTATCCATTCCCTTTTTGATGGCGGCTTTGGTCACGCCGGCGAACGGGTCGTTTTCATTCTTCTTGAACGCCTGCAGGAGAATGTTTTCTCTCTGTCGTCGAGTGGCCGGGGCGAGTGAGGCAAACGCACCACTGAGCTTGTATTGGTCGACAAGCCATTTCAGTGAACCTGATTTTGACTTGGCCTTCAACGGCTCTGGGGCTGCCGATGACCCGGTTAGCGCCTTTTCGTAGGCCGCATTGAATTCGGCCGAGCCATATGTGCTCGGCAACCGGACGCGCCGACCGTTGCGTTTGAAATACCAAACCAATTTTCCATGGCGGGTTTTCTCATGGGAGAGGAATGGCTTACGGCTCATGTCTTCCATCAGAAATCATATTCGACTGGCGGCGCAACGGGCGCGCCGCTGTGGATATCGGGGATATCGGGGGAAACGCCGATACGTTTGCCGTTTATTTCGATCCACACAGTGACACCATCGCGCTTCGCTATCTTGGCCATGCGCTTCAGGTCGGATTCTTTGATGAGAGCTGAAGCCGTCATTCCTTCCGCTCCTTTGCGCCCTTGCTAGCGGCGGGATCAATGCCCGGAAGTGGGCCGCGACCGTGGCGGGTTGACCGCTTGGCTCGGATACGGGCGATGGTTTCAGGCCGCTGAAGCTTTTCGAGGTCCGCCTCTCCGCAGGCCGCCAAATCGTATCCGGCGACGACGCACAAGGACGCCAGTGTCAGCAAGGCTGCGCCGATCTCCTTGGTGGGCTCACCGACTGGTCGGCCATACGTATAATTGACCAGGTGATGAGCGTCGGCAAAATCCAGGCCAAAAGCCTGGCATGTTTCCACAGCCTCTTCGAAGAAACGTGCAACACGCTCCGCAACGTCCGTTGGATCATCGTGGAAGAGGGCATGATGGGCCGCTGCAACACGGGCCTGATATGCCGATAAATCTTGGTGGGCAGAGAGATTCGAAGCTAACGGTTGATCAGTCTGTCCACCCCGGCACTCCCCGCCCGAGTTCACATTATCACTTTGGACTTCTGCCGCAATGCCACTTGAAATTGGAGCGATAGATGGGAGATCGACCTTGCGGCAGTCGATCGGCTTGAACCCGTCAGTGACATATCCGTCGTGCAAGAGGGTGATGCTCGGTTCCAGAGGTCCAAACGAATATCGGCGGGTGAGCTCGATACCGATGATGATGCCTTCGAAACGGTCATTGTCTGCGCTGGCGTCAACGATGACCTCGTCGCCGATCCGGAAGCGGTTGAGGTCCGGAAGATCAATGATCTTGTTTTCCTGCGAAAGCTTAAGCATCAGCCGAGACCTCCGATGCGGTAGCGTCATGATGCTTCATGTCGAACCCGATCGTGTTCCCGCAGCCCAGCCGGGCGAACATGTCGCCGATGCCATCGCACCGAAAACCGAACTCGGTTTTGGTCATGCGGCCCATGGTGTCGCAGACGAGGCAGAATGGCGCCCACTTCGGGTCTTTCAGCTTCTCTTGAATGAAGGTGTCAGCCATTGTTGTTCTCCTGGTAGAGCGGACGGCGGGGAAGCTCGGGCTTCGGCACTCGCTTGGCGGCCTTCTCGGATTTCTGGAATGGAGCGGATTTGATCGACTGCGCCGGGCGGGTGATGCCAAGATGCTTTTTGCGGATGGCTGCGACCTTCGCCTTTTCAGCGACGTCTTGAGCCGTTTTATCTTTGTGGCACTTGCGATGCGACGGGCGAAGATTGGATTCCCGGTTCTCGCCGCCATTGATCAGCGCCTTGACGTGATCCAAGTCCCACTTCTTGCCTTCAACCGGCAGGCCGCAAAGGTGGCATCGGTTATCACGGGCGATGATCCGATCACGGACACTTCCCGGCGCGCGGTGATCATCGGTCTTCCCTAACCATTCGGAGACTGTGCGGGCCATCAGAAATAGCCCTCCCACGCGCGGCGCTCGGCAGGCGGGGCGTTCCGGCAGTAGCCTTCATGGCCGACCAGACGAGTTATCCGGTTGCAGAACTCACAGACGCTCTCCCGGATGCCGTCGCGCTTCGTCACGCGAATCATGGGGACTTTGACATGTCCATTGCCGTGGGCCTTGGGTTCAAACGGAACGCCTTGAATGTCGTCCTCTACGCCCGGCTCTATGAAGCAAACGAGCTTCGAGCCCTTGGTCTGAATGACGGTGGCCGGGAACGATCCGATGAAGACATCCTCGTCGCCTTCCGGCTCATAGCCGATCGTTTCGACAAAGACGGCATCGCCGGGTTGGTAGACGGGGCGCTTCCACTTGCATTTCCATTTGAGCGAGGTGACGCCGATGCCCTTGACGGTGGCCTTGACGTCCTCGCGGGCTTGGCAGAAGCCAGAGCTATGGACGCAACCGGTGCAGGTTCGATAGGTCATGCCGCCCTCCGGTACGCCAGAGTAAACGGCAGGCGGCTCGACAGCACCCACATATGATACATGTCGGCCTCGTCGATCAGTTCCGACGACGGCGGCATGACCTGAACGGCGGTGGCCTCAGCGCCGCAGATTTCGTTCTTGATCCGCTGCATATCGCGCCACGGCGGCTCAAGGTTCGATGCGGTGCGAATGGCAAGGTGGATCACTCCATTGCCGTCATCGTCGAGGAACGGCCGGATCAGGACGACATAGAGGTTATTGGCCCATGTCTCGCGGACTTCTTGGCACCATCCGCCTATGCGACTGCCGGGAATGCCCGCGGGAAGAGGAGACTTGCGCCATTCTCCCCAGTGACCGCGAAGGCCGCGACGCTCGAAGGATTTTGCGGCCATGCGCTGTTGACGGCTGCTCATGCTGCACCGCCTTTCGATGCGGCTGGCGCGTGGTCAATCTGATAGCCAAGGCCAGACAGCCGAAGTTTCAGTTGATGTTCTTCCGTGGCCCGCTTGGCCCGCTCGAGCGGAGACAATTGTTTCACCGGCTTCGCCTTGATAGGCGGCAGACCGAATTTCTCGAGATACTTTCGGGAATGTTTCGCCCAGACTTTCCGGCCCCAGCTTGTCGAGCCGAACTCCCAAGGGCGTGCGGCGCGCAGCGCTTTCTTGCGGGCGGCGAGATCGGCGTCGGCCGGAAGGTTACGGTGAACCTCACCAATGACCGCTGATGCGGTTTTCTGCCAATCGATCATGCTGCCACCTCTTTGGCACTGTCGACGAAGTGGGAGCGATAGGTCTTGTCGACGACGGCTTGGAACTGAGCCAAGACCGCGTCAGCGTGTTCGCCATCAATCATATATGCGGCAAGGCTCGCGTGCATCTGCACCATGAAGGCCGCCATGCCGATGAGGATGTGATTGACGCACGGATTCGGACGCTCCAGTTCAGCGTTCACGAAATCAGCGAGATTGGACGAAACGGGGGAAACGGACAGCCTGGCGATTAGGCTGGTGATCGGATCTTCGCACGTCAGCGCTTCCACTTCGGACAAGCTGTCGGGCAGGAGGCGGATTGTCTCGGTCATGTTTATTTCTCCCCGCGCAATGCAGCGTGAATGTCCTGGTAGTTTTCGGCTATGATCGGCTTTGTCGGCTTGTGCTGGCGACGGAGCGTGGCGATCTTCTGCTTTCGCTCGGCGACGGCGGGCAGGGCTCGGGCGAGCTTCCGAGCGTCGCTGCGACCTTTCCACCAGTCGCAGATTTGACGGACGATCCGGTTCATGATGACGCCTCCGCATTGGCAAAAGCCAAGAGCGCCGGCTGATAAGCGAGCTTCCTCAACTTGGCTCGCATTCTCGAATCGTTGCGGATCACCGGGCCGGTATTGCCGTCGATGCGTCCCGGCTCCGGAGCTACCGCCATCGGCTCTACCAACGAGCGCAGGATCGGGAACCGGATCAAAGAACCAAGCTCGACGGTCGTGTAGTAGCCTCCGCCCTTCATGACGTCGGCTTCGGTGTAGTCGCCTGCCCATACGAGCGGATAAGCGTAGTTGGCGTTATTCGGACGCCAGAATGTGACGTAGGGCCGCCGGTTCCACTCGACGCGGAGATCGCAGATCAGGAAGGGGCCGGGAGTGTTCAGTGTATCGCTCATGCCGATTTCACCTTCTCTTTGATCGCCTCATAGGCAGCCGTAGAGCAGACGATCTGCGTCGTGCCCTTGGTGTCTTCATGAGGGAGGAAGCCCATGTTGATGTGGCCGGTCGCCAAAATGCGGCCGAGATGGTCTTTGAAAAAGTAAGCCCCTGGCATCATGCGAGGGTCTTCGACGACGCGCAGGCCAAGAAAGGGATTCATGCGCCGAACCTCTTCTCGACGACGGCGACTTCCTCGCCCGTCAGCGCGGCATGCGCATCGGTCAGGAGACGGAACGCCTCAGTGCCAAAGCCGATCTGGTAATAGAGCTTCTCGTCGCGCTTGGAGCGATTGAGCAGGTAGGCAATCGCAGCACTGGCTTTCTGGATTTTGATTTCGTCGCTCATGACGCCCTCCTGTCGCGGTACCGGAGGTATTCGATGAACGTCATCGAGCAGTCCGCATCGAGATAATCCTGATACCGCTGCTTGCTCCTGGATATCTTTGGCGGCGATGGGCTGTTTGCGACAGCCGCCTGCTTGCCTTCATCGGTAACAGTGAAGCAATCGCTGCCTCCGAAGAGTTTGACGTTGGCAACGCGGGACATAAAGCCGAGTTCGAGAAGTGCCATACAGTCGGCGTGATCCACGCTGCCTTCGCCGGTGACAAACCGATTGCGATAGAACGTCCCCCGCCCATATTGATCGAGGCCGAGCGAGTGCTGAAGGATGTGCAGGAGATCCGGCCTCATGCTTCACCGCCCTTCGCAGGGTCATCCTTGCGTCCGCGAAAATATTCGAGTGCGGCCTCTGCTACTGAGGTTTCGGCAAGCTCTTCAACATCGCGGCCGAGTTCGATGGCGATCACCCGGAGGCGCATAACGGTCTCAGGCGTTGCCAGAATTGTCAGGGTGCAGAAGCTCATATCGCCACCTCATCCGTCTGATCAGCCGGAGGGATAACCACGTCCGGCATGACGCCGTCCATCATATCGGCAAGCGCACGAAGCATCCCGGCCGACTTGCGAGCCTCGTCTTGATGCTTCCTGATTTGCGAATGATAGCTGATGGCCGCAGTGAACTTGATTTCCGTACCCACTCCTGCACCCAGCTTGCGCCAGTCGTCGCTGTAGGAACTGTAATATCCGGACGCCTGCGCTGCTTCGTCCTTGGTCATCTGGACGATGTACCCGTCCTTGGTCTCGCCAATGATTTTCATGCCACTTTCCTCTTAGGCTCGGACCAAACGACGTCGTGCTGAGCGCCGAAGGCGAAAATGATTTCGATGAGCGACGTCATCTCGTCCTTGGAAAGATCAGATGACGACGTGCTGAGATTGACGAAGCCGGTACCGTCGGTGTTCGGAACGATGCGAAGCTGCTCATGCGTCTCGCGCCGCAGGGCATCGAGCATGACAAGCTTCCAGTCATCCGGTGCCAGGCGCTGGCCGTGCCACGCAAGCTGTCCTGACAGATCCGTAAGCATTGCCCACATGCGGTCATTCTGGGGAATGGTGCGCTTCGGGCCCTTGAACTCGACGCGCGTATCCAATGGAGCGCGTCGAATCCAATCGATAGCCTTCAGACGGAAAGCTTCGTTTGCCAGGACGAGAAGCGCTCTGCCCATGATCAGCCAGCGCTCACAGTTGAGAGAGCGGAAAGGCGGCGGTCGCGGATAGCATAGGCCGCATCGATCATGTCGGCATGTCCTTCGGTTTCGAGGACCGCCGGCGCGTCGAATTCAGTCCAGAGTTCTTCGACGTCGGCTTCATCCTTGGCGCTGGCCAACGAGGTCTCGATCTGATCGAGGAAGTCGCCGAGATTGAATTCGGCTTCGGCGGCCTGAGCGGGTTCGGCCTCAATAACCTTCGCGGAAGGCGGCGCAGGCGGGGCAGGAGGCTTCGGTGGCTGCGGTTTCGTGACCGCCGCCGTCGCTGGCGTGACGTCGCGCATTTCTTCCATGTCAGCGATCTCGCGAACCTCGAACTCGTCGCGAATGCCGCCCAAGACGTCGCCGAACAGCTCTCGGAGGCAATAACCTGCCGCGCGCCATGCCAGCATGCGCTGGGGGAAACGAGCCCAGGGTGTGTCGTTCGGGACATCCTTCCAGACTTGCTGGTTGTTTTCCCATATCTTGCGGCGAATCGTCGGGCTGTTCGGCCACAATCCGGCGCGAACCGCGTCAGCCTGACTGAACTCGACGCGTTTATCTTCTCCGGTGTCGCTGCGCTTCGCTTCACACCAACCTACCATTTGATCGTTGACCGTGTCGCAGCCGGTTCGAAGATAGGTCACCCTTCCGGACTGCCTGACGACGTTGATCAGGCCATCGCCATACAGCGCTGGCTTTCCGTTGATGACCGTGAAGCTGCGAAGCGAGACCATCGGCTTCAGTCCAAGCTCGGCTCCCGACATCATCGAGACCGCTACAGCGCTGATCGCGTCCTCACCTTCAAGCTTCCCGATAAGTGCAGCCGGGGCGAGGCCAGCCACATAGACGGCCTTGGCCACACGCCACGTTTCCTCGAAGGTCTGCGGGATGATGGCCATAACCTGGCCACCGCCGACGAGAGCGGGAATATGAGCGTTCATGCGACTTCTCCCTTGTCAGCTTCAGGCTCGACGATGCGAAGGATTTTTTTCTGAGCCATTTCGGAGGTGGGCTTGATCGCCATGACCTCGACGGTGGTTTCGCCTCGTGCGGTTTCGACGACGACTTTGTCGCCGACGTTGACGGTCAGGGCTTCCGGGATGAAATAGTCATAGGTCTTTTCATCCTTCTGCCATTTGAACTTGATGGCAGCGACGGCGAGTGAAGTGGTGGTGTTGAGCAGCTCGGTCATTATGCAGCCCTCTGTTCGGAACGGATCGCCATACCGGCCAACTCGACGCCGGACTTCGCGGCGCGGTTGGCAAGGGTCTCGACGACTTCGCGGATTTCCTGACGATCCTTCAGCGCCATCAGGAGCTTGTCGAAATCGGTGATCTCGGCAAACGTGAAGGTGCGGAGCGAAACCTTGGCGCCGGTCCGGCCTGCGGAAGCGTTGCGCGCCTGAGCGTCGCGGTTGGCCTGCGCGGCCTGCTCTTCCAGCCGTTCCGCCTCGGCGAGCCGGTTGTTGTGCTCGGCGATGGACACCGGATCAAAAGTCGGCTTGGCAGCTGCCTTTTCGGCCTCGGCACGGGCGGCGTCGGCTTCTCGCTGGATGCGATCGGCTTCGGCGCGGGCAGCGGCTTGCCGTTCACGTTCCTTGCGGGCCTCCTCCTGCAGGAAGGAATCCAGATGGCGTTTGAGCTTCTTGCTCAGCGCGTCCGGCTCTTCCTTGAGGTCGCGCCATTTGTTGTCCACGTTACGGCCAGCATCGAGATGCGGCTGCTTCTCGACCTTGTGCAGGTCGGTCGCCTTCTTGGCGATGGTCGCCAGCCGCTTCGACCAGATCGCCGATTTATCGGCCTCGGCCTGCGTTTTGATCGGCGTCTTCATGAACGCCTCGGCCTGTTCCTTTTCGGCCGCGTATTCCACCTGGAGGGCTTCGAACGGGTCGGTCGGCAGATTGTGGCCGATTGCAGGGGCAGGCGGCTCGTCGTCCCACCCAGCGCCGTCGATAGCCTTCTGATAGGCCTCATAGTTGATCGGGTGGGTCCGGCAGAAGTTCCAGGCGTCGGCGGGATCAACCATGCGCTCGCCGCGCATCGCCTTCCACTCGCCACCCTCGAACCACAGAGCAACCGGCTCCCACTGGCCGTCCTTGAAACGGGTCCGATAGTATCCCTGCTCGGGCTGGCCCTCATGCATAGGACCAAAGCGGCCCGCGCATGCTTCCTGCCACCAATGCCAAAGGTTCACTGCTGCGACTGCGTTCATTGCGATGGTCCTTTCGGGTTAAAGCTGAACTGCGACGGCCAAGCCGAGCGCAAAGAAGATCGTGGCGGCGATGGCCAGCCAGTTGTTCGGATCGCGCGGGCTGATTGCCGACGGCGTGAGCGTGATAAAGGGGCGGATGACCAGATCGGGACGCGTCATCGCCGTTACTCCGCCGCCATCTGGAACTGGCGCGGACGCTCAGCCTGAGAAATGAAGGAGCCGCGACCGAAGCCGGCGTCCCGAAGGATCGACAGAGCGGCATCAACTGCCTGCTGGTGCGCGCGATCCTCAGCGTTGTTCACGGCGCCGCCGAGAGCTTCGATCTTGTCGTAAAGGGAGTGGAGAGGCGTGTTCATGCCGCCACCTGCAGGGCATGGCGCTCAGACTGTGCCGAGATCAGCATCTGGATCAGTTCGGTATGCTTGCCGAGCGTCCAACCGGCAGGCTTTGCCCGAGCGGCGACGATCTTCCGGCACTTGTCCTGATGGAAGCGGATGTTCTCTGCGAGGTAGATCGAAGCGGCGCCGGGGCTGCGAGTGTTCGCCTCGTCGATGATCTTCTTTGCTGCTGCCTGGATGTCCATGTCCCAACTCCGGTAAAGCGGTATGTTGAGATGAACGTACGTTATGTACGATAGAGTGTAAAGTACATTTTGTACGATTTACGGCGGGCTGGTATTTTTGCCCGAGCCAAAGAATCGATTCGACTCTCCGCCGACGTTCTGCTTTCATAGAACGAAAGGAGAACAAAATGGGCTATGCAGTTCTGAAATCAGCCGCGCCGTTCACACTCCACATTCGGTGCGAGAACTGCCTGAGAGATAGTTTCAAAGTGGTGGAGATGCCCGTCGGTGACGACGTGCCGCGCGACGCCGACGAGCTGATCGAGAGTGTATTCTTGGAGAAAATCCCATTCCGCTGCCGACCCTGCGATAGCGTCATTGGCCGGCTAGTCGGAATCAGTGGAGGAGGAGACCCCTATGCCTACTGAGAGAGACGTGATTCAATACATAGTGGTCCCGCCATTCGAGCAACGGGATAAGATCATCGCATCGAAGGAACGGCTTGAGCATTACCTGGGCGGCAGGTTTCCCGGCAACTCGTTCATGGTCGCTCCGTTTGCGCCGATAGGCGGGGGCGATGAGTTTTGCGTATTGCCGATCATGAACTTCGTCGGCGACGACGGCGATTCCTACATGTGCAAGGAGCCGAAACGATGGTTCATGCAGGAGATTGCGCAGGTATGCAGGGCGTTCACAAACTACGGCAAAGCTGGGTGCGCGGCGTGAAAGGTTGAAATAACAAATGCCTATAGGATTGAAAAATCTACACGTTTGGAAACATTTTATTTCGCGGAAGATTATTATCGCTCAAAAACCTTTCTAAACTCGACAGAAAGAGACGAGTATCGCCAAAAAAGTTTGGGTAGGCCTTTTGAAGGTCTTTGATAGAATCTACGGACACAAGCACGGCTTGATTAAGCGAATTCGAGAACCGCATTTCCGCTTCCGCGTAATCAGTCTTCGCCTGATCAGACATGCGGGTGGGATAGGATGTCATCCGCACCTCGCTGGTGCTAGGCATCAATTCAAGAAGATACCAATAGTCCTTGCCGTTTTTATACCCTTGAACCTGCTTTCCTATCCGTGCGTAAGACCGCAACATATATGGCACGTTAAGGCTGGCCGACAGTTCAGCAAGTTCTTCACGCAACTCCTTGGTGTCTAAAGGGGTAAGCGGCACAGGAGTTTGACGTTCATACAACGCATGCACCGACCCCATAAGCGCGAAAAAACGTCGCCACTTTTCGGTGCCAACACCAAATTTGATATTCTCTCCAGTGAAGGCATCGATTGTTTCAACCGCTGTCGCCCATGAGTGCTGCAGCTTTGTACGTATCTGAACCTCAATGCGCAAATTATTCCACGGCGAAGCTGTGGCACGTCCTGCAAACCTATATCGCATATGGATGCTGCGATACCCGTCGGACTTTGGGTTATCAATATAGTTGTCAACCTTGTGCAATGTATGCTTTAGCGGCCGATCAACGTACATGCGCAAAACCTCACCAAGGTTTTTCATGCCGCCAACTACAGCCCGGCATCCACCCACGTCTTGCATTTGGGACATCTGCATAGTCGGACGTCGCCTTAGCTTACGCAGGACAGAGTCAAGTCGCTTAAGTCGTTGTGCCGTAATGGCTGTCTGATCCACGGACAGCACCCGGTTCCGTAAGGTCGTGTTGAGCGCATTTAGTGGGTAGCTATGTGAGGCACGCCAGTTCGAGAGCAGTTGAAGCCCATCGGTCCACTCGGTGGCATTGCAATTGGTAGCGAACAGTCGACTGCAGCCCTTATCTAACTGGTTCATGGAGCAGGACGGCTTTTCGTATGCCATTGTTCAGAACCCCGGCATTTCATTCATGACGCGCCTGACGAGCGCGATAATCTCGACCGAAACTCCATCATCCGCCTCGCTGTCATGATGCACGACAATCGGCTTGTGCTTGGGGTTCGATGATCGCGGGTGAAATTCAGCCCGGTCGTTATAAAGCTCGATCTGCTTCACCGACCATTCACGGAAATGTCCGCTGTCCCGGGTTCGCTGCACCACGACGACCATGCCGTCGCGGAGCTCAACCTCGTGGGCCACGTCTTCATAAGCCAGGCAAACCAGCCGGTCGCCGGATAGGATGGGGCGAGGGCGCAGCTCGTTCAGTGAATCGCCGCCGACGTCAAAGAGCAACTGCCTGGCGTTCGGAAACTTCTCGTCGCGCGGAACTTGGATCTCCACCGGCTCCGACTGGTCGAATTCGTCGACCTCACGAAACGTTCCAGCTTCAACAGTGCCCGCCACACGTGCCGCAACCAGGCCGGATTGATATAGGGACACCTCGGGCTTTCTTGCAGGCGTAGAGCCGTCATCTGCAGCATTCTCGCCGAAGAGTATCCAGCCGGCTTTTGCCCCGAAAAGGTCACCGTATTTCTCTGCGGCTTTGCGGGAGATCGGCCGATTGCCATTTTCATGGCTGATCAGGGTGTTCTTATTGATCTCGCGAGGGAAAGCGTTCGCCGCATCTGTTGGCGAGGCGAAGCCTGCGGCCGCCCGCGCTTCTCTCAATCTGCTTTTCGGATCCGTCATTCGTACAATATGACCGATTTTCATCGTGCAATGTGTACGATTTGCTATTGCGTTACTGTCGTACTTTTTGTACGATATAGGAATGAGCAACTCACCTTCTTCCATTTCGGCCCTCATTGATCAGTGGCCCACCATCGCCGAATTCGCATCCGATGTCGGTTGCGGATACGAAGCCGCCCGCCAGATGCGCCTGCGGGAAAGCATCGCCCCGAAGCATTGGCCAGGCGTCATCGCTGCGGCGTCGGCCAAAGCGATTAGGGGCGTCGATTGGAAATGGCTGGCTGCTCGCCATGCATCAGCGGTGAGGGCATCAGCATGAGTGACGCACACGGCGTAGCCAGAGATCAGCTTCGTTCGTTCATCGAACGGATCGAACGTCTCGAAGAAGAGAAGAAGACCATCGCCGACGACGTCAAGGATGTTTACGGCGAGGCGAAGGGTATGGGCTTCGATGCCAAGATCCTGAAAGAGGTCATCAAGATCAGGAAGATGGACCGCGACGAGCGTATGGAGCGCGAGGCGATCCTCGATACTTATCTCGCCGCCCTCGGCATGATCGAGCAGCCTGATTTCTTCGCTGGCGAGCCTGTCGCGTCGACGCCAACCAGATCGGCAGCAATGGCACTTCAATCCCCGCGCAAGGCGGCGGAGGCGGTAACCGAGAGGACCGCGTTCAATCCCGTAGCGAACGTCGGGGAGGGGGCAACCAGCAAGACCGCTGCTGCTTCCAGTGATCCGGCTAGTAGGACCGATGATGTGCGTGAGCGTCAGCACGCCTCGACGGTCGGCTTTGCTGACGATTGCCGCACGGGAGGCAAAGAACAGGTAGCTGCGGCTCCTGTACCCGTAGGGGAGGCCGATGCACGTAGTCTCCCCGCCAATTCGCCGGAAACGGCAGACGATGTTACCCGGCCCGCAGCCTTGGCGGTTCCCGGCGGCGAACCGAGCATACCAAGCCCTGATGATGGTGGCGCAAAAATGGATGGTGGCTCTAACCGCTATCCAGGCCGTTCCGACGAAACCGTCGGCATTGACAACGCTCAATCGGGACAAGCCGTCACCACTCCCAAGCCCGCGCTGTCCATGGACGAGTTGAGGATCGCGAACGCTCTGATCCTGCGCCCGAACTGCAAGCGGCCCGGTCAGGAGACCTGCGGCGGTCAAGGCCGAACCCATTGCCGGGACTGCCTTGCTGCGCCGGTCGAAAAAGTGAGGGAAGAAGCATGAGCACCTGGTGGAAGAACGCATCAACCGAAGATCGCCTGAAGCAGATCGACGCCGGTATCTCGCTGGGAATGACTGCGCGACAGGTCGCAATGAACCTGCGCGTCCAGTTGTATCCCGGTAGCCGAGAGAGCGCGGTGTCTCGGTTCGCCAATAATCATGGCCGGTTCTTCAATGGCCGCTCGGGGAAATCTCCTGCGAAGTCGGCCGCCGGTAAAGCTGGTGGCCTCGTCTCGGCACGTCGGCGAGGCGTCATGAACCTCAGCATATCCAGCGCCTTTTCGATCTTCGGAGATGAACAGCCCGAACGACTGGCGTCCGACGCCCTCAATTTCGAGGGAGCCTGAGCCATGCGGGATTTCGAGAAAGATTTCGCCCGCATCTTCGGTGATCCGATCGATGTACAGGCGCAGGTGGCCGTCGAGAACGGGACGGGCATTCGTGCGGCGGTACCGCGTCCCGTTCTCGACCGACCGGCAAGCGAGTGGACGGAAGCCACGAGGATAGCAGCCGTCGATGAACTCGCTCACATCTTTGGGGAGATCAAGTCGTGAATTCATTTGCGAACGTTCCCGATCTTGTTCTCGCCATCAGTCTCTATGGTTTGTCAGTCTTGGCGCTGGTGCTGCTGGGCTTCGTCGGCATGGCTGCGGTTCACCGTTGGAAGGCTAATGCCGCGCGTGAGAAGCGCATCGCGTCTACGCCCTCAAAATTCGATGAAATTCGCGCCTCGATCCGGCGCGCAGAAGACGCCGCTCGGCTGCAATAGCCCCGGCGTCGGAAACGATCACGGCGACCAGATCGCCGATAATAACGGGTTCGCATGCGGCGGGCCTGAGTGAGGCGGGGTCAGATGACCCTGCAAGGTCAAAAAGCCCCGCCTCGTTTTCCAAAGTACCAATCCTGCGCATCGCAAGTCTCCGTTCAACAAGGAGATGATCGCACAGGAGACCGACAAGGTGTTGTCAAAGCGTGACAAGAAAACGTCGAACAAGGGCAAACGCATGAGTGACGTGTTTTACGCTCAAAACTTATTCAGGGAAGCTTTCCCACAGCGCCGATACGGAAGCGTGAAGGCTGCGCTCTATGAGGCGCATCGCTTTATCTCTCGTCGCGTGCGGAAAGACTTCACCGAACGTCGCGTCCGCTCCCTTTGGGAAGGAACTGCAAAGCGCGTCGATGCCGAAGAAATGGAAGCCTTGAAGGCCGCACTTATGGAGGAAGGCCACCGTGAGCAAAGAGAACTCCGTGCCCGTCTGGCTTCGCTGGATGAAAAGCTTGCCGGTTATGCGGCGGCTGCTCATCGCGAGACGATGGCGGGCTAGAGCCAACAAATGGGCCGACCGGGCAGACTGGTTGACCGACGACGATCCACCAGGCGGCTAACTCCTCCCGGCCGCCCAACTGCAGCGCAAATGCGGATTTTCTTTTCAGCACGAAGGACAAGCAATGTTTAGGCAACCGCTCACTGATGATGTTCTGTCCTTCAATCCGGCAACCGTCGGCCGTGGTGCGCCGCTGATCGTCGACAGCTTTGCCGGCGGCGGCGGAGCTTCGACCGGCATCGAGATGGCGCTGGGCCGTTCGCCTGATATCGCCATCAACCACAATGCCGACGCGCTGGCCCTGCATGCCGCTAATCACCCTGACACGCTGCACCTCTCGGAAAACATCTTCAAGGTAGACCCGCTCGACTATGTCGCTGGTCGCCACGTCGGGCTGGCTTGGTTCTCACCTGATTGCAAACACTTCTCCAAAGCCAAGGGCGGCAAGCCGGTTGAGCGCAACATCCGCGACCTGGCTTGGATCATCGTGCTCTGGGCAGAACGGGCAAAGCCTGACGTCATCATCATGGAGAACGTCGAGGAGTGGAAGGAATGGGGGCCGCTGCTGGAAACAGTGCGTGGCTTGATGCCGTGCCCTGATAGCCGTGGCCAGACTTTCCAGAAATGGTGCAAGGCCATGCGCCGGGCCGGATACAAGTTGCAGCACCGCGAGCTTCGCGCCTGCGACTATGGTGCCCCGACGATCCGCAAGCGCTTGTTCGTCATTGCCCGCCGCGACGGTCTGCCAATAGTCTGGCCAGAGCCGACGCATGGCAAGCCGACCGACAGCGACGTCATCGCCGGGAAAAAGCTGCCTTGGCGCACGGCTGCCGAGTGCATCGACTGGTCGCTGGCTTGCCCTTCCATCTTCGACACATCGCCACAGATCATGGCGAAGCACGCGCTGCGTGCCGTTCGTCCGCTCGCTGATGCCACGATGTCCCGTGTTGCCCGTGGCATGAAGCGGTACGTTCTCGATGCCGAGCGACCGTTCATCGTCAACCTGACCCATGGTGCAAGGCTGGAGGATCTGGCCGAGCCGTTCAATACCATCACCGGGGCGAACCGAGGCGAGAAGGCGGTGATATCCCCGTCGATCACGCGGTTTAATTCCGGCGCAACAGGGTCGGACATGCGAGAGCCCGCGCCGACGATCACGGCCAACAGCTATATCAAGCGGCCTGGCGGGTGTGCTCCGCTCGGGATGATCGCGCCGCACCTGATGACCATGCGCAACGCCGGCAAGCCGTTCAACGGGGCCGATGAGCCGACGCATACGATCACGGCGGGCGGGGCGGGGCTGACACTGGTCGCGCCGGTCCTGACAGCAGCTCAACACGGCGGTTCCGTGCGTAGCGTTGAGGAGCCTCACCACACTATCACAGCCAGCAACAAGGATCAGAACTCGGTCATCCTGCCGACGCTGATCCAGACTGGATATGGCGAGCGTGAAGGCCAGCAGCCAAGATCCCTCGATGTCGGCAAACCTCTCGGCACGATTGTCGCTGGCGGCGTAAAACATGCCGCCGCCGTCGCGTTCGTCGCGCAACACAATAACGACAGCCGCCGCGAAGGCGGGGTCAATCCCGGCCGCGATATGGCGGAGCCGCTTTCGACCGTGACGCAGTCCGGAAGCCAGCAAGGTGTCATTTCTGCCTTCGTCGCCCGTCAGTTCGGAACCTCGACCGGCCAGGCCATCGATCAGCCGTCAGCGACGGTCATGGCCGATGGTGCCGGCAAGTCGCAGCTGGTGACGCCATACCTGCAGAAATACTACGGCACAGGGGACGGGGCACGCCTCGACGAGCCTCACCACACGGTGACGACGAAGGATCGGTTCGGCCATGTGCAGGCCGAGATTGCCGTCCCGCCGTTTACTGAGGATCAGGCGGAGCGGGCACGACAGGTGGCCGATTTCATGCGGTCACACGGCTTCTGGGATGAGCGGGAGTTCGTCACGGTTGCTATTGGCGGCCTGACCTTCGTCGTCGTCGATATCGGTATGCGGATGCTGACGCCGCGCGAACTCTATAACGCGCAGGGTTTCCCCAATGATTACCGGATTGATTCCGACATCGACGGCAAGCCGTTCAGCAAGAGCGTCCAGGTGTCATGCGTCGGCAATTCCGTATCGCCGCCGGTGGCGCGCGCCCTTGTCGCCGCCAACTGCCAGCACCTCGTCGAGTATCGCGAGGCTGCCGAATGATCCGGTTAGCTCAAATCTTTCAGAACGTCACGGATGCTTGGCTCGTCTGGCCCCGGGCCCGGCTTGTCGTCGGGAGCGCGATCCGGATTGGTATCGCCCGGCGCCGGATCGGGTACATCGATGGGCGGAACGGGCGGGGTCGGGCCGGGAAAATCTGGGCCGGGATTTACGGGAATCGTCATGGTCAATTCTCCTTGGTTGATCACGTCAAACACGTCTCCGGTCACAATGTTCCGGGGAGGGCGGCATGACCGAACCTACCGAGATGATCGACTGGCTCGACCGTCGCATCGCCAGCGCAAACCTTTGGCTCGAAGACCATGGCAGGGAGGCAAAGAGGCCTCGTCCTGAAAACGAGATTTCCACCAAGGAATATGACGTCGCTCGGTTCGAGGAAATCCGTGCGGCCTATGTGAAGGCGCTCGAGCGGCGGGGGCAGGCGGCATGATCCAGGTTCTCCCCCAGACACTGCCTCCATCACACTTATCGCAGGATGCCGGCTTCCTTCGCCGCTGCCTCAAACGCAGCCCGCGCCTCTGCGTTCGGGACAACTCCCTTCGCTGCATCCAGGCATGCCTTTCGCGCTGCAGCGTAACTCGGGCTCTTGGTCTCTGGCCAGGACTTCTTCAGGAGCGCGACCGCCTCTCGGGCGTTCCTGATGACGAGAAAACGATCCTCAATCTTCAACTCAACGTTCGCATCCCAGATGCTGATCATAGCGTCCTCCGAAGGTCCGGCGTTCCACAAACGTATTTTAGCGAGAACTGTTCCACTCGAATGCTTCTGACACAATTCTTGGTGGCAGCATGAGGCTCTTCCAAGACACATGGCCCTTCGGCGACCTGCACCCGCACAGCTTCGATTTCATCATGGCGGATCCGCCGTGGCGTTTCGCCGTGCGCTCGGAGAAGGGGGAGGGCAAGTCTGCGCAGGCTCATTACAAGACCATGCCGCTCGACGAGATCAACGCTATGCCGGTCCTCGACCTTGCTGCGCCGAACTGCACGCTCTGGCTTTGGTGCACAGCGCCGATGCTTCCGCAGCAGCTGACGACCGTCCGCGCATGGGGTTTCACCTACTGCACCGAGGGTGTGTGGGTGAAGATGACCAAGCACGGCAAGGTGTCGTTTGGCACGGGCTACGGCCTGCGAGGTTCGCATGAGCCGTTCATCATCGCCAAGCGGGGCGAACCAAAACTGACCAAATCCACCCGGTCGGTCATTCACGGAAAGGTCCGCGGCCACTCCGAGAAGCCAGAAGAGGCCTATCACGAGGCCGAAAGGCTGATGCCTCGCGCGAACAGGCTCGACCTATTCAGCAGAACCGACCGCAGGGGGTGGACTGCTTGGGGCGACGAAGCCGGCAAATTTGGAGAGGCCGCATGACCTTAGCTCGCGTGCAATTCATGATCCATCGTTGCGGCGACAAAAGCTTGCCGAGCCTGATCCGCAGACATTTTTCGCTCCATAGCAAGCGTGCAGCATTGCTGTGCGTGCAGGTGAAGGCGTCCAGGTTTCCCCAAGGCTCGTCGGTTCAAGATTTCAAAGGCCTGAAGAGGGCCGCAAACCTTCAGAACAGGGCCGCCCGGCATCTGCACGATCACAGGGCTCCATTGGAGTTGAGTGGGGTTGAGAATTTCATTCGGATGCATTGCCTTCCTCCAATCGAATCACTCCCGGGCTCGGAACGCGAAGGTGAGACATTTGTTCCGGCGTTCGTGAAAAATATCGGAGAGGCGGCATGAACATCCATCTCACCCGCGAGGAGGGCCGCCAGCTCCTCTCCCAGAAGAAGACAAAGCGCGGCAACAAGTACAACGCCAAGCGCGTCCTCCATGACGGATACTGCTTCGACAGCATCGCGGAACGAGACCATTACATCGACCTCAAAGTGCGCGAGAGGCTGGGCGAGATCTCCGAAATTGATCGTCAGCATCCGTATGAGCTTTGGGTAAACGGGCTGATGGTCTGTATCTACAAGGCGGACTTTCGATATTGGGACCATCGGACCAAGCGCCGGCACGTCATAGACGTGAAAGGTGTTGAGACCGATGTATTTAAGCTGAAGCGCAAGCTTATGCGCGCTTGCTACGGCATTGAAATCGAGGTGGTCAAAAATGGCTGACCTCCCGTGCATGCCCTTCTGGACCGATGCCTATCTGGCCGACACCCAGCACCTGACGACGGAAGAGCACGGCGCATACCTGCTTCTCCTCTTCCAGGCGTGGCGCTCGCACGACTGCTCGCTGGCCGACGATGACGACATGCTCTCCCGTCAGGCCGGTGTGTCGATGGCGAAGTGGAAGGGGATGAAGTCCATCGTCATGGCCTTCTGGACCCTCGATAAGCGCCGGAAAAGATGGGTGCAGAAGCGTCTCAAAATTGAACGCGAAAAAGCATCGGTCAAAAAGGCCAAAGCACGCGATAGCGCTGCAAGTCGTTGGAAAGGCAAGGAAAAGGGTGATGCGAACGCATTGCGAACGCAATGCTACCCTGAACCTAAACCTAAACACTCTTTTTCAAAGAGCGCTAGCGCGCAAAAAAAGTCCACCCGCCAATCAATTATGGAGGTTTTTAACGATGCATGACCTCGTGTCGAAAGACATCTTCGATCGCCTTCCAGAACAATACCGCCGTCGAGCAAGACAGATCGCGGCAAGGGTCGCCGAGATCGACCGACTGCTTGAGCCGGGTAAACCAATTGCCGTCCGAGACGCCGCGCTGCGAATTTGCGGCCAGTTGCGGCCGCAGCCGGAAATCAAGGTCGACGAGTTCGCCGCGGAGTTCCGCGCGGCCTGTGCCGATCTGCCGGAATGGGTCGTATCCGAAGCCGCCAACGATTACCTGGCGGGTCGCGTCGAAAACCACACCGGCCAGTTCGTCCCAACCTGCGCGGAGTTCGCCAGGCACGCCCGGTCAATCGTCCGGCCATTCGCAGCCGAGCGGGCAGGGCTCCGCAATGAAGCCGAGCGGCTATTCCAGCGCGCCGAAGATGACCGTCGGCGCGAGCTGATCGCGATCGAGCGGGCAGACCCGTCCGTGAGGAAGCGGGTGGCCGCCATGGTTCGGAAGGCAAAAGCAGGGGCGGCCGTCATCTCCACCGATCACCGCCATGCCGGTACCGACGACGAGACGCAAGCCCGCCTCGACGCCATGAAGCGCCGGCCAGCCGAACCGAAATCCAAGATTTCTCAAAGCCGGATTGCGAAAGGAGCACCACGATGAACATCCACATTCCAGTTTGCCCGCTCAGCGCCCGGCAGCTCGAAGTCATCAAGTGGCTTTCGTTTGGCAAGTCGGCTGAAGAGATCGGCATCATCATGGGCATCAAGCGCCGAACGGCTCAAGCTCATCTCGCCCAAGCCAAGGACGCGATCGGAGCGGGCAAGAACACCGCGCTCGTCGCCACGGCTCTTCGCGAGGGCTGGATCCAGTGACCTACACCACCAAGAATTGAGCGCGGCGGCGGCTCAACATACAGCGAGGAAACACCATGACCACAGCAGCAGAAGCAGCTCAGAACTTCCACTGGTTCGCATTGCGCGTACCGCCCCAGAAAGAGCAGGTGGCGCAGCTCATCCTTCGCCGGAACGGGCTGGCGACCTTCCTTCCGGTTCGCCGCGAATGGCGCCGGCGCAACAAATACACGAAGACCAAGGAGCTGCGCACATATCCGCTCATGCCGCGGTACGTGTTCACCGGATTCTCCAAGCGTATCCCGATGTGGTTCGACGTGTTCAAGCTCCCGCTCGTCACCGGCGTTGTCGGAATCAGCGGCAAACCTATGAAGCTTGACCAGGACGGCATGGAGCGGATCATGCGCCTGTATCAGAACGCCATCGATGCACCGAAGGAGCAGAAGTGGATGGAGACCCACAAGGAGTTTGCCGAAGGCGATAACGTCCAGATTCTCGGCGGCTCGTTCGATGGCCTCGTGGTCCCTGTTCTTGGCATGGATGGGCCGAACGCAAAGGTGTTGATATCGCTTTTCGGAGGAGAACGTTCCGTGAATATAGCAGTTGATCAACTTGTTGCCGCGTAGTATAAACCGGGGTAGGGCGACTTCGGCTGATTTGCGTCAACTCGACGCCGACGAAATCCAGAGAACGCGACTTGCGTTCTTCCGTTCGGAATGCCATGCCCTGTGGTCGCGGTGCTCGACATCAGGTAAAGTACTTGTTTTGGACACAATCACCGACTATATGACTCTCATCGGCATTGCTGATGAGCGCTGGAATAAATCTGCCGCTCGCAATTGCCGTGTTGTTGCTTTTCACTTTTGACCACGGATGTACTGGCTCTGGTAGTTAAGCGATAATGAGGAAGGTCGGTGCGGTTTCGCCCCGGCCTTTTTTGTTGCGTTAAGAGCGCCACGGCCAGGCTCATCATGCGATTGCAGCGAGCTAACGGGAAGCGGCAGGCGGCGGCATAGAGATACGAGCGGCGGCTATGGTCGGTCGAACCGTGGCAGGACGACATCGGGGTTTCACTGGGAGGCCTGTACCAACCAAGCCCGTCCTGAGAGCCGGTTACTGTTTTGGCTTTATCCACCAACGGTAGAAACAGCGTGCACCTGCATATCGTCTCTCACTTCGTAGAACTTGTTCCCGTCGACGTAGATCGTGTGGCAAGTGGCCTTTTCCCCCTTGTTCGTGGCGCAGGCCTTGTCACCTTTAAAAGAAAGTTTCGCCTTTACAGTGATCTCCTTACCGTTGGCATTCGCTTTGCCGGTGATAGATTTCTTCGCCCAATCCCACGTCAGGCCGGCAGTAACGGGAATCCCAAGGTCGAAGATAACTACGGACACAGGCTTGCCATCGGCAAGTGCCTTAAATTCATCCATCGAAACCTTTTTGGCGTCCTTGGGCAGGTCGATCGCCAAAGCGCTGAGCCCCGACGCCGAATATAGGAGAAAGCAACCGAAGAGCGCGGCTTTGCGCATGATGAACCCCCTAAAAAACTTAATTTTAGGATGTGCTTATATCACTAACTGAAGAGGTGGACAATCAAGCTATGGCGCCGGCTACACCTGGCACTCGCTGCGTGCCTTCGGCGTCACCGAATTTCGCAAGATCGCCGATCTCCGGCCGGTCTACCGAGAGAGCTACGACACCCACGGGCTATCCCTCGAACCGGAACGAATGCGGTAGCGCTCCCGCAGTCCTGAAATGGAGAGCCGGGCTTAAACGCCCGGTTCGAGATGCCCCAGCAAATGTCCAGTTTGGCACCACCTGATGTCCCGCTCTGTGTCCTCACTGAGGGTAGAGATCGAGACATCAAAGGCAGATGTCACACAGCGGGTAATCTGAATCAGTTGCCTGCCATGAATGCATCGGTCTGAGGCAATGCATACAGGTGGTGTCCGCGCCTCGCAGGCTCGGGTTGTTCAATGCCAGTGTCTGCTCGATGCGCGCCCGCTGGTTAGCCTCATCACGACGTCTGATCTCAGCGGTAATCTCCTCTTTGGTAAAGCCCACGTCTGCCCCCTAAGGTTCGTTCATGCCAGTCCTGAAAAACACCCGGCACGAGAAGTTCGCCCAAGAGTTGTCGAAAGGCAATACAGCAGATGACGCATATGCATCCGCAGGCTTCAAGCCTGACCGCGGCAACGCGTCTCGCTTACAGCAGAAAGACAACATCAGACAACGAGTCACCGAGCTTTTGGAGTGGCAGCAAACGGTAGAGCGTAAGGCCACCGAGAAGGCCATAGACAAGCTCGCCATCACGAAAGAGCGCGTCCTGGCAGAGCTTGCCAAGATCGGGTTCGCCGACATCCGCAAGGCCATCAAGTGGCAGGGCACTCTCGTGACCGAGGAAGACAATCCCGACGGCGGTGATGTCCTCGTTATCAAGAACGTGGTCACCAACAACGTGACACTGATCTCTTCCGACGAGATCGACGATGACACGGCCGGCGCAATTGCCGAGATCAGCCAGAACAGCACGGGCGGCATCAAGATCAAGCTCCACGACAAGAAGGGTGCGCTGGTCGATATCGGCAAGCACCTGGGCATGTTCGTTGAACGGCACGAGCACTCAGGACCAGACGGCGCTCCGATACAGACCGAGACGAGGACATGGCGAGAGGTGCTGCGGCAAGAGACGAAGGGCTGATTGCTGCCGCCACGCTGACCAACCCGGCGCTGTTTGAGTTCTGGGAGAAGGTATTCTTCGGAGAGAACGATATCGCCGTCCTTCATGGCGGCCGGTCGAGCTCGAAGACCCGAGATACAGCCTGCCAGTTGGTCCGGTTGGTCGATCACGTCGGCGTTAAGATGCGCGTAATGTGCATCCGGCGCTTTCAGAACCGGATTCAGGAGTCGGTCTATACCGAACTGAAGTGGGCGATCAGCCACCTTGGCCTGACGGATGCCTTCGACGTCCAGAAGACGACGATCATCCACCGGCGGAGCGGTGCGGAGTTCATCTTCTACGGCATCGAGCGCAACCTTGAGGAAATCAAGGGTACGTCCGATATCGACATCCTATGGGTGGAAGAGGCCGAAAAGCTTACCGGCGACCAATGGGACGTGATCGCGCCCACGATCCGCAAGGAAGACAGCCTGGCGATCCTTCTGTTCAACCCGAAGATGGTCACCGACTACGTCTGGAAGAACTTCGTCATCAACACGCCGCCGCACTGTGTGGTGCATCAGATCAACTACACTTCGAACCCTTTCCTTTCGGAGAAGGCCAAGCGCGACATCGCAGCGATGCAGGAGCGCGATCCCGAGACCTTCGAGCACATCTACGGCGGCGTGCCACTCGGCGACAGTGAGCTTTCGATCTTCAAGCGCCGCTGGCTGGACGCATGTGTTGATGCCCACAAGGTGCTTAAGATTGAACTGACCGGCCGGAACATCATCGGTTTCGACCCGGCCGACGACGGCGAGGACAAGAGCGCGACGGCCGACAAGATCGACGGCATCTTCACCGATGCCGAGGATTGGTCATCCGGCAAGGATCAGCTCGTCCAGAACGCTAAGCGGGTATGGGCCAAGGCAAAACACGCCGAAGCGACGGTCTCATACGATACGATCGGCGTCGGCGCCTTCGTTGGTGGCTACATCGATGAGCAGAACGAGACGAACGGCGCCAGCGTGGAGCATTTCGCCTTCCATGCCGGCGGTGCTGTGATGGACCCTGACAAGCCGAGCGATGCGCTGAACGGCAACAGCCCGCTCAACAAGGACGAATATCTGAACCTGAAGGCGCAGGCATGGGCCAATACGGCGCGCAAGGCCATGTTGACCTTCAATGCCGTGACCAGAGGGCAGGCGATCAAGCCGGAAGACGTTCTGTCGTTCTCGTCTGCCATCGGTAAGGAGAAGCTGGACGCGCTCTTCACCGAGCTATGCGTGCCATGGTGGGTCGAGACTGAAGGCAAGAAGCGCGTCGTTCCCAAGCTGAAGCTGAAGAAGGACCTGGGCGTGAAGTCGCACAACCTGGCTGACGCAGTGATCGCGGCCGATAACGTCAACATTGCCACCGGCCCGGCCGTCGCCATGTTCCTGAGGAAAAAGCACCGATGAACCAAGTTGTAAGGCTGGCGAACTATGCCCAACGCCGCCTGGGCAGCATGTTCCCGGGTTTCTTTCCGGGCACGAACGTCAAGCACGACCATTACAAGGACTTCGGGTATCCGGCCACGCTCGGCTTTTCCGAACTCTACAAAATGTACCTGCGCAACGGCATCGCCGCGGCTGGGGTGGATAAGACCGCCATCAAGACGTGGCAGGACATCCCATATCTGCTGGAGCAGGAGCGGGACGGCTCGCAAAAGAAGACGAAGAAGGGCAAGAAGTCCGACGACGGTAACGACGAGACGCCGCTTGAACTGGAGATCCGCAAGAAGTTCGCCGCACTGCGCCTATGGGCCAAGCTGGCCGCCGCCGATCGCATGTCGATGGTGGGCGGATACTCTGGTGTGATCCTTCGACTTCGTGATGGGCAGGCATTCGACAAGCCGGTCGGCAAGGTGCCCGGTGGGCTGGACGGACTCTACAAGATCGACGCGGTATGGGCTGCACAGCTCACAGTCGCTGAGTTCGATACAGACGCCACCTCAGAGACTTACGGCGAACCGGTCATGTACCAGTTCAACGAATCTGCCGTGGATACCGGACAGCAGAACAATCGCCAGCTTCGCATCCATCCTGACCGGGTGGTGATCTGGTCTGACGACGGCACAATCTACGGCAAGTCCATCCTTGAGCCCGGCTATAACTCCCTGGTCGACATGGAGAAGGTCAAAGGCGCCGGCGGCGAGGGCTTCTGGAAGAACGCCAAGTCTGCCCCGGTGCTTGAGGTCGACAAGGAAGCCAAGATCACCGAGATGGCCAAGGTCATGGGCGTTTCGGTCGAAGATATCGCCGACAAGATGAACGAGCAGGTCGCCGATTATAACGCAGGCTTCGACCAGCTGCTCATGCTGATGGGCATGCAGGCCAAGACGCTTTCGGTCACGCTGCCATCGCCAGAGCATTTCTACGGGATCGCGCAGCAGGATTTCGCAGCCTCGATCAACATGCCGGTGAAGATCCTCGTCGGTATGCAGACGGGTGAGCGGGCATCCAGTGAAGACGCTGATGAATGGTCGCAGACGTGCATGTCGCGTCGGGCCAACATCGTGCACCCGAACATCATGGACCTGGTCAGCCGACTGCAGCGCTTCGGCATCCTGCCGGAGAAGGACTGGTACATCGATCAGTCTGACCTGACGGAAAGCTCCATGGTCGAGAAGGTAGATCGCGCCGTCAAGATGGCCGACGTCAACCAGAAGATGGGCACCAACGTCTATGTCTTCACCGACGAGGAAATCCGACAGGTCGTAGGGCTTGAGCCCTTAAGTGATGCCGACAAGTACCGCGACGAGCCGACGGATGATGAGCAGGCCGCCGCGCTCGGCAAGCCAGCCCCTAAACCGGCACCAAACAAGGAATAACCGAACATGCCCCAGGTACGTGTCAACGTCAGGTCACTGGCGAACGTGAAGGCTGTCCGCAAGGAAAAGCGCAATGGCCGTGACGTCGTGATCGTCCCGTCGGCAACCCTGCCGGACAACGTCATCATGAACGGCATCCTCTATCCGGCCGATGAGATCGGGAAGAGCTTCACCAGCCTGAACCGGACGCCGGCGCCGCTCGGTCACCCGACCATCAACGGCAAGTTCGTCTCCGCCTCCGATCCAGAGGGCATCAACCTTGGATACATCGGGGCTTGGAATGAGAACGTCCGGCGTGAAGGTGGCAGGGTGTTCCTCGACAAGGTGATTGACGTCGAAGTCGCCAACCGCTCCGAAGGCGGCAAGTCGGTGCTCGCGGCGATCGAGAAGGGCGAGGCTGTCCATACCTCGACTGGTCTGCTCTGCACTCTCGATACTGCCAACGACGCCAAGGATCACAAGCACGTCGCCCGTAACATGGTGTTCGACCACGATGCCATTCTGTTGGGTGAGGCTGGCGCTGCCACTCCCGAGCAGGGCGTCGGCATGCTGGTCAACGCCAAGGGCGAAGAAGAAGAAATTCAGGTCATCAACTCGTCGCTGACGGACGCTGCTGACCAAGAAATCGATTGGGCGGGCACCCGTCTAGTCGAGGCACTCAGGCGCCGGGAGAACATCGGCATCTGGGACAAAGTGAAAACCGCGATCATGGAAGCCGTCGGCTCCGGGCGGGTACCCTCAACCAACACGAAGGAAGACGATATGTCCGTCACTGACGAACAGTTCAAGTCGCTTTCCGATGAGGTCAAAACCCTCTCGGAAGGCATGGGAAAGATCGGTGAGACGATCGCCAACGCCGTGACCACTGCGCTTAAGCCGGTTCTCGACCAGCAGGCGGAGATGGTGGCCAACCAGAAGGCCAAGGACGACGCTGAACACGCCGAGCTGGTGGCCAAGGTGGTCAAGGCCAACCTCCTCGACGAGGCAACCGCCAAGGCCACCCCGCTGAACACGCTGCGCGTTCTCGCGCCAAAAACCGAGCCCGGCAAGGCTGCCCCGCTCAATTCCGCGTTCAAGTCCGGCGATACCAAGCCTGGCTTTCAGCCGCCGAAGGGAGAATAACCCATGGCCCGTTATAACAAGGTTTTCGCGGGCCCGGTCTCCGAGGTCCTCCCGCAGGTGCAGGAGCGCCTTTGCGCCGCTGCTATCTTGCCCGGTACCGCTCTGGTCGAATCCGGTACGAGCTTTGCTCAGGCCGGCGCCAACGCCCTCACCAAGATCTACATCGCTCAGGACAACTACCTGGCGATGAAGGGCGTTGATGATGCGTGGCTCGCAAATGACCGCATCGTCGGGATGGAGATGCTCGATGAGCAGTTCTTCAACGTTCGCATCCCGACCGGCGTCAACGTCGCCCGTGGCGCTCAGCTCACCACCAATGCGGCTGGCAAGTTCATCCTCGCAACCACAGGCCAGCGGGTGATCATGATCGCCGAAGAGGCTTACAACAACGCGTCCGGCTCGGATCAGCTTGTTCGGGCGCGTGTCGCCCGCAACCAGCTGGCAGCGGCGTAAGGAGACCCCAGATGCGCTATTTCTCTGAACAGCTCATTGCCAACTCCCGTCCGCATGCGGAATGGTGGGCCGACGTTTCGATCAACCGCGAGCACTTCCACCAGGTGGAAGAGCACATGGCATCGCTCTCGAACGCCGCCGCTGTCCTGCCCCGTGACGCGTGGATGGACATTGACAGCATCACTCGCCGCGTTCTGCGCGACGATGAAGGCGAAGTCTACATGCGCGACCTCATGGCGCTGGCTCGCCCGATCAACATCGGCAAGCTGGTCAGCATGACCCGCGTGGCATCTGACTCCGCGAACCCGGTCATCCGGTCCATGTCGGGCCAGGTACCGGTTCCGATGGATAAGGTCGTTTACGCCTACCGCGGCACGCCGGTTCCGATCTTCCAGGACGGCTACGGTCGTGAATGGCGGGAATGGAACACGCTCCAGTCGGAAAACTTCGATGCGATCGCCGACGACGAGGAAGCCGCCAACTCCAAGATCAAGAAGGACCAGGCAGACTATGTCCTGAACGGCGACACCTCGATCGTCTTCCAGGGGTATGCCGGCACGGGTATTCGCAGCAATCCTCTGGCGAAGGCGATCAACATCGGCGCCGCCGGTGCGAACATCGATCTCACGTCGCCAAGCACGACGTCCGACGCGATCGATACGTTCTTCACCCAGACGCTTGGCGCCATGCTCGACGCCCAGCTCATCACTGGCAAGGTCAACATCTACATCTCTCCGGAGATCGGACGAAACCTTGACCGCTCCTACTCCGGCGCGAACGGCTTCAAGGGCGGCACTCTGCTCAGCTACCTGCTGACCAACCGCCGGATCGGCAAGATCGAGGTGACCTTCAAGCTCTCGGGTAACGAGTTCTTCGGCTTCGTCCCTTCGTCCGAGTTTATCCGCCCGATCATCGGCATGGCCGTGAACACCACGGCCATGCCGCGCCTTTACCCCACAGCGAACTATCAGTTCCTGAAAATGGGTGCGATGGGCCTCGAAATCCGGGCCGATTACAACGGCAAGAGCGGCGTCTTCTACTCCACCAACACCTGATCCAGCGCTCCGCTCACCATCTGGGCGGAGCGTTTCACCCCCTCGATCATCACGGCTAAAGGAGGCCGAACCGATGAAGATTCGTTTGAAAGCACCGGAAGGGCTTAACTCCACCGGTATCTACGGCAAGAACGGCGAAGAAATGCCGGTCGGTCACGAAATGGAAGTCGCCGAAGAGCCGAAGGGCTGGGCAGGTCGCTACGACATTCTGTCCGGTGGGCCGGTCGAAGGCAGTGAAGCAATCACCAACCTGGCGGGCTATGTCGTGAAGGACAAGGGCGGGGCTTGGTTTGTCATCACCAAGGACGGCGAGGAAGTGACCAAAAGCTTCCGCAAGGCCGACGTCGAGGGCTTCGACACAATGTCCGACGAGGACAAGGAAGCTTTCGTCGATCTGCACAAGAAGGAAGCCTGATAAATGGCGGGCTACGGCGAGGACGCCACGTTCGCAGCGTGGCTAACCGACAACGGCTACACGCTGCCCGTGACCGCGCCGGCGCCCGCCGTTCTCCGCAATCGCGGCAGCCAATACATCGATGCTGTCTATGGTGACCGGTTCATCGGTCTCATTGCTGCCTTCGATCAGGAACGGCAGTGGCCGCGCACCGGGGCATCGCTCCGCGGTGTGGCTATCCCGTCCGATGTCGTGCCTCTGGCTGTCATCAACGCCTCGTTCTATGCCGCCTACCAGGAGGCAACGAACCCGGGCAGCCTTTCGGTCGTCGGATCCTCGGCCACAGCTGTAAAGCGCGTGAAGGTCGGCCAGATCGAGAAAGAATATCAGGGATCGTCCAGCGAAGACGGCTCTGCCGCGTTCCTCACCCCATTGATTTCGGTGGTTGACGGCATGCTGGCGCCATACCTGCGAGACCTCGACGCTCAATGCTTCGGCATCTGGTCGATCGGGGGCCGTTGCTGATGGCTACGTTCAACTATGCCGAGATCCAAGCCGTTGCCGCTGAACTGATCACTGAGTTCGGCCAAGCTGGCACCGTGACGCGCATTGCCCCACCAGACCCGGTGAACGGCGGCGATCCGGTGGAAACCGCTTATGGGGCAGTCCTCGTGCCTATGGCGTACGACCAGCGGTATTTGGACGGCACGACAATCCGAGCTGGTGACGTGCAGATTTATATCAGCTCGGTCGGACTGCCGATCAAGCCAACCGTGGGCGACACCGTGCTGTGTGGCGGCGTTGAGTATCTTGTGATGAACGCAGACCCGATTAATTTTGACGGCGTGACTAATGTCGTCTTCGTCTGCCAAGGAAGGTAGTCTGTCAGTCCACCGGCGATGCAAGGCCGTTGACTGCAGCTTGCACTGCCTCGGTTTCAGGCCATATCAGCGCCGCTGCGGTGACCAAGATTAAACCCGCCGCAATGATGAAGAGGATGATCGATGGATAGACGTATGCGCACCATACCTTGACGGTTTTGCACACGATACTCCATCGGGACATCTGGAAGTCTTGACGGTAGTCGAGCTGTTGCCGCCAGAAATCAACGTCATCGTGGTTCAAAGCATACTTCTGCAACACCTCGTTGTATCTACGAGAGATGTCCATGAACTGCGGTTCGTCCAACCCCGCAGATCGAAACTGGAGTTCCCGCTTGAGCTCTTGCATTTCTAGCGCGCTGCGGTGGAAGAGTTCTGCTTTCACTGCGTGGTTGCTGGCATACTGTAAGACTGACGATGCGAGAAGCAGGATCGAAAGCGCAATAGTCGTTAACTCCAACCAGCTTTGTCCAGTTTTCGTCAAAACAACAAATTTCGGAAATACGGTAAGTGCGATGATGAAGGCAGAAGTAAATGCAGTGAGTGCCGTGAGGCGCTTATCAACGTGACTGAGCCTCTTTGATGCATTGAAGCGCGCGCCGGCTGTCGTCTTCAGGGAGCGGAGTAGATCCGCAATTGTCTTTTCCATCATCTCAATCCCACGTTGCTACGCCTGCAATTAAGCGACGGAGATGAATGAATCGCAAATGACAGGATTTCCGAGGAAAAATTGCATGACCTTCGACGAGCTTCTTTCCCAGTATGAGCCGAAGGTTGCCGCGGCATTTCGCGAAGCCATCGAGGCGATCAAATCCTCCATCGTCCTCAAGACGATCGTGGAGCGATTGGAGCGCGGCGATATCACGGGCGCCGTGGCAGCGGTCCAGTTTGAACCCGAGGCTTTTGCCGCGTTGGAACTGTCCCTACGGGAAGCGTTCAACGCCGGCGGCATCAACATGGTTCAGAGCCTGCCGTTGTTGATATCGCCGGACGGAACGCGGGTGCTGTTTCAGTTCGGGGTGCGAAACCTGGAGGGCGAGCGACTTATCCGGGAGCAGTCATCCACACTGGTCACCAACATTACTGATGATCAGCGGGAAGCCCTTCGCATGGGCTTCGAGGCGGGGCTGTCCAAGGGCCAGAACCCAACGAAAACAGCCTTGGACGTTGTCGGGCGCGTGAACCGGATCACCGGTAGACGGGAAGGCGGCTATATCGGCCTTACGAGCCGACAGGTGGAATTCATCGCCAGAGCAAAGGAAAACCTCTTATCCGGCGATCCGGTGGCCATGAGCAAGTACCTTGACCTTAAGACCAGAGATAAGCGGTTCGACCGAACCGTGGCGAAAGCGATCCGCGACGGTAAGCCTGTCGACGCAGAAATGACGCGCAAGATCATCATGCGCCTTTCCGACAAGAACCTTTTGCTCCGAGGCGAGACGATCGGGCTTGAAGAAACTCGCACCGCTCTGTTCTCGGTTCGCGACAATGCCATCCGCCAACAGGTGGAAGCGGGCAAGATCACCGCTCAGGAGGTGACAAAGAAGTGGAAGCATTCCGGCTCCGAACATCCGCGTATGCAGCATGTCCAGATGGCCACACAGAATGCCGTGCCGCTCGACATGCCTTTCGTGGCACCTGACGGGACGATGCTGATGTATCCGCATGATCCAAAGGCGCCGGCAAGGCACCGGATCGGCTGCAAGTGCCGGGTTGAGTACGACATCGACTATATCGCCGCTGGCCTGCGCCGTTATCGGGCACGCGCTGCCTAATGGCCACTCTGTCATTTGCCGCCGCCGTGGCCAACTTCGCAGAGAAGGTGCCGGAAGCCATCGAGGCTGTGCGGAACCAGAGCGCTGCCGATGTAGTCAAGGAAATGCAAACCCTCGATATTGAGGGTGGCCGGATGCCATTCGAGACGGGATTTCTGCAACAATCACTGTTGGCGTCCACGGCGACGATGCCGAGCATCAATTCTGGAGCCAATCCGGTCGAGGGGCGGACGTATAAGTTCGACTTCGGCATCATCGAGGCAGTCATCGCGGGGGCGTCTTTAGAGGACGACCTGTATTTCGGCTACACGGCCGCCTACGCGGGTCATCAGGAATACGGTGCCAACGGTCGGCCCGCCGCGGGTTTTGTCCGCCTGGCAGCGCAGAACTGGCCGGTGCACGTCAATCGGAATGCTGAGAAGGTTCGGAAGGCATTTGGGCTGTAGGCGCTTCCATCTTCATCATCAGCGTCATCTGGAAGGTGAAGAGCGAGAGCCGGGCCGCCTTCAGCGTGTTGTTTCCAAACTCTGACGCGCCGTCTTCCTTGGCCAGCAAAAGCCAGGCCTCGTGGAGGCGTTCGTGAACCTCGCGGTCCGATAGGGGCGGCTTCTCTTTCATAGGTAATCGGTACATGGCGACGAGCACGGACGCAATGATCTTCACTGCGCTGGGAACCCACCTGCGTACCATGCCCGACGTCCTACCAATCGCGGGGCCAAACGTAGGGTTTCCAGCGGCAGGGCAGCCAAAGCCGGGTAAGTTTCTCGAACTCCTCTTCCTGCCCAACAGGACACGTCAGATCACGCTCGGCGATGACCCGCAGCAGAAGGTCGGCATCCTGCAGGTGTCGGTCATGTGGCCGATCGGCAGCGGCATCCCAGATGCGCTCGATGTCGCTGGCCAGATCATCAACCGCTTCAAGAACCAAACTCTATTCGCATCTGGCGTGAGGATCACGATCAGCAGCGAACCCTGGGCATCGAGCCCAATCCAAGACGTCGACCGCATGAAGGTGCCGGTCACGATCCCCTATCACGCCTTTGAACAGGAGAGCTGAACATGGCGAACAAAGCAACGAAGAAGGGCACGAAGGTCTATGTCTGCGCCACGGCCCAGAACAGCGATCTCATCAGCAGCACATATGCCGCGTTGACCTGGGTTCAGGTTGGCAAGGTGGGGAACGTCGGTGACTTCGGCGCCGACAGCACGATGAATTCGTACAACACCCTCGACGAGGCAGTAACCCAGAAGCAGAAGGGCACGGCCAACGCCGGTGACCCGCAGATTGAAGTGGCTTCCGTCGCGGCCGATGCGGGGCAGGTGATCCTGCGGACCTTCGGCGACCCGCTCAACCAGGACAACATGGCCATCAAGATTGAACGCAACGACGGCGGCGCTGGCTTCACCAACACCATTTTCTATAGCCGCGGCGTTGTGTCCGGCCCCCTCTATCCCGGCGGCGGCTCGGATGATTTCGAGCTCGAACGCTTCACCATTGGTCTCAATCAGCTTCCGGTTCGCGTGAATCCGGTAGCGGCGTAAGGAACAGCACATGGACATTTCGAAGCTCGTCAATTCCGAGGACCTCTTCACTCTCAAGCTCACCGGCCCCGATACCGACGAACTAGTCGGTATCACCTTCATGATCCGCTCGAACGAGAGCAACGAGGTGAAGAAGGTTGTCCGACAGCACAGCGACAAATTCCTCGCCAGCCGGAAGAAGAAGCTGACCACTGCCAAGGTCGAGGACGAATACCTCGACAAGGCCGCAGCCTCGATCGCCTCCTGGGATTGGGGTGATCACGATTGGAAGGGTTCCAAGCCGGAACTGACCTTCGAGATGGCGCGTGAGGTTGTTGAAGAAGCCGGCTGGATCTACGACCAGGTGGCCGCAGCCTCGGAAGACCGCGCAAATTTTACGAAGAGCTTGGGGAAAGGCTCTGCGAAGTCGTAGCGCTCAGCGCGCGATACGACTGTGTGAAAGACAAGGACGGTGAGACCCGGCGAGAGCGAAACGAAAGCTTCGAGATCGATAGTCCCGACGTTGAGGTTCCGGAGAACGGCTATTTCCTCTGGGAATGGTTCTGGGAGTTGCGCGAAAGCGCAGCCCCCGGGTTCTCCGGCCCGGCGCCGGTCTCCAATCAGGAACTGACGGCTTGGGTCGGGATTACCGGCAATATCGTCCGGCGCGAGGAGGTTCGCATACTGAAGGTGATGAGTTCTCGCTATTGCGCTGAGATAGATAAGGAGAGCGAGGCTATCCGGGAAAGAGAGACTGAGTAGCAATTGACTCAGTCACAACAACCCACAATATACGATCATTGATGTGGGGTGTTTAGAATGGCAATTTATTTCGGAACTGATTTTGCAGAGACGTTCGCCGGAACCGGGGGAGACGACAGCATTTTCGCTGAAGGTGGGGATGACATCATCTTGGCGTCCGGCGGAGCTGATAAGATTGACGGTGGAACCGGCAGGGATACGCTCATCCTTAGTGGTCGGAAATCCGACTACTCGATTGTGACGTCTTTTGACAGCTACCTTGGATCCAGCGCAGTGCTTAGAGATTTAAGGGCGAGTTTTGCCGATGGCATACTTATCACGGGCGACGTGGAGATATTGCAGTTTGCGGACGGCATCATCGAAGTAGATAAGCCATCACAGCCTGACTTCCCTACTTTTCCAGAACTTGACTTGCCGCCAGGTTTTCTTGCCCTTTCCAACGAGAACATTTCAGAAAACATGTCGGTTGGGACGATCGTAGGGACCCTCTCAGCAATCGACCCTGAGGGAAAGGCCCTGACCTACCATCTCAATGGCACGGGATCCGGATTTGCTATCGCCGGTGATAAGTTGGTTACGACCAAGGCATTCGACTTTGAAAAAATGGGATTCTTCAAAGAGATTATCATTCAGATTGAGGTGAGGGATCCAAGCGGTCAAAGCACAAGTCAGCCATTCTTTATCAAGATTCTCGATGTCGTTGATCAGATCACAGGCTCTGTTCGCGGGGACACACTTCGCGGTGGGTCCGGGGCCGACGTAATTAGTGGGCTTGCTGGAAACGACAAGTTGTTGGCCGGGGAGGGGGCGGATCAGTTGATAGGTGGTGTCGGACAAGATACCTTGACTGGCGGGATCGGCGCCGACCGTTTCATATTCCAATCCATCCTCGATTCTAAAATCAAGCAGATGGACATGATCACCGATTTCAACCTTGCCCAAAAAGATAAGATCGACCTCTCGTTGATTGATGCTAACTCCAAGGTGCAGGGAGATCAGTCATTTGTCTACCTTGGCTCGAAGGCATTCACTGGCAAAGGCGGGGAACTCCGTTTTGAGAAGGCCAAGTCCGACACCTACATCTACGGCGACGTGAATGGCGACAAAAAAGCGGATTTTGCCATCCAACTCGATGATGCGGTGGCGCTTTCAAAGGGATATTTTATTCTTTGAGGGCGTCTAACAGGAGCGATGGCAAAGGCGGCTTTCGGGCCGCCTCTTCCTAATTGAGAATGATCATGGAAGCTGCTTTTCGGGCGGACGTTACTGGGAAAGCTCCGATTTTAGCGAGGCAGCTAAATCACCGCAGAGCTTCTCGTTAAACAGCGAAAAGCTGCTGGTTTCCTTTTCCTGAGGGCGATCGGCCAACGTCTTAGCGATGGTCGCGGTACGTCCTTCGGCATCTGGCAATTCAATGCTCTGCGCAAATCTCAGGAATGCAGCAGTCGCGTCTTTGAAGATTTCAGGCCGATCGAGCCTTTTGTTGCAGCCATCCGCGAACGCCAAGCGCATGACCACCTTTTGAAAGGCCTTCTGTTTATCAGGGGGAACCTGGATTTGTTGAGTATGCGCAGGCAGCGCGAGCGCCAGATAGACTGTCAAAGCTGCCACGTACCTCATTTGAATTCCTCTTTGGAGCCGTCTTCATAAAGAACAGCCGAGACACAAATGATGGCGGTTACATCTTGCTTGCGGACCTTTGGAAGCCGTGCGGCACTCCAACTGCCGCGTTCCTTGTGAATTGTCTTCGGCGGAACAACGACATCAGGGTCTAATGCGAGATTGGCGATGTTTTCTCCGAATGGATCAGAGAAAACAGCTGTCGCCTTCAGCATCTGGATCTGCTTGTCGCCATTGTTCTGATAGTCGATCGACACCTGCACGCTGCTGTAATCACCCTCTTTAGCAGACCAGTCCATCACCGTAATGAGCTTATCATTTCGGGCGCCACAGTCGCTGGCTGCAGCAGTGCCCGCAGTCAGTGATGCCAAAACCGCCAACCAACGCATGAATCATCCTCCGATTGAAAAATCGGACGATACCGCGCGCGCTTCGTAAAGGTAAAGCTATGTCAGACGTCGCCCAGCTTGGAATTCAGGTGACCAACAAGGGTGTCAAGGAAAACACCGACGGCCTGGACAAGCTTTCCGGAGCGGCCGCTCGGGCCGAAGCTGCGACCGATGGCCTTGCAGGCGCTAATCGCGGAGCCGTGGGAGCGGCATCGGCTGCGGCAAAAGCTTATGCGAATGAAGGAGCAGCGGCGGCCTCTGCGTCCAAGCAAATCGAGATGGCCAACCGCGCAGCCAACCAGAACACTGCTGGCCTTGCTAGAACTCATAACACCGCAAATCTTGCTGCACAGGGTTTTGACATCGTCACCACTGCGGCCGGCGGCATGCAGGCCGGGCTGATCGGTATGCAGCAAGGCCTGCAGATCGCTCAAGTGGCGATGATGTCCAACGGCAGCTTTGCCAAGGAGCTTGGCGCTTCACTTCTCGCGATGCTTTCGCCTATAACTCTGATTGCTGTAGGCTTCACTACGCTCGTAGCCGTGCTTATTCAGGCCGTGAATTGGGCAAAACTTGCACAGTCGGCATTGAATACACTCGCCGACATACTTGACGAGATTGCACCGTACGCTGTCGCCGCTGCTGCTGCGCTGGCGCTGCTCTATGCCCCGGCCATTATCGGAGGCATCATCTCGGTTATTGCATTGCTCGCTCGCCTGGCCGTCGCTTCCGTCACGGCAGGCGCTGCAATGCTGGCGGCAAATCCTGCCGGCGCCATCGTTCTCGGCATCGTCGCGGCTGTGGCTGCTGCAAACATCTTTCGCGATGAACTAGCTGAGATATTTGGCCGGGATATCGTTGCCGACGCCAAAGCAGGCGTGAACTTCATTATCGCGGCCTTCGTGGGTGGTTTTAACGGCATCAAAGCGATCTGGGGCATGCTGCCATCGGTGCTAGGTGACGTTGTGTATTCGACGGTTGCTGCTGTGATCGGCGCGATCGAGAGCATGATCAACAGCGCGATCGGTGGGATAAACAACCTCATCAACGAGGCCAAAATGGCCGCACTCAAGATCGGCGTACCACTCAACGTCGATTTCGTTTCGGCAGTCTCCATCGACAAGCCTACCAACCCTTATCCAGGGGCGGCAGGAAAGGCTGCTGGCCAGTTGTTCGAGGAGATGAAGGCGGCTCAAGGCACTGACTATGTTGGCGGCGTGACCGATGCGATTGCGAAGGGGGCCTCCGCTGCTTCGGAAAAGCTGAAGGAACTGGCGAAGGGTCTTACAGACGTTGACGCGAAGGCCAAGAAGAAGGCCGGCGGAAAGTCCGACACGGAAAAATATTCCGAAATCGTCGACGGTGCGGAACGTCGCATCGCTGCGCTTGAGGCGGAAAGAAACGCTCTGGGCCTGTCGGAAGAGGCCGCGGCGGCGCTCCGCTATGAAACGGAGTTCCTCAATCAAGCCCAGCAGCGGGGGATCACTCTTACCGCAGCACAGAAAGGGGAACTGTCGGCGCTTGCCCAGGTCATGGCTCAGACAGAGGCTGAGACCAAGAAAATGGGCTTGGCTATCGAGTTCTCGAAGGACCTCACGAAGGGCTTCTTCGATGACTTCTTCTCAAGCATTGAGAGCGGAAAGTCTGTCTGGGAATCGTTCGGTGACGCTGCCCTTGGCGTTCTCGACCGGATTGCCGACAAGCTGCTGAACGATGTGGTTGATGCTCTCTTCGAGGTCAACAAGGCCGGTTCTGGCTCGGGAGGGGGGCTGCTCAGCGGCATTCTCGGTCTGTTTGGCGGCGGCCAGATGGGGATCGCCAAGGCAGGCGGCATAGGCATGTACGCTGCGGGTACGCCTGCAGCTCGCCCCGGTGTTGCTTGGGTGGGTGAGAAAGGCCCTGAACTCGTTCGCTTCAAGGGTGGGGAGGAGGTCATCCCGAACCACAAGCTGCGGGCCAGCAATCGGAACAATGCTGGGTCCGGCGGCCAAGGCAATTCTCATTTCACTTTCAACTCGAATGTGACCGTGTCTGGGAACGGCGACAAAGAACTTATGTCGCGCATGCAGCAGGCCACCCAAACCCAACTGCGGGAGGGTTTTGACCAGTTCAGCAGGAACGTTCTGCCAGGCCGAGTAAATCAGATCAACGAAGACCCATATGCAGTGGGGGCTTAAGGATGAGCCTTTCTTTCCCACTATCAAACGCCGCTCTTGCGGACCGGCTCCCCATTGAATCGGTTCGGTGGTGGCTTGAAGGCCAACAAGAATACTCTGGTCTCGGTTCAGGTGAGTTTCTTTCCGCAGACCTTGGCCCGAAGGTGTGGAAAGCAGAGGTTCGAATTGCGCCACTCTACCACGCCGATGCGCTTGAAATTCAGTCGCGGATCGAGGCTCTGGATGGATCGATGAACAGCTTTTACCTTTACGATCCTCGCGCGAGATATCCGCGTGCGGATCCCGACGGAACTTTAATGGGGTCGGCTACACCCGTGATCGCGACGCTTGGAGCCAACAACAAGTCATTGACAGTGTCCGGCTTACTCGCAGGCTACATCCTGTCGGCCGGCGGTATGTTCCACTTTGACTATGGATCGTCTCCGGTTCGCCGGGCACTTCATCGCATCGTCGAGACGGTGACGGCAAATGGCTCTGGCGTGACGCCAGCCTTCGAAGTGAGGCCTCATTTCAGGCCAGGGGCCACTACTGGTTTGGCTATTCAGTTCATCAACCCATCGGCCAAAGTTAAACTTATTCCGGGTTCGTTCGAGCCCGGTACCGGCCAGGCGGGGACCAGACGAACCGAAGGCATGTCCTTCCAAGTACAGCAAACCCTTTAGGATAAATCATGGTGCGTGCAGTCGATGCAACCACGTCTGCCTATGTGCAGGCGCGCAAGGGCGTTATCCCGCGCAACTTCGTCTGGATTTCGGCGAAGAACCGGGAAACCGGCGCGGTTGAGTCCGCTGGCTTCTGGAATGGCCTCGATACTGTCGATGTCACGGTCATCAGTGGCACGACCGGGGAAGAGGTTACCCGGACGTATACGGCGTGGGGCTCTCTCCTCAAAATCGATCCGATACAACGTTCGCCGGAGATCACTATCCGCACGATCAAGCTGACGCTTAGCCAAATCAGCCCCGCCGTCCAGCAACTATTTCGGGGTTACGATACACGCCTGGCGCCCATCGAAATCCATCGCGGGTTTCTCGATCTCGACTCGCATCTCATCATCGCGCCTCCGGTCATTCGTTTCATCGGATGGATCAATAAGGCGCCTATCATGACCCCCATCGTAAAGGGCGAAGGCAGTGTGACCGTTGATGTTGTGTCGCACTCGCGCATGCTGACGCGGACCAACACTGCGAAGCGATCCGATGAAAGCCAGAAGCTGCGGAGCGGTGACCGGTTCCGTCGCTATTCTAGCGTGGCCGACCAGTGGGATTTCTGGTGGGGCGAGAAGCGCGGAAAGATCGATGCCGTGGTGAAGACTGCCACCAAAGAAGTTTTCAAGAAGGGTTCGTGATGCGGCTTCCCGACTGGCACTCCCGTCTCTCCGACTACATCGATGCTGTCCGGCAGACGCCTTTCGCCTATGGCAGTCATGACTGTGCGCTGTTCGCTGCCGGCGCTGTCGAGGCGATAACCGGTGTTGATCCGTCCCTCGAGCTGCGCGGCAAATACAAGACGCTTATGGGTGGCCTTCGCCAGCTCAAAAAACTTGGCTTTGCTGATCATGGGGAGTTTGCCGCCTCCTTGTTTGAAGAGGTTCACCCCTCGCATGCGCAGATTGGTGACATCGCGTCCATCGATCTGGGCGGCGGCGCCATTGCTCTCGGTGTTGTCCAGGGCTCCCGCATCTTTGTGCTCCGGCCGGATGTGCAGGGCATGGCCACCGTCGATCTCCTAACCGCCTCGAAAGCCTTCCGGGTCTGATATCCATGAAACTCATCACGGTTCTTCTCGCCGCATGGTTCATGCTGGCGACGACAACGGCTGCGCATGCCGATCCGGTTTCGCTGATTACCGGCCTGATCGGTGCCATCAGCAGCATCGGCGCCGTTGGCCAGTTGCTTATCGGTGTCGGCCTCAAAGTCGGCATGTCTTTGCTGGAGCGCGCGAGGGCCAAAAAGAACCAGCCGCAACAGGCAGGCGTGCAGGGGTCGCTGCGGACAGGTGGCGATAACCCGCTGTCGTTCATCGTCGGCACCTACGCGACGGCCGGATCGCTCGAATATGTCGGCACCTGGGGGAAGGCCAACAAAACGCCGAACGCCTATCTGACGCAGGTTATTTCGCTGTCGGATCTGCCCATCACGGCCATGTCAAACAAGGTCTGGATCAGCGGCAAAGAGTGCACGATTGACTGGTCAGCGGAGCCGGTGGCGCAGGGCTATCCGGTTCTGGAGTACCGCGTCGAGGGCAAAGACTTTTTGTGGGTGCTGTTTTTTGACGGCACTCAGACGGCGCCAAGCCAGTTTCTGCTTGATTGTTTTCCCGGCGGTGATCGCCCGTGGCAAGCCGACATGATCGGTCGCGGCATTGCTTATGCTGTCGTTACGGCGCGGATGAACCGGGAAATCCTGACCTCTGGCCCGTCCTGCACATTCGTGCTGCAGGGCATCAAGGTCTATGACCTGCGCAAGGATGCGACGGCCGGCGGCATCGGATCGCAGCGCTGGGGCGTGCAGTCCACCTACCAGTTTTCGGACAACCCGAAAGTCATCGATTACAACATCAAGCGCGGCATCTACTACGACGGCCAGTGGGTCTATGGCGGTCAGGGTATGCGCGCCTTCCAGCTGCCGGCATCCAACTGGATGGCGGCGATGAACGAATGTGACCGTCAGGTTGCGCTTGCTGGCGGCGGCACGGAAAAGCAGTTCCGTTGCGGCGGCGAAATCACCGTGGATTATCAGCCCATCGAAGCCTGCAAGGAACTCGACAAGTCCTGCAACGGCCGCACCGCCGAACTCGGTGGCATCTATAAGACTATCTGCGGCGCGCCGGGACCGTCTGTCTATGCGTTTACTGACGACGACATGGTCATCACTGAGCCGCAAACCCTCGACCCGTTCCCTGGTCTAGAGGACACGGTCAACGGTGTGAATGCGACCTATCCAGAGCCTTCCGAAGCCTGGACGATCAAGGATGCGCCGCCGCGCTACAATGCGACCTATGAGGCGGCCGACGCGGGCCACCGCCTCTTGCTCGATATCGCTTATCCCTTGGTGCCGTACGGCAAGCAGGTGCAGCGCCTTACCCGCACTCTACTTCGTGAGGGGCGGAATTTCCGAAAGCAGACTGGCGTGCTGCCGCCGGAGGCATGGCTGATTGAGCCTCTCGATGCGGTAACGTTGACGTCTGTCAGGAATGGATATGCCACCAAGCGTTTCCTGATGGGTGAAATGGATGACCTGGACAACGTCAACCAAGGGGTCGCCTTCACCGAGCTTGACCCGTCCGATTATGACTGGTCGCCAAGTTTCGAGCTGCCGACCAGTGTCGGGCCGCTTGGCCCGATCGAACTTGCACCGCAGCCAATGCCGGACGACTTCATGGTTGAGCCTTTCACGGTGAAGGATGCCAGCGGCCGAGACCGCCGCCCCGGTATCAAGGTGAAATGCCCTGCCGATCTCGACGATGTGCGCAACATACGCGTTACCGTTCGCTTGAAGTCCAGCGGTGCCGAGGTGTTCAAGAGTGATGCGACGCCTTACGTCGATCCTTTCGAATGGGTCATCAGCGGCCAGTGGACGTTGCCCGCAACTCAATACCAGGTGAGCGGCCTGCTCATCCCGTTTAGCAACCGCCCCACGGAACCGTCTGCCTGGAAAGACGTCACCACGCCGAACATCCAGTTGATCGCCGACGACATTCTCGACGGCGCGATCGTCGCGGGAAAGATCGCAGATGCAGCGGTTACTGCGTCGAAGATCATGGATGAGGCTGTCACCAACCTCAAACTTGCCGAAGCTGCTGTCAGCACCTCGAAGATTCAGGTCGGAGCGGTAGTTACGGAGAGCATCGGCCTTGGGGCCGTCATTGGCAGCAGGATCGCGGATGCCGCTGTCACCGGCGCCAAGATGGCAGCGGCGACGATCGATGCTACGAAGTTCGCGTCCGGCATCCAGCCTGTTGGCATCATTCCCGGGACCACGGTTCCGACCACCAAGACGACAGACGTCATCACGGTCAACGGCAAGCTGTATCGCTGGAATGGCACTGCCTATGTCGTGGATGTAGCCTCTTCAGACATTACCGGACAGATCATCGGCAACCAGATTGCCGACCTTGCGATCACAAATCCAAAGCTTGCTGCCGCCGCTGTCGATGCTGCAAAGCTGGCCAACAACGCGGTCACAAACACCAAGATTGCGGACGATGCAATTTCAACACCAAAGCTCCAGGCAAACTCGGTTGTAGCGAGCGTCATTGCTGCAAGCGCAATCACCGCCAAGCACATGGTGCTGACAGACTGGAGCAACTTGGTCCCTGACAACCAAATGCTCGACAGTTCCGGCGTGTCATGGTCAATGGCAAATGGCTGGCATCAGCACCTTGAAACCGTGTTTAATGGTTCCAAGAATTCTTGGGTGTTTGACGGTGGTCCTTGGGGCTCTGGTGGATTCACTGTCCGCAACAGCAGCCGACCGTTCCCCGTAAAAGGTGGACGCGAATATCGTTGCAGTAGCGGCATTTATTCAAATCACGCTTATCAAGCGCAAACCAGAATTTCGTGGGTGAATGCGGCTGGCGCAGAGATATCATATTTTGACTATCACGTTCGTATTGCTGCTGCGTTCACCGGCGCGGTTGTCAGTACAAACGTGACCGCTCCCACCGACGCCGTTACGGCGGTTATAAACACTTTTGTTCAACGAGATAACACTCTCGGACCTGTGTATTTTGGTGCAATCGGTTGCTTTGAGCGCAACGCTGCAGAGCTAATTGTCGACGGTTCCATCATTACCAACATGCTCATGGCTGGTGCAATCACCGCTGACAAGTTGGGCGCGAACTCGGTCGTTGCTGGTAAGATTGCCGCTGGCGCAGTATCTGCAACAGAGATTGCGGCTGGTGCGATAACCACAGGCAAGCTGGCTGCCGGCTCGGTGGTTGCGGACAAGCTTGCCATTGGCACGTCAAACAACCTGATTCCCAACGCTGATTTCAGTGCAGGAACGACCAATTGGGTGCAAATCTATACAAATGGGGGCACATGGGCACCTCTGTTAATAAGAAATGACTCGTACGCTATTCCGACAGGTTCTTTGCAAATATGTCAGCAAAACCCACCGGTCAACGATCGGTATGCCGATATCCAGGTTAGAAACCCTGACGATACAAACAAGCTGCTTCTAGCAGTAACGCCGGGCAAACGATACGAGGCGTCTTTCTATGCCTATGGGCATAGAAGTAACTATGCTCGATTTTATATTGAATGGTTGACAGCCGCCGGAGTAATAATCGGCCATGACTATGTGGATGTTGCCACCCACCAAAATGGCAACCCGCAAAGAGATCTTGGCAACTATACAAGAGGGTTCGTGTTCCCCCTTGCGCCAGCTGGAGCAGTGAGCGCCTCACTATTTTTCCGCGTTTATGGCAACAGCGCAGCCTTTGGTAGTGACAGCTACACTTGGATTGCTCATCCTTATTTTGGCGAAGCACAGCCGAACCAAACCGAGCCGTCAATGTGGTCGTCGGGTGTCACAACTCTCATAAGCGATGGCAACGTTGTTACAGGAAGCATCCACGCTAACAAGCTGGTCGCCCTTTCAATTACGTCCGCTCAGATCGCAGCGGGTGCGATTACCGCAGGCAAGATTCAAGCGGGCTCTGTGACGGCTACTGAGATCGCAGCGGCCACGATCACGGGCGCGAAGATTGCAGCTGACACAATTGGCGCCACTCACATCGCAGCCAACGCAATCACCGCAAAGCAGCTTGTTATAACCGATTTCAACAATCTGGTCCCCGACAACCAGATACAGGATTACTCAGGCGTGTCCTGGTCTAACGCGAACGGCTGGTCGGCTTCTGGCCTGAACGTGTTTCCAGACTCACTTGGCACATTGATATACAATGGTCCGTTTGGTTCCGGCGGATATACAGCAAAGACCAGCAGTCTGCCGTTCTCCGTTAAGGGCGGAAAGCAGTATCGTCTCATTGGCTCTTCGTACTCCAATCATGCATACGAATGCCTAATCAGAGTGGTCTGGTATGATGCTAGTGACGATCAGATTAGTTACGTGGACTATCAAAACCGCACAGGACCGGCAGGTACTGGAGATACTTCCAACGTGACGCTAACGGCGCCAAACACCGCTCGTCGGGCGCGCATTAATTGTCACGTTCAGAGGAACACCACAGCCGGTCCTGTTTACTTTGGTTCATTTGGTTGTTTCGAACGAAACGCTGGCGAATTGATCGTTGATGGTGGCATTATCGCCAACCACCTTTCCGCCAACTCGGTCACTGCCGCTGCCATAGCGGCTAACTCGATCAATGCCGGACATCTTCAGGCGGGGTCGATCACCACTGATAAACTTCAGGCCGGGTCCATCACCACCGATAAGCTGATCCTTGGCGGAGTTACGGTGGATAAGATTGCGCCTGGTGCCGTTTCAGCAGCCTTCAGCGACACGCTCGCAGCTGGGGCGTGGTCTGGAGGGAACAGAGACCTGAGTATCACGGTTGCCCACGGGACAGGGTCACCAACCGTTCTTCTCTTCGGGACCGGCGGCGCTACAGCACATCCAACCGATGGCGATAAAACAATCACATTTTCGATGCGCACGACCGGGCAGATAAACGCCATCGCTGAAGATGTGGCGCAAGGCAAGAAGGGTAGCGGGACAATCATCGCTGTTCACACGCCAGGCTCCGGCACGTCGTCCACCACTTACACTTTCAGAATGGCAGCCGGCACGATGTCCAGTGCCGACCTTATGACCATGATGGTTCAAGTTCTAAAACGCTAATCAAAGGAGTTCGGTATGTACCGGATCGACAGCATACATGACACGGCACTGGAAGCCTTTTTCAAGGCACGCACGGAGAACAAGGTGGAACGCTGGATGGGCGCCTTCGCCTGGTGGTTCTATCGCCAGCATATCGGCAATGCCCAGGACTTCTGGGCCGCAACGGCCGGCAAGCTGACCGCAGCCCTGCCGGACGCCGATCGCGCCGCCATGAGTGCGCAGCTGAGCAAGGCTGAAGATGCTTTTGTCGCGCAGGCACCAAGCGAGTGGCCGGAAACGCCACAGCATCTCGTCGCCTATATCGCGGGCTGGGACCCGGAAGCGCCGGCCGTCGACATCTCGGTTCTGCGCTCCGATGCGGTGGCCAAGATCGACCGGGAGGCCGAGGTCTATCGTCTGCGGTTCATCACCAACGGGTCCGGCCAGGTGATGGCCTATCAGCAGAAGCTGGCCGAGGCGAAGGCCAAGGTGGCGAATGCAAGCATCCCGAACGCCTCCATTCCACACATTGTTGCCGAGGCGGCGATCGATGGGGTCAGCCTGACAGAGAAGGCAGAGCAGATCGTCGCGACTTTCGAGGCATGGCAGGCAATTTCCGCCGGTATCGAAGGAAAGCGGATGGCTGCGAAAAAGGCCGTGGCTGAGGCAGAGACCGCCGAGGCGATCACGGCAGCTGCCACGGTCAATTGGGAGGCAGGCGAATGAACCGGCGTTCGTTTATCTCGCTAGTGTGCGGTGCTCCACTGGCGGCCATTGTGCCTGAGGTTGCGCAGGCTGCCGCCGTGCCGGAACTCATCGTTGATGGTGCGATAACCGCCAAAAGCATCTGCGCAAACGCGACCACCGCGACAAGGATTTCGGCCAACGCGGTCGTTACGGCGAAAATCCTTGGAAATGCCATCACTGCCGAGCAGCTCGCCTTGGGCTCAATCAGCACCGTAAGGATATCGATATGAGCTGCCTCATTCCCCTCATGGAAGATCAGATCGAGCTGTTACAGAAGCAGGTCAAAAATGCCGGGCTCTCCCATGATGCACAGCATGCGAGGATCACCGCACTAGAGGCGGAGAATGCGGCATTGCGTGAAAAGCTGAATCCAACACCAGCGATGATGGTCGGCGCCGAGCCCACAATTGATACTTCAGGCGAAGATCAGCAGCGGAAGCCCGAGCACGAATAGCGTTAAGGCTCCAGCTGCCGTGGCGCGAGCCGCCTTCATTAGGCGATATCGCCTACCATCCCAGTCGTAAGTCATTTCCTGCCCCTCAGTTTCGCACAGACTTGGTGCGACGCGGCAGAAGGTCAATCCCCCACATCACAGGAGAGCCCAGTGCGCGATATCATCTCGGCTCAATGGCTTGTCCGTGTCTAATCAAAGGACATCGATATGAACCTAACAACGTTCTTCGCATACGCGAGGCGCGCGCCTTTCGGTGGCCGCCTGACACAGGCACAAATTGACGGGATGACTGCCATCCTAACCGAATGGGACAGGCGCAAGCTGCTTGATAATCGGTGGCTGGCCTACATGCTTGCGACTGCGTTTCATGAGACCGGCGGCAAGATGCAGCCGCTTCGCGAAAACATGAATTACACCAGCGCTGCCCAGATCAAAAAGACCTGGCCCACGCGGTTTCCCTCCATTGCCAGCGCCCAGCCGTTTGTTCGCAACGGACGCGCCTTGGCCAACAAGGTTTACGGCGGCCGCATGGGAAACACCGGGGCCGACGACGGATGGATCTATCGTGGCGATGGCCTCCCACAACTGACTGGAAAGAAGAACTTCCAGAAATTCAATGTGCAGCCCGGCATGAACCTGGTGACGGCGGTGCGCATCATGTTCGACGGCATGATCAAGGGCCTGTTCACCGGCGAAAAGCTTTCCGACCATTTCGGACAGATCGCAAACGATCCGGTTGGCGCTCGCCGCATCGTCAACCGGTTGGACAAAGCGAAGCTGATCGCAGGCTATTTCAAGAGCTTCATGGATGCCCTCGAAGCGGCGAGGGAAGTTCTCCCGCCTGTGGATGTCACTAACGCGGATGCCAAGGCCGATGACAAGCCCGCCGGCCAGAGCGGCACGGCAATAACCACCGTGCTTGTTCCGGCCGCTACCGGCTTGGCTGTGCCGATCGTCACTGGCATCAACAATGTCTACGCGCTTATCTTTGCTGTGGCGCTGCTTGCAGTCTCAAGCCTCGCGGCCTTCATGTTCCTCTCTGGGCGCTGGTCGATCAACCGGAGCAAGGCGACATGATTTCCCGCGCCTCCCTTGCAGCCGGTGGCGTCGTCGGGCTCATCTTCGGCCTGCTGCTCTTCCATCTCATTAACATTGCTGTATGGCGCCCTGCGGCAGTCAACGAGGGCAGGGAGATCGAGCGATCCGCGATCCTCAAGCAGGTCATGAAAAACATCGAACAGCGGGGAAAGACCAATGCCGAAATACGTGTTCTTGATTCTAGTGCTCTTTGCCGTGAGCTGGGTGGCCGCTGGGTGCCAGAGCACCGCGTCTGTGACTGATGGCAGCGGCTTCGAACTGCTGACACCATCGCCTGAAACCCGCGCTTTCATCGTCGCCAATGATCAAACGTTCGGCCGGCAGGTGGCAGGGCACAACAGAACCTGCAACGCGCAGCCCAGGTGTCGGAAATAGATATGGCTTCAAACGATGACATCATGCTCGCGCTGGGGAAGGTTCAGGAAGGCGTTGATCGCCTGCGGGCCGATTTCCAAGATGAAAAGCAAATGGCCCATGAAAGTCGCTCGGTTATCCACCAGCGGCTCGACAACCAGGCGCAACAGATCGCCCACATGGAGACGACGATTGCAGTCAGGGGGCAGATAGACGCTCAAGTGAGGGGTGAAATCCAAGCCCTCAAAGAGACGGTGGAGAAGAATCAGGGCATCGTCGCCCCGGCGCTGGAAGAATGGAAGCGGATGAAAACACTTGGTGTCGGCATCAGCGGGCTAATCGCTCTCGCTGGGCTGACAATCGGTGGGATCGTTGCCTATATGAGCGAGACGGCCGTTTCCGGTATCCGGCATTGGCTGAAAATCCCGTGATCGCGTACCGTCACCTGCTACCAGGAATTCAGGCCGGAACGCTTCTTTCCCACAAAGACTTCAGCCTGCGAGGGCGATTTCACTCGCCAAGTTTCGCAAACCTCTTTCCCGGAATCCAACGCTTCCCAAGCTCGGCAAAACTTGTCGCCTTTTATCTTCCACGTCCCTCGCAGTGTTATTGTTTTTCCATCGTCCGTCTTTGCCGATCCACTGCCGGTTCCGTCCTTCGCCAGGACCAGCGTCCCAACGTAGCCTTCACCTTTGCCGCCGAGGGTGATTGCCTTGCCATTAGCCAGAAGGGCCTCCAATTGCGGGCCTTTCATCACCTTCCCAGCGGCGTCCGCGTCGATAGCGCCTGCAGCAAGCATGAGCATAGCCGCAGATGCAATTGTGATCTGTTTCATAACGCTACTCCCTCTCGAATGGCGTATCTCATCATGAACGCATGTACGGGACAATTTGGCTATTGGGAGTAGGGATGTCCTCGGTCGATAACTTTGGTCTCGCCGTCAACCTTCGTCCAGGTCAGCGGCCAGTCCGCGCGGCTTCGCTGTTTACCTTACGGCATAACCTTAACAAGAGGTAAACGAGCAGCGGAGGTGAAGATGTGCCAATTTGGTTGCGTCGGGTGAGGGAGGGCGCTCGGTGCATTTGAGCACGAAAGCATTTAAGCTCCCGCTGGTAGCAGCGGGGGCTGTTTTGCGTGCTTAAAGCCTATCAAAACAGCTTCGTTGAACGTGCTCAGCCCTCCCAGGCGACCAACTTACCTTCATCAACCGCCGAAAAAATGGGTATGGGAGGCGAATGTGGAAGGGTCGGATATCCTTGAAACGCCGTTTGGGACGGAACATCCCAACACGCGAACGCTTGCTGTAACCGTCGGTGGGCGAATATCAGTCCTCGGGCCTCTCGCCGATGAGATTGAGGCGACGACAGCCGGCAGGGAATATGCAACTAACTGCGGCACCACCACTCCAGAATGACGGCTTCTGACTTATTCGTACAGGCCGCAATTACAAGCCGCGGGGCCATATTCTCAAAGCAGAAAATCGTCTTTGTAAAGAGTGACAGAGGCGTCGATCTTTATGGCGAAATCGGCTTTCCTGTCACCGTCCACATCGCCATATACGAATGTGTCTCCATTGGCTTTTTCATAACGCAACTGTCCCGGTTTCCCAGTGAAAGCCTTGGAACTAATCCAGGAAAACGCCTCGTCACCCCTCACTTTTACATTTGCATCGATCCCGGAGACATCAATGGTGTCCCCTTTTGAGTACGCCGTGTGTTTGTCCCAAGCGGTAATGACATCGGGATTCTTAACGGTGCTCTCTGCTCGATACTTGAACATGAAGGTATCTTCACCCTTGCCACCAGAGAGCACATCGCGGCCTAAACCTCCATAAAGGACGTCGTTCCCGGCATCGCCATACAATCGATCATCCCCATTGCTGGCGATAATCTTATCTTGGCCTCGGTCGCCTTTCAGAATGTCGCTACTGGCGGTGCCCCTGATAATATCCTCGAGGTCTTGCACCCCAAACGAAACTGACGCGCTGTCGCCATCGGGACCTGAGATGTAGAGCTCGTAACGGAAGGGCTTGCCCTGATAACTGTCGTAGTCGAGGTCCGCATCAATAACGATCCGATTGCCGTCAATGCGGAAAACCGAAGTACCCACCTCCCACTCACCAGTTATACCCCTATAGTCGACCCAGGCGTTCTGGCTTAACGTGAGGTTCGAGCCCTCAGGAGCGGATATTTCTGCTATCGCTGTGCCTACCGCAATTCGCTCGGGAACACCCTGGGGAAACAAAAGACTGATTGTTATCTGGTTGGCCAATATTTGGATCCTTCACGAGCGCGGACTCTACCTAGAGTCGGTACTATTGTCTGACTCTGCGGCAATTGGCAATTTAGTCGATGGGTTGCGGCACACGTTGAACCTGCCGCGAACGCTAAGGCCACGCTGAGCTAGCGAATTCAGTCTATAATCTCGGTGTCCTCATCGACCTTCGTCCACGTCAACGACCATTCGTCCATGCTGCCTTCGTTGTAAGTGTATGTGCCGTGGTCGGCGATACCTGTGTCCATAGTGACCCAATCGGGAGGGGCAGCGCCTGGCAGGTCAAGGACGCGGAGATATTCATGTAACTCGGCCAAATCGGAGACGTGTTTGATATCCTGTCGGCCAGGTTTTGCGATCGTCCAAGCATAGATCGTCATGATTTCCCTCGCTCTCTGACATAGGCATTTACGAGCCGATCGGCCGATGGGAAGGCGCCGAAGTCATTGGCATCGCCGCTGTCCCTGGTCGGTGGGTCTTCGGCCGGATCGGGGTCTTCGGCATAGGCGATCCGCATATTTTTCAGGACTTCTTCCATTGCGCTGATTGTCTCGATGGTGCCCCAACCATGCGTGGTGGCTTGGTCGAGTATGTCTTGGAGCGGCCCGTCTACCTCCTCCTGGCATAGAAGATGGCGGTCCTCGTGAGATGCTGGGAACTTGGGCTGGTTGATCATCGTGGCTCCTCCATTTCGCTGGAGAACTGGTGCCGATCTCGTTGGTTCCATCAACGGCTACGCTGCTTGCTCTCTTCAAGACTTTTCTTCAGCGCTACCATGATGTCGATGACGTTGTCCTTGCCCCCCACTGGCGATCCTTTTGCCGTCGATTTCGTGGGTTTCTTTATCGCCTTCTTTTTGGCCGCGATGAGTTCGAGATACTGATCTTGGATCGGATCTGTGATCGGAGCCCATTTCTTTGTCTGCCGCTTGATCAGCTGTTTCATCAGCGGCGCAAGGCCACCTTCGGGCTTTGCCCTGATGCCCGAAAAGTACTCTTCCTGCGGTCTCACCTCGTCGCCATAGCGCAATGTCCATAGGACGATGCCCTCATCCCGAGGCTCCAGCATCACTGCGCGCTCCCGCTGGCCGAACACCAGGCGGGAAATCCCGACGACGTTCTCCGCGCGCATAGCGTCACGGATGACCGCGAAAGCGTCCTCTCCAACCTTATCGTTCGGGACAAGGTAATGTGGCTTTTCGAGCCAAATCCACTCGACGGAGTCGCGCGGCGTAAACAGCTCGATCTCAATCGTCCGGACGCTCTCAAGCGCGACCGCATCGAGTTCCTCTTCTTCCAGAATGATGTAGTCGCCTTCGCCGCGCTCGTATCCCTTCACCTGATCATCAGGATCGACCTCCTTGCCGGTGAGACTGTCGACATACCGCGAGGCAACACGGTTGCCGGTGGCACGGTTCATCGTGTGAAAGCGCACCTTCTCGGTGTCACTGGTGGCGGGGGAGAGGGCCACGGGGCAGGTGACAAGCGAAAGCTTCAGGTAGCCTTTCCAGTATGGTTTGACGGCGGCCATGGCTTAGCCTGCCTTCTTGCGAGCAGCCGGTCGTGACGCCGGGGCGGCCCGCTTTGCTGTCGCTGTTCTGGGTTTCGATGCCCGCGCCGATCCAAAGCCGGCACTCATGCGCAGCGCTTCCATGAGGTTTGTCGAAGGCTCGACCTTGGCCTGTTTCTTCACCGCAACCGACCTGCCTTCCAGCTTTGCCTTCACCAGCTCGGCCAGTGCAGCGTCGTAGCGATCATCGAATGTTTTGGGATCAAATAATCCGGCCTTTGTTTTGATGATGTGCTTTGCCAGGTCGAGCATCTCGCCCTCGATCTTCAGCGCCGGGATATCGGCGAATGCGTCCTTTGCCGAACGCACCTGGTAGTCGAAGTTGAGGGTCGTCGCGATGAGCCCATCGCCGTGAGCCCGGATCAAAACCGTGCGGAGACGGCGGAACAACACTGCCTGGGCCAGCGCCCCGACGTTGGATTCTCTCATCGCATCCCGGATCAGAACGAACGTCTCCTCGCCGATTCGATCGGGCAGGAGGTAATAGGGCTTATCGAAGTAGAGATCATCGATCTCGCCGAAGGGCACGTAGGATTGAATGCGAAGCGTCTTATCGCTCTGGGGGACCGCAGCAGCCAATTCTTCTGGCTCGAACAGGACATAACGGTTATCATCGACCTCATAGCCTTTGATCTGATCCTCTTTTTCAACGACCTTCCAGGTGTTGATGTCGACATACTCACGCTTGACACGGTTGCCGGTTTTTCGGTTGAGAGTGTTGAAGGAGACGCGCTCTGATGTCGAGGCGGCGCTATGGAGCGCTACTGGGCAACTGATCTCGGCAAACTTGAGAAAGCCCTTCCAGAGTGCACGTCCGGCCATATTGTTTCTCCCGATGAGCGCGGATCCAACGAAGAGAGGATACGTTTGTTCCGGCTAATACGCGAATCAATTGTGGCATTTAGCGCCTTGTCTATAGTAAGGTGAACCTATCCACGAGTTTTGCGTTAGGGGATTCTGTTTCAGTAGTCCCAAGCAGGAGGGATGCAATGAATGCGCAACTCCATATCGACGGATCGTTTCAGGCCATGCGCCAGGCGTTGGACGAGGCCAATCGTGAATTCGCCAACGGGGGCACCGATCGTCACAGGGATGCCCTGCAACAGCTTGGTCGCGTCATGATGAACTCCATTGCCGAAATCATCGAGACAGATGGCGGGACGGACGGGTATCTTTATGACGCGGACGGCATCGCCCAGGATATCGGCGATTGCTACCACAAGGCAGTCATGGACGAAGAGGCCGCTGAGCCAGACATGACGCCCCGGCAGTCGAGCCATGGAACGCTGAATCTCAGCCAGCAAGGGGTAGGGCAATGATCACTGGAACGGATCTCCTACATATTTCGCTTGCCCGGGTGAACATGGATCGTACCGATCTGGAAACGGCAGGCGTGATAGATCGCGGTCAAGCGGGTGACAAGGCGTGGTCGAATTTTGGGCGAGACATGGATACCTTCATCTTGAAGCTTCCAGATGGGCGCCGGGCGGCACTCGCAGAAGCCATCCAAGAACAGGCGAGCCGCCAAAGCGGCGTTGCACATTAATTCAGCGATCGGCTGTCCCAATAGTCCGCCGCCAAGTGCTCGCTGCACCGCCACTCGATGACGCCTCGGCGATCCTTACCAAACGATCCCCAGCGCTTGCATCCCGGATGCCCGCACCAGTGTTCGAAATGCACCGGTGAGTTTGGGTGCACCATTCTGTCGTCGCTCATGATTGTGTGCCTTTGGGGTTGCGCGGCGTCATCACCCGCATAGACAGCTCCCAGTATTCCTCGACCTTCTGTGTGGCAAGTCGCGCCGTGGCCGCATAGCCGGCGATAGGCTTCGGTGGCGTGCCTATGTGGGGCTTCGGGAACTTCCCAGCCCAGTGCCATTGCCCCTTCGTCGGGCCGTGCAGTTCTTTCCTGATTCTGCCGATCGGCGCGTCACCGTCAAAGCCGCACCAGTCGGTATCCCTAGGCGGGTCGTTCTCGTCTAGCTGGGTGCGGTGCCATTTGTATTTCGGCTGGTAGTCGGTCATGCCGGAAAGGTAAGACTTGCTGTTGCCGGGATGTCAATAAAATCAAAGGGGCGGTATTTAGTCCCACCACTCTTTAAGCCATTGATTTCAGCCGATCCTCATACACCTGCAGGGGTCGCCATTCATTTCAAGCGTTTGTTAGCATTGCCCACCAAGCCGCAGTTTCTGGGTAGCCAACAGGCAACGCGGCATCTGAATGACTATTTGCGGTGACCAACGAGGTGCTGGTGGCGCTGTTTGTGGGTGGATAGAACGGGATGGCAATCCACCGATCGTTTCTAACGCCTGGCGAGCCGATGTGTCTGGGCGGCGTCTGAATTGCTAGCGGAAATTTCCCTTTCCTCCAGCGTCGCCAAATAGTGCTCTGCGCCAATCCCGCGCGGCGTATGACTTCGTTTTATCGATGATCCTAAGCATAGCTTCCTCCTTCTTCTTCCGAGACCGGGAGGGGCCGTATGCGAGATCGCGCGCTGTTCGATCTCGCAATCGATAGAAGCATCGTCACAGGTCGGGAAATTCGAACCCGCGCCATGGTTATCCAGCAAAGCGGGGCCGCATTTCTCAGAACAAGGTATGTTTGTGTGGAATTCGATCGGGCGGCCTCGCGCCTTCATGCTGGCCGTTCATATCGACAGTTTCGGTTCTTAGAAGCACTCAGTCTACTATTCGAGTTGTGGCGTCCGTGGCACGCTCTCCGAGCGAACTTCTCGTAATACTCAAGCGGCGGAGATAAAAAGCTCAAAACAAGCCGGCATGTGCGTCTGCCACAAATTTCCGGAGCTCCTCGACGGGCGTATCTGTGGCCATCTTCTTTCCCTCCAGTTCCTTTGGCATTTTCCAGCCGGGGTCGATACCTTCCATGTTGGGCAGCTCGTGAGCGATACCCTTATGGCAGTCGATGCACGTTGCTTTTCCTGTAAGCAGATACTGGGTATGGATGTCCGCTGCTCTTTGGGTCTGCTTCTGCAGGTCCATCGCGACGGATGAATGGCAGTTGCGGCATTCGAGGCTGTCGTTGGCCTTCATCCGCGCCCATTCGTTCTGCGCGAGCGCCAGACGGTGTTCGAGAAACTTCGACCGTGTGTTGATCGTGCCGAAAATCTTGCCCCAGACTTCCTTCGACGCCTGCATCTTGCGGGCGATCTTGTCCGTCCAATTGTGTGGCACGTGACAATCCGGACAACTCGCCCGCACGCCAGAACGGTTGGAGAAGTGGACGGTGCGCGTCAGTTCCTCATACACGTTGGTCTTCATTTCATGACAGCCCGTACAGAACTTCTCGGTATTGGTCACTTCAAGAGCGGTGTTAAACGCACCCCAGAACATGACACCGCCGATGAAGCCACCCAAGGTGAGGAACCCAAGACCGAGCGTTCCGGCGGGTGTCGTCATGATACTCAGTGCCCATTGGGCAATTTTCGTGATCCAGGCGATCATTTCTTACTCGCTTCCTGCCGGCTTGAATCCCAACTCGCTCATGTCTTTGAAGGTGTTAGGTACCAGTGGCTGTACGTCCGCCTGCGGGACGTGGCAGGCCGTGCAAAAGTAACGTCTGGGCGAAACGTCGGCGATCATCTGGCCATCCCGCGTCATATAATGCGTCACGCTGATCATCGGCGCGCCGGAGTCCTGAGTGAACTCCCGCTTGTGGCAGGTGAGGCACCGGTTCGCATTGACCGAGAGTTCGTAGCCGTCGATCGAATGGGGGATGACCGGCGGCTGGTCCGGATAGGCGCGCATCTTGCGTTTGTCGTCCGCCACCCACTTGGGCAGGACGGCGACGGCTCCGGACTCCATGGCAGGGGTCTGTCCCTGGAGTTGCGGGACGCTATTTGTTGCAACCTGTGCAATCGCAGCCGTCGCGATAAACACGAATATCCCGGCTATGACTGCCAACCATTCGGGCCGCATCAGACGACCAGTTGAATCTTGACCGCGCATTTTTTGAAATCCGTCTGTTTGGAGATGGGATCTGTGGCGTCGAGGGTGACTTTGTTGATCAACTGGCTGGCATCGAACCAGGGGACAAAGATAACCCCCGCGGGCATCCTGTTGCGGCCCCGGATGTCGATGCGGGTGCGGATTTCTCCGCGCCTGGAAACGATGCGGACTTCCGCGCCCTGATTTATGCCACGCTTGCGCGCATCGTCGGCATTCATGAAACAGCGCGCGCCTGGAAACGCCTTGTAGAGTTCCGGTACCCGCATGGTCATCGATCCGGAATGCCAGTGTTCCAGCACGCGTCCCGTCACCAGCCAGAAATCGAAATCCTTGTCGGGGGATTCCGCAGGCGGCTCGTACGGTACGGCAAGAATGATCGCTTTGCCGTCCTTTTGACCATAAAAGTTCACGCCTTCGCCAGCTTTCACGTAAGGGTCATACCCTTCGCGGTAGCGCCACTTTGTCTCCTGTCCATTCACAACGGGCCAACGGAGCCCGCGGACCTCGTGATAGGCGTCATAGGGCGCGAGGTCATGACCATGCCCACGCCCGAATGCGGCATATTCCTCAAACAGGCCTTTCTGCACGTAGAAGCCGAACTCTTTTGCCTCGTTATTGTCGTACTCCGCATTGACCTCGCTGAGAGGAAAGCGATCAACTTCACCGTTGCGGAACAAGACATCGAAAAGCGTCTTATCTTTAAAGCCGGGGTTGGTTTCGAGAATCTCGGCTGGCCAGACATCGGCTGTCGTGAACCGCTTGGAGAATTCCATCATCTGCCAGAGGTCGGAACGGGCCTCGCCAGATGCCTGCACAAGTTGATGCCAGACATGTGTCCGCCGTTCGGCGTTGCCGTATGCCCCTTCCTTTTCCACCCACATTGCCGCGGGCAATATGAGATCCGCGCTCATCGCCGTGATTGTCGGATAGGCGTCTGAGACGACAACGAAATTTTCCGGATTGCGATAGCCCTGATAGGTCTCGTTGCTGGTGTTGGGGGCGGCCTGGACGTTATTGTTACATTGCACCCAGTAAAAGTTGAGCTTGCCGTCCTTTAGCATCCGGTCCTGCTGCACAGCGTGATATCCCGGCTTTTCGGGAATGATGCCATGAGGAATCCGCCAAATTTCCTCGGTATGTTTGCGATGCTCAGGATTGGTGACGACCATGTCGGCGGGCAGACGGTGGGCGAAAGTCCCGACTTCGCGTGCCGTGCCGCAAGCGGATGGTTGGCCAGTCAGCGAGAACGGACTGTTGCCGGGTTCAGAAATCTTGCCCGTCAGCAGATGGATATTATAGACCATCTGATTGGCCCACACGCCCCGGACGTGCTGGTTGAAACCCATGGTCCAGAGCGACATGACCTTGGTTTTCGGATCAGCGTAGAGCTCTGCCAATTGTTCGAGGAATTCCGGCTCCACGCCGGTCATCTTGGCGGCTTTCTTCAGCGTGTAATCGGCGACGAATTCCTTGAAGGCCTCGAAATCCATCGGTTCGGTCTTGCCGGGATCGGAGGAATTGGCAGCGTTCACCTCCACCGGATCGTCCGGGCGCAGCCCATAGCCGATGTCGGTTGCGCCACGGGCAAATTTGGTGTGTTGCTGGACGAACGCTTCGTTGACCCGGCCGGTCTGGATAATGTGGTTTGCAATGTAGTTCAGGATGACAAGGTCGGTCCCGGGCGTAAAGACAACCGGGATATCGGCGAGGTCCATGCTGCGGTGAGTAAACGTCGACAGAACCGCGACACGAACATGCGGGTGGCCGAGGCGGCGATCGGCGATGCGGGTCCACAGAATCGGGTGCATCTCGGCCATGTTTGAGCCCCAAAGCACGAATGCGTCTGCGTTTTCGAAGTCGTCATAGCAGCCCATCGGCTCGTCCATGCCAAACGTTCGCATGAATGCGACGGCGGCGGATGCCATACAATGGCGAGCGTTGGGATCAAGATTGTTGGAGCGGAAGCCTGCGCGCATCAGCTTTGTCGCGGCATAGCCTTCGAAAATCGTCCACTGGCCGGAGCCGAACATGCCGACCGCCGTCGGGCCCTTTTCCTTCAAAACGCGCTTGGCCTGCTGGGCCATCACGTCGAAAGCCTCGTCCCAGCTCACCGGCTCGAATTCGCCGTCCTTGGCGTAGACCCCGCCACTCTTGCGAAGCAGGGGTGTCTTCAACCGGTCCTCGCCGTACATGATCTTGGAAAGGAAATAGCCCTTGATGCAGTTCAGTCCACGGTTGACCTCCGCTTGCATGTCTCCGTGGGTGGCGACAACCTGCCCCTCCTTGACGCCGACCATCACGCCGCAGCCGGTTCCACAAAACCGGCAGGGTGCCTTCGACCATTTGATTTCCAAGGCCTCTACCCCTCCGGGCACTTGCTGTGCGGCCGCGGGGAGGGTGATGCCGGCGGTGGCAGCGGCAATGCCGGCCGCATGTGCCTTCAGAATGTGACGACGTGTCAGTCCTTCGGTCATTTGTCCACGCTCTCCATTTCGACATGCTCGAAAACCATATTTGCGGATATGACACCGTCGAGAAGCGATATCCTTGCTAGGCAATCACCCATCATTCCGGTGCTGGTCCCTTCGATCACAAGAATGATCTTTCCGCCTCCGTGCCCGTGAACCTCGACATTCTCCATTCTCGCCAGTTCGGCGATGAGTTGGTCTGTCGCCCTGGGCAAGGTGGCGATCACTGCACTGGATATGTGATAGTTTGAGGGTGCTTCAGGCATTGGCGGAGTCCCGTTCACATGACTTTGTTTCGAATGCTCCCACAGGGCAAACCTGCATGCACGCACCGCAGCCCGTGCAGAGTTCCTCGTTGATCTCAGGTAAAAATGGGCTGCCGAGGCGCGGGCGAAACCGGATGGCACTCTCAGGGCAACTCTCGCCGCAAGACTGGCAAGCGATATCCCGCCTCGCAAGGCAGGCATCGGTGACGGCAGCAATATGGGGAAATCGATGCGGCGGCTCCGCAGCGAAGACCGGTTCAGGACAGACAAGACTGCATTCACCGCAAAACGTACATTCGCCTGACGAGAAGTCGAGCGCTGGCAGGTCATCGATCAACACGATGATCCGCGTGGGACAATGTTCGACACAAAGGCCGCAGCCCGTGCACGCTTCAAGGCTGAGTGGAGATGTTCCTGGAGGACAGATTAAGTTGGTTGTCTTGGCCGATGTGCCAAACAGAAACGAACGTCGTGTAGTCGGCGCCGTTCGCATCGCCTTCAATGCCCAAGGGGGCCGGGTGGGCCGAAGATGATTTGCCATATCCAGACGGCAAATCCGTAACTCGCCACTACACCCACCGCGATGATCGGCCATATGCCGAACGCCAGAATAAAAAACGTCAGAAGTTCACGCCGCCTCGTAGGCGATTTTACTATCGCTGAACTGCTGTGGGACGGCTCCTGCATAATCAGCCCCTGTTCAATTCCTAGCTCATACTACCAACGTATCCGAGTAAATAAAGTACAATAATACTAGGAGTTTACACTCATGTTATTTTCATCGGCGCAGTCGTGAGAATCCGTCTCCAACTTCCGTTTGGGCGGTGAGACAGCAATTGAATATGGTGTTATCCGATGCGCCGATGAATGGGTGACCGCAATTGGCTTATGGTGCGAAGACAAAGGCCCCCGCTCGCTTCGGCACACCAAGGCCGTGATGGTCGCAGGGCGCCGGGCAATCTCCGCGCGATGCGAATCCCTTTGGGCACACCCGGATAGAGAAGATGGCCTAGGAAGTGTGGATCGTTATTTGAGCCATAGGATTGTTACCGCCAGCGCTATCATGGACCGATAGTTTCTCGCCGTTTTCTCGTCGTGTGTGGCGATGCGCCGAAATTGTTTGAGTTTGCAAAAGCAGCACTCGATCACACATGGCAAATCCTCCTGCCACCAGTGAATAAAAAACCTCAAATTGGAAAGACCCTTAATCTATCGGGTCTTCTAAGCAGGTTGTCACACGTTCGAGCCCTGGAGGGGGCGCCAACTCATCTAAACGCCGGGAACCTCGTCATTGGCGACCAGGCCGCCTTCGCTTTCCAGAATGGAAAGACGGCGGGCTTCCGAACGGGTGAATTTGAGCTGGACACCCAAGCCGCGTTCACCTTCCGGTATGAAGATCGCTCCGGCTTTTTCCAGGGTGGTTTGAAGTGTAGCGATCGTTTCCACTGCCGGAGTTTCCAGCTTTCGTTCGAAGCGGGCGATCGTGTCTTCGTCGATGCCGGATAGTGTTGCCAGGAGCTGGCGCGATATTTCAACAAGTGCGCGGGCGGCGCGGCACTGGGATCCTGTAATCATGATCGCCCTCCTTTTGGGTCAAGGATGATCGAAGGGTGTTCACAGGTCAACCCGCTGTCATCCGGTCCGAACTTATGAGGGCTAAAGAACAAAGACGCCGATGATCGCTGCAATCGGGACGGGAACACCGACGAGCCAGATCAGCAATTCCCGCACCATGAAATTGCGGTAACTCGATGTGTCGCGATGTGCCGGCATGGGGAGTTGGACGGGTGGATTGGTCATCATGGTCTCCAGCGTTAAAAATACAGCATCCAGATCAGGATGACGACGACGAGGGGGACCCCCATGAACCAAAGAAGACCAGCGCGCAGCATGTGAATTTCCTCCGTTGAACCGGTGCAGTAACGCGCTATCGCCGGATTCGTTCCTTTCACTGGTATGCTCGATCCAACGCCCGGGACGCGTTCTTACACCGCTTTCGTGCCGGATGGCCTCCGGAACCATGTTTTGCGTCACGCGTTGAGGCCGCATGGACCAGATTTTCGCCGACATGTTTCCTGCCACGCAAATTCCCTATCCGGTAATCGTCGCCCGTTTTTGCGGTGCGATCTTCTTCGGCGGGCTGATCGGTTTTGAGCGCGAGGCGCAGGATAAGGCCGCCGGTTTACGGACTCACATTCTCATCAGCTTGGCATCGGCTGTGTTCGCCATCATTTCAATCGAGAGCGTGCATATGCCCGGTCTTTCAGACGAGCAGGTGCGCATTGATCCGCTGCGCGTGGTCGAGGCCGTCACCGCCGGCGTGGCTTTCCTTGCTGCGGGAACGATCGTCCTTTCCCGCGGCGAGGTGCGGGGCCTGACGACGGGGGCCGGCATGTGGCTTGCCGGTGCGATTGGCCTGGCTCTTGGCTTCGGCCACTGGTTGATCGCGGCCTTTGCGCTTGCTGCCGGACTGACGGTGCTTTTTGCCGTCGGCAAGATTCTGGTCGCGGTCAAGTCGAAGCCGGCCGCCGTGGAACGGGAGAAGGCCACCGAAGGAAACGACGAACCGTGAAATGACGTTAAAAAACGGGTCGAAGGCATCGCTGCCATTCGACCCGTCCGGTAAAGGTCGGTAGGGGGAATTTCCAGGCATCCGCAGCTAGTGTTGCGGACAGGAGGTCTTACATGGGCATCATGCCTGAGTGATGCCAATTCATTTGACATAAAGCGCAGAAAATTTGACATTTTTCGGATGTCTGCACTTGCGACTTCCGATCGACCATCTGCGCATTCCGATCACACTGTGACGGTCGTGATCGTGGTGCTGCCCGAATCATCGATCATGTCGCTGGCCTCTGTGCTGGACCCGATACGCGCCGCCAACCGGGTGGCGGGTAAAACTCTGTTCGACTGGAAAATCCTGTCTCCCGATGGCGAGCCTGTTCTTCTCACCTGCGGCGTCGTCATCGCTGTGGCCGGGGCGTTTTCGGCGCGGGTACAGGGGGACTGCCTTTTGATCATCGGCGGCTTCAATCTGGAGCGCCATGCGCAAAAGCCGTTCATCGCCAGCCTTCAGGCGAGCGCGCGGCATTTTTCGGTCGTCGCCGGCATCGAATCGGGATGCTGGCTCCTGGCGCGCTGCGGGCTGATCAATGGGCGCACCGCGACGGCCCACTGGGAAGAACTGGAGGATTTCGCTCTGACTTTTCCGGATGTTTCCGTCAAGGCCGACCGGTTTGTGACCGACGGAAAATTTTGGACATCCGGCGGTGCATCGCCGACCTTCGATATGATGCTGCACCTGATCCGGCAGCAATTTGGCTCATCGGTCGCGCTCGATGTGGCGAGCATCTTTGTCTACGACGAGACACATGCTGCGACGGATGCGCAGCCGCTGGTGTCGCTTGGTCGCATGGAGGCGCGCGATCCGGACCTTGCCCGGGCAATCCGCCTGATGGAACGGACACTCGACCGGCCCTTGTCGATGTCAGCCCTTGCGCTGCGGGCCGGGCAATCACAGCGCCAGCTGGAAATGCGGTTTGCCAGGGCGCTCGGCATCAGTCCTGGAAGTTACTATCTGCGGCTGAGGCTGCAGACGGCTCACCGGCTGGTCAGCGATACGCAACTCGGTATCCGCGAAGTCGCGCTTCGCTGCGGTTTTGACAGCCTTTCGTCCTTCTCGCGCGCCTTCAAACGTCAATATGGCGGCAGCCCCATGAAATTGCGCCAAGGCCGCCGGTGATGGGACTGTAGTCTGCTTTGGCCATCCACGCGCTTGGCCGTCTTGGGAGGCTGCGCCAATTTTGGGGAATTGCTCAAACAGAAAGGGGGCGATGATCATTGCCTCTTGCTGTGCTCCTGCAGCGGCCATATCTCTCGCGTGAATGGAGAGAGCAACGACAATGAAAACACTGATAGTGGCCACCGCAATCGGCCTTTCAACCCTGATGCTTGCCGGCTGCGTCAGCGAAGGCGTTTCCTACGAAGACAACGGCTACTATTCACGCCCGCGCGATTATTCCGAGCGCTACAACCGCAATGAGCGCTGGCGCGATAGAGCCGACTATTCGGAAGACCGGGAATACCGCCGTAGCGATCGCAGAAATAATGAAGGGCGCGCGGATTGGCGCGACCGCGAGGGCCGGGGGGATGATGACCGCCGCTGCCGCAATGATCCACGCTGCGAAGTTCCGGAATATAACCCGGAACGGCCGGGCTACTACCGCCGCGGCTGACAGGCGAAAGGTTCCCGGACCGGAGTTGTCCCAGTCAAACAGGCCAACGGAAACATGAACGGCGTTACCTTACCGGTGACGCTGTTTTTCTTTCACGGGTCTATAAACGCGACATGGATCGCGTCGTCAGTGATCAAAGCTATATAGCCGGATCCTTTACCAAGAACGCCGGTGGGTGGAGGGTTGGATTTCATTCGCCTGTGGGCTCATGGTCGAAATCGCGGTAGCACCAGCCCAACAGTGTCCATGCGGACTGTTCACGCCATGCGCGGCGCCCTTCGAGGCGCCGCTCGCGCAAGCCCAGAAAAAAACGCCGATTTTCTATCAGCAGCGCGCCTCGTAGCGCCGTCCATTGCGGTCACGATAGATGCAATAGCCTTGACGTTCCTGGGAACGGCCAATGAGGTTGCCCACAACGCCACCCGCCACTGCGCCGATAGCCGCGCCGCCCCAGCTATTGCTGACAGCGCCGCCGATGATGGCGCCGGAGCCTGCACCGATCGCGGTTCCCCGCTCCGTCGCCGTGCAGGACGATAGAGCAACAATGATTCCAACCGCAGCGACAAGTTTCTTCATGGCAATTCCTTTTGCTCCAAACTCACAGTTTCACCAGACGGTCTCAGCATCCATGCAATGCGTGCAATTGTCCAGTGCGGGTGCAAGCTGGGGGCGAAGCTTGGTTTTCAGTTTGGGCGAATCCTGAAGGCACCACTTATGGCGTGGGGGCGGTCGGCATGTCGTCACGGCAGCAATCGGCGGGCGCGCCGGTTATGGACCGTCGACCTAGGTTATCCGGAGGGAAAACATCCGAACACCAATACTTATGCTCTTGATAATTTTGGAAAATATGGTGAGAGCGCAGGGATTCGAACCCTGGACCTACTGATTAAAAGTCAGTTGCTCTACCGGCTGAGCTACGCTCTCCCAAGACCGGTCTGTTATGTCCGGCGGAAGTGGGCGGACATATGCACAGCGGGCTTGTTTTGGTCAACCCAAAAAAACGGGCAAAAGTGCAAAAACGATGTTTTCCAAGGAGATCGCCAAAAGGTGATTGGTTTGACACCTGCTTCGGCGCTAAGACGGCCGGGCTTATTGCAGGCTGGAGTTTTTGACTGGTGTCCATCGCTGATATTTCCATCTGGACCGCCGTTCTGGCGGGCGCGCTGTCCTTTCTGTCGCCATGCGTTCTGCCGCTGGTGCCGCCCTATCTCTGTTATATGGCGGGCATATCGGTCGACCAGTTCCGTGGCGGCGAAACGCAGGTCGCGTCCACGGGCACCCGGCGCGCGGTGTTTGGTGCGGCATTTCTGTTTACGCTCGGGTTTGCCACTGTTTTCGTGGCGCTGGGGGCCGGGGCATCCAGTATCGGCCTGCTACTGCGCCAGCATATCGACATCCTCTCGCGCATTGGCGGTATCGTCATCATCATTATGGGCCTGCATTTCCTCGGTGTGTTCCGGATCGGCATTCTCGGGCGCGAGGCGCGTTTTCAAGGCAACGGCAAGCCGGCCACGCTGTCGGGCGCCTATATCATGGGGCTTGCCTTTGCGTTCGGATGGACGCCGTGCATCGGTCCGGTGCTTGGCACCATTCTTGGCGTTGCTGCTGCGCGCGATACGGTGACCGATGGCGCCATGCTTCTGGCGGTCTATTCACTGGGGCTGGCCATTCCGTTCTGGATCGCCGCCGGGTTTTCCGGCGCCTTCATGAAGTTCCTGTCGCGCTTCCGCCGCCATCTCGGTCTGGTGGAAAAGCTGATGGGTGTGCTGCTGATTCTCGCTGGCCTTGCCTTCGTCTTCGGCTTCATCAGTTCGATGGCGATCTGGTTCCAGGAAACCTTTCCAGTCCTGATGCAAATCGGTTAAGCACGAACCTCAAACAGAGGTCGAGTGTAGAATGGCTGAAATAGCGGGTTTGGTACTGCCGTTCTTCGGCCTGATCTTCGTTGGCTATCTGACTGCGAAGCTGGCTCGCCGTCCGGCGGGCGAGGGCGCTGGCGATGCCATGGGCTGGCTCAATATCTTCATCATCTACGTGTCGCTGCCGGCATTGTTCTTCAAGCTGGTTTCAAAGACGCCGATCGAGCAGTTGACGCGCTTCGATTTCGTCTTCACCTCGATGGGTGTCACCTACACGATTTTTGCGCTTGTCTTCGGCGCAGGCTACCTCATTCGCCGCAATTCGCTGGCGGAATCAACCGTTCAAGGGCTGGCTGGAGCCTATGGCAATATCGGCTACATGGGGCCGGGGCTGACCTTGCTGGCGCTGGGTGAACCGGCTGCAGTGCCGGTTGCGCTGATCTTCTGCTTCGAAAACGTGCTGCATTTCATGGTGGCGCCGGCAATGATGGCGCTCGCTGGCGGCGACAAACGGCCAGCCGGCATGCTGACGCTGGGGATTGCGAAAAAAATCCTGCTGCACCCGTTCATTCTCTCGACAATTGCGGGCGTGATTGCAGCCTATTTTGCGTTTCAGCCGCCGCTGCCCGTTCAACGCCTGATCGATTATCTGGCGCAGGCGGCTGCACCCTGCGCGCTGTTTGCCATGGGCGTGACGCTGGCGCTGCGGCCGCTGAAACGCATCCCTGCCGAGATTGGCTATATCGTTCCCGCAAAGCTGATCCTGCACCCGGTGCTGATGTATCTGGTCATGAGCCTTGCCGGCAATTTCGAGCCGGTCTGGGTGCAGACAGCTGTGCTTCTGGCCGCGTTGCCGACGGCGACCAACGTCTTTGTCATCGGCCAGCAATACGGAGTCTGGCAGGAGCGGGCGTCGGCAACGATCCTGATCACCACCGTCCTTTCGGTGGCGACGGTGACGATGCTGCTCTATCTGATCAGTTCAGGCGCTCTTCCGGCCGATCTTTTCCCGTAACGCACCACGCAGGGATTGCAGCGCACTGCCTGGATTGATCCCCTCGCGCATCATCAGATTGCGCAGCGGCGCTACACTTGCCAAAGCCTGCAGGCCTGCAGCACGCAGCATCTGTACGGGCAGGAAGTCAGACAAGAGGGAGCGATTGAGCAGATCGACGCTGACGGTGCGGCTGAGAATGTCGGCGCGCCGTTTGCGGTCATAACGGCCGCCAAAATCGTCAGGAACAGGTGAGTATCCGAGCAGCGATAGGGCGGCCATGATGTCGCGCAGGCTGAGATTCAGTCCCTGTGCACCAATAGGCGGGAAGGCGTGGGCGGCTTCGCCGATCAGGACCGCCCGGCCCTTGCCGAAGGCGTGGGCAGTCATGCCGGAGAGCGGGAATGACTGGGCCGCACCTTCTATAACCACTTTCCCGAGCATGGATTGCATGCGCTGTTCCACCGCCAATGCCAGAGCGTCAGGCGAAAGGGCCAGCGCCGCTTCGGTGTCTTCCGGTTTCTGAACCCAGACAAGGCTGGATCGCAAACCACCGGGCAATGGAACCTGCGTAAACGGGCCGTGCGGTGTGTGGAATTCCGTCGAGATGTTCTGGTGGGGCACCTGATGGGAGAAATTGAGCACAAGCGCACTTTGCGGATAGGACCAGTTGCGCACCTCGATACCGGCGGCCGCGCGTACGCCGGATTTCCGGCCGTCGGCGCCGATCACAAGGCTGGCCGTGATGGTGCGCCCATCATCGAGCGTCAGCACGGCGCGCTCGGGTTCAAATTCGACCTGCGCCAGGCTCGCAACAAGACGCGTGAACGTCGGCCGTTTGGCTGTTTCCTGTTCCAGGAGGGTAAGGAAGGGAGCGTTGGGAATATTGTATCCGAATGCCTCTAGTCCGACTTCTGCGGCGTGAAAGGTCACTGTCGGCGCGCGCAGCAGCCGGTTTGTTGCGTCGATGATCCGCATGCTGGAAAGAGGGGCTGCCAATGGCGCAACGGCCTGCCAGAGGCCAAGTTTCCGCACGAGCTCAATTGATTGATCCATCAGCGCCGTAGTCCGTCCATCGGCTTTGCCAGCCACCGGCGCAATCAGCGCGATGCTGCGGCCGGTATCGGCAACCGCAAGCGCTGCCAGAGATCCGGCGAGCCCCGCACCGACGACTGCGATTTCAAAGTGCTCCATGGCGTCCGCTTCCCGTGCATGTATCTGTTGAGGGTTCGATCTTAACTGTCGGCGGCTGCGAAGGAAATGGGGTGAAATGGCGCAGATGCACGTCGCATCCACAGCTGATTCTTGTGCTTTTGCGGCGTTAGGTGATTTTTGCTGGCAGCCAAACGCAAACGGTGCATATTACCGCCAACACCCGCGCAACAGTGCGGGTACGGGAGCGTGGGCTAGTGAAACGGCCGGTTCAGCATGCTTCCAAGGAAAGCGCAGAGTAAGGACAGGGTGCGTCTGCCGATGAAGTTTTTTAACTACAAGCGCGTGCCCTACGCGGAAATTCGCGCATTTTCCGTTCATATTCTCACCGCATCCGGATCATTCCTCGCCTTTTTGGGCGTGGTTGCTGCAGCCGAGCACCGATTCGTCGATATGTTCTGGTGGTTGGGTCTGGCTCTTGCCGTCGATGGCATCGACGGGCCGATTGCCCGCAAGGTTCGCGTCAAGGAAGTGCTGCCGAACTGGTCCGGCGATACGCTCGACAATGTCATCGACTATGTCACCTATGTGCTTCTTCCTGCCTTTGCGCTCTATCAGAGCGGCATGATCGGTGAACCATGGTCGTTCTTTGCCGCCGGTGCCATCGTCATGTCGAGTGCGATTTATTATGCCGACATGGGTATGAAGACGGACGAGTATTTCTTCTCCGGCTTCCCGGTCGTCTGGAACATGGTGGTGTTCACGCTGTTCGTCATCGATGCCAGCGAACTGGCGGCCTCGATCGTCGTCGCCGTATCAGTTGTCCTGACCTTCATGCCGATCAGTTTCCTGCACCCGGTGCGCGTCAAGCGCCTGCGGCCGCTCAATCTGGCCGTCTTTGCTGTCTGGTCGGTGCTCAGCGGCTACGCGCTGCTTTTGCATTTCGACACTCCTGCCTGGGTCGTGGCCGGCGTCGTCGGTACCGGCATCTATCTCTATGTCATCGGTTTCGTCTTGCAGATATTTCCCCGGCTTGGACGGGGTTGAGGAGGTTTCATGGCACAGGCCATCATGGTGCGCACACTTGGCGGACCGGAAGTTCTCAAAATTGAAGGTGTAACGCTTTCTGCCCCAGGGCCGGGCGAAGTGCAGATCCGCCAGGTCGCGGTCGGCGTGAATTTCATTGACGTCTATTTTCGTACAGGCCTCTACAAGTCGGCCGAAGGACTTCCCTTCATTCCGGGTAAAGAGGGCGCGGGCATTGTCACGGCGGTCGGCGATAATGTCAGCAGCTTTTCGGTTGGTGACCGGGTAGCCTACGCATCCTCCGATGGAGCCTATGCGAGCGAGCGCAATATCGAGATTTCGCAGCTGGTGAAGGTGCCTGATGGCATCACGCTGGAAACGGCGGCGGCAATGATGCTGAAGGGCATGACGGCGCAGTACCTGCTCAATCAGACCTTCAAGGTCGGGCCGGAAACCACGCTTCTGTTTCACGCGGCCGCGGGCGGTGTCGGCCTGATCGCTGGCCAATGGGCCAAGGCGCTCGGTGCGACGGTCATCGGAACTGCGGGTTCGCAGGACAAGATCGATCTGGCGCTGGCTCATGGATACGACCATGTCATCAACTACCGCACCGACAATTTTGTCAGCGCGGTCAAGGAGATCACCGGCGGCAAGGGTGTCGACGTGGTTTATGATTCTGTCGGCAAGGATACCTATCCGGCCTCGCTCGATTGCATCAAGCCGCGCGGCCTCTGGGTGAGTTTTGGCAATTCTTCAGGCCCGGTGGAGGGCGTCAATATCGGCATCCTGGCGCAAAAGGGCTCGCTGTTTGCAACACGGCCGACCCTGTTCAGCTATGTTTCCACACGGGCGGCGCTGGAGGCATGTGCAAACTCCTTGTTTGATGTTGTGCAAAGCAGCAAAGTGCGTATCAATATCAACCAGACGTATGCGCTTGCCGATGCAAGTCAGGCGCATGCAGATCTGGAAGCAAGAAAAACGAGCGGAACAACATTGCTGATTCCCTGAGACAAGCCGGAGAGGCAGCCAGGGCAGCAGAGAATGAGAAAAGAGGGGCGGCGTGTCGGCTGAGGGACAACCCGCCAACAGTCTATTGCTGGCTGTTGGCCAACTGACAAAACTGTTCGGCACATTCGCGGCCTGTAACGGAATCAATCTCGATATTAGACCGGGCGAAATTCACGCACTTCTCGGCGAGAATGGCGCCGGCAAGTCGACACTGGTCAAGATGCTGTTCGGTGTGCTTGCGCCCACCAGCGGCCAGATCGTCTGGCAGGGGCAGCCGGTGCGCATCACCAGCCCCAGTGCCGCCCGCAAGCTCGGCATCGGCATGGTGTTTCAGCATTTTTCGCTGTTTGAAGCACTGACCGTCGCTGAAAATATTGCCCTGTCGATGGATCCCGGCGTGTCGTTGGCAAAGATCGCCAAGGAAGCGTCCGACCTTTCGCATGCCTATGGACTTCCGCTCGATCCGCATGCGCATGTGGCCGACTTGTCGGTAGGCGAGCGCCAGAGAATCGAAATCGTCCGCGCCTTGCTGCAGAACCCGAAGCTGATCATTCTCGACGAGCCGACTTCGGTGCTGACGCCGCAGGAGGCCGACCGGCTGTTCGAAACATTGAACAAGCTGAAAGCCGAGGGGCGCTCGGTGCTTTATATCAGCCACCGGCTGGAAGAGGTGCAGCGCATCTGCGACCGCGCCACTGTTCTGCGCCATGGCAAGGTGACCGGCGCCTGCGATCCACGCCAGGAAACTCCATCCTCGCTGGCCCGTATGATGGTCGGCAGTGATGTCGCGCATGTCAGTGCCGAAGGCACAAATTCAAAGGGTACCGTCAAGCTTGAGGCTCGCCATCTGTCCGCCGCTGCCAGAACGCCTTTTGCCGTTGCCCTGAAGAACATCTGTCTGAAGGTGCATGCCGGAGAAGTGCTGGCGATTGCCGGTGTTGCGGGCAACGGGCAGGGAGAGCTTTTCGACGCGCTGTCCGGCGAATATCCTGTCGCCAGCGATGATGTCATTCTGATCTCGGACAAACCGGTCGGTACGCGCGGCATCAATGCCCGCCGGCTGATGGGGGCGAGTTTCGTGCCGGAGGAGCGGCATGGACATGCTGCCGTTTCGGCGCTGTCGCTCTCCGACAACCTCATCCTTGCCCGTAGCCAGTCCGACCGGCGCGCCTTTCTCGGCGGCGGTCCGCTCGGGCTGATCCGCCAGGATGCAGTCAAAATGGCGGCGAAGCGTATTTCCTCAGCAATGGATGTGCGCAAGAGCGGCGAAAATCCACCAGCCGGTTCCCTGTCGGGTGGCAATCTGCAGAAATTCATTGTCGGCCGCGAACTCGACCGTCAGCCGACGGTGTTGATCGTCAATCAGCCGACTTGGGGGGTGGATGCAGGTGCGGCCAGCCGTATCCGGCAGGCGCTTGTCGATCTGGCTAAATCCGGTTCCGCAGTCCTTGTTATCAGCCAGGACCTTGATGAAATCTTCGAAGTGGCGACGGAAATTGCGGTGATCAGCGAAGGCAAACTTTCCGATATCTATCCGGCATCGGAACTGTCGCGCGAAAAAATCGGACTGTTGATGGGCGGCATGTATGGCAAGACCGAGACTGCGGAGACGGCGCATGCGCATTGAACTGGAACGGCGCCCTGACGTCTCCAAGCTGTTTTCCATCCTGTCGCCGTTCATCGCGCTCGGGCTGACGCTCATTTTCGGCGGCATCATGTTCATGATGCTCGGCAAGGACCCGATCGCCGCCCTTTACAGCTTCTTCATCGAGCCTCTGACGGAGGTCTGGTCGCTGCACGAACTGGCGATCAAGGCAGCGCCGCTCATACTCATCGCTGTCGGTCTTTCCGTTTGCTATCGTTCGAACAACTGGAATATCGGCGCCGAAGGTCAGTTCATCATGGGGGCGATCGCCGGGTCGATCCTGCCCGTCGTGTTCTATGAATGGCAATCGCCGCTGGTTCTGCCGCTGATGATGCTGCTCGGCATGCTGGGCGGTGCGCTGTTTGCGGGCATTCCGGCTTTCCTCAAGGCACATCTGAACACCAACGAAATCCTCACCAGCCTGATGCTGGTCTACGTCGCGCAGCTGTTTCTCGATTGGCTGGTGCGCGGCCCCTGGCGCAATCCGGGCGGCATGAATTTTCCGGAAACCCGGACCTTCGACGCAACCGCCATCCTGCCTGAAATGATCGCGTCCGGACGGGCGCATTGGGGCTTTGGCTTCGCGATTATCGCGGCGATCCTGGTCTGGTTCATGATGCGCTACACGCTGAAGGGTTTCGAGATCACCGTGCTTGGCCAATCGCAGCGGGCAGGGCGTTTCGCCGGTTTTTCGTCGCGCAAGATGATCTGGTTTTCCATGCTGCTCTCTGGCGCTCTGGCGGGTCTTGCGGGCATTGCTGAGGTCAGCGGCGCGATCCAGCAGCTACGGCCGGTGATTTCACCCGGCTACGGCTTTACTGCGATCATTGTTGCCTTCCTCGGACGCCTCAATCCACTCGGGATTGTGGTTGCCGGGCTTGTGCTGGCGCTGACCTATCTCGGTGGCGAGGCGGTGCAGGTTTCGCTGCAGATTTCCGACAAGCCGATCCGGGTATTCCAGGGGCTCCTGCTGTTCTTCGTGCTCTCCTGCGACACGCTCATCCACTACAAGATCAGGATGATGTGGTACGACCTGAGCGAGACGGCCGGTAAGGGGATACGCTGATGGGAATTTTCGAAGCGATGCTGCTGACCATTATCACGGCGGCGACTCCCTTGGTCCTCGCGGCGATCGGCGAACTGGTCACCGAGCGGTCCGGCGTCCTCAATCTTGGCGTCGAGGGCATGATGGTCATGGGGGCGGCCTGCGGCTTCATCGCCACGCAGGTCACCGGATCTCCCTATATCGGCATTCTCGCCGGTATCGCGGCGGGCGCGCTGTTTTCGCTGCTGTTCGGTTTCCTCACCTTGACGTTGGTTGCCAATCAGGTGGCGACAGGGCTGGCCTTGACCATCCTGGGGCTCGGTGTTTCCAGCATGATCGCCGAACCCTATCTCGGGCAATCCGGGATCAAACTGCCGCAGATCGTCTTTCCGGTCCTCTCGGATATCCCGTTTCTGGGCCCCGTCCTGTTCAAGCAGGATCTGATCTTCTATCTGTCGATAGCGCTGGTCGCCGGCGTCAACTGGTTCCTGTTCAAAAGCCGTGCTGGCCTGAAACTCCGGTCCGTCGGCGATAGCCACGCTTCAGCGCATGCGCTCGGCATCAATGTCATCCGCACGCGCTATCTGGCCGTGATGTTCGGCGGTGCCTGCGCCGGTCTGGCCGGCGCTCAGTTATCGCTGGTCTATACGCCGCAATGGGCGGAAAACATGTCGGCCGGGCGTGGCTGGATCGCGCTGGCGCTAGTGGTATTTGCCTCCTGGCGGCCATGGCGGATCGTGGCCGGCGGTTATCTGTTTGGCGCCGTATCGATCAGTCAGCTCTATGCCCAGGCCTTCGGCATCGGCATTCCCTCGCAGTTTCTTTCCGCTCTTCCCTATCTGGCGACAATTATCGTACTCATTCTCATCTCGCACAATCGACGCATGACATTGATCAATACGCCGGCGTCGCTCGGCAAGTCCTTTGTGCCGGACCGGTAAACAAGAACAACGACGTAAACCAAACCTACAGAGGTCAAAATGAAAAAACTACTTTTCGCACTCGCCACGACAGCAGCGGTCATCGGCTTTTCCGCCGGCGCCTACGCTGCCGACAAGGCAAAGGTCTGCTTCGTCTATGTCGGCTCAAAGACCGACGGCGGCTGGACTCAGGCACACGATATTGGCCGTTTGGAGCTTGAAAAGGCGCTCGGCGACAAGATCGAAACCCAGTTCCTCGAAAGCGTTCCGGAAGGCCCGGATGCCGAGCGCGCCATCGAGCGCCTGGCACGCTCCGGCTGCGGCCTGATCTACACCACGTCGTTCGGCTTCATGGATGCGACCGTCAAGGTTGCCGCAAAATTCCCGGATGTTAAGTTCGAACATGCGACCGGCTACAAGACGGCGCCAAACCTTGCGACCTATAACAGCCGTTTCTACGAGGGCCGTTATATTCAGGGTCAGATCGCCGCAAAGATCTCTCAGAAGGGCGTTGCCGGTTACATCGCTTCCTTCCCGATCCCGGAAGTGGTCATGGGCATCAATGCCTTCGTCACCGGCGCCCGCTCGATTAACCCGGATTTCAAGATCAAGGTCGTATGGGCAAACACCTGGTTCGACCCCGGCAAGGAAGCTGATGCTGCAAAGGCGCTGATCGACCAGGGCGTCGACGTATTGACGCAGCACACCGACACGACCGCACCGATGCAGGTTGCTGCCGAACGCGGCATCAAGGCTTTCGGCCAGGCCTCCGATATGATCAAGGCTGGTCCGGAAACACAGTTGACCGCGATCGTTGATACCTGGGGCGCCTATTACATCAAGCGCACGCAGCTCTTCCTCGACGGTAAGTGGGAAACCCAGTCGAGCTGGGACGGCCTGAAGGACGGCATCCTGAGCATGGCGCCCTATACCAACATGCCGGATGACGTGAAGGCGATGGCGGAAGAGACCCAGAAGAAGATCGAGTCGGGTGAACTGAAGCCTTTCACCGGCCCGCTGAAGAAGCAGGACGGTTCCGAATGGCTGGCCGCCGGCGCATCCTCGGATGACGGCACGCTGCTCGGCATGAACTTTTACGTCGAAGGCGTTGACGACAAACTGCCGCAATAATCCGGCACCCATCGTTGCAATCGGAAAGGGTGGCCGCAAGGCCGCCCTTTTTCGATTCTGGACTATGTGAATTTGCTTAAAGACGCGCAAAAACTGTTTACATAAATAATATAGTATGATTTTTTATTCAAGCTGCTGAGGAGCAGCTTTTTGGGAGGAAATCATGAAAATCAAGACTGCACTTAGCTGTGCCACGGTTCTGGCTGCCTGCATGTTCGGTTCGGCCTCTGCCGCCGACCTGACGATCGGCTTTTCGCAGATCGGCTCCGAATCCGGCTGGCGCGCGGCCGAAACCACCTTGACCAAGCAACAGGCGGAAAAGCGCGGCATCGACCTGAAATTCGCCGATGCGCAACAGAAACAGGAAAACCAGATCAAAGCCTTGCGGTCATTCATCGCACAGGGCGTTGATGCCATATTGATCGCCCCGGTTGTCGCCACCGGTTGGGATGAAGTCCTGACGGAAGCCAAGGATGCCGAAATCCCGGTCATCCTTCTCGATCGCACGGTGGATTCGAAGGACGATCTCTACCTCACGGCCGTCACATCCGATCTTGTTCATGAGGGCAACGTTGCCGGCAAGTTCCTGGTCGACAAGGTCGGCGGCAAGCAATGCAACGTCGTCGAGCTGCAGGGCACCACAGGTTCCTCTCCGGCTATCGACCGCAAGAAGGGCTTCGAAGAGGCGCTGAAAGGCTATGACAACCTCAAGATCGTCCGCAGCCAGACCGGCGACTTTACGCGTACCAAGGGCAAGGAAGTCATGGAAAGCTTCCTGAAGGCGGAAGACGGCGGCAAGAATATCTGCGCGCTCTACGCCCACAATGACGATATGGCCGTCGGCGCCATCCAGGCGATCAAGGAAGCCGGCTTGAAGCCGGGAACGGATATTCTCGTCGTCTCCATCGACGCGGTTCCGGATATCTTCCAGGCGATGGCAGCTGGTGAAGCCAACGCCACAGTTGAGTTGACGCCGAACATGGCCGGTCCGGCATTCGATGCACTCGATGCGTTCCTGAAGGATGGCACCAAGCCGGCCAAGTGGATCCAGACGGAATCGAAGCTCTACACCCAGGCTGACGATCCGCAGAAGGTCTACGAAGAAAAGAAGGGCCTCGGCTACTGATTGATTGCCGGCATTGCACGAGGGGCACATCCGCTGTCTTTGGACGGTTGATGTGGATCGCGAGGCGATGCCGGCACGTCACTGTCAGATGGACTGCTTACGTCCGAATGCCCGGCACCGTGGCAATCCACACCTTATGCGGACGCTGGTGCAACTGGCGCAAATCCGTAAGCTATGGCTGACCTCATTTGTTGAAGAATCCGGTTTCATGCAGAACAGCTCAAACGATATTCTTGTCGCCGCCGGGATCGTGAAAACCTTTCCGGGCGCCATTGCGCTCAATAAGGTCGATTTTTCGCTGCGGCGCGGCGAAGTGCATGCGCTGCTGGGCGAAAACGGCGCCGGAAAATCGACGCTGATCAAATGCATGACGGGCGCCTACCGCCGCGACGCTGGTCAGTTGAGCCTCGATGGCACTGAGATCGACCCACGAGACACGCTCGATGCCCAGAAACTGGGGATCGGCACCGTCTACCAGGAAGTCAATCTCCTTGGAAATCTGAGCGTTGCCGAAAACCTCTTTCTCGGGCGTCAGCCTCGTCGTTTCGGTCTCATTCAGAACGGGGAAATGAAAAGGCGGGCAAACGCTCTGCTTGCGCAATATGGCATCGATATCAACGTCTCCGCGGCGCTTGAGAGTTACTCCGTGGCCATCCAGCAGGTCGTAGCCATCGCCCGTGCTGTCGATCTCTCTGGCAAGGTGCTGATCCTCGACGAGCCGACTGCCAGTCTCGATGCCCAGGAAGTGGAAATGCTGTTTCGCATTGTCCGCGATTTGCGGGCGAGGGGACTTGGTATCGTCTTCATCACCCATTTTCTCGAACAGGTCTACGATCTCTCGGACCGGATCACCGTGCTGCGCAACGGCCAGTTGGTCGGCACCCGCGACATCGCATCCTTGCCGCGCCGCGAACTCGTGACGATGATGCTCGGCCATGAGTTGCAGTTTGTCGAAAAGGCCGTTGGTGCGGTTGAGACGGCAAGCGGCCCTGTTCATTTCCGGTTTTCGAAATACGGCAAGACAGGCAAGATCAACCCATTCGATCTGGATGTCCGCAAGGGCGAGGTCGTCGGTATTGCCGGCCTTCTTGGTTCCGGCCGCACCGAAACCGCAGAATTGATGTTCGGTGTGCACAAGGCCGACAGTGGTAGCGCCGATATCGGCGGCAAGACGGCGAATCTCTCATCACCACGCGCTGCCATTGCCGAAGGCTTCGGGTTTTGCCCCGAGGATCGCAAGCTTGACGGAATCATTGGCGAATTGTCCGTGCGCGAAAACATCGCTCTCGCCTTGCAGGCGCGGCGTGGCTGGGCAAGGCCGCTTGCCGCCTCCGAGCAGAATGCCTTGGCCGACCGCTACATCAAGGCGCTGGACATTCGCACCAGCGACCGGGAGAAGCCGATCCGGTTGCTTTCCGGTGGCAATCAGCAGAAGGCCATTCTGGCGCGCTGGCTGGCCACCAACCCGCAGTTTCTCATTCTCGACGAACCGACACGCGGTATCGATGTTGGAGCCCATGCGGAAATCATCCGGCTGATCGGTGAACTCTGCGCACAAGGCATGTCGCTCATCGTCATTTCGTCCGAGCTTGAGGAACTCGTGGCTTACAGTTCGAGGATTATCGTTCTGCGCGATCGCGCCCATGTGGCGGAGTTGACTGGCAGCGAGATCACCACCGAACATATCGTCAATGCCATTGCTGCGGCAACGGTTGCAGGAGGCGCCCAATGATCGACAACGCAAAACGTCTCGGCCGCCGCCTGTTGCCGCAATTCGTTGCGCTAGCGCTGATTCTGGCGTTGATCCGGTTGGTCTTTCCCGATTTCTTCTCGATCGAAATCCAGAACGGGAGGCTTTATGGCAGCCTGATCGATATTCTCAATCGCGGCGCCCCGGTCGCTCTTCTGGCTGTCGGCATGACTGTGGTGATCGCCACGAAAGGCATCGATCTTTCTGTGGGCGCGGTCATGGCCATTTGCGGCGCCGTGGCCGCCGCATCCAGCGTACGCGGGGATCCATTGCTAGTGACCTTGCTTTTGGCGGTCGGCACAGGCCTGATCTGCGGCGTCTGGAACGGGTTTCTGGTTTCGGTGCTCAATATCCAGCCGATTATCGCCACGCTGGTGCTGATGGTCGCCGGGAGAGGGATCGCCCAATTGGTGACGGAAGGCGCGATCCTGACCTTCAACGATCCCGGGTTGATTTTCATCGGCAGTGGCTCCTTCCTTGGCCTGCCGATGCCGGTCGTCATCTGGCTTGCGTTCGGCATCGCTGTGGCTTTGCTGGTGCGGCGCACCGCGCTTGGCATGCTGATCGAGGCCGTCGGTATCAATCGCCGTGCCAGCACGCTGTCAGGAATACAGACGCCTCTGCTTTTGATGGCGGCTTACATGCTGTCGGGGCTGTGTGCCGCCGTCGCCGGGTTGATCGTCACGGCAGATATCAGGGGCGCCGACGCCAACAATGCGGGTCTCTGGCTTGAACTCGATGCCATTCTCGCCGTCGTCGTCGGCGGCACGTCACTGCTCGGTGGCCGGTTCAGTATCGTTGCCTCGCTGATTGGCGCCATGATCATTCAGGCGGTCAATACCGGCATCCTGTCTTCGGGCTTTCCGCCGGAATTCAACCTGATCATCAAGGCGGCGATCATCGTCATCATCCTCGTCATCCAGTCGCCGCGCGTGCAGGCCGGGTTGACGTTCCTTGGCCGGAAATCCGTCCGTAGAGAGACCGCAGAGCAGTCCGCCCAATGAACCAGAAATATCTCCCGCTCATCGCCACCATCGTCATCTTCGTCGTTTCCTACGCGGCGTGTGCCGCGCAGTATCCGAACATCCTATCGACCCGCGTGATCGGCAACCTTCTGACAGATAACGCTTTTCTTGGGATTGCAGCAGTCGGCATGACCTTCGTGATCCTGTCGGGCGGTATCGACCTGTCGATCGGTTCGGTCATTGCCTTCACGGGTATTTTCCTGGCTGTTCTCTTGCAGAATACCGGCATCCATCCGCTCGCAGCCTTCGCGCTCGTGCTCGTGATCACGACGCTGTTCGGTGCGATCATGGGGGCGATCATCTACTATCTTGAAATGCCGGCCTTCATCGTTACGCTGGCCGGTATGTTCCTGGCCCGTGGTATGGCCTTTGTTCTGTCGGTCGATTCGATCCCGATCAAACATCCGTTCTACGCAACGATGAAGACGTTTTACTACAAGCTGCCGGGCGGTGGCCGCATCACGCTGATCGGCGGACTGATGCTGCTGGTCTTTGCGGCGGGTATCCTCATTGCCCAGCGCACCCGCTTCGGTACCAATGTCTATGCGCTTGGCGGTGGTGCCCAGACGTCGGCCCTGATGGGCGTTCCCGTCGGCCGCACGACCATGATGATCTATGGTCTTTCCGGTTTTCTGGCCGGGCTTTCGGGAATCGTTTATTCCCTATATACATCAGCAGGTTATTCGCTCGCCACCGTGGGTGTCGAGCTGGATGCGATTGCTGCGGTGGTGATTGGAGGAACGCTTCTGACAGGAGGCGCCGGGTTTGTCGGAGGAACACTCGTCGGCGTCTTGATTCAGGGACTGATCCAGACCTACATCACCTTCGACGGTTCGCTGTCGAGTTGGTGGACGAAAATTTTGATCGGTGCCTTGCTGTTTGCTTTCATATTGATGCAAAAGGCCATCCTGTTTTTGTCGCGCCAAAACAGAAGGTATTCCTGAGGGGGGAGTTGCTTGCGTAAAGGTCTGCTCGAAACCGTCCTGACCGGTGCGCGAACGCGCACGAGCCACGCGCAAGTGGTGGATGAACTGGGCAAGGCCATCGTGTCCGGCGAATTTCCTGTGGGCGCCATTTTGCCCGGCGACCCGGAGTTGGCGATACGTTTCAAGGTATCGCGCACGGTTCTGCGCGAGGCAATGAAGACGCTGGCTGCCAAGGGATTAATCGTACCGCGCGCCCGTATCGGCACCCGGGTGACGGCGAAAAATCAATGGAATCTGTTCGACGGCGATGTTCTGACTTGGCATTTCCATCGCGGCGTCGACGAAGAGTTCCTCTATCATCTCAGCGAGATACGCCTCGCCTTCGAACCTCACGCTGCAGCTCTTGCCGCCGTCAACGCCACGGAAGCCGAGATCAGCGGCATGATGCGGCTGGCGGTTGCGATGGGCGATCCCGACCATACCGCTGAAACGCTGGCGATGGCCGATCTGCGCTTTCATCTTGCCGTCGTCGAAGCTTCGGGAAATCCATTCATGCGCACCGTCGGCAGCCTGATCGAGGCGGCACTGGTCGGTATATTCAAGTTAAGCTCGCCCGCATCGGGCCGCGAAGGCATTGACGAGGTGTCGCGTTCGCATATCAAGATCGTCGAGCAGATCAGCCGGCGCGATGAGGCGGGGGCGAGGGCAGCGATGCAGAATGTCATCCGCGTCGGGCGTGAGCGCGTTCGGATCGCCCTCAAGGAACTTGATGACGTCCAGGCTCCATCCCGGTAATTCCGCCGTTCTATCTGGCGCTTTGATCGAAATTTGCGCTGCATCTGGGGCCCGGTAAACCGCGCTCATAGCCAAAACTACCGTAAATCTGCAGTTGCCGCCTTGCTGCAACTGCGTCTTCCGCCTATTTGATAGGGCTGAAACTGACGTGCATCGCTTCCGATGCGCGTATCTCCCATCAACGGTGTCCGAGGGTTATGTCCGAACTGATTGTTATTTTCGTTCTTCTTTTGATCAATGCGTTTTTCGCGCTTTCGGAAATGGCAATTGTATCGGCAAGCCGGCCACTGTTGCGGCAGATGGCAAAACAAGGCAACAGCCGCGCCGAATTGGCGCTACGGTTGGCCGAAGATCCGGGCAAGTTTCTGTCCACTGTACAGGTCGGCATTACTCTCGTGGGTACGCTTGCCGGTGCCTATGGTGGTGCCACCATCGCCGACAAGCTGGCGCCGACGCTCGACACGATCAGCTGGATCAATCCCTATGGCAGCACAGTTGCCGTCGCACTGGTCGTCACTCTGATTACCTACCTGTCCGTTGTGATCGGCGAGCTCATTCCCAAGCAACTGGCGCTGAAAAACTCGGAAGGCGTGGCAATGTTCGTCGCGGGTCCGATGTCGTTTCTGTCGCGCCTTGCCGCGCCGATCGTCTATCTGTTCGAGATGTCGGCATCGCTGTTCATGCGGATCTTTGGTGTTTCCAGCGATAGCGACCATGTCACGGAAGAAGAGGTCCAGGCGATCATGGCCGAGGGCGTCGAAAGTGGCGCGATCGAGAAGTCAGAGCACGAAATGCTGCGGCGAATCATCCGGTTGGGCGACCGCAACGTGAAGTCGATCATGACCCATCGCACCGAAGTCAGCTTCATCGACGTCAACGACACGCTCGAGACCATCCGTGCCAAGGTCGAGCAAACCGCCCATTCCCGCTATCCGGTCATGGATGCGGCGGGTGAAGTGCTCGGCGCGGTACAGGTCAAGGAAATCTTGAACGCGCCGGTGAAGGCTGGCTTTCAGGTCCGCAACTTCGTCAAGGATATCCATACCTTGCCGGAAACGGCTTCCTGCTTGAAGGCGCTTGAAGCCTTCAAGGCATCGCATATCAACATGGCAATGATCGTCGATGAATACGGCAGTATCGAAGGCATCATAACCATCGCTGACATTCTTGAAGCGATCGTTGGCGTTCTGCCGTCGAACTATGACGATATCGAGCATGCTTTGATTCGCCAGCGCGACGATGGATCCTATCTGGTCGACGGCCGCACGCCGATCGATGAAATCCACCTGACGATCGGTATCGACGAAATCGATTCGGATGGTAGCTACGAAACCATCTCCGGCTTCCTTGTGCAGCAATTGCGCAAGAACCCCGAGGAAGGTGACGTTACGGAAGCCTATGGCTATCGTTTCGAAGTCATCGACATGGACGGCCGCCGTATCGACAAAATCCTTGTCTCGCGGGCTTCGCACTGATTCTGAAGATCATCTGAAAAACGAAAAGGCCGGGATTACCCGGCCTGTCGTCCTATGCTTGGCCTGCTAGTACATCCGTAGTCAGGTCAACTGAGGTGAATAATCGGTTGTTTTGGTTAATAAATGGTTAATATGGCGACGGGTGTGAAAGCCACTGCGTTCAACTCAGTTTTCCTCGATCGAAATGCCGCCTTCGCCGATCTTCACCTCAACGCCGTCGGGCTTGGATTCCTTGTCGTAGATATAGATGCCCAATCCAACGACCAGAACGACGAGGCCTCCGATAAGCATGTAGAGCGCATTGCGATTCAATTTCATTCCCTTCCATCAACGGCAGTTTTGCCGAGGGATAGATAGGCGCGAAGTGGTGTTTGGGAAGGGTACCCGGCCGAGTGGTCAGCTGCCTGGGGAGCGGAGAATCATCAGGTCACAAGGGGCGCCAGCCTCTAGCGCCGGCGCATGCGGCGGCCGGATGATCAGGCAGTCGGATTGGGCAAAGACCTGCATCATCGAGGAATCCTGGCGCGAAAAAGTCTCGGCTTGCAACGATCCATCATTGGCGCGCGTCAACCGGGCACGAACATAGTCCTGCCGTTTGTCGTTGGCTACCAGCGCACTCAGCGTTTTTGCCTTGCCGCTGCGATCACGCGGGGGCAGAGAGCCGAGATGGCGCAACAGCGGTTCCAGGAACAACAGCGAGCAGACGAGGCTGGAGACCGGGTTTCCTGGCAAGCCAAGCACTGTCATGCGCTGAAGAGATCCAACCATCAGCGGTTTCCCAGGGCGCATGGCGATCTGCCAGAAATCCAGCACCATGCCGCTTTCGACCAGCGTTGATTGGACGAGGTCGTGATCGCCGACTGAGGCGCCGCCAAGTGTCACCAGCACGTCCGCGCCAGCGGCCTGCGCCCTGGAGACTGCGGCCGCAATAGCCGCCTTGTCATCGCGCACGATCCCCAGATCGATAATTTCGGCACCGTTGTCATGGGCAATTGCCGCAACGCCATAGGTGTTCGAGGCAATAATCTGGTCAGGCCCTGGAACACTGCCGGGAAGCCGCAATTCATCACCGGTTGCCAGGATCGCCACCTTCGGCCGCGCGAGAGTTGGTAGTTGCGGATGGTTCATGCCGGCGGCGACCGTCAAACGCCCGGCATCCAGTACCTGCCCGGCGTGCAAAACGATGTCGCCAAGGGTAAAATCCTGCCCCTTAGGGCGAATATGGCGGCCCTTGGCCAGAGCGAATGTCGTCCGGATACGGCCATCCGGGAGTTTTTCCGCATCTTCCTGAATAAGAACTGTATCCGCGCCCTCAGGGACAGGCGCGCCAGTGAAGATGCGGACAGCCTCGCCGCGGGCAACTTGACCGTCAAAACCACGGCCTGCCGCCGATTCGCCGATAACAACAAGCTCCGTACCAGCTTCGGCAAAATCCTCATGGTGTCCGGCATATCCGTCCATGGCCGAGTTGTCGAAGGCAGGGTGGGTGACGAGGGCAGAGATATCATTTGCCAGAACGCGGCCCATTGCGTCGTGCAGATCAACCATTTCCGAGCGAGCTACCGGTGCAGAGATTTTCAACAGCCTGTCGAGCGCATCTGAAACCGGAAGCAATGCCATCAGCTCTGACTTTCCTTGCGGGCATAGTCGCCGGAACGCCCACCCGATTTTTGAACGAGCCGGATGCCGCCGATCTCCATCTCCCGGTCAGCGGCCTTGGCCATGTCGTAGATCGTCAGGCACGCAACACTGGCAGCGGTAAGCGCTTCCATCTCAACGCCTGTGCGGCCGGTGAGCTTGGCCATTGCCTCGACCCGCAAGCCCGGCAAGGCGGCATCGGCGGAAATATCGACGGAAACCTTCGACAGCATCAGCGGATGGCAAAGCGGTATCAGATTGGCCGTCTGCTTCGCGGCCATGATGCCGGCGAGGCGCGCGGTGGCGAGCACGTCGCCCTTCTTGGCATTACCCTTGAGAATGAGGTCGAGCGTCTCCGGCAGCATCCGCACAAAGCCTTCGGCAACGGCAATGCGCACGGTCTCTGCCTTGTCTCCGACATCGACCATATTGGCCTGACCGTCCGAGCCAACATGGGTGAGGGACGGTGCAGCCATTATTCAGCAGCCAGAATTGCGGCGGATCCGGTCAAAAGGATGCGGGTTGCGGCGGTCACATCGTCCTTGCGCATCAGGCTTTCACCGACGAGGAATGTCGAAATGCCGCTCTTTGCCAGCCGCACGCAGTCGTCATGGCTGAAGATGCCGCTCTCGCCGACCAGTAGCCGGTCGGCCGGGACCATCGGTGCCAGTTTTTCGGACAGGGCGATATCGACTTCGAACGTTTTCAGATTACGGTTGTTGATACCAAGTAGCGGCGAACTCAGTTTCAGCGCCCGCTCGAGTTCTTCCTCGTCATGCACTTCGACCAGGACATCCATGCCGAGCGAAAACGCCTCGTGCTCGAGCCTCTGTGCATCGCTGTCATTCAGCGACGCCATGATCAACAGGATGCAATCGGCACCCCAGGCACGAGCTTCATGGACCTGGTAGGTTTCGAACATGAAATCTTTGCGCAGGGCGGGAAGGGAACAGGCGTTGCGTGCTGCCGTCAGAAATTCTGGCGCGCCTTGAAAACTCGGGCCGTCGGTCAGGACGGACAGGCAGGCCGCGCCGCCGATTTCATAGGCCTTTGCCAGAAGTGGCGGATCGAAATCCGGCCGAATCAATCCTTTGGAAGGGCTGGCCTTCTTAATTTCGGCAATGAGGCCGAAACGGTCTTCCGCCTGCTTGGCTCTCAGGGCGTTCAGAAAGCCACGCGGTGCTTCCTGTCCGGCGGCCTTCGCCTTCAGGTCTGCGAGGCTGACGCGCGATTTTGCAGCGGCGATTTCCTCGCGCTTGTAGATTTCGATCTTCTGCAAAATGTCAGCCATCGATTTTCTCCTTACGCCGCGTTGGAAACGCGGATGAGCCGTTCGAGCGTAGCATTGGCATTGCCACTGGTCAGCGACCGGCGGGCAAGCTCCATGCCCTCGCGAAGATCACCGGCGCGTCCCGCGATCAGCAACGAGGCCGCGGCATTGGCAAGCGAAATGTCGCGGTAGGGCGTCGCATCACCCTGCAGAACGCCCTTCAGCGCCACGGCATTGTGCGCGCCATCGCCGCCCTTGAGATCGGCAAGCAGAACGGTTTCCAAACCAAAATCGGATGGCGTCAGTTCGAATGTTCTGATCTGGCCATTTTCAAGCGCCGCCACCTGCGTGACGCCGGTCGTGGTGATTTCGTCCAGTCCTTCGCCATGCACGACCCAGACGCTCTTCGAGCCGAGATCGCGTAGCACTTCGGCGACCGGCAACAGCCAATGCGGCGAATAAACACCGACAAGCTGCTGGGTCACGCCGGCCGGGTTCGACAGGGGGCCGAGCAGATTGAAGATCGTCCGCGTCCCCAGCTCGACGCGGGTTGGACCGACATGGCGCATGGCGGAATGGTGCTGCTGGGCGAACATGAAGCCGAGTCCGGCTTCTGAAATGCAGCGTGCAATGGCATCCGGCCCGATATCGAGCTTGACGCCGAGGCAGGAGAGCGCGTCGGCCGTTCCCGACTTAGAGCTGAGCGCGCGATTGCCATGCTTGGCGACCGGTACACCGGCACCGGCGACGATCAGTGCTGCGAGCGTCGAGATATTGTAGGTCCCGGCGCCATCACCGCCGGTTCCGACGATGTCGATGGCGTCAGCCGGTGCCTCGACCGTCAGCATGCGTGCCCGCATGGCCCCGACGGCCCCGACGATCTCATCCACCGTTTCGCCGCGCACGCGCAACGCCATCAGAAAGCCGCCGATCTGCGAGGGGGTCGCTTCGCCGGACATGATGATTTCGAAGGCTGCGCGGGCGTCATCGCGGTTGAGCGCTTCACCTGTTGCGGCCTTAGCGACGAAAGGCTTCAAGTCCGGCATGCTGATCCCTTTTGCGTTACCGCTGCTGCGACAGAGCAAGCTCGGCGAGCTGCTGGTTGATCGTAACACCGTAGCCCTTCTGCAACTCGCTGACCATCTGATCGAGTATGTCGTCGCCGCTGGCCTGGGCGATGGCATTGATCTGACGATCGTCATTGTCAAGCGCATCGCCTGGGTTGTCGTTATCGACTTCGGTAACCTTCAGAAGGATCTGGCCTTCGCCGCCGATCCCCGGTGCATTCGCAACCAATCCATTTGCGCCGCCAAAGGCAGCTGCGACCGCCGCGGGGCTAAGCGCTGCATCTTCTGCAGAGCGGCGAAGTCCCGATTTGGTTTCGACGGCGATACCGAGTTCTGCCGCAATGTCCGCGAGTGTTTCGCCCTTTTCGACCCGGCCCTTCAGCTCGACAGCCTTTGCAGCCAACTCGTTGCGCTGCTGTTCCGCTGTCCAGTCTGCGACGACCTTTTCGCGGGCTTCGTCCAGCGTGCGATCGCGTGCCGGTGTGACTTCGTCGACATCGAACCAGACATAACCGTCGCGACCAAGGTTGACTGGCAAGGTTTCTCCGCCGACTTCAGCCTTGAAGGCTTCTTCAAGCAGGGTCTTTGCCTCGGGGATACCGGTGATTTCATCGCCATTCGTGTCATTGCCGCGTGCATCGACCGCGTTGAGGACCACAAGCTTCAGGTTGGTCTGTTCGGCCGCTTCCTTCATCGGGGCGCCAGAGACGCGGGCATCCTCGAATTTGTCGTGGATCCCCATGATCTCGTTGGCGGCATTGCTCAGCGCCAGTTCCTGGCGCAGTTCGTCCTTAACCTCGTCATAGGCCCGAACCGTTTGTGGCTTGATATTGGTGACACGCAGGATAACGGCACCGAAGGCGCCATCGATGACCGGCGTCGTCTGCCCATCGGCGACAAGCGCAAAGGCAGCGTCGCCCAGCTTGGCATCAGGCATGCGGTCGCGGGTGAAATCGCCGAGCAGCACGTCGCTTGCCGTCTTGCCGGAAGCGGTGACCAGAGCGTCGAACGTCGTGCCGGTGGACAGTTTGACTGCCGCCGCGTCAGCTTCTTCACGCGAAGGGAAGGAGAGCTGTTCGACGGTGCGGGTTTCCGGCGTGCTGAAGCTGTTCTTGCGCTTTTCGTAGTCGGCCCGCACTTCGTCTTCCGTGACCGACGCAGGATCGGCGATGTCGGTGGGTTCCAGCTTCACATAGCTGATCTTGCGGAATTCCGGCGCGCGGTATTCGGCCTTGTGTGTTTCGAACCAGGGCTTGAGCACCTCATCCGAGGGGGCCTTGACCGGATCGACATTGGCATTCGACAAAAGCAGATAGTCGATGGAACGCGTTTCGTTGCGATACTGGCGCAGGGCGTCGCCCAGAACCTTTGGCGGCGTGTAGCCATCCGACAGGGCTTCGACGACTTGCGAGCGTACGGCAACCTGGCTGCGGTTGTTGATGTAATCCTGTTCGCGCAAGCCCGCATTGCGCAGCACGCTCGAGAAAGTTCCCCGGTCGAACTGACCGTTGACACCCTTGAATGCCGGGTCTTCACTGATCAGCGAGGCGAGGCGGTCCTGCGACAGGCCGAGGTTCATGTTTTCCGACAGCTGATCAAGCGTCGCACCAGCGACGAGCTGGGAATAGACCTGCGCTTCGACACCGAAGGCCTTGGCCTGTTCACGGCTCAGCCGCGTACCGAACTGCCGGGAAAGCTGGGCGAGCTGGCGCTCATAGGCAAGACGGAAATCGCTCGGAGATACTTTTACGTCCCCGACCGTCACAACGGCGTCGGCCGTTCCCGTTACCAGCGACGTGGACACACCCCAGACACCGAAGGAAAGAACAAGAAGGACCATCAGTCCTTTGACAACCCAGGTCCGGGAGCCTCTTCTCAGGAATTCAAGCATGGGTCTGCATACCTCGTCGCAATTTCGTGGTCGCCGGATGGCAACCGGTGTCGTTCCTTAGAGCAATCCGCGGCGGAATTGAAGGGTTCAAACACGCAAAAAGTCGAGGAAATCAGCGGGACGACGGCACCGGCGCGCACCGGGCGGTCATTTGTTCGTGATGCCGTGCCGCTTGGTGCAGGAGGGGAACGCGCGCAGTTCTGACGGGTGCCGTTCGAAGGCTGAAACATGTCGGAAATGTTAGCCGGCAATCAAAAAATATCTGTCACTATCGATGTGACGCGGGTCATTTCGCCCATGGAAATGCTAGCATCGATCCGCCAGAACATGCCGACTCGCTTGATCAGCAGCAATCTTGGCGGGAAAGCCGGAGTGCAGACATGGAATCCATCATCGTCATGGTCAATCTGTTCGGAGCCGTCGCGTTGCTGCTCTTTGGCCTGTCGCAGGTCAAGGACGGTGCGACGCGCGCTTTCGGGATCAGGCTGCGAACCGGATTGGCGCAAGGGACCCGTGGGCCGGTGCGCTCGTTCGTGGGTGGGTTCGTCGCAACCGTCGCGCTTCAAAGCTCGACTGCGACTGCACTGATGATCGCGTCGTTTGTTGAAAAGGGGCTGGTTCGTGCCCGCATGGCCCAGATCGTCCTGCTCGGGGCAAATGTCGGAACAGCCGTGACGGCCTGGATCGTCGCGACCGGTGTCGACTGGCTGTCGCCACTGCTCATTCTCGCTGGCGTGATGCTTAACCGGGCAGGGCGGTCAAGCGCCAAGCAGGGCGCGGGCACAGCCCTGGTCGGGATCGGCTTGATGTTGTTGTCGCTCCACTTGCTCGGGCTCGCGACCGAGCCGATGCGCGAATCGCCTGCACTTGCAAGTTTTCTCACCATGCTCGACAGTGCCTGGCCTGTCGCGATGATCTTCGCCTCGGTGCTCGCCTTCGTCTCATCCTCCAGCCTTGCCGTGGTCGTTCTCATCCTGTCGCTGGCAGCGGCTGGTATTCTTTCGCCCGGCCTGACGATCGCGCTCGTGCTGGGCGCTAACCTGGGTGGGGCCGTGCCGCCGGTCATGGCGACATTGTCGGCTTCCGCCTCTGCCAAGCGGGTCACTGCGGGCAATCTGGTTGTTCGCGCCATCGGCTGTCTGCTGGCGCTGTCGGTGGCAGCGCCAGTTGCAGCTTTTCTCCAGACACTGCCGCTTTCACCGGCAAAGCTTCCAGTCGATATCCACCTGATCTTCAATGTTGTGCTTGCCATTTTGGCGTGGCCGTTCTCCTCGCTGCTCTCAACGGCCATGTTGCGGCTTATTCCGGATGAGCCAAAGGCCGAGACGGGGCCGCTCTATCTCGACGACCGGGCGCTGACGACACCGGTCATCGCTCTGTCCGGCGCGACCCGGGAAGTGCTGCGCGTCGGTGATCTGATCGAGAAAATGCTGATCGCGACGATGACTGCGTTCAACAGCAATGATCGTCTCCAGCTTCAGGATATCGGAAAACTGGAAAAGCAGGTGGATCTGCTGCAGCAGGAAGTCAAACTCTACTTGTCACGGCTTGGGCGCAGCGGTCTCAGCGACGACAATGGCCGCCGTTCTATCGTGATCATCGACTATGCCATCAACCTCGAACATATCGGTGACATCATTGAAAAGGGCCTGACAGAAGAGATCAAGAAGAAGATCGACAACGGACTCAAATTCTCCGAGGACGGCTACCAGGAGCTGACAACACTGTTTAATCTGACCATCGACAATCTGCGCATCGCGCAGACCATTTTTGTCACCCGCGACGCCGAGCTTGCCCGCCATCTGATGGAGGTAAAGGTTGATGTCCGCCATATGGAGAAACGCTCGTCCGAGCGTCATCTGGAGCGTCTACGCGACGGCCGCACCGATAGCCTGCAGACGAGTTCCCTGCATTTGGACATCTTGCGCGATCTGAAGCGGATCAACGCCCATATCGTTTCCGTCGCGCATCCGATTCTCGATGAGAGTGGCCTTCTGACGGAAAGCCGGCTGCGGATGCCGCACTGACGCCTAAGGTGCAGTGGCAATACCGTTGCGTACGAAGGCATCGTAGCATGGTGTCAACGTGATGCGGTGATGGCCGGGTGCAAGTGCCGGCTGGTAGAGACCGAGAAGCTTCAGCCGCGCGGTGGTCGGCGGGCATGTCGGATAAAGCGCCAGATCGACGGCAGCTACGGCCTCGTTGACGCGTGGCCCCGGCTGCGGCACGGCCCGGTATGGATCGGCACCGATTGCGATATATTTTGGCGCGTGACGATCCATCAGCCAGGGAAAGGGATTGGTGAAATCGATCGTCATGATCGTCTCGAACCGTACTTTGTTGGCGCTTTCGAACGCCCGGATTGCTGAGACCGCATCATCGGCACTCTGCAGCCATAGCGACTGAAACTCGAAGTCGCTGTAAAGCAGGAAAGATGGCAATTCACCGGCTTCAGCTAAGGCATCATAGGCTGGACGGTAAGCTACGTAGTTGGTCTGCAGGCGCTGTGCCCGCTGGCTCAGGATGTCGCGGATGCTGACAGCGCCCATGCTCTTCAGGTTGTCGTGTTCGAGTGGCCTGTTGTTGACGCTGCCGATCCAGGCGCGCGCTGCCTTTTGCGTGACTGTGGCGACGGGAGGAATGGCGGCGCTGAAAGCAAGAAACGCAACGATGGCAAATGATGCCGACGATCCCTTGTGGCGATAGGTTTCGATGAGAATGGCAAGTAGCAGCGGCCACAGAAAGATGAACGCCTGGCTACCGGTGTTCTGGCTTTCAAACAGCAGGCCGGCTGCAATGAAGCTCCCCATCCACAGAAAGGACTGATCGGCAATCCGGCCGATAGCCCGAAAGCTGGGCTTGGCGACAAAGGCGCGGGTTGCCGCTGAAAATGCGGGAAATTCACTGCCGAGCAGGACAAGGCCGAGCAGGCCGCCGGCCAGGACTACGCTGAAATTGATCGATGCGGCTTGCAGAAGGCGGGGCAACAGGCTGGTGTCGTTGATCACAACCAGCGACAGAATATCGGTGGCGTAGGCTGAAACCGTGCCGGATGTGAGTTCAATAAATCCGATAGCGGCAAAGAAAACGCCGCCGCCAACAAGGGCCGCACGAAGCGGCAGGCGTCCAGTCAGAAAGGCCATCAGGCACAAGACGAGGCCCGCAACCACCCCGGTGACCTTGATGAACAGCAGCGCAAGCATGGCGAACGCCGTCACCGCGGCCAGTGTTTTCCATCCGCGCACGAAGACCAGCGCGGCAGCCAGTACATACAGCAGCTGGCAGATCTGGCGGTTGTAGATGCCGAAACCATCGGAACCCGGATAGGGGTAGAAGTCGCCGGTGTTGAACGGCAGCAGAGAAAAGAACAGGAACGGCAGCAACAAGCCATACGCGATGGCCGGGGAGCGTTTCTGTACGTCCAGGACGACCAGCGCTATCAGGGGCGCCGTTACTGTCATTAACGACCAGCTGGAAAGCAGCAGCGGGTGGCCATTGGGGAAAAGATAAAGCCATCCGGCAAAGAGATAGTAACCGAGGCCACCCACGGGCGCAAAGAAATCGACGGAAGGGATCTGGCCGTCGAAGATACGATTTGCTGCGTCAAGGTAGATGTAATGATCCCAATACATCGGGCCGATCGGCATGGTCACGGTCACCAATAGTGCCAGCGGTAAACAGGCGACAGTCAATGCCAGGACGATTAGGGGCTTCCGTGCGAGTATCGCTCCGATACCGCTTCGCCTGCCCAAAGGCACTGTCTCGCTCAAACCCTGCATTGTCGGTATCATTCCCCGGCCGTCGGAGCCATCAAACGCGGTCATTTCCCGCTTATGACAGGATCGGGTTTTATCGGGGTTAACATGGCGGCTCGCGCAAGAATTATGTTCTGTGCAATATCTTCGCTCTCTTCAACGTTAACACAGGTAAAACTTCGATCGGTGTGCGTACTGCTACGGACGCGGTGACGACTGCAGGAGATCTGTATGTGGGCGATGGCGGCAATCCGTTGGCCCTGGGGCGGGTAGGTTCCATCAATGCGGTAACTGGCAACCCCGGCCTGGATTTGCAGGTTTCGGGCGCATCGAAGATGTTTCTCAGTACGGATGGCCTCAACTACGGTCAGGTAATGACCTCTGGGGCCTATGACCTCCTCCTGGGGACGAACGCTGCCGAGAAGTTTCGCATCAAAAATGCGCCGGGCAATGGCCTCGGTCTGAAGATGGGCGTGCCAGCAAACTCCTACGCAAATGATGCAGCAGCGGCAGCAGCCAGCGTTGCTGTGGGTGAATTCTATCGAAATGGATCAGCAATCCAGCAAAGAGTGGCATAAGGAGCCAATATGAAAACCATCTCTTTCCCCTCGGACAAATCCGACGAATTTAAGGGGATGCTAAAATCACTAGTTGTCGCTTCTCCTGACCACGGTTATTCGATCGATCAGGTCAGAACCGGTATCAAGGTGTTGGATGTGATCGAGGCGGCAGATCACGCTCTTACATTAGAGGACGCTGAATGCGGCTTTGTCACTTGGCGCGTTGGCGAGGTGAAGTGGCGACTTATTTCGAATGAAATCATTGCCTTCGTGGATGCAGTCAACAACCCTACCTAGCCATTCCCTGCGGGCCAGAGAGGGCGGCGGCGAAGAAATTTCCTCGAAGAAGGGTTAGGTAAGAATAAAACCTCTATCAGGAGCTTGACCGATATTTACACTACATGCGAGGGTTATCCAAGTTTGCAACTTATGGGGGGGGGATTCAACTTGCAGCCGTGTTTTTCGTGGGAAGGGGAGGACATTGTTGCCAATAAAATCCTCATGGACACATTCGGGATCGAAACCGGATATTACCTTGACGTCGGGGCTCATCACCCTTTCAACCTTTCAAATACAGCATACTTTTACCGGAAGGGCTGGCGCGGCCTGAACGTTGATGCGATGCCGGGTGCGATGGACGAATTCCATGCACTTCGCCCCGAGGATACGAATATCGAAGCTGGCGTTTCCGACGAGCCGGGAAGCCTGCTGTTCTCGATCTTCACTGACCCGGGCCTGAATGGTTTCCTCAGTGAAAAGGATGTGCAGCACCACCTCAACAATGGACAAGTGCTCGTAGAGCAAAAGACGATTGAGTGTCGCACCGTCAATGACATCATCGAGACCCATGCCAAGCAGCCGATTGATCTGATGAGCATCGACGTGGAAGGTCTGGATTATCGGATCATCCGAAGCATGGCGGAGAAACATCGGCCGAAAATGATCATCACAGAAACGCTCGGCTATCCCGATGTCGTGAGTGTTCTTTCCAGTCCAATCTATGGATTGATGACAGCGAGGGACTACGCGTTCGTGTCCCGGTTGGACTTCTCTTGCATCTTTATCGATAGGCGCGCGCTCCGCCGGTAACGGGGAGCATTTCGCTTTACGCGGCCCGCACTTGACGCAACCCGAAAGGCTCTAGGCTTCAGCATCGACCATGCTGGAGCTTTTTTATGTCCGACCGCTTTGAAATCTGCCAGTCCATCACCGGCGCCTGGGAGGGCGGATGGAGCAATCACAAGGCCGACCCGGGCGGCAAGACGATGTACGGCGTCACAGAAACCCGCTGGCACGAGTACCAGGACAAGATGGGGTGGAAACGTACCCCTGTCCGTCTGATCACGCGCGACCAGGCGCTGAAATTTTACCGCTCCGAATTCTAGGACAAGATCAACGGCGATCAGCTTTTTCCCGGTGTGGATCTCTCCACTCATGATGCGTCGGTGAATTCCGGCGTTTCGCGCGGTCTCAAATGGCTGAAGGCCGCGTCTGGCAGTAACGATCATTCTGTCACAGTGAAAAAGATCTGCCGGGCGCGTCTCTCGTTCATGCAGTCTTTGAAGATCTGGAAAACCTTCGGCAAAGGCTGGGGCCGCCGCGTGGCGGATATTGAGGTTCGGGGCGTTGCCATGGCGCTTGCGGCGATGGGTGCCACACCCGGCCGGATCCAGGCTGATGCGAGGAGCGAAGCGGCAGCGGCGAAGACAGCGGCGGGATCGGCCGACAGGGCCGCAAAGACGACTGCGACAGGTGCCGCAGGATCCGCCGGCGCGCCCGTCATCGATCCCTCGGCTGTCGATGCCTCGGCGCTCTGGGTCCTCGGCGGCCTGGCGGTGGTGCTGGCGATCGCCGCCGTGTTGCTCGTCATTCGCCAAAGGGCTGCGACGGCCCGGGCCGAAGCATACGCGGGAGTGGCCGCATGAGCGCGATCCTCACATCCATTCTGATCGACGTTGCCGCAAAAGTCGGCGCACCGCTCGTTAAGCGGATTCTGCAGGAGAAAGTCGGCGGCGTTGCCGGCGATCTCGGCGGAACGGTGATCGACGCGATCGCGACAAGGGCGGGCGTTCCTCCGGAGGAATTGCCAAGTTTGCCTGCTCCGCGGATTGAGGCGGCCGTGGCGGCCGTGGAGGCGGAGACGCCGGAGCTGGTCCTGGCCTATAACGACCGGCAGCGGATGGCCAACGAGCTGATGCTTGCCGAAATGAACAAGGAGACCGGCTTTGGCTGGCTTTGGCGTCCGGCCGGCATGTGGTTGATGCTTGCCTGTGTAGCCTGGTACGTCGTCTTGCGGCCGCTGGTGAACGCGACGCTAGCGGCCCTGGGTAGCCGGGTGGCCGTTGATCTGGGGATCGATATGCCTACCTTCCTCACGATCTTCATGACCTATTCCGGCCTCTATATGGGCGGCAACACGGTTATCCGGGCGGTGAAAAAAGATGGCTGAGCCTAATCGTGCTTTGGGATACGTGAAGGAGTTCGGTTCGCTGATCAACACCTGCCTGCTGGTGGCTGGTGCGCTAGGCTTGATCTGGAAAGGCGGCGGCTACATGGAGGCCACCGATCGCGGCATCGAGGGCAATGCCCAGGCGATCACCGCTCTTTCGGTATCGGTGACCAAGGCGCTCGCTGATCTGCTCGCCGACGAAAACAAATGGCGCGAAAGCCATCTGCAAATGCACACCGATCGCAACGGAGAGGTTCGCGAGCGGGAAGGGGCCATTAACGCCCGCCTGGTGGCGATCGAGCAAAATGCAGAGGCGGACGGCCGTAAGGTCGATAACGCGATCTACCGCGTCCAGGTGCTCGAACAGGGGCGTGTCGGCGACAGTGCGGCGATCCGCGAAGTCCAGAAGTCGGTCACCGATCTTGCTGGCGACATGAAGGTGGTGCGGGAATTGCTGCAGCGCCAGTCCAACAACGCGACAAGGGAGACACGTTGATGCCCGTCAAGTCATTTACTGCTGATGCCGAATGGAATGTTGGATTGCAAGGGCAGACGGATGCGGGGTACCGCACGTTGTCCTACTCTGGCAGCCTTGGCGGCGGAACGCTGCAGATCCTTTCGCAAGTTTCCGACGGAGATAAAACCGCTCTTCCGGACACGAAATTGACTGTCGCCAAGGTCGATAGCAATGGCGATATTATTCGCCAACTCGTGTTCAGGACATCGGGTAATATCTTCGTCACGCTCACTGGATCGACAGCGCCGACAGCCAAAGTCAGCGTACAGTGACAGGCACCGCTCGCCAACGCAGGTAGGCGCCAACGCAAGTCATGACATTTTGCTAACTATTTGTTTTTACTTGTTTTGGTAAGAACTTCCTGTTATGTAGCGGGCGGAATCGTGCCGGTTTCGAAACTGGCAGCCACCAAAGCGGGAGAACGTGAATGAAGCGCACATGCCTGGCGATTGTCTTGGCGGCGGGAGAAAGCACCCGGATGAAGTCGTCCATGTCGAAGGTGCTGCACCCGGTCGCCGGCCGGCCGATGATTGCGCATGTGGTGGAATCTCTGGTCAACGCTTCGATTTCCTCCGTGGCGCTTGTCCTTGGCCGTGATGCCGAAGCGGTTCAAGCCGCTGCCGCCCGCAACGATATCGACACGGCAGCATTTCTCCAGACCGAACGCCTCGGGACGGGCCATGCCGTTCTTGCGGCAAAGGAAGCCATCGCGAAGGGCTATGACGATATTCTCGTCGTGTTCGGCGATACCCCTCTGATCACGGCGGCGCCGCTTCTGGCCGCACGTCAGGGGCTGGCCGACGGCAACGATGTTGTCGTAATAGGCTTTCAGACCGCTGATCCCACCGGTTACGGCAGGCTCATCGTCGAGGATGGCGCGCTTGTGGCGATCCGCGAGCAGAAGGATGCGAGCGAGGACGAACGAAAGATCACCTATTGCAACGGTGGCCTGATGGCGATCAACGGTGCCAAGGCGCTGGAATTGCTTGGTAAGATCGGCAATGCCAATGCCAAGGGCGAATACTACCTCACCGATATCGTCGAAATCGTTCGCGCCAAAGGCGGCAAGGCAATCGCCGTTGAGGCACCGGAGACGGAACTGACCGGCTGTAACAACCGGGCGGAACTGGCCGCGATCGAGGCTATCTGGCAGAAACGCCGCCGTCACGAGATGATGGTCTCCGGTGTTTCGATGATCGCGCCGGAAACCGTTTTCCTGGCCTTTGATACGCAAATTGCACAGGATGTCCTGATCGAGCCGAACGTCGTCTTCGGTCCGGGCGTCACCATTGAAAGTGGCGCTGTGATCCATGCTTTCTCGCATCTCGAAGGTGCGCATGTCGGAGCAGAGGCAGCCGTCGGTCCCTACGCGCGGCTGCGCCCGGGCGCCAATCTCGGCCCGGATTCGAAGGTCGGCAATTTCTGCGAGGTGAAGAAGGCCGAGATCGGCGCCGGGGCCAAGGTCAATCATCTGACTTATATCGGCGACGCATTCGTCGGCGAGAAAACCAATATCGGCGCAGGCACGATCACCTGCAACTATGATGGCGTCAACAAGCACATCACCCGCATCGGTGCGAACGCCTTTATCGGCTCGAATTCGTCGCTGGTGGCGCCGGTATCGGTGGGGGATGGCGCACTTGTTGCTTCTGGCAGCGTCATTACCGAAGATGTACCCTCGGACGCGGTCGCTTTCGGGCGCGCGCGCCAGGAGATCAAGCCTGGGCGGGCGAAAATCCTGCGTGAGCGCTATCAGGCGGAAAAGGCTGCCAAAAAGAAGTAGCCTGCCGTCGCGCCACGGTTAAAGCCTGAAACCGAAAGTGAGGTTCGGGCCGATTGCGCATTTTTGGAAATTCGATACCAAGGCGGCATCTGAAGAATGAATTTGGATCGGCGTCACGCCTGTCCCGGTCTCACGAAAAAATTGCGGAGAAGAGATATATGTGCGGCATCGTCGGTATCGTTGGAAACCAGCCCGTCTCCGAGCGTCTTGTCGATGCGCTGAAGCGGCTCGAATATCGCGGTTATGATTCCGCCGGCGTCGCGACGATCCATGACGGTGTGCTCGAGCGCCGCCGTGCCGAAGGCAAGCTGGTCAACCTTGAAACCAGGCTGCGCGGCGAGCCGCTGGCCGGCCAGACCGGCATTGCCCACACACGATGGGCAACGCATGGCGCCCCCACAGAAAACAATGCCCATCCGCATTTCACTGACGGCGTGGCTGTCGTCCATAATGGCATCATCGAGAATTTTTCCGAATTGAAGGACGAGCTTGCCGCTGCCGGCGCGACCTTCAAGACGCAAACCGACACCGAGGTCGTCGCACAATTGCTGGCGAAGCTGATCCGCGACGGCATGAGCCACAGGGACGCCATGCAGGCGATGCTGCGACGTGTGACTGGCGCCTATGCTCTGGCCGTCATCTTTCAGGATGCGCCGGACACGATTATGGCCGCCCGCAGCGGCCCGCCGCTTGCTGTCGGTTTCGGCAAGGGTGAAATGTTCCTCGGTTCCGACGCCATAGCGCTGTCGCCGTTCACCAACGAAATCACCTATCTGATCGATGGCGATTGGGCCGTCCTGACAGCTACCAGTATCGAAATCCTTGATCACAGCGGTAATCCGGTGTCGCGTCCGCGTCAGGTGTCGGTTGCCGCAGCCTATATGGTCGACAAGGGCAATCACCGGCATTTCATGGAAAAAGAAATCTACGAGCAGCCCGAGGTGATTTCGCACGCGCTCGGTCACTACGTCGATTTCATTGAGAACAAGGTCAATCCGATCGCCGCCGCGATCGATTTTGCCAAGGTGCCGAGCCTTGCCATCTCGGCTTGCGGCACCGCCTATCTCGCCGGCCTGGTCGGCAAATACTGGTTCGAACGTTATGCCCGCCTGCCGGTCGAAATCGACGTGGCTTCGGAATTCCGTTACCGCGATATCCCGCTGTCGCCGCAATCGGCGGCACTCTTCATCTCCCAGTCCGGCGAAACTGCCGACACGCTGGCTTCGCTGCGCTATTGCAAGGAAAACGGCCTGAAGATCGGCGCCGTCGTCAACGTCAAGGAATCGACCATCGCGCGGGAATCCGACGCGATCTTCCCGATCATGGCCGGCCCGGAAATCGGTGTTGCCTCGACCAAAGCCTTTACCTGCCAGCTGTCCGTGCTCGCAGCTCTTGCCATCGGCGCCGGTCGGGCGCGCGGAACGGTCTCTGAGGCCGAGGAAAAGGTCCTCGTCCGCAGCCTGGCCGAAATGCCGCGCATCATGGGCAAGGTGCTTAACAGCATCCAGCCGACGATCGAAAGCCTGTCGCGCGAATTGTCGAAGTGCAAGGACGTGCTCTATCTCGGCCGCGGCACCAGCTATCCGCTGGCGATGGAAGGCGCGCTGAAGCTCAAGGAAATTTCCTACATTCACGCCGAGGGCTATGCGGCAGGTGAGTTGAAACATGGCCCGATCGCGCTGATCGATGAGAATATGCCGGTTATCGTCATCGCGCCGCATGACCGCTTCTTCGAAAAGACGGTGTCGAACATGCAGGAAGTCGCCGCACGCGGCGGCCGCATCATCTTCATCACCGACGAGAAGGGCGCCGCCGCCTCCAAGCTCGAGACGATGAGCACGATCGTGCTGCCGAATGTCGATGAAATCATCGCACCGATGATCTTCTCGCTGCCGATCCAGCTGCTAGCCTATCATACGGCCGTCTTCATGGGCACCGACGTCGATCAGCCGCGCAATCTGGCCAAATCGGTCACGGTGGAATGATCATACGGCCAGAAAGTCCGACTGATATCCCAGCCATCCGTGATGTTACGATCGCGGCCTTCAGGGATCATCCGCACAGCGACCAGACAGAACACCTGATCGTTGATCGCTTGCGCCAGGCGGGTGCTTTGAGCATTTCGCTGGTGGCAGTGGTGGATGACGAAATTGTCGGCCATATCGCCTTTTCGCCGGTCGAACTGTCCGATGGTTCGAAGGGCTGGTTCGGGCTCGGTCCGGTATCGGTCGTGCCTCAATACCAGGGGCGGGGCATCGGAGGCGCCCTGATCCGCCAAGGGCTGGACATGTTGCGAGATCAGGGAGCGGCCGGCTGCGTCGTCATGGGCGATCCGGATTTATACCGGAAATTTGAGTTCCGTAACGATCCTCGGTTTGTCCTCAAGGATTGTGCGCCGCAATATTTCTTGGTGCAGCCCTTGTCCTCACGTCAGGCGTCCGGCACAGTAAACTATAACGCGGCATTTTACGCTGGCGGCGATGGGCAAGACGGAGTGGCATGACAGACAAACCGGCACGTGGGTTTTTCGCCACGCGGTTGAGGAATTATTTCCTGACCGGTCTGATCATCTGTGCGCCGCTCGCGATTACTGCCTGGATCACCTGGTCGTTCATTCTCTGGGCCGATAGCTGGGTCAAACCCTACCTGCCATTCGATTATAACCCGGACAATTTTCTGCCGTATCCGGTGCCCGGCTTTGGCTTGCTGACAGCATTGATGCTGATAACGCTGGTCGGCTTCTTCACCGCCAACCTCATTGGCCGCAGCGTCGTTGGTTTCGGTGAATCACTGCTTGTCCGCACGCCGCTGGTCCGCTCGATCTACAAGGGCCTGAAGCAGATTTTCCAGACGGTGCTGCAGGATCAGTCGAATTCCTTCAAGAAGGCAGGGCTGATCGAATATCCAAGCCCTGGTCTCTGGGCGCTGGTGTTCATTGCGACGGATGCCAAGGGCGAGATAGCGGTGAAATTTACCGAACGCGGCCTCGACATGGTTGCCGTCTTCCTGCCACCGACGCCGGTACCAACCGCCGGATTCCTGATTTTCGTACCGCGTGAAAAAATTGTGCCGCTCGATATGAGCCCGGAAGATGCTGCCAAGCTGCTTCTGTCGGGTGGGTTGGTCTCGCCCGAATATCTGCCGAAAACTCTGGCAGTCCCGCAGCAGGAAACACCCGCAAAACGCGGCAAGACGCTTAGCCGGCCCTGAGAAAACGGATCGCTTCGTCGCGGCGATGCAGATAGAGCAGAGTTCGCAATGCTTCACCCCGTTCAGTCGTCAGGTCGGGATCCCGCTCGATGACATACGCGGCATCCTTGCGGGCAATTTCCAACAGATCGCCATGCGCTTCCAGGCTGGCGATGCGGAAACCCGGTGTTCCGGACTGCCGCGTGCCAAGCAATTCACCTTCGCCGCGCAGTTTCAGATCCTCTTCGGCGATCAGGAAACCGTCTTCTGTTTCCCGTAGAATCGACAGGCGTGCGCGGCCGTTCTCGCTGAGTGGTCCCTTGTAGAGCAGGATGCAGGTCGAGGCTTCATCACCGCGTCCGACACGGCCGCGCAGCTGATGCAACTGAGCCAGCCCGAACCGTTCCGCATGCTCGATCACCATGATCGTTGCGTCCGGCACATCGACCCCGACCTCGACGACAGTGGTGGCAACAAGAAGCCGGATCTCGCCATTCTTGAAGGCGAGCATCACCGCATCCTTTTCCGCGCCGTTCATGCGTCCATGCACGAGGCCGACATTCGGGCCGAACTGCTTGTCGAGGCTCTGGAAGCGCTCATCGGCAGACATCAGGTCGGAAGCTTCCGATTCCTCGACCAGCGGGCATATCCAGTAGGCTTTCTTGCCTTCGGCCAGCGCGGTGCGCAACCGGTCGACGATTTCACCGGTGCGTTCGGTCGATACCGTCACGGTCTGGATCGGCTTTCGCCCCGCCGGCTTTTCGGTAAGTTTCGAGACGTCCATGTCGCCGAATGCGGCGAGAACCAGCGTGCGTGGGATGGGAGTTGCTGTCATGACCAGCATATGAGGGGAAATGCCCTTGGCCGTCAGCCGCAGGCGCTGGTGCACACCGAAGCGGTGTTGTTCATCGACGACCGCAAGCAGAAGATTGTTATAGACGACGGTGTCCTGGAACAGCGCATGCGTGCCGATGACAATCTGCGTTTCGCCGGATGCGATGCGTTCCAGAATGGCGTCGCGCTCGCGGCCCTTGGTGCGGCCGGTCAGGACGTCGATGGTTACACCGGCAGGTGCCGCCATCTTCGACAGTGTTGCAAAATGCTGGCGTGCGAGAATTTCGGTCGGTGCCATCAGCACGGCCTGACCGCCAGCCTCGACGGCAGCTAGCATCGACATCAGCGCCACCGCGGTTTTTCCAGAGCCGACGTCGCCTTGCAGCAGCCGCAGCATGCGTTCTGTGCCCGCTATGTCCTTCAGCACTTCGCCGATTGCTGTCTCCTGGCTGCCGGTCAGCGAAAACGGCAGGGCTGCAAGCACCGGCTTGCTGAGTTTTCCCGTTGCGTGAACCGGTATTCCGGCAACCTTGCGCAGCCGCTGACGCACCAGCGACAGCGAGAGCTGTCCGGCGAGGAATTCGTCATAGGCAAGCCGCCGGCGGGCGGGCGCCTGTGGATCGAGATCGGTGCCATCGCGCGGATCGTGCAAGGCGAGGAAACAATCACGCGCAGACTGAAAGCCCTGTTTCTGCATCAGGGCTTCTTCAATCCATTCTGGAAAGTCCGGAATGCGAGGCAGGGCCGCCTCGATCGCCTTGCGCAGAATACGGGCAGATAAGCCTGCGGTCATCGGATAGACGGGCTCGACCAGCGGCAGGTTTTCAGCCTCCGTTGCCCGCACCATGTAATCCGGATGAACCATCGATGGACGACCATTGAACCAATCGACCTTGCCACTGACGGTGATGGTCTCGTCCACCGGCAGCGCCTTTTCCAGCCAGTTTCCCTTGACCCGGAAGAAGGTCAGCGCCAGTTCGCCGGTATCATCATGAAGGAAGACGCGGTAGGGCTGGCTGGTGCGCGGCGGTGGTGGCTGATGCCGATCAACCCGGCCGGTAATGGTGACGATGACGCCTTGGGGGGCGCGCGCAATACCGGGCTGATGACGCCGGTCGATCAATGAATGCGGGGCGTGAAAGACAAGGTCGATCACCCGGCAATCGTCAATACTTTCTCGGCCAAGCAGCCGCGCATAGAGTTCGCCGGCTTTCGGGCCGATGCCGGGAAGCGAGTTGAGCGGAGCAAAAAGCGGATCGAGAAGGGCAGGGCGCATGCGGGGCAGACTGAAACTAGGATTAGGTCTTTGGCAAGGCTGACATTTATCTTTTCAGCGTTTATAGAGCCATAGCGAAACGCCGCCTTTCGCGAAGCGGTGGCAGGAAGGACTTTTCATGACCGGCATCACACGCACCAGCGCCGATCTCGATCCGCGCCGCAAACGGATTCTTTTCCGCGCCTGGCACCGGGGAGTGCGCGAGATGGATCTGGTTTTCGGACAGTTCGCCGATAATGAGCTTGCTGATCTGGCAGAGACCGAGCTCGACGAGCTCGAAACGATCATGGGCGAAGAGGACACCGACTTGCTCAAGTGGGTGCTTGGATCGCAGCCGGTACCGGAGCGCTATCGCACGCCATTGTTCAATCGGATCGTGTCCTATCGCCCCGATTTTGATGTGCTGCTTGCCGACAAGGACAAAAACGCCTGATGATCGCCGGTTTTGACCCCAAGAAAGTTGCCCGCGCCACCCGCGAGCTGACCATCGGCCCGGTTCCGGCCGGGGTGGAACCGCTGATCCTTGCCGAGCTTGCCCGCGCCAATGGCCCGGTCGCCTATATTCTGTCTGACGGTCAGCGCATCGCCGATGTCGAGCAGATGCTGGGTTTCGCCGCCCCTGATATTCCCGTCTTGACCCTGCCGGGTTGGGACTGCCTGCCCTATGACCGCGTGTCCCCCAGTGCCGACACGTCAGCGCGGCGCCTGGCAACGCTGAGCGGCCTGATCGCGCACGCGAAAAAACCGCATCCGGCCATCGTGCTCGTCACTGTCAATGCTGCCCTGCAGAAGATGGCGCCGCAGGATATCATCGAAAATCTCGCCTTTTCGGCGCGCCCGGGTGCGATTATCCGCATGGACGATATCGCCGCCCGGCTTGGCCGCAATGGCTTCGAGCGCGTCGCCACGGTTCGCGAGGTCGGCGAATATGCGGTGCGGGGCGGCATTCTCGATGTCTTCGTCCCCGGCAATGATGAGCCGGTGCGGTTGGATTTCTTTGGCGATACCCTGGAAAGCATCCGCTCGTTCGATCCGGCCAGCCAGCGCACCACCGGCAAGGCGCGTTCGCTCGATCTCAACCCGATGAGCGAGGTATCGCTGACGCCGGAAACGATCAGCCATTTCCGCACGCAGTACCTGTCGATGTTCGGCGCGGCCACCCGCGATGACGCGCTTTATCTGGCGGTTTCCGAAGGCCGCCGTTATGCCGGCATGGAACATTGGTTGCCATTGTTCTACGACACGCTCGATACCGTGTTCGATTATCTCGCTGGCTTCCATATCGTCACCGATCATGTTGTTCGCGAAGCCGCTGCCGAGCGGTCCAAGCTGGTTCAGGATTATTACGAGGCCCGCCAGTCGTCGGCCTCGCCGGGAAAATCGCAGATTTCGCAGGGCACGCCCTACAAGCCGGTGCCGCCGGAGATGCTGTATCTCAGTGCCGAGGCGTTCAATGCCGCCTTGGTGTCGCGCAATGCGGTGCGTCTGTCGCCGTTCAGCGAACACGAAGGCGAAGCGCGCCAGGTGATCACCGTCGACGCACGTCTCGGCGTCCGCTGGGCGAAAAACGCCACGGAATCGACCAGCGACGCCGAGCGCGTCAACGTCTTCGATCAGGCCGTCAAATATATCGCCGACCGTCGCGCCAAGGGCGCCAGGGTGCTGATATCAGCGTGGTCGGAGGGATCGCTTGACCGTCTGTTGCAGGTGCTGGCCGAACACGGTCTTGCCAATATCAAGCCGGTCAAGGCGCTGTCCGAAGTCAACAGCCTGAAACCCGGAGAAGCCGCATCCGCTGTCCTCAGTCTCGAAAGCGGCTTTGAAACGGGCAATCTGGTTGTCATCGGCGAGCAGGATATCCTCGGCGACCGCATGGTGCGCCGCTCGAAGCGCCGCAAGCGCGGTGCCGATTTCATCGCGGAAGTGGCTGGTCTGGATGAGGGCAGCATTGTCGTGCACGCCGAACATGGCATCGGCCGGTTTATCGGCCTGCGCACCATTGAGGCCGCCGGTGCCCCGCATGCCTGTCTTGAGCTGGTCTATGCCGATGAAGCAAAACTGTTCCTACCGGTCGAAAACATCGAGCTTCTGTCGCGCTATGGCTCGGAAGGCAGCGATGCCGTGCTCGACAAGCTCGGCGGCGTTGCCTGGCAGGCGCGCAAGGCCAAGCTGAAAAAACGCCTGCTCGACATGGCGGGCGGTCTGATCCGCATCGCCGCCGAACGTCTGACGCGTCATGCGCCGGTTTTGACGACGCCGGAAGGGCTTTACGACGAGTTTGCTGCCCGCTTCCCCTACGACGAGACCGAAGATCAGCTGACGTCGATCGAATCCGTGCGCGACGACCTTGGTGCTGGCCGTCCAATGGACCGGCTCGTCTGCGGTGACGTTGGTTTCGGCAAGACCGAAGTCGCGCTGCGTGCCGCCTTCATCGCTGCGATGAACGGCGTTCAGGTGGCGGTGGTCGTGCCAACGACGCTGCTTGCCCGCCAGCATTTCAAGTCATTCAGCGAGCGTTTTCGCGGACTGCCGGTGCGGATTGCCCAGGCCTCCCGTCTTGTCGGCTCAAAGGAACTGGCGCTGACCAAGAAGGAAGTGGCGGACGGCAAGACCGATATCGTCGTCGGCACGCATGCGCTGCTCGGCGCCTCGATCAATTTTGCCAATCTCGGCCTGTTGATCATCGACGAAGAGCAGCATTTCGGCGTCAAGCACAAGGAACGGCTGAAAGAGCTGAAATCCGATGTACACGTGCTGACGCTGTCGGCAACGCCGATCCCGCGCACGCTGCAACTGGCACTGACGGGCGTTCGCGAACTGTCGTTGATCACCACGGCGCCGGTCGATCGCATGGCAGTGCGCACGTTCATTTCGCCGTTCGATGCGCTGGTGATCCGCGAAACATTGATGCGCGAACATTATCGCGGCGGCCAGAGTTTTTACGTCTGCCCACGATTGGCCGATCTCTCGGAGATCCACGACTTCCTCAAGTCGGATGTGCCGGAACTGAAAGTCGCCGTCGCCCATGGCCAGATGCCTGCGACCGAACTCGAGGACATCATGAACGCCTTCTATGAAGGCCGCTACGATGTTCTCCTGTCGACGACGATCGTCGAATCCGGCCTTGACGTGCCGACGGCCAATACGCTGATCGTGCACCGCGCTGATATGTTCGGCCTGGCGCAGCTCTATCAGCTCCGCGGCCGCGTTGGCCGTTCCAAGGTCCGCGCCTTTGCTTTGTTCACGCTGCCGGTCAACCGGACGCTGACCGGCATGGCGGAACGCCGCCTCAAGGTGCTGCAGTCTCTGGATACGTTGGGGGCAGGTTTCCAGTTGGCAAGCCACGACCTCGATATCCGCGGTGCAGGAAATCTGTTGGGTGACGAGCAGTCAGGGCATATCAAGGAGGTCGGCTTCGAGCTTTACCAGCAGATGCTGGAAGAGGCGGTGGCCGAGCTGAAGGGTGACGAAGAGATCGCCGATAGCGGCTGGTCGCCGCAGATTTCCGTTGGCACGCCGGTAATGATCCCCGACGAGTATGTGCCGGACCTGCATCTTCGCCTTGGCCTTTACCGCCGCCTCGGCGAAATTACCGAGCTTTCCGATATTGATGCGTTTGGCGCGGAATTGATTGACCGGTTCGGTCCACTGCCGCTGGAAGTCCAGCATCTGTTGAAGATCGTCTATATCAAGTCGCTCTGCCGCACCGCCAATGTCGAAAAACTCGATGCCGGCCCGAAGGGGGTCGTCGTGCAGTTCCGCAATCGCGAATTCCCCAATCCGGGCGCGCTGGTGGGCTACATTGCCAAGCAGGGCATCATGGCGAAGATTCGCCCGGATCACAGCATCTTCTTCCAGCGTGATTTCCCAACGCCGGAAAAGCGGCTGGCAGGCTCAGCGGTCGTGATGACGCAGCTGGCCGGTCTGGCAAAAAGTTGATCGCAAACAAAAGCCGCGCAAAATTCTGCGCGGCTTTTTGCTGTGCGGATTAGGCCTCAATTGATCTGCGACGTGTCCTTCATCTTGGCGACGTCACGCAGTGCATCCTCCAGAACTTCGACCGACTGTGCGCCCATGACGGCATATTTACTGTCGATGATGAAACAGGGAACGCCGGTGACGCCCATGCCGCGGGCCATATCGATTTCCTCGGAAACCGCGTCCTTGTCCGCATCCGACGCAAGCAGTGCGGCAATCACTGTGCGGTCGAGGCCGGCCTCGGTTGCAATGTCCAGCAATACCGCGTGATCGCCGATGTTGCGGCCCTCTTCGAAATTCGCCTTGAACAATAAGGTGGCAACTTCGCTCTGGGTGTCGCCGCCTTCGGTCAGTGCCCATCGGATCAGGCGGTGGGCATCAAGCGTATTGGGGCTGATCTTCACGGCATCAAAATTGAAGGCGATTCCGTCCTGTTCACCAAGGCCGGCCAGCATTTCATGGGCGCGATCCACCGCTGCCTGCCCGCCAAGCTTTTCGGCAAGATGGATCTTGTGATCGACGCCTTCCTGCGGCAGATCCGGATTGAGCTGGTACGGCCGCCAGTTAACCGTGACGAGGACATCGCCGGCGACATTCGCGATCGCCTGATCGAGCCGCGCCTTGCCAAGATAGCACCAGGGGCAGACGACGTCCGAGACGACGTCGATATTGACATGGTTCATGCACTTGCTCCTTGCGCGGAATATCGTTGAACAGCGACATAGGCGCAGCGTTTTGCGCTTTCAATGCGTTACCAAAAGTATACCGCCGCCAATTCCACGTTACTGCACAGTTTCGTCAAACCATGCCGGCAACTGGTAGCCATAGAGTGGTACGATACTCGGACGGCCAATCCGCTTTTCACGCGCCACCCATTGCGAGCCGACATGGTAGAGCGGCACCAGATAGAAGTTGGAAACCAACAGGCGATCATGTGCTCGCACGGCTGCCGTAAAATCTTCGACGCTGACGGCGCGCAGGATATGGTCGACCAGCGTATCGACATCCTTATCGGCGACACCGGCAAAATTCGAGCTGCCCTGCTGGTCGCGTGACTGCGATCCCCAATAGGTGACCTGCTCGATGCCCGGAGAGAGCGATGAGGGGAACGATTTCATGATGATATCGTAGTCGAAGGACTGGGTGCGCTGCTGATACTGCGAATCATCGACCGTACGCACGGATGCGGCAATCCCAAGTGCTGCGAGCGAACGCTGATAGGTCAGCGCCAGTTTTTCCTGGCCCTCGTTCTGGGTCATGATCTCGAAGGCGAGCGGTATGCCCTGCGCGCTGAGCATCTTGCCATCCTTGATACCGTAGCCTGCTTCACGCAGCAGCGTCACGGCTTCACGCAACACATTGCGGTCGCGGCCCGAGGCATCGGTCACGGGCAGGCGGTATGTGCCATCGAGGACCGATGGGTTGATGCGGTTTCGTATGTCGCCCAAAAGGCCCAGTTCACGGCTATCGGCAGCAACACCGAGATAGGAAAGTCCCGAGTTCTGCCAGAAGCTTTGCGTGCGGGTATAGGCTCCGTCAAAGAGATTCTTGTTTGCCCATTCGAAATCAAAGACCAATGCCAGGCCCTGACGCAGTTTCGGGTTTTCGAACATCGACCGGCGTGTGTTGAAGACGAAACCGAGCATGCCGGACGGGGTCTTCGGCGTGAACGTGTCCTTGATGACCTTGCCGGACTGGACGGCCGGGAAATTGTAGCTGCGCGCCCATTTTGTTGGGCTGCCTTCCGGATAAATGTCGATCTCACCCTTTTTGAAGGCCTCGAATAGCGAATTATCCTGCAGGAAATATTCGACGGAAATCTCGTCGTAATTATCGAAACCGATCTTTGCCGGCAGATCCTTTGCCCAATAATCAGGATTGCGCTTGTAGACGATCCGCTCTCCGGGTTTCACCTCGGCTACACGATAGGGGCCGGAGCCGAGCGGGAACTTGAGCGAGGTCTGATCAAATGTCGCAACGTCAATCGCATGTTTTGGCAGGATCGGTGTCATGGCGATCAAAAGCGGGAATTCGCGGTCGGCTTTGTCGTTGAATGTAAAGCGGACGCTGCGCTCGCCGATTTTCTCGACCTTGTCGACCTTTGCAAGCCGCGTGCTGAACGGGACGCGCCCCTTGTCGCGAAACAGTTCGAACGTGAAGATGACATCCTCTGGCGTCACCGGCTGTCCATCGGCCCATTTCGCCTTCGGATTGAGATTGAACTGGATAAATGTGCGGTCGTCATCCCACTCCACTGTCTCGGCCAGCAGCCCGTAGAGCGAAAAGGCTTCGTCTCGCGAGCGTTGCATCAGCGAATCATAGACGAGGTTACCGTATTCCGGGTCGAGCATGCCGCGCGCTGTGGTGCGCATGCTCTTCAGAATGAACGGGTTGAGACTGTCGAACGTACCAACCACGCCGTAGGAGACGCGGCCACCCTTCTTGACGTCCGGCTTGACGTAAGGGAAGTTCTTGAAATCGGCGGGCAGGGCGGGTTGGCCGTGCATGGCGATGCCGTGAACCGGCTCTGCCTGTGCAGCTACACCGGTGCCAAGCGTGGCTAGCACCGAAATCAAACCCAAAAATAATGCGCGCAAAGCCCGCCTCCTGCTGTCGTCATCTCGTGAATCACGGCAAATTAACACGTTGATCAGCATTTCCAACCAACCGATACTTTAAAAGCCGATACCGGCCCAAGGACGGAATGCAAAAAAATGGCGGAGAGGCTGGATATCCGTCGCCGCTCGCTGTAACAGGTGTTCCCGGAGACGAGGGTCATGCAATTGCCTCATTTGCCCAACAGGAGAGCGGGCAGCTGACCATTGATCACGAGCGTCTTTAAGACCGCTCAGACACCGGAATTCAGGAGACGGGTATCATTATGATCTTCAAGTCGAACTTCACCAAAAAGGCTGCTTTGTCGGCATTTGCCGGCGCAGTTGCTGTTGCCGCGATGCCGGCCGCGTCTTTTGCACAGCAGGCTGCTGCCGGCGCCGCCCGCCCGCCGCAGGGCTGGTTCAAGGTCTGCACCAAGCAGGAAGACAATGATGTCTGCATCGTGCAGAATCTGTTGACGGCCAGCAATGGTCAGCTGATTACTGCCGTCGGCCTGATCAGCGTTCAGGGCAAGGTCAACCGCAAGGTTCTGCAGGTGTCGGTTCCATCCGCACGCCTGATCCCGCCGGGCATCCAGATGCAGATCGACGGTGGCAAGGGCGCCAAGCTCGACTACGCTATCTGCATGCCTGACAAGTGCGTTGCCGAAGTGCCCCTCAGCGATGCCGTTCTGGCCAGCCTGAAGAAGGGCGGCGAAGTCGTGTTCACGTCGGTTAACTTCCAGCGTGCGCCGAATCCGATCAAGATTTCGCTCGGTGGCTTCACCGGCGTTTTCGACGGCGAGCCGATCGAACAGTCCAAGCTCGAAGAGCGCCAGCGCCTGCTGCAGGAAGAAATGCAGAAGAAGGCTGAAGACGCCCGCAAGAAGTTGGAAGACGCCCAGAAGGCTGCCACCGCAAACTGATTGCCTGTGCCATCAAACAAAAAGCCGCCGCGACAATCTCGCGGCGGCTTTTTGTTTTTCAGGCAAAGCCTTACCGGATGGCTTACCTCAGTGCTGGACAACCGCTTTCGGCTTGTACTGGCCGACAGTCTCCGGATCGAAAAATGCGTTCACTTGGGAATGACGCAAGGGCTTTCCGCTCTCGTCCGAAATGAGGTTCTGTTCGGAGACATAGGCAACGTATTCCGTTTCCTCATTCTCGGCGAGCAGGTGGTAAAACGGCTGATCCCTGGTCGGGCGGACTTCAGCGGGAATTGAATTCCACCATTCCTCGGTGTTGGCATATTCCGGATCGACATCGAAAATGACGCCACGGAATGGAAACACGCGATGGCGAACAACCTGTCCAATCTGAAATTTTGCGTCTCTTTGTTTCATCATGTTAGGTTCCTTTCGCTGTAGTATGTGGTGGTTTTTCCTCAAACATCAAGTGTTACGCTCAGACGTGGCGCGGGCGCTAAACGTCATGGATAGACGCAAGGCGGCGTCGCCGCGCGCCGTTGCTTGCCTCTCCGGGAAAATCATCGTACCTCAAACAAGAGGAGTTCTTCGGTGGCGGATAAAGCATGAGCAATCAGTGGGGTAGGGACCAACAGGCGACACGCGGCCGCGGCTCGTCCGGCCTCGTCTTGCCGGCTGTACTTTGCGTGGCGCTGATTGCTGCCGGTGGCTATTTCTGGTTTGCCCGGCAGGCGATGCAAACCGAAATTGCCGCGTTGAAGACCAGCACGGCCTCACTCACAACCGAACTCGCCGAAGTCACGGCGCAGCGAGACAAGGCGAACAACGACCTCGTCAATTTCAAAAAGAATTCCGGGAACTGGGCCGAGGAGTTGGAAAAAGACTATGCCGAGCTGAAACTGAACGAGGTTCCGAAGCTCACCCGGCTGCTGGACAAGCGCGATGCGGATATTTCGGCGCTTGAAAAACTGCTTTTAACCGAAAAGACCGCGTCCAAATCTGCCTCCGATGATTTTACGGCGACGATTGCCGGGCTGAACGCGCAGTTGAGCGCAGCCAGGGATGATCTTACCGACGCCAGAACGCAGGCGCAAAATCTTGGCGCCGACAAACTTGCCCTGAACAATCAGCTAAACAGCTTGAAGGCGGGTCTCGAAAAGGCAACGGCCAATGCGATAGCAGCGCAAAAAGCATTGGACCAGAAGGTGACGGAAGCCGGGAAACAACCTTCGGCACTCAAGTCGCCGCTTGAACTTGCCCGCGACGCGCAGATCAAGACGCTGGAACAGAGCCTTGGCGAAGAACGCCGCAAAGTTGAGGCGCTGCAAAAGCAACTCGAAGCCGCAGCCGGAATGACTGCCGAAACGCCATCCAATGCGCCTGTGACCGGCAAGCCTGTGCCGGAGACTGGTCAGCCGGCCCCAAGCGTCGAATTGGTGCCGCGTGACCGGTTGATGGTGGACAACATCATTGGCACGACGCGCGGCATGGGTTTCCTAGATGACGAGAAGAAGCAGCGGCTGAAAAACCAGCTGGTATCAGGGGCTTGTGTTACGGATGCGCTGGAGAGCGTCTTTGACAAGGTGCCGCTGGTCCTGATGCGCAACCTGATGCGTGATTTCAAGAGTGATTGCTGACAACCGGTATCCGCCAGCTTGGCGGTCGCCTTACGGGGAGAAACATGATGTTCCGACAGGCTTTTGTGGCCGCGACGATGCTGACAGCGCTCGCGCTTACTCCGGTATCGGCAGCCGAGTTCGAAAAGAACATCATGACCGGCGGGCCGCAGGGTACCTACATCCAGATCGGGCGCGATATTGCAGCCCTCGGCAAGTCCTGCAGCCTGACACTCAACGTCAAGGAATCGGCTGGATCGCTCGAGAATTTCGTCGGCGTGCGCAACAGCAGGAATACCCAGTTCGGCATCGTCCAGAGCGATGTGCTTGAATATCTGAAAACATTCGAGGCCGATGACCCGGAAGTGCAGCAAGCCGTTCGTGGCGTCCGCATCATGTATCCGCTCTACAATGAGGAAATCCATGTTCTCGCCCGCACAGATGTCAAGGACATGGGCGATCTGGCGGGCAAGAAAGTGGCCGTCGGCGTCAAGGACAGCGGCACATTTCTGACGTCCTCGCTGGTTCTCGACATCCTGCAGGTGAAGACCGGAGAGCGGGTGCCGCTCAATCCGGACGCAGCCCTGCCAAAACTTCTCGCTGGTGAGATCGATGCCTTCTTCTACGTCGCCGGCGCACCGGCAGCGCTGTTCAAGAACAATCCGATCGACGGCGCGAAATTCCATCTCGTGCCGATTACCGAAGCGCCGCTTCTGGCGACCTACACACCGTCGCGGATCGACGGTGGAACCTATGCTTTCCAGAAGGAACCGGTCGAGCTGATCGCGGTCAAGGCCGTGATGATGACCTATGATTACGACGTCAAGCGCAACGCCTATCAGCGCGAAAGCTGCAAGGCGGTCTCGGAGTTCTCCAACCTTATCCTCAACAATCTCGACAAGCTGCAGGCGAGCGGCCATCCGAAATGGAAGGATGCCGATCTGACGGCGCTGCCGCCCGGCTGGCAGGTCGGCGTCTGCGTCAAGGCCGGCATGGCGCTCGACTACAAGCCTGCATGCAAGGCGCCAGCGGCAGCAGAACAAGCGCAGGACGGCAACGAGGAATATCTCAATCTGCTGAAACAGCGGCTGAAAAAACAATAACCTGGTCAAAAATCCAAGAACAAAAAAGCCGGATTCTCGCGAATCCGGCTTTTTACATTGATCGTCCGGACCCACCAAAGGCGGGACCGTAATCCGGCTGTTAGGCCGAGTAGTACATGTCGAATTCGACCGGGTGCGGGGTCATTTCGTAGCGCATGACTTCGACCATCTTCAGTTCGATGTAGGAATCGATCTGGTCATCATCGAAGACGCCACCGGCGGTCAGGTACTTGCGATCCTTGTCCAGGCTTTCCAGTGCCTCGCGCAACGAAGCGCAGACGGTCGGGATCTTCTTCAGTTCCTTCGGCGGCAGGTCATAGAGATCCTTGTCCATCGCCTTGCCAGGATGGATCTTGTTCTTGATGCCATCGAGACCGGCCATCAGCATGGCGGCGAAACCGAGATAGGGGTTGCCCAGCGGATCGGGGAAGCGGATTTCGACGCGCTTGGACTTCGGACCCGTGCCGAATGGAATGCGGCAAGAAGCCGAGCGGTTGCGGGCCGAGTACGCCAGCAGAACCGGGGCTTCGTAGCCCGGAACGAGACGCTTGTAGGAGTTGGTCGTCGGGTTGGTGAAGGCGTTGATCGACTTGGCATGCTTGATGATGCCGCCGATGAAGAACAGGCAGCTCTCCGACAGGCCGGCATATTCATCGCCGGCGAACTGCGGCTTTGAGTCCTTCCAGATCGACAGGTGGACGTGCATGCCCGAACCGTTATCGCCGAAGATGGGCTTGGGCATGAAGGTTGCCGTCTTACCATAGGCATTGGCGACCTGGTGGACGACGTACTTGTAGATCTGCACCTTGTCGGCGCTGCGAACGAGCGTGTCGAACTTCACGCCGAGTTCATGCTGGGCGGCCGCTACTTCGTGATGCTGCTTTTCGACGGTGACGCCCATCTCGGTGAGCACCGTCAGCATTTCGGAGCGCATGTCCTGGCACGAATCGACCGGCGGAACCGGGAAGTAGCCGCCCTTGACGCGCGGGCGATGGCCGAGGTTGCCGGTCTCGTAATCGGTATCGTCGTTCGACGGCAGCTCGGATGAGTCGAGCTTGAAGCCGGTATTGTACGGATCGGCCTTGTATTTGACGTCGTCGAAGACGAAGAATTCGGGTTCAGGGCCTGCATAGACGGTGTCGCCGATGCCGGATGCCTTCAGGTAAGCTTCGGCCTTCTTGGCAATGCCGCGCGGATCGCGGTTATAGGCTTCGCCGGAGACCGGGTCGAGAATGTCGCAGACGATAACCATCGTCGATTGCGCAAAGAAGGGATCCATGTGGACGGTCGCCGGATCCGGCATCAGCACCATGTCGGACTCGTTGATGGCCTTCCAGCCGCCGATCGACGAGCCGTCGAACATGACGCCATCGGCGAACATGTCTTCGTCGACACAGCCGATGTCCATGGTCAGATGATGCAGCTTGCCCTTCGGATCGGTGAAGCGCAGATCAACGAACTTGACGTCGTTTTCCTTGATTTGCTTGAGGATATCACTTGCAGTCGTCATGTTTTGAAAGTCCCTCTTTTGAGATGACGAGGTAGGCCTAAACCGAACCGGTTAGGCGGATTAGATGGCGTCGATGCCGGTTTCGCCGGTACGGATGCGGATGACCTCTTCGATATTGGAGACGAAGATTTTTCCGTCGCCAATACGTCCGGTCTGCGCGGCATTCCGTATGGCCTCGATCACGGCCTCCGCATTTTCGTCAGCCAATACGACTTCAACTTTCACCTTCGGGAGAAAATCAACAACGTATTCTGCCCCACGATAAAGCTCCGTGTGACCCTTCTGGCGCCCAAAGCCTTTGGCTTCGGTGACGGTGATCCCTTGCAGGCCAACTTCCTGAAGGGCTTCCTTCACTTCGTCCAGCTTGAAAGGCTTTATGATCGCTTCGATCTTTTTCATGAGAAAATATCTCTCCGCTTCTCCCGTTATGGCAGGCTTATGCCCGCTCGCCCTCAATATGCATTTTATATGCCAGATATGGCAAATGCGATGCTGTTTCGGGTTAAAACACCCTCAGCTGCGATGATCATATCTCTTTCTCCGGAATAAACAGCGTCATTTGCCTATTTTTTATGAATTTTTCTGCCTGAACGCGCTTTGTCCTCAGGGTGCATTGGCTGTTGCTGCGGAAGCCAGCACAGGTCAGTGCGGATTCTGTGCAAATGCCTAAAAAGTAAACAAAGTAAGATCGCGTTTTAAGCTTGTCGGCTCTTCTGCTTGCGGGCATTTTGAGGCATGTCCTTCGACCGCACAGTATCCATTATCACTCCTACGGAAATGTCCGCGATCGACAGCGATGCGGCAGTATCCGGGATCGACAGTTTTGGATTGATGACATCGGCGGGGCTGGCCGTTTCCGCAGCTGCCCTGCGGCTTTATCCACAGGCGCTGCGGTTTGTCGTTCTCTGCGGGCCTGGCAATAATGGCGGCGATGGTTATATCGCCGCTGCCGCGTTGCAGCGAAGCGGCGCGGAGGTCGCCGTTCACGCATTGGGCTGCAGCGCCCGCCTTACGGGCGATGCAGCCCGCGCCCATGCGCAGTGGGCAAAAAGTGTTGAAACACTTGCGGCCTACCAGCCCGAACCTGGAGATGTTGTCATTGACGCCTTGTTTGGCGCCGGCTTGTCCCGTGCCGTTCCGGATGACGCAGCTTTGGTGATGCAGGCCGTGGGTCGGGCCGGAATTCCCGTTATCGCTGTTGACCTGCCGTCCGGTCTTGATGGCCTCACCGGGCAGGTGCTCGGCGAGAGCTTTCGAGCCGGGCATACCGTCACATTCATGGCGCGAAAGCCGGGGCATCTGCTGTTGCCGGGACGCACATTGTGCGGCAGTCTTGAGGTGTTCGATATCGGCATACCCGAACGTATTCTGCTCAACCATACAAGCGGGCTTTGCGAAAATGGCCCGCATCTCTGGGCCGGACTGGCCCATATCCTTGATCCCTCGGCCCATAAATTCAAGCGTGGCCATCTCGCAATCTTTTCAGGCGGGTCGCTTTCGACCGGGGCGGCACGGCTTTCGGCTGCGGCTGGGTTGAAGGCGGGCGCCGGATTGGTGACGGTGGCGTCCGCCTCTGCAGCGCTCACCGCCAATGCAGTTCATCTGACCGCCGTCATGCTGAAGCAGATCGAGGATGCCGCCGCTCTGTCCGACTGGCTTGCCGACAGGCGTATCAGCGCCTTCGTGCTTGGCCCGGGATTTGGCGATCTGGAGAAGGCGCGGCAATATACTCTAATGCTCTGCGACAGGGCGCTGGTGCTTGATGCCGACGGGATTACCGCGTTCAAGGATGATCCAGCCCCACTTTTCAACGCCTTTTCCGGTGGCGAACCCCGGCTGGTGATGACCCCGCACGAGGGCGAGTTCGCCCGGCTGTTTGCCGATATCGACGCCGACCAGACGCTCTCGAAGATTGATCGTGCCCTCGCGGCTGCGAAACGCAGCCATGCCGTGATTGTCTACAAAGGCGCCGATACGGTCATTGCGGCACCAGACGGCCGCGCCGCAATCAACGCCAATGCGCCTCCGTGGCTGGCGACGGCGGGATCGGGCGATACGCTCGCTGGCATCATCGGCGCACACCTGGCGCAGGGCATGCCGGCCTTTGAAGCGGCCGCCGCTGGCGTCTGGAGACACGGCCAGGCAGGCGCTAAGGCAGGCGAGGGCTTGACTGCAGACGATCTCGCCGCAGCGATCGGGCCGTTGCCGCCAGTCCGCTGATCAGTTCACCCGCTTCTGCAGCGCCTGCGCGCCGTTCGGGGCATTGACCTTGCCCTCGGTGATGAAGAAGGCAAACACGTCGCGCGGCTTCTTTTCCGGCTTGTGGCCGGGATCGGCATGCGCGAGATCACTGACATCGCCGCCTGCTGCCCAGATCTTCAGCCGTTCAGCCCAGAGATCGAGGCGTTTTTCATCATAGCAGGTTTTGACGTCATCGCTGCCGGTCTGAAGACGTGTATAGACGAAATCACTAGTGACGTCGGCGATCATCGGATAGTCGAAATGGTCTGCGCAGACGACAGCAACCTTATGCTTGGCAAGCAAGGCGGTGAATTCCGGCGTGCAGAAAGAATCATGCCGTACTTCCACGACATGTTGCAGCGTCAGGCCGTCCTGCTTCTCCGGTAGCAGCGCTAGAAACGCACCAAAATCATCGGCATCGAATTTCTTGGTTGGCATGAACTGCCAGAGGATCGGTCCGAGATGCGGTCCGAGTTCCGTCAGTCCCTGGCCGAGAAATTTGCCGATCGATTCACCGGCTTCCGCCAGCACCTTCTTGTTGGTGGCAAAGCGGCTGGCTTTCAGCGAGAAGACAAAGTCGTCCGGCACTTCCGACGCCCATTTGGCGAATGTTTCCGGCTTTTGAGAGCCGTAATAGGTGCCGTTGACTTCGATGGCTTTCAGCTGGCTGCTGGCATATTCCAGCTGCCGCTTCTTCGCCAGCGTCTCCGGATAAAACGTTCCTTCCCAAGGATCGAAGGTCCAGCCGCCAATGCCGCAGCGGATTGTGCCTGATGTCGACATGCGCTTTCCTCTCCCCGTATCCCTTATTCCGCCGCCGCCATCTTGCGGATCGGCCGCCGCTCCAGAAGTTCCTTGAGGAAGGCGCCGGTATGGGAGCGCTTCTCCTTGACGATATCTTCTGGCGTACCCGCGGCGATCACTTCGCCGCCACCATCACCGCCTTCCGGACCGAAATCGATCACCCAGTCGGCTGTCTTGATGACTTCGAGATTGTGCTCGATGACAACGACCGAATTGCCCTGGTTGACCAGTTCGTGCAGCACTTCCAGAAGCTTGGCGACGTCATGGAAATGCAGGCCGGTGGTCGGTTCGTCGAGAATGTAGAGCGTGCGGCCCGTCGAACGCTTAGACAGTTCCTTGGCTAGCTTGACGCGCTGTGCCTCGCCGCCCGACAGGGTGTTGGCCTGCTGCCCGACCTTGATATAGCCGAGGCCAACGCCTTGCAGCGCCTGCAGCTTGTCGCGCACGGCGGGAACGGCGGCGAAGAACTCGACGCCCTCCTCGACGGTCATATCGAGCACGTCGGCGATCGACTTGCCCTTGAAATGCACGTCGAGCGTTTCGCGGTTGTAGCGCTTGCCGTGGCAGACGTCGCAGGTGACATAGACATCCGGCAGGAAGTGCATCTCGATCTTGATGACGCCATCGCCCTGACAGGCTTCGCAACGGCCGCCCTTGACGTTGAAGGAGAAGCGGCCCGGCTGATAGCCGCGGGTCTTGGCTTCCGGCAGGCCGGCAAACCAGTCGCGGATTGGCGTGAACGCGCCGGTATAGGTGGCCGGGTTGGAGCGCGGCGTGCGGCCGATCGGCGACTGGTCGATGTCGATGACCTTGTCGATGTGCTCGAACCCGTCGATCCGGTCATGCTCGGCCGGATTTTCGCGCGCACCCATGATGCGGCGGGCGGCTGCCTTGTAGAGCGTTTCGATCAGGAAGGTTGATTTGCCGCCGCCCGACACGCCGGTGACAGCCGTGAACACGCCGAGCGGGATCGACGCCGTGACGTTCTTCAGGTTGTTGGCGCGGGCGCCGACGACCGTGATTTCCTTTTTCTTTTTCAGCTTGCGCCGCTCTGCCGGAACCGCGACCGACAGTTCGCCGGAGAGATATTTCCCGGTCAGCGAGTTCGGATTGGCAAGAACTTCCGGCGGCGTGCCTTGTGCCACCACTTCGCCGCCATGAATACCGGCAGCCGGACCGATATCAACGACATAATCGGCCGTCATGATCGCATCCTCGTCATGCTCGACGACGATCACCGTATTGCCGATATCGCGCAGATGCCGCAGCGTATCGAGCAGGCGGGCGTTGTCGCGCTGGTGCAGGCCGATCGACGGTTCGTCGAGAACATAGAGTACACCAGTCAGGCCGGAGCCGATCTGTGAGGCGAGCCGGATGCGCTGGCTTTCGCCGCCCGACAGGGTGCCGGAATTGCGCGAGAGGCTCAGATATTCCAGCCCGACATCGTTGAGGAAGCGCAGCCGCTCGCGAATTTCCTTTAGGATGCGCACCGCGATCTCGTTCTGCTTGGCGTTCATATGTTCAGGCAGGACGTCGAACCAGTCGCGTGCGACGCGGATTGACATCTGCGTGACTTCGCCGATGTGCAGCTTGTTGATCTTAACGGCGAGTGCTTCGGGCTTCAGGCGGAAACCGTTGCAGGACGGGCAGGGGGCTGCCGACATGTAGCGTTCGATTTCCTCACGTGCCCAGGCGCTGTCGGTCTCCTTCCAGCGCCGCTCCAGATTGGGCACGATGCCTTCGAAATTCTTGGTCGTGTTGTAGGAGCGGGCGCCGTCCTCGTAATGAAAGCTGATCTTCTCCTCGGTGCCCTGTAGGATGGCGTGCTTGGCTTCGTCGGAAAGATCGGTCCATTTGCTCGACAGCTTGAAACCGAAGGCTTTGCCAAGCGCTTCGAGCGTCTGATTGTAATAGGGGGATGACGACTTTGCCCAGGGTGCGATGGCACCGCTCTTCAGCGTCTTGTCGGGTTCCGGGACGATGAGTGCTTCGTCTATCTTCTGCTGGCTACCAAGTCCATCGCAGGTCGGGCAGGCGCCGAACGGATTGTTGAACGAGAACAGCCGCGGCTCGATCTCCGAAATGGTGAAGCCGGATACGGGGCAGGCGAATTTTTCGGAAAACAGCACACGCTCATGCGTTTCGTTGAGCGACTTGTTGGCCGCGCCACCAGCTGCGGTTTCCTCAGGCGGCAGCGGCTTGTCGGCAAATTCGGCAATCGCCAGGCCGTCGGCCAGCGTCAGGCAGGTTTCCAGACTGTCAGCGAGGCGCGTCGTCAGGTCGGGGCGCACGACGACACGGTCGACGACAACGTCGATGTCATGCTTGTATTTCTTGTCGAGCGCCGGTGCCTCGGCGATCTCGTAAAACTGCCCGTCAATCTTGACACGCTGAAACCCCTTCTTCATCAGCTCGGCAAGTTCTTTCTTGTACTCGCCCTTGCGGCCACGCACGATCGGCGCGAGAATATAAAGACGGGTGCCTTCGCCGAAATCGACGACGCGATCGACCATTTGGCTGACTGTCTGGCTTTCGATCGGCAGGCCGGTGGCGGGCGAATAGGGCACGCCGACGCGGGCGAAGAGAAGGCGCATGTAGTCGTAGATTTCGGTGACCGTGCCCACCGTCGAGCGCGGATTGCGCGAGGTGGTCTTCTGCTCGATCGAGATGGCCGGGGACAGGCCGTCGATCTGGTCGACATCCGGCTTCTGCATCATCTCAAGGAACTGGCGGGCATAGGCCGACAGGCTCTCGACATAACGCCGCTGCCCTTCCGCATAGATCGTATCGAAGGCAAGCGACGATTTTCCGGAGCCCGATAGGCCGGTCATGACGATCAGCTTGTTGCGCGGCAAATCGAGGTCGATGCCCTTGAGATTGTGTTCGCGCGCGCCGCGGATGGAAATGGTCTCGAGTTTGCTCATCGTGCCCAGCTTTGTATCTGCATTTGAAAGCTTCTATTTAAGTACGGCACAGCGCATGTCGAGGCGCAATCCGAAAAACAGTCAGCCTTCCCGAGTCGGTTGACAGGATATTACGGATTTATTAGAACAAAGAAAGAACGAATTTTGAAAACTGTTGTGGATGACAGGATGCAAAGGGGCGTATGCTTGGCCATCAGCCGCTAAGATGCGCGCTCTGAATTTGGAAGCCGGGCCGCAAGGTCTGGCAGGATAGCGGGAAAAGCAAGATGGCAGGCAGTGTCAACAAGGTGATTTTGATCGGTAACCTCGGGGCAGACCCGGAAATCCGGCGCACGCAGGACGGCAAGCCGATCGCCAACCTCAACATTGCGACTTCGGAAAGCTGGCGCGACCGCAATTCCGGCGAGCGCAAGGAAAAGACCGAATGGCATCGTGTGGTGATCTTCAACGAAGGTCTCTGCAAGGTTGCTGAGCAATATCTGAAGAAGGGCTCGACGGTCTATGTCGAAGGCCAGCTGCAGACCCGCAAATGGCAGGACAAGGATGGCCAGGACCGTTATTCGACGGAAGTGGTGCTGCAGGGCTTCAACTCGACGCTGACCATGCTCGGCGGCCGTGGTGACGGACAGGGTGCCGGTGGTGGCCGCGGTGGCTCGGATTACGGTGGCAATGTCGGCGGCGGTTCCAGCAACTATGGCGGCGACTACGATCGCCCGTCTTCGGCTCCATCGGGCCGCGGCAGCAGCAGCAGCAGCGGCGGGAATTTTTCGCGCGATATGGACGACGATATTCCGTTCTGATCCAAACGATCTACAGTCAAAAAGGCCCGGGAAACCGGGCCTTTTTCGTCAATGGGACCTGCCACAATCGAGCGTGATCACAACCCCATTGTCGATTTGACGCCATCGACGACGAACTGCACCGCCAAGGCCGCGAGGATGACGCCGAGCAGGCGTGTCAGGATGGCGCGGCCGGTGACGCCTAAAAACCGGTCGATGCGTTCGGCGATGACGAGCGAGGCAAACAGGACGGCCAGGCAGAAGGCGATGACCAGGATCAGCTGCACACGGTCGATGGTTGCCGAAAACGAACCGGACAACAGGATCGTCGCCGAGATGGCGCCGGGGCCGGCAATCAGCGGCAATGCCAACGGGAAAACCGCGATATTGTGAATGTGATCGCGGGTGATGGCAGTTTCGCCGGTCTTTTCCTTGCGCTCGTTGCGCTTCTCGAAGATCATTTCGAAGGCGATCCAGAACAGCAGCAGGCCGCCGGCAATCCGGAAGGCGCCGATGGAAATACCGAGCAGGCCAAGTATACTACTTCCGAACAAAGCGAACGCCGACAGGATGAAAAAAGCGATCAGCGTGCCACGCCGCGCCACCAGAAAGCGCTCCTGACGGCTCATGCCGACAGTCAAGCTCAGGAAGATCGGCGCAAGGCCGGGCGGATCGATGGTGACCAGGATCGTGGTCAGCGCATTGATCAAAAGGTCGATATGAGACATCCCATTCCCCTCGCGGCCTTGTTTATGATGACCGTCTGATGAATTGTTAGGCGAGGGGATCGCTGAATGAAAGACCTGTCCTTCACCGTTTAGCCGCTTTTGCCTTGCAAATGCCTGCAAGAGCGACGATGAGCCTAAAAGGCTGTTCACAACCCGGCCCCGAAATTGGCGCTCGCCAACGCATTCGGCTATAAAAATCTGTCTGATTCTGAACAAAGATCGTGATCGAAATTGACTGAACAAAGCACACCAGGCGGCGGCAAGAACCCACCAGGCATCGAGCCCATTTCCATCATGGAGGAAATGCAGCGCTCGTATCTCGATTACGCCATGAGCGTTATCGTCAGCCGTGCTCTTCCCGATGTCCGCGATGGTCTGAAGCCCGTGCACCGGCGCATCCTGTTCGGGATGAGCGAACTGGGCATCGACTGGAACAAGAAATACGTCAAATGCGCCCGCGTAACCGGGGACGTGATGGGTAAATTCCATCCGCACGGCAACTCGGCGATCTATGATGCGCTCGCCCGTATGGCGCAGCCTTGGTCGCTGCGGCTGCCGCTGATCGACGGTCAGGGCAATTTCGGCTCGATCGACGGCGATCCGCCGGCGGCCGAACGTTATACCGAGTGCCGGCTTGAAAAGGCCGCCCATGCGCTGCTCGACGATCTCGACAAGGAAACGGTCGATTTTCGCGACAACTACGATGGTACGCTGAGCGAGCCGTCCGTCGTGCCTGCGAAGTTCCCGAACCTTCTGGTCAACGGGGCAGGCGGCATCGCCGTCGGCATGGCGACCAATATCCCGCCACACAATCTGATCGAAGTGATCAACGGCTGTATCGCGCTGATTGACGAGCCTGGCCTTGAACTGCCGCAGCTGATGGAGATCATTCCGGGGCCGGACTTCCCGACCGGTGCCTTCATTCTTGGCCGCTCCGGTATCCGTTCTGCCTATGAGACGGGCCGCGGCTCGGTCATCATGCGCGGCCGCGCCACCATCGAGCCGATGCGCGGCGACCGCGAGCAGATCATCATCACCGAAGTTCCCTATCAGGTGAACAAGGCGACGATGATCGAGAAGATGGCCGAACTGGTCAAGGACAAGCGCATCGAGGGTATTTCCGACCTTCGCGACGAATCCGACCGCCAGGGTTACCGTGTCGTCGTCGAACTGAAGCGCGACGCCAATGCCGAGGTCATCCTCAACCAGCTCTATCGCTACACGCCGCTGCAGACCTCGTTTGGTTGCAACATGGTTGCGTTGAACGGCGGCAAGCCGGAGCAGATGACGCTGCTCGACATGCTGCGCGCTTTCGTTGCGTTCCGCGAGGAAGTCATCAGCCGCCGCACCAAATACCTGCTGCGCAAGGCGCGCGAACGCGCGCATGTGTTGGTCGGTCTTGCCATCGCCGTTGCAAATATCGACGAGATCATCAAGCTGATCCGGGAGGCGCCGGATCCGGCCACCGCCCGCGAACAATTGATGACACGCCGCTGGCCGGCATCGGATGTCGAAAGCCTGATCCGTCTGATCGACGATCCGCGCCACCGTATCAACGAGGACCTCACCTATAACCTGTCCGAAGAGCAGGCCCGGGCGATTCTCGAATTGCGTCTGGCCCGCCTGACGGCCCTTGGCCGCGATGAAATCGGCGACGAACTGAACAAGATCGGCGCCGAGATCAGCGATTATCTCGATATCCTGTCGTCACGCATTCGCATCATGACCATCGTCAAGGACGAACTGATTGCCGTTCGCGACGAGTTCGGTACACCGCGCCGCACAGAGATCGTCGAAGGCGGTCTCGATATGGATGACGAAGACCTGATTGCCCAGGAGGATATGGTCATCACCGTGTCTCACCTCGGGTATATCAAGCGCGTGCCGCTGGCGACCTACCGGGCCCAGCGCCGTGGCGGCAAGGGCCGCTCCGGCATGGCGACGCGCGACGAGGATTTCGTCACGCGCCTGTTCGTTGCCAACACCCACACGCCAATGCTGTTCTTCTCTTCGCGCGGCATCGTCTACAAGGAGAAGGTCTGGCGCCTGCCGGTCGGTACACCGCAATCGCGCGGCAAGGCTTTGATCAACATGTTGCCGCTGGAGCCCGGCGAACGCATCACCACGATCATGCCGCTGCCCGAGGATGAGGCGACGTGGGAAAACCTCGACGTGATGTTCTCGACGACGCGTGGAACGGTTCGCCGCAACAAGCTGTCGGATTTCGTCCAGGTCAACCGCAACGGCAAGATTGCCATGAAGCTGGATGAAGAGGGTGACGAAATCCTCTCCGTCGAAACCTGTACCGAACATGACGATGTGCTGATGACGACGGCACTCGGCCAGTGCATCCGCTTCTCGGTTGATGATGTTCGCGTCTTTGCTGGCCGCAACTCGATCGGCGTTCGCGGCATCACGCTCGGCGAGGGCGACCGGATCATCTCGATGACCATCGTCGGCCATGTCGATGCCGAGCCGTGGGAACGGGCAGCCTACCTGAAACGCGCTGCCGCCGAACGGCGCGCGGCAACCGGCGAGGACGAGGAAATCGCGCTCGTCGGCGAGGAAGTCACCGAAGAAGGTCAGCTCGACGACGCCCGTTATGAGGAACTCAAGGCACGCGAACAGTTCGTGCTGACGGTCTCCGTCAAGGGCTTTGGCAAGCGCTCCTCCACCTACGACTTCCGTACATCGGGCCGTGGCGGCAAGGGTATCCGCGCGACGGATACCTCGAAGACCGGAGAAATCGGCGAACTGGTCGCGGCCTTCCCGGTCGAAGACAATGACCAGATCATGCTCGTTTCCGATGGCGGCCAGTTGATCCGCGTTCCGGTTAGCGGCATCCGGCTTGCAAGCCGTGCCACCAAGGGCGTGACCATCTTCTCCACTGCCAAGGACGAAAAGGTCGTCTCGGTCGAGCGTATCAGCGAGCCTGAAGCAGAAGAGGACGAGGACGCCGCGGGCCAGGCTGAGACGCCGGATGACGATGCTCCGGCCATCGATCCGCCGGCTGCAACGGAAGAGTAAAATCTTTCGTCCCATTATTACAAAAAGCCGGGTGATCGCATCGCCCGGCTTTTTCTTTTACCCCGGGCTTTGCGCAGCAGTGATACAAACCGCCGTCATCAGGGCTGATTAAGGCAAAGAAAAACCGGACTGGCAGGGGAACCGTCCGGCTTTTATGACAGCGGCACTGGAGGTTGTCGCTGTGGAACTTTGAAAATGTCACACGCTGAAACCGCCGGCGTCGCGGCTCATTGCTTTCATTGCGCTTCTGTCGCGCTGAAGTTCGAAAATTGTTTTGGCGAAATCGACCAGGAACACGATACTGATCACTGCCGATATGATCATCATTGTGATGGCCATTGTAGTTCATCCTCTACTTTAACAAACGCGTACGATTAAGGTGAGGCCCGTCATTGCGCGCTTCGTTTCTGATCGCGTTTGCCGTTGCAAAAAGCATGACAAAGAACATGGTCATAGACAGAAGAATAAGTGCCATAGCGGTGATCCTTTCAGCCAGTAAACGGCCTTGACTGGAAAAAGTTCCGTTCTCTACTTGACGATGTACAAGCCCGTCCTTGAAACAACCTTGAACACACTCTTCATTTAGCGTTCATGTCATCGGGCTGCTGTTCCAAAGGGAACACGTGGAGCGGCAAGCGTGCTCCCTTGCGATTGCCCGCAGACCGTGACACAAGGCTTCGAAATGGAAACAGGCGCGATGACCACTGCTTTTTATCCCGGCTCCTTCGACCCGATGACGAACGGCCACCTCGACGTGCTGGTGCAGGCGCTGAATGTTGCGTCGGCGGTTATCGTTGCGATCGGTGTTCATCCTGGCAAGACGCCACTGTTTTCCTTTGAAGAGCGCGCCGCCCTCATTGCGCAGTCGCTCAAGGAATTCCTTCCTGAAAGGGCCGCCGATATCTCGGTCGTTTCCTTTGATAATCTCGTTGTCGATGCCGCGCGAAAACATGGCGCTTCGCTTCTGGTCCGCGGCTTGCGAGACGGCACGGACCTCGATTATGAGATGCAGATGGCGGGCATGAACCGGCAAATGGCGCCGGATATCCAGACCCTGTTTCTTCCGGCCGGTACGGCCTCGCGGCCCATTACCGCCACATTGGTTCGCCAGATCGCTGCCATGGGCGGTGATGTCAGCGCCTTCGTACCCAAGGCCGTTCATGCGGCCCTGAACGCAAAACGCAAATCCTGACGTTTTCTTTTATTTCCATGGGAGCTCATATGAAAATTCTCCAACTCGCTTTCGCAGGCGCCGTTGTCCTCGCATCCCTGACCAGCAATGCCTTCGCCCAGGCCAAGGAATACATCACCATCACGCTGAAGGACGGCCCGGTCGTCATCGAGCTGATGCCGGATGTTGCGCCCAAGCATGTCGCGCGCATCAAGGAACTGACCGAAGCAGGCGATTACAACAATGTCGCCTTCCACCGCGTCATCCCGGGCTTCATGGCTCAGACCGGCGATGTCCAGTACGGCAATATGGAGAAGGATTTCAAGCCGGAGATGGCCGGCATGGGCGGCTCGTCCAAGCCGAACGTCGAGGCTGAATTTTCCAAGGTACCGTTTGCGCGCGGTACGGTCGGCATGGCCCGCAGCCAGGACCCGAATTCCGCCAATTCCCAGTTCTTCATCATGTTCGCCCCCGGTGACTTCCTGAACGGCCAGTACACGGTGGTCGGACAGGTCGTCGAAGGCATGGACAATGTCGACAAGATCAAGAAGGGCGACGAAGCCAACAACGGTTCCGTCACCGATCCCGACCGGATGATCAGCGTCAAGGTCGGCAAGTAATCGCGTTTTGAAACGCCCGCTTTAACAAGAAGGAGAAGGCCGTGACAGAGATCAAGGATCCTGAAAACACCATCATCATGGAAACCACCAAGGGGCAGGTCGTCATCCAGCTTTTGCCGGACCTGGCGCCGGGCCACGTTGCCCGCATCAAGGAACTGTGCGCCGAAGGCGCCTATGACGGCGTCGTGTTTCACCGCGTCATCGACGACTTCATGGCGCAGACCGGCGACGTGCAGTACGGCAAGACCGGTGGCAAGGACTTCAATCCGGCCCGCGCCGGGATGGGCGGCTCCTCCAAGCCGGACCTCAAGGCTGAATTCTCCAACATGAGCCACGTGCGTGGCACGTGCTCGATGGCGCGCAGCCAGATGCCGAACTCGGCCAATTCGCAGTTCTTCATCTGCTTCACCGACAGCCCATGGCTGAACAAGCAGTATTCGGTCTGGGGCCAGGTCATTTCCGGCATGGAAAATGTCGACAAGATCAAGAGGGGCGAGCCCGTCAAGGATCCTGACACCATCGTGTCGATGAAACTTGCCGCCAACGCCTAATTCAGGCTATTGCCAAAACCCGTCCCGGATCGCCTGGAAAAGGCGCCGGGGCGGGTTTGCCGTTTAAAGAAGAGTTTTGATGCGCGTCGATTTGTTCGATTTCGATCTCCCCGAGGATAATATAGCGCTGAGGCCCGCAAGCCCGCGCGACAGCGCCCGGCTGCTCGTTGTCCAGCCGCAAGAAAGCGATCAGCTGATCGATCGTAGCGTCGTGGATCTGCCATCCTTCCTTCGTCCGGGTGATGCTCTCGTTTTCAATGATACCAAGGTCATTCCAGCTCAACTGGAGGGGATTCGCCGCCGCGGCGAGGATGTCGTCACGCAGGTTTCCCTGACGTTGCATATGCGTATCGCTGCCGACCGTTGGAAGGCGTTCGCGCGCCCCGCCAAACGTCTCAAGCCCGGCGATCGCATCGAATTCGGCCACGGCACCAACACCTGTCTCACAGGCGCGCTGGACGCGACTGTTGAAGAGAAAGGCGACGCAGGCGAGGTGACGCTGCGGTTCGATCTTTCCGGCCCGGCGCTGGATGAAGCGATCCTTGCCGTCGGCCATATTCCGCTGCCTCCCTATATTGCCTCCAAGCGCCCCGAAGACGAGCAGGACCGCACCGACTACCAGACGGTTTACGCGCGCGAACATGGGGCCGTTGCAGCGCCGACTGCTGGCCTCCATTTCACTGATCGCCTGTTCGAGGCACTGGATGCGCTTGGCGTCGAGCGCCATTTCGTCACCCTGCACGTGGGCGCTGGCACGTTTCTACCAATGAAGGTTGACGATACCGACGATCACGTCATGCATCAGGAGATCGGCCATGTCAGCGCTGACGTGGCCGAACGGCTGAACGCCGTCAGGGCGAGGGGCGGGCGCATCGTCTGTGTCGGCACCACCTCGCTGCGGCTGATCGAGAGTGCCGCTGAGGAGAATGGCGACATCCGCCCATGGTCCGGCCCGACCGGCATTTTCATCACGCCCGGTTATCGTTTCCGCGCCGTCGACATGCTGATGACCAATTTCCATCTGCCGAAGTCGACGCTGTTCATGCTCGTTTCGGCCTTCAGTGGCATGGACACCATGCGGCGCGCTTACGAGCACGCCATCGAAACCGGCTACCGATTCTATTCCTACGGCGATTCCAGCCTGCTTTTCCGGGATGCAACATGACCGAGACTTTTCAGTTCAACATCAAGGCAACTGATGGCAAGGCCCGTCGCGGCACGGTATCGATGCCGCGCGGCGAAATCCGCACGCCGGCCTTCATGCCGGTCGGAACCGTCGGCACGGTCAAGGCGATGTATCTCGATCAGGTCCGCGATCTCGGCGCCGATATCATCCTCGGCAACACCTATCACCTGATGCTGCGTCCAGGCCCGGAGCGCGTGGCGCGTTTGGGCGGTCTGCATGAGCTGATCCGTTGGCCCTATCCGATCCTGACCGATAGCGGCGGTTTCCAGGTCATGTCGCTCGCGGGCCTGCGCAAGCTTGACGAAAAAGGCGTGACCTTCAAGAGCCATGTCGATGGTGCGTTGCATCACATGTCGCCGGAGCGCTCGATCGAAATCCAGGGTTTGCTCGACAGCGACATCCAGATGCAGCTCGATGAATGTGTGAGACTTCCGGCAGAACCCACTGATATTGAACGCGCAATGGAAATGTCGCTTCGCTGGGCCGACCGCTGCAAGACTGCTTTTGGCGATCAGCCGGGCAAGGCGATGTTCGGTATCGTTCAGGGCGGCGATGTGCCGGCGCTGCGTGTCCGTTCGGCACAGGCGCTGTCTGGGCTTGATCTCAAGGGCTATGCGATCGGCGGCCTTGCTGTCGGCGAGCCGCAGGCCGTCATGCTCGACATGCTTGACATCACGTGCCCGGAACTGTCGGTAGAAAAGCCGCGCTACCTGATGGGCGTCGGTACCCCTGATGATATCCTGAAATCCGTGGCCCGTGGCATCGACATGTTCGATTGCGTCATGCCTACACGCGCTGGCCGTCACGGCCTGGCGTTCACCCGGCGCGGCCGCGTCAACCTGCGCAATGCCCGTCATGCGGAAGATACCCGGCCGCTCGACGATCAGTCGGCCTGCCCGGCGTCACGCGACTATTCGCGCGCCTACCTGCATCATCTCGTGCGTGCCGACGAGAGCCTGGGTGGCATGCTGCTGACTTGGAACAACCTGGCCTATTACCAGGAATTGATGGCAGGTATCCGCACGGCAATCGAGGAGGGCCGCTATGCCGCCTTCATGGAAGAGACGCAGGAAGAATGGCGCCAAGGAGACCTGGCGCCACTCTGAGAGGCTGAGTTCAGGCTAATTTCGCCTTGACGATGATGCGGCTGAGGTCGCCTGCCGCATTTGACAGCTTGATGGAGTACAGACGATCGCGTTTCGTCTCGAAGCGGAAAGTGCTGTCATTCGCGGTCAGCTTGCCTGTCTGCAACGTTTCCCAGGTCACGCTCCCGGAAATCGGGCGATGCTTGACGGTCCATTTCAGCTTGTCAGGACCGCCCTTCGGAATGATGACGTCGATCAGCGCAGCGCCGTTGCCAAAGACTTGAGGCTGGATGCTCAGGCCGCCTTTTTCCGCTGTTGTCTGAAGATATTGGAACTCCGACCAGAGATCGCGCAGATAGCCGTCTGCCTGGCTCGTAAGGCGCTTGCGCGATTCCTCAAGTCCACGCACCTCGGGTCGCACCTTCGCGCGGCTGGCGTCCTTTGTCAGTACCATCACATTCGCCGCCAGAAGAATCCCGCGGCGGAAGGAGACGATCGGCTTGGAGAACTTCCTGCCAGGATCGAACCCGTAATCCTGGAGACGTTCGGGATGAGGGCGGTTGAAGATGTGATCGCGCACGAAGCAATCGAAAACCGGTTCCGCATGCAGCGGCGATGCATGGATCAGGTCAATCAGATGATTGGGATCGAAATAGTAGTTGTGTGGAATAGGCTCCGTGACGCCGCCAAACGTAATGGCGGTGGTGAAGGCGTAGACGCCCCCCGGTTTCAGCACACGTTCGACTTCGCTAAAGTGGCGGAGGAAATCTTCGTCGCGTCCGATGTGCTCGAAGGAACCCGTCGACCAGCAGAAATCGAAGCTCTCGTCAGGAAAGTCGAGTTTACGCATATCCATGGCCATGGCATCGACCTTCTGCGCGTCAATCGGCCAAGGTGCCTTCTGCAGGATAAGATCGCGCGGATTGTCCGTGCGCACGCCGACCCAGCCGCTGTTCGGCAGGTAGAGATCGGTAACCATCGTCTTCGCGACGCGTGGAACAATCGCATAAATTAGCTTTTCTGTCCCGGCACCCATCGCAAGGCCCTGGGCCACAGGGGTCAACTTACCCTTTTGGGCCAAGGCCCGGAAGATCATTGCGAACTCCCATGCACGCCGCGAACCGAAGGGAATGGATTTCAGATCGTCCCGAAGGATACTATCGATCTCCGGATCGAAGAGATCATAAATGTCGCAAACTTTCTGCAGTGGCAAATTCACGCTTAATTCTCCCGGCTTAATTAGGCTGTTATGTCTAAGGGAGCGTGCGCGTTAACGTCAATGCACCACAGTGCAGAGTTGCGTTATTTCGGTTGTTTAAATTTCGGGGCCTGGCGTTTGCCGAAGCAGCTGTACGCCGTTGATTTTGTAGGTGCCATCGGGTTGCCTGACGAGAAAATACAATGCCGTCCAATCCTTGCCGTCTGGCCCGGATATCAGCACTTCCTGCACCACCGTACCGCTCTCGATCTTGTTGCGCCCAAAGGCGAAATTGCCGGGGCGGTAGACCGGCGCATAGCTACGTTTGACCATATCGAAGAAGACGCTTTTGTCTGGAAACTTTTGCCTGATCTGCGGGGAGGCAAAAGAATAGGCCGTCTCGGCATCATCGTGGAGAAAGGCTTCGATCTGGTTCTGGATGATCGACTGGGCCGTATCGACAGGCTCCGCCGCCTGGGATAGCGGCGCCGTAGCCAAGAGAATGGCAATGCATGCGCAGGCTTTGAATGTCCGGATCATTTGCCATCTCCTTGCTGACCATCGCGATAGACAGGATACGTATGTCGAGAGAAAATGGTTTTTCACTGGAGTTAGGTTTTTCGTATTTTACAAATACACACTAATATCAATTGGTTGTTTTTATTTATTGAATTAAATTCTTGAGGTTTGCCAATGGCGTGAGAGCTTCTTCGGTAGATTGGGTGTAACACCAGTCGATCCCTCATCCTGTCCCAGATCATAGGAGAATGCCGGTCGATCAACCAGAGGGAGTTGCATGGAAAGAAAGCAGAATTTGCTCCCGTGCTTTCGGGGAAGCCGCTACGATGATCAATGCAACCTGTTGCCGAACATCGCAACTTCGTGCATATGTGAGTATTGATGAATATAAAGAATTGGTTTCATCCAATTTCAGAGGGAGCCGAAACCTATCCGGGTGAAACAGGGCGGCTGGATTCGCCGCCAAACGAAAGCATGCCGTTTTAAACGTGGCGTGACCTAACTGGCTCAGTTTGATTGCGCGGGTCGAGCGTTCTATCGCCACGTTTTCTGCCAGAGATGAAGTTTTCTTAATGTCGATCGCGATCGCGGACATGTCTAATTGCCGCAGCAGCTTGGCAAGCCACAAGGAGATCATGATGGCCAAGGAACCGGATTCGGGAAAAGCGCTGAAGACGAACGCATTGGTGTCGCGCCTGCTGGAGGCGGGCAGCGAAAATGCCGTTGCATTCACCGGATTTGTTGCGCCGTCTCGCCGCGAGGGGCACATAAAGCTGATTTTCCGGCTCAATGACCTATCTGGTGGTATCGAGATCGCCGAAAGCGACATCGTCGCAACTGCCGACTTGCCTAAATCCAGTCTCGGAGCGGTCGCCGTCTGGGTCCGGCGAGACGCGGTAATCAGCCAGACGAACTCCACGAGCGCACAAGGTGCGGCGTTCCCGAGACAGAACGGCGCCTTGGCGGATGTACGGCGGGCAGGGCTTCGCATGAAAGTAAGGTCACAGGCTCGCGATACCTGCACCTGTTTCATTATCTGCGATGGAACGCAATGCGTGCCCTGCACCTGCCAATGCCTGGCGCAAGTTCAATGACCATGGCCGTGCAGAATGCATCAGGTGCTGCGGACGTTCATGCCGAAGCTTTGGCGTTCGAGGCCCCCTATCTTTCCGAGAAACTGCTGAAAGACGACGTCGTCCGTTCCCGCGAAGAGGCTGAAGCCCTCTTTCGCGAGGTAAAGCGCTACCTCGTTTTGACAGCGTCCAGCCCCGCAGTCGCATGGGGTATGTATTCGCTGAGAATCGATCAGATCTGGCACCAGTTCATTCTATTCACACGTCAGTATATCGAATACTGCCGCGCAAATTTCGGAAAGTACATTCAGCATGCGCCCAGTACCGCGCCGACGGTAGAAGGCTTGCCTAAAATGACGCCCTCCACGCTGGCTATGTTCGCGCAGCGGTACGAAGAGTTGTTCGGCGAGCCGCTGCCTGACCTGTGGTACGACGAGAAAAATGTCACGCTGGATCGGCGCATCGTCAATTCTCGCCGCCACGCCTTCTACCTGCAGGATGATGACGACATGGTCGAACTTTTGAGCAATGAGGGGGAAGCCGTGTTCGCTGTTGACCAGACGGCCCGTGCAGCTCTGGAGTTCATTACATACAATGGCAGCTTTTTCGTGCGCGAATTGCCAGGCGAAATCAGCGATGAGCAGAGGGTCGCGCTCGTTTCGACGTTGATCGAATGCAAGCTCCTTAATTTGGCGAGTTGATCGAAGGTCGGGCTTGGTTCCAGAGCACCGCAGCATGACTGCATGGGCGCATTGCCGCCGTGAGCGTCTGGCTCGAAATTATTTCTGATTTCTTGCTCTCCAAAAAGCGACCGGTAATTGTTTTCGACAATCGCTCATCAACGCAAACTTCTGCAATTTTTAACGAGGTTGCGGAAAGGTTCTGGCGGAAGAGGTGAGAGCTATGGGGTGAATTTCGTCGTTGTTTTCGTTGCTTAATTTGCATTAGTCGTCCAGCGTAAATGCAGCAATCGATGCATCAGGAATGTAGCAGCCAGTGGGCACAAAAAAGCCGCCTCAGTTGGCGGCTTGTCGTTCTGATTTCAGCGACTTCGCCAATCATCTTTTCGATGAAATGACGTGCTATCCGGGTTCAGAGGAAGAAATCGTCGGCATACATCTTGATCTTGCCGTCCAGAATTATCTCAAAATCAGCTTTCTTATCGCCGTTCAGATCGCCGTAGACGTGAGTGTCGCCGTCCTTTTCATATTTGTAGTTCAACTGGCCCTTTTTGCCACTGAAGTCTTTCGCACCGAGCCATTTGAAAGGCTGGTTACCCGAATAGTCGGAGCGAGCATCAATGGCACGTAGGTCGATGACATCACGGGTTCCACCACCGGCAACATGCTGCCAATCGTAGATGATGTCGGGGTTTTTCAGCGTGCTTTCGTTAATGGCTTTGTAGAGGAAGGTATCAGCGTCTTCACCGCCCCATAGCTTATCGCCCCCGGTACCGCCGTACAGCACATCATTGCCAGCAGAGCCACGGATTTGGTCATTACCCGATCCGGTGATGATATAGTCCATGCTATTGGTGCCAAAGATTTTGTCAGCTTGACCAGTTCCACGGACTTCCTCAATAACGTCCGTAACTTGAAGCCCTGCGATTGCTCTCCCGGTTGTGCCATCGGAGAAAGTAGCGTCTACGGTAAAATTAGCCTTATAAGCGTGGAAGCTGTCAGGATATTTCTCGTAGTCGAGTGCGGATTTTAGGACGATCTTCGCCCCAATGATCTCGAATAAGTCGGATGGATAATTTTCCGTTTCAAGCATGCCGCCATAATTGACACGCTCATATGACGAGATCGCCGCTGAAGTAATCGAGACTCCCAACCCTTCAGGGGAGATGGTGGCAATCTCGGTTCCCAACGGCGTATTTTCAGGCAAATCGTTCAAGAGCATCGTGATAATGAGGTTCGTGGGCATTTAAATTCCTCCATAACTTCAAATAAGATGTGCTTTAAAACGAGCGACACAACGTTTAGCTTGATGAAAATCAAAGATATCCTGTTTGTGGGCGTGCCCTCGGTAGCAGAACCCGTCTCACGTTATTATCTGCGACAGTATATGTTCTCTGGCAAGTTTCAAAGAAAATCGGGACATTAGATTTCTAAGATCCGTTCGAATCCCTGCTCTTCCATAAACTGTTGATTTTTCTTGATTATTTTTCTGAATTTGGGCCGTTTTTTTTGGCGGAAGAGGTGGGATTCGAACCCACGGTACGGTTTCCCGCACGCCGGTTTTCAAGACCGGTTCCTTAAACCACTCGGACACTCTTCCTGATAACGGGCATGAATGTGATGCCGTTTTGGCCGGGCGGTGGTTTTCCCGAGCAAACTTTTGACATCAGCCTGTCACGGCTCGCTTTATAGCTTGCCGATTGCGAACGTCAACCGGTCCTGTGGCAGGCCGTAGCTGGTGGCGGTGCAATTGAAAGGTGTCGCTGACGCGCGTTGCGGCTGTGCAACAAAACAACCGCTGTCCGGTTCGTCACACCGTGTTTAGATTGTGTGGACATGCGATGTTGATGAGCCGTGATAGGATGCACCGGGTTTTCTCGGCCGTGTCAGAAGCCCATGCCGCCCGCGATACGCCCGATACCTCCACGCAGGACGTGGCCGCAATTTACCGTCAGCCTCAGTATTTTCCACATTTATTCGCAACGCCGGCAGCGCCATAATCGATATTCGTTATCATAATATCGAATATGTCTGCTAGGAGAACGTATTCGTCTGATTTTACTCTCCTATCACCTGTGCTTTCGGTCGCCTTTCGACAGATCTCGATAATATCTGGGCTGGACCTCCATTAACTATTCATAAACCATAAATTCAATTGTTTCATTCCGGCACGGTTAACCGTTCGCATTTTCGCCACGTTGTTGTCATGATTAATCGACTGTTACATTTCGTGACGCCGGTATTTTCGCGGGGGCAAGCGCGGGAAAATGCTGCGTACGAGTTTTGCGAATGGCGATGTGGGGCACATGACTTCCAATCTGACTGCGGCTTTTTTCTTCAAGGGATTGCGGGTTGCCGCCATTCCCATGCTTTGCGTCGGGTTGACCGCGTGCGGATCGACCGGAGGCATCAAAAAAGACAAGCCGCGCAGCAAGGAATATTTTGCCGAGTCGATCTATGGCGTGAAGGCCAGTCCGCGCGTTGTTGGCGAGGGGAAGGCTGTTCCCAAGGGCGGCGGCCGCTACCAGGTCGGTAAGGCCTATCAGGTCAAGGGTAAATGGTACCAGCCGAAAGAGGATTTCGGTTACAATAAGACCGGTATGTCTTCGTGGTACGGGTCCGCCTTTCACGGCCGCTTGACCGCGAACGGCGAGGTTTACGACAAGTATCACCTGTCGGCTGCGCATCCGACATTCCCGCTGCCGAGCTATGCCCGCGTTACCAATCTCGAAAACGGCACGTCTGTCGTGGTCCGGGTCAATGATCGCGGTCCTTATGAATACGGGCGCATCATCGACGTTTCGTCAAAAACCGCCGACTTCCTCGACATGAAGCGCAAGGGTAGCGCCCAGGTTCGCGTCCAGTATATCGGCAAGGCGCCGCTCGAAGGCAACGATATGCCCTATCTGATGGCTTCCTACGTCAAGAAGGGCGATCGCACTCCGAACGCATTCCCAGAAGGCCAGATCGCCACGGGCGTGATGGTCGCTTCGAATGAGCCGCTGCGCAAACAGGCCGGCAATCTCGGAACCCTGACCATTCCGGCCAAATCGAACCTGGAGATGGGAGTGCCGGTGACCGCGCTTGCCGAAACCGCAATTCCGCGCCCATCGCCGGCCGGGCTCGACGCATTCGCGATGCTGCCGGAGATCGGCCCGATCCCGCGCGAGCGCCCAGACTATATTCCGATGCCCGCTGGCAACATGGCCTATGCGGCGGCCTACGTCGAAGCGCGTGTCAGCGATTCCGAAACGGCTTTCGATGCCATTCTCGTTGACCAAAACCCGCTGACGCCGAATTCGATTGTCGAATATGCCAAGCGCAAGAGTGTCACGCGCTAATCCCGATCCTTCGTGATTGATCACCGGTGGACCGGCTGCTATTGCCGGAGAAGGCGCCGGAGTTTGGAATGCATACACGACTGGTCTCGGTTCTCTTTTCTCTTGTCTTGATTGTCTGCGCTCCGTCGGTGGCGCAGGCGCAGGCTTTCGAAACCAAGGCGAAGCAGGTCTACCTGATCGATGCCGAAACAGGCACGGTTCTGTTCGCCAAGGATGAAAACGCCGTCGTCCCACCGGCATCACTTGCCAAGCTGATGACCATGGAAGTCGTCTTCGACGCAATCCGAAAGAACGAGCTGACGCTCGATACCGAATTCCCCGTTTCCGAGCATGCCTGGCGAACCGGCGGCGCGCCGTCGGGAACGTCGACTATGTTTGCCGCGCTGAAATCACGTGTTCGTGTTGTCGACCTGATCCAGGGTGTGACCGTCCAGCTCGCCAACGACGCCTGCATCATTCTCGCCGAAGGCATGACCGGCAGCGAGGAAGCCTTTGCCAAGCGCATGACAGACCGCGCCCGGGAACTCGGGCTGACCGGTTCGGTCTTCCGCAACGCCACCGGTCTGCCGGATCCTCAGAACAAGACAACGATGCGCGACATGGCGCTGCTGGCGCAGCACATTCAGGCCAATTATCCCGACTTGTTCAAATATTACTCCCAAACGGAATTCCAGTGGAACAAGATCCTTCAGCGTAACCGCACGCCGCTGATCTCGGCCAATATCGGTGTCGACGGATTTGTCACCGGATTTGCCGAAGGGTTCGGCTTTGGCATGGTCGCCACGATGCAGAAGGACACAAGACGCGTGTTTCTGGCGCTGGGTGGCCTTGCGACCGACAAGGAGCGCGTCGAGGAAACGCGTAAGATCCTCGACTGGTCGATGACGGCATTTGAAAGAAAGAGGCTGTTCGAGGCCGGAGATAGCGTCGGTGAGGCGAGCGTCTATGGCGGTGCGGTGTCGCATGTTCAACTCGTCACGGCCACGGCTGTCGATGTGCTTGTGCCAGTCAATAATCCGGAGCGGCTTTCGGCTAAGGTGATCTACCGCTGGCCGCTGGCGATGCCGGTCGAGGCTGGCAAGCAGGCAGGTACGCTGAGAATCTGGAGCGGTGAACGGCTCCTGCGTGAGGTGCCGGTCGAGACCAATGCTGCGGTAGGGCAGGGATCGCTCTCCACTAGGGCCTTGGATGCACTACAGGAGCTGTTGTTCTTCTGGCTCTGATGAAATGACGCCGCAAGCGGTTTCGCGGCCGGGCACAATCAGTTAAACAGGCCCTGTGCCCGGCACAGATAGGACGCCCGCGCTGTGCGGGCGTTCCATTGAAAATAATATACGGGATCGAGCAGTGTCAGTCGGAACAGGCGTGTTTGTTACATTCGAAGGCGGCGAGGGCGCTGGAAAATCCACCCAGATTCGCCTGCTTGCCGATTCCTTGCGCGAGCGTGGCTATAGTGTCCTGACGACGCGCGAGCCTGGCGGTTCGCCGGGGGCGGAAGCCGTTCGGCACGTGCTTTTATCCGGTGCAGCCCAGGAGTTCGGCGTGCGCATGGAGGCAATCCTGTTTGCCGCTGCGCGCAGCGATCACGTCGAAGAAGTGATCCGGCCGGCACTGTTGAAAGGCACGGTCGTCATCTGCGACCGGTTCATGGATTCTTCGCGCGTCTACCAGGGCGTCACCGGCAATCTGGAGCCTGGCTTTATCGAAGCTCTGGAGCGCGTGGCAATCAATGGCGTGGTGCCCGATTGCACGATCGTTTTCGACCTGCCGGCCGCCCTTGGTCTTGAGCGGGTGCGCCGGAGGGCCGGGGCCGCGGAGGTCCTGACGGGCCAGGAAGTCGAACTCGACCGCTTCGAGAAAGAAGAACTCGAGACCCATGAAAAGCGCCGTGAGGCCTTTCTCGATATCGCCAGTGCCGACCCCAGGCGTTGCCACGTGGTCGATGCCTCTGCCTCGGCCAGCGACATTGCAGCCCATGTGCTTTCGATCATCGAGCCGATGTTGCCTGGATCGGGTAATGGACCGGATACGGAAGCGGCCCAATGAGCACAGACAGGTTCGACGTTCTCGACGGCGCCATCTCCCCGGCTGAAAACACGCGGCTTTTCGGCCATCGGGAGGCCGGGCATTTTCTGGCACAAAGCTACCGGTCGGGGAAAGGGCATCACGCCATCCTGATCGAAGGGCCTGAAGGCATCGGCAAGGCGACGCTTGCCTTCCGCTTCGCCAATCACGTGCTCACCCATCCCGATCCGGCGCAAGCTCCAGCGGAGCTTGCCGATCCTGATCCGGACTCGATCGCCAGCCGACAGATCGCCTCCGGTGCGTCGCACAACCTTCTGCACCTGACGCGGCCCGTTGACGAGAAAACCGGCAAGGTCAAGAGCGCTATTACGGTGGATGAGGTGCGCCGGGCTGGTAAATTCTTCTCGCAGACGTCGGGTACGGGCAACTGGCGGATCGTCATCGTCGATCCGGCCGATGACCTCAATCGTAACGCCGCTAACGCGATCCTGAAAATCCTCGAGGAACCGCCGAAGCGCTCGTTGTTCCTGGTCTTGACCCATGCACCGGGTAAGCTTTTGCCGACAATCCGGTCGCGTTGCCTACCGTTGCAGCTAAAGCCGCTGGCGCCAGAGGCCATGCGCAACGCGATGAACAATCTCGGCTTCGATCTTTCCGGGCCGGATGGACAAAAGGTGCTGGCATCGGCCGACGGCAGCGTTTCAGAAGCGCTGAAGCTGATCAACTATGGCGGCCTCGACATCATGGCGACGTTCGAGGCGATCATCGCGGGCCAGGAGCCGGGTATCCGCAAGGATATGCACAAACTTGCCGACGTGCTGGCTGGAAAGGACAGTGAAACAATTTTCGCGTTCTTCCTGGCGCTGGTGACAGGGCACTTGATGGGGGAGGCACGCCGCGCCGCGCTCTCTGGCGATCTCGACAGGGCGGACCGGTTTGCACGTTTGTCGAGCAGCATTAACGAGCGGATTGCCGTGGCGCAGGCTTACAATCTCGATCGCAAGCAAACGGTTTTATCGATTCTGGACGACGTGAAAGCAGCATCGCGCACGATGGCCTGAGTTTCCATTGTATTTCGTTGCGGCATCACATTGCTGCTTTTCTAGGCGTGCACTGTTTCATCCCGCCATTGGATGCGCTAATAGCCAGACACCCAAGATCAGACACAGGCCGAAACCCGATCATGACCGACACGTCCCCATTCTACATCACCACCGCGATCTCCTATCCGAACGGCAAGCCGCATATCGGCCATGCCTATGAGTTGATCGCGACCGATGCGGTGGCCCGCTACCAGCGGCTGGACGGGCGCGACGTCTTCTTCCTGACGGGAACCGACGAACACGGCCAGAAGATGCAGCAGACGGCCCGCAAGGAAGGCATCACCCCGCAGGAACTGGCCGACCGCAACTCGGCCGAATTCCAGAACATGGCCGTTCTGCTGAATGCCTCCAACGACGATTTCATCCGCACGACCGAACCGCGTCATCACGAGGCTGTCCAGAATATCTGGAACCGCATGGGCGAGGCGGGCGATCTCTACAAGGACAGCTATTCCGGCTGGTATTCGGTGCGTGACGAGGCCTATTACCAGGAGGGTGAAACCGAAGTGCGCGCCGATGGCGTACGCTACGGGCCACAGGGAACGCCGGTGGAGTGGGTGGAGGAGGCCAGCTATTTCTTCAAGCTCTCTGCCTATCAGGACAGGCTGTTAAAGCACTACGAAGAAAATCCGGACTTCATCGGCCCGGCCGAGCGCCGCAACGAGGTGATTTCCTTCGTCAAGTCCGGCCTGCGTGATCTGTCCATGTCGCGCACGACCTTCGATTGGGGTATTCCGGTTCCCAACGACCCGAGCCATGTCATGTATGTCTGGGTCGATGCCCTGACCAACTATATTACCGCGACCGGATATCTCACCGATCCGCAAGACCCGCGCGCCAAATACTGGCCGGCCAACATCCACATGATCGGCAAGGACATCATCCGCTTCCACGCCGTCTACTGGCCCGCCTTCCTGATGTCGGCCGGCCTGCCTTTGCCGAAGAAGGTCTTTGCCCACGGCTTCCTGCTCAACAAGGGCGAGAAGATGTCGAAGTCGCTCGGCAACGTCGTCGATCCGGTCAATCTGGTCGAGCATTTTGGTCTCGACCCGATCCGCTATTTCTTCCTGCGCGAAGTCTCCTTCGGCCAGGACGGCAGCTATAGCGAGGAGGGGATTGCCACCCGCATTAACTCCGACCTCGCCAACGGTATCGGCAACCTCGCCAGCCGGTCGCTGTCGATGATCGTCAAGAATTGCGACGGGCAGATCCCTGTGTGCGGGCCGCTCACCGATGAAGACAAGGCGATGCTGGCGGCGGCCGATGCGCTGCATGCCTCGACCCGCGACGACATGAATGCGCTGATGATCCACCGGGCACTGGCCTCGATCATCGCCGTCGTCTCCGAGGCCGATCGTTACTTTGCCGGTCAGGAGCCGTGGGCACTGAAAAAAACCGATCCGGCCCGCATGGGAACCGTGCTTTACGTGACTGCGGAAGTCGTGCGCCAGATCGCCATCCTTCTGCAGCCGATCATGCCGGAATCGGCCGGAAAGTTGCTCGATCTCGTGGCTGTGCCTGCGGATAACCGCAGTTTCGCCTCGCTCGGCCAAGCCGGACGCCTCACCGCCGGAACGGTGCTGGAAGCACCGAAGCCTGTGTTCCCGCGCTATGTTCCGCCGGAAGTTTGAGGACATCCAGCGATGCTGATCGATACCCATTGTCACCTGGATTTTCCGGACTTTGACGCCGAGCGTGACGCGATCATCGAGCGGGCGCGTGCGGTCGGCGTTGAGCAGATGATCACCATCTCGACGCGCGTGAAGAAGTTTGATACGATCTTGGCCATTGCCGAAAACTATGCCAACGTCTTCTGTTCCGTCGGTACGCATCCGCACAATGCCGATGAGGAACTGGATATAGAGACAGACGATCTGGTGCGGTTGTCGGCGCATCCGAAGGTCGTGGCGATCGGCGAAGCCGGGCTCGATTATTTCTACGATAATGCGCCGCGCGACGCCCAGGCGATCGGCCTGAGGCGCCATATCGCTGCCGCCCGGGAGACGCAGCTGCCGCTGGTCATCCATAGCCGTTCGGCTGACGATGACATGGCGGCGATCCTGACCGAGGAAACAGGGAAGGGGGCCTTCCCTTTTCTTCTCCATTGTTTCTCCTCCGGTCCTGAACTGGCCAAGGTCGGCGTCGATCTGGGCGGCTACATCTCCTTTTCGGGTATCCTGACGTTTCCGAAATCGGAAGAGCTGCGCGAAATTGCCAAGACTGTGCCGCATGACCGGATGATCGTCGAAACCGATGCGCCATATCTGGCGCCAAAACCGTTCCGGGGCAAGCGCAACGAGCCGGCCTATGTGGCGCATACCGCGCAGGTTCTGGCCGAGACGATCGGCGTTTCGACGCAAGAGATTGCCGCGATCACCACCGACAACGCGTTCCGCGTCTTTTCTAAAATGCCGAGACTGTGAGATGGCGGTGAGGCGGGTCTTCACCATTCTTGGCTGTGGTTCGTCTCCGGGCGTGCCGCGCATCAACGGCGATTGGGGTGCTTGTGACCCCGCCAATCCGAAAAACCGCCGCACCCGCGCCGCCTTGCTGATCGAACAGATAGGTGACGACGGCGGCACCACCACGGTCGTTATTGATACCGGCCCCGATTTTCGCGAGCAGATGATTGCGGCAAAGGTCAAGAATATCGACGCCGTCTTCTATTCACATCCGCATGCCGACCACATCCACGGCATCGACGATCTGCGCGGCTATGTCCAGTACACCGGCAGACGCATGCCGATCTGGGCCGATGCGCTGACCATGGAACGCATTCGCGAAGGGTTTCGCTACTGCCTGGAGACGCCGCAAGGCAGCGGCTATCCGCCGATCGTCGAACCAAAAATCATCGATCCATCGCTGGCGCCTGTGGCCATCAGCGGCGCAGGCGGCACGATCCTGTTCCAGCCGGTCCTTCAAAACCACGGCAGCATCATGTCGATGGGCTTTCGCATCGGCGATTTTGCCTATTGCAGCGATGTCAGCGATTTTCCGCCGGAGACCATCGGCAAGCTTGCCGGACTGGACACTCTGGTGATCGACACGCTGCAATACAAGTCCCATCCGAGCCATCTGTCGCTCGAGCAATCGCTCGGATGGATCGCGCGCTTTGCCCCCAGGCGTGCCGTGCTTACTCATATGCACACACCGCTCGACTACGAAACGGTGATGCGCGAGACGCCTGATCATATCGAGCCGGCCTATGACGGTATGCAAATTGCGTTCGATATCAGCGGCGAGGCCGGCGTCGCTTGCTAACCGGGATCGATCAGCTGAAATAAGGCTGCAGATTCTTCCGGATTCGATCGAGAACGGTGGCGCCGGATAGGTCGGCGATGAAACGCTTACCAGTGATCGTCTCATAGGCCTCGATATAGACTTTCGAGGTCTGCTCGACGAGATCGGCTGGAATTTCCGGGATCGGATCCTTGTAGGGATCGCAGCGTTCGGTCACCCAGGCGCGGACGAAATCCTTGTCAAAGCTCTTTGGCCGCGCGCCTGAAGCAAAGCTCTGCTGGTAACTCTCGGCAATCCAGTACCGGCTGCTGTCCGGCGTGTGGATCTCGTCGGCGAGAACGATACGGCCATCCTTGTCGGTGCCGAACTCGTACTTGGTATCGACGAGGATGAGGCCACGCTCGGCAGCACGTTCCTGGCCGCGGGCGAACAGCGCCAGCGCGTATCGCGAGACGGTTTCCCATTGTTCGGCCGTCAGCAGCTTTTGCGCGATGATTTCATCGGCAGAAAGCGGCTCGTCATGACCGCCGTCAAAGGCCTTGCTGGTTGGCGTGATGATCGGCTGCGGCAGTTTCTCGTTGTCCTTCAGGCCGTCTGGCAAACGGATACCGTACATCTCGCGCTCGCCGTTCCTGTATTTGGTGAGGATCGATGTGCTGGTCGTGCCAGCGAGATAGCCGCGCACGACGATCTCGACCGGCAGGATGTCGAGCCTCGTGCCGATGACGACATTCTGATCCGGATAGGACACCACATGGTTCGGACAAATGTCGGCGGTTTCCTCAAACCAGTACCGCGCTGTCTGGGTCAAGACCTGGCCCTTGAACGGAATTGCGGTGAGGATGACATCGAAAGCGCTCAGCCGGTCGGTGGCGATGATGATGCGATTACCATCAGGCAGATCGTAATTTTCGCGCACCTTGCCATTGTAGCGTCCTGGCAATTCAGGAATGAAAGCATCTGAAAGAATGCGCAAATCGCTCATCGGGCGGGGTCTTTCGCTAGCGGTGGAGACCGGTATCGCTTAAGCCTTGGGACCCGGTAAGGTCAAGGCAGCATAAGCCTGAAATACGAACATTGAGATCGCTCTTCATGCATATTAGTTCCATAATCTATCTTACGTGACATCTTTTTGTAAGGGCTATTTAGTAATGCGACAGTTGGGCCAGTTAGAGATGCGACAGTCTCGCCTCTCGACGCACTGGTCAAAACCAACGTTGGGAGCAAGGATNTTGTAAGGGCTATTTAGTAATGCGACAGTTGGGCCAGTTAGAGATGCGACAGTCTCGCCTCTCGACGCACTGGTCAAAACCAACGTTGGGAGCAAGGATGACGATCTTCAGCCTGGTCGAGACCATGAGCGGTCGGAGTCGTCATGTCCTTTTTGATCACCATGTCGCAGAAAGAATTGCATCGCCTCGAACTCATCCAGAAGATCCGTGACGAACGCCTGAGCGTCGTCCAGGCGGCCGAACGGCTCGACCTCAGTCGAAGCCAAGTCCATCGGCTGCTGCAGGCCTATAACCGGGATGGCCCGGCCGGGCTTGTTTCGAAGAAGCGATCACGGCCGAGCAATCGGCGCCACAGCGAGGAGTTTCGCAATGCGGCGCTGGATCTGATCCGCGAACGCTATCTGGATTTCGGTCCGACGCTGGCACGTGAGAAGCTGATCGAGCTGCACCGGATTTCGGTCGCCAAGGAAACGCTTCGGCAATGGATGACCGAGGCCGGCATCTGGGTTTCTCGCCGTGAACGCAAGAAGCGGGTTTTCCAGCCACGCGGCCGACGTGACTGCTTTGGCGAACTGGTGCAGATCGATGGCTCACATCACTGGTGGTTCGAGAACCGTGGCCCCAAATGCGCCCTGCTCGTCTATATCGATGACGCGACTGGCAAGCTGCTGCATCTACGGTTTGCTGGCTCGGAGAATACATTCGACTATCTGCATGCGACGAAGGCCTATCTGCAGCAATGGGGCAAGCCGCTGGCGTTTTACAGCGACAAGCACGGCGTTTTCCGCTCACTCCATCCGTCGAAGAAAGACCGGACGAGCGGCCTAACGCAGTTCGGCCGGGCGCTTTATGAGCTGAACATTGACATCATCTGCGCCAATACCCCGCAGGCCAAGGGCCGGGTGGAACGTGCCAACCAAACATTGCAGGATCGGCTGGTCAAGGAGATGCGGCTTCGCGGCATTGATACGATCGAGGAAGCCAATGCCTATGCGCCTGAGTTCATTACGGATTTCAACGCGCGCTTCGGCAAGCTGCCGCGCAATCCGAAGGACATGCATAGGCCGTTGGCCGCGCATGAGAATCTCGATGGCGCCATGTGTCGCAAGGAGATCCGCACGTTGTCGCAATCCCTGACGCTGCGCTACGACAAGGTGCTGTTCATCCTCGATCCGACCGAGATTTCAACGCCTTTGGCAGGTAAGAAGGTGATTGTCTGCGACTATCCGGACGGACGGCTCGAGATCATGCACGAGAGCTATGCCCTGCCCTATAGAACCTTCGATACGTTACGCTCGGTGCATCGTGCCGAGGTCGTCGACAACAAGCGGCTGGACGACATGTTGTCGATCGTCGCCGAGATGCAGACCGGCAGAGAACAGCAGCGCAGCAAGGGCGGACCACGGCGCACCGGGCAGAAAGATCATATGTTCGGTATTCGCGACGGCAGCACGGCGAACGGGTATCAGAAGCGTGGCCGCAAGCCGGGTCGGCGGACGGATTTCATGAACGATCCAGCGGTGATTGCGAAGCGCGAGAAAGCATTATCGAAGCAGCCGGCGGCGGAATAAGACGTTTCAATGCACCCCGATGTCGCTTTGTGTATCCGATTCCAGCTGCAGGCAGGCGGACCAAAGTGGCGTCTTGTGGAAGGATCCATCCTGGAAAAGCGTGAGCCCTTCTCGTGCCTCGTAGAGCAGGCCGAGCCAGCACAGGCGCCTCAGCACGCCATATTGGACATCGGATTTCAGTTCCCAGGCTTCCAGGGTCATTTCGGTGTCTGACAGGGGCGCGAAGTCTGGATTGAGGATTTTTACAACATCCAATGGCGTGCAACCTCCTCTGGCCTTGATATTGAGAAGATTGAGGAACATGCGCCACCAGCGCAATCGAGCCTGAACGTCCTCTTGCCGATCGGTCACGTGGACATACGAATAGAGATAGTCCGTGGCGACCAGATCGAAGAAGGCTTGCGGGTTCAGCAGAAACTCGCGCCCTCGTTTGGTTGGCAGCAGAACATTCTTTTTCCGGCGAAGCAGTTTGAGATGGCGGGTCATGTCGCGCACGACCCAGAGCGGCGGCATGTCGCTCTCATTGAGCACCTTGTGCATGCTGTAGAGGTCTTCGGCGGTGAACCCCGGCCAGAGGAAATTAACCGCGGCCCAATGCACGAATTTGCGGTTCATGGCGCCGGTCGCAGTCAATCCTATACCACGCTCGCCGTCGGCATAGGCAACGGCTAGAAGCATGCCGCGAACAAGTGGTGACAGCGCGGCGATGTCGACGTTGGCCTGCAATTTGATTTCCGGAAGCATCGTGCGGCTTTGATCCCTACCTGCCCTATGCAGGCATGAGCGAGTATCAACGGGTGACGGAACAATTGCCACTGAGAAAGCTAAAGCCGAAGGGGAGCGTCATACCCGCAGCCGGTCCCGGTCGGGGGCTAACCGGCGGAGCAAGACGATACCAGTGTCGCGTTTCTAACTGGTCACCACCGTCGCAGCCCTATCCAGCTTTGACACTTTTTGTAGCCGCAAAGTTAAAGTGTCCTGATCCCGCAAAGTAAGAATGTCACACTCCCCGGGGTTTTGATGACCTGGGCGATTGCGGATGGGATTGATTGCGATGAGTGAGCGTGATCTGCAGCGGATCAGGAAGACCTGTGCGGCGTCGATCCGGCACAAGACGATCGGCCGGCCGTCAAACAGCCGGATCGGCGATGGGGTTCGCGATTATGCTGTGGCTCTCATTCGAGAGCGCTATGCGGACTTTGGTCCAACCTTGGTGGCCGAGAAGCTTGCCGAGCGCGATGGGCTAACGGTGTCGCGCGAGACCTTGCGGCAATGGATGACGCAGGCCGACCTGTGGCTGTCGTGCAAGCAGCGACGGACGTTCCATCAGCCACGATTGCGGCGCGAGGCCTATGGCGAACTGGTGCAGATCGGTGACGAGCATCGTTGGTTTGAGGATCGCGGTGACCCCTGTTCATTGCTGGTGTTCATCGATGATGCGACTGGCAAGCTCTTGCATCTTCGCTTTGCTGGCTCGGAGAAGCGGTGTGCAACTTTACCCTTTGAGAGATTTTGTTTTTGCCATGCAACAGAACGAACCCGTCACCGGATCCGGTGACGGGTTCTAAATCGCCTCGCAATATAGGTCGTTGAAAAGTCGCTTAATACATAAAGTGGAAAACACTTCCGCAATCAACGCCGTTCCGGTTTCGGCCAAGGTAACAGCATTCATAAATTAGCCTGACCTTATTTAAATGTCCATTCACCATTGCCTAAAACATGAAAGGCGCCGTGATTGCGGCACGGCGCAGTGATGACATTGCGCCGTGCCGCAAATGTTCTCCGCCAATCCTTATCCAAAGGCTGTACGCCAAGCTCCTTATGTCGGAATTGTCTCTTCAAACGCCCGGGGGTACAAAACGGCGTTGGCCTTGAACGCCATAGGGGCATGGCAGTTTGGCATATCTCGTAGCGCCATGCCCCGCCCAAGCTCTTGCTGATACTGAAGATTGTCCTCGGCTGAAAAAGCCAAACCGAGGGAAACAACTGGCAGCACCGTGCGGATTTTCTACGCCTACATTGCGATATGCGCTGTTCTGAGTGGCTTCGCTCTTTGGAGCCTGTTCCTGCTCGTCTCGCCGCCGGAACAAGCTGCACGGCCAACAGCGGGATTTTCCAATTCGGATTCGGTCGGCAAGCCAAACAAAGGCGCGCGAAACTCGTGCGCGATCGGCGGCATATGCCCCTGAAGACTGACGCCGGGTCTGTTTGCGCCATCCGGCGAAGGGTAAGGTTCGGGAAAACGTCCCTTGATGAAGGACAGCCCGGATGTGATGGATCGAAGACAACCTCTCAATTGTGCCAGCTAGAGGTTAAAACTCAGTCCAACCTTGATGTCCTGGGTTTTTAGCTCGGTCGGCTTTCGAAAAAAAACTGCCAAATCCGAGTGTTGCATATCTGGCGTCACCAAAATCGGTATACCGGTACTCAATTCGGCTGTTGATCCGATCTGTGCGACGCCCATGCCGACTGTCGATCCCACCTGCACCTTGGAGCCCGCGACAACGGCCCTGTCCGGTCGTTGCCGCGATGATCGGATCAATGAGGCAAGGTTTGCAACTTCTTTGAAGTCGGTGGATCATATTTTGCCGACCGTCCAGGAGCATTCAAACCGGCCTGTTTGAAGATTTGATCATGACCACCAATCCCGAACCCTGCCCGGTCTGCGGGCAACCGAAATGAGCTATAACGATGCGCATATGATGGTTATAATTCGGCTCGGACAGCGCGAATCCTAGTCCGAATGGATGATGGTCACTCATCGTTCGACTTAAATGAATGTGGCAATGTTTCACCGCTTGCCGAAATATGCTATCCTGTTTCTACACATTGAGTACGCATCCCGCAGTGGACTGCCCCGTGGCCAGCGTCTTGCAGCGTCTGCTCACCCGTTGAACTCAAGTGCTGAAAAGCGCGGTGGAGGAGAATGCAATGCATTACAGCGTGCAGTTTTTCACCTGGACCCCTAAGCAGGGCGTCCATCAGGTCGGGTCGACTATTGAAATCGATGCGGTCAGTCCGAAACTGGCCGCCGTGTCGCTGCTGGGGCTACGGCTGGACGAGACCGGTGTAGCCAAGAAACTTGCGGTGCGCGTCTGGAATACGCCAGATGACAGCAAGGCCGATTGTGCCTGCTTCTATTATCATTAAAGCAAATTGCTGCCCTACCCCACGATAGGCTGCCATGGAGAGCGGATAGGCTTCCAGCCGTCTATTGTCAATTGACGTGTGCCTTGTCGCTAAAGAGCGGCGGGTATGTTTGTTCTAACTCTAGGCGGATCGCTATTCCGACGCCGCGCGATCCTTTGGGAACCAAAGAAAAGGCTGCGTTCTTCCTGATATAATTTCAAATCTGTGGGAGATTTGGAGGCCTCGCCCGGGGTCGAGCAAATCAGCAATTTCAATATCTTGCCGGCGGATATTGCCACACTTGGCAGAAATAATTTCCTTTGATAATCAAAAGCGACTGCCACACCCAGCCACACCCAAGAGTATGTTTAGGCTTTGCTTAATTCCTTGCCTGGCTGGGCATCTGGCCCGATTATCTCTGGTCTCATCTCCCCGTTGATATGTTGACCTGGGCGCCGAAGCGACGGGTGCAGCGGCAAGCCGCTACAGTTTTAAGCAGGCTTTTAGTTTTTTCTCGTAATCGGTCGAAGGCTCCGGCGTGTTTAAGCCGCATGCGAAAAGAATAAAGGGGTCAAGCCGCCTACCGTTTTGTAACCCCAACTTCGTTTCCAGCGTCTCCAGCTTCCCTAACATATCGAGCCCAGACCACAGATATTGAAGATACTGCGCGTTTACATGAACTCTAACCGCCGCGTTGGAAGCAAATTCGTTATATAGGCCGTATTTTTCAACGAGCTTTACAACATAATCGATGCTGTTGGGGCTTGAAGCTTCTGAGCACCCGCTCCGGAAGTAACGGGCTGCTGTTGCCTCTGACGTTGCTGCAAGCCGCGCATCATGCATGGCATAAGCCAGGCGATTGAGGGCAATTGACCTCGGCGTCGAAAAAACATCGTTGGCTAGAATAGGTAGATTGATAATTTCGGTTGCGATACCTGAACCTTCAAATGCCGGTCCTGTGTCAGCTCCATAGACCGTTAATATTTGGCCACTTGATGCCCTTGCAAACTCCATCGCGTGACGAAGTTCGTGAAGTATAGTGCTGTAGTGTTCATATAGTGTGCGTGAAGTACCAATACCTATATTGATATTTCCAGGGTATGTTGTGGTAGAGTTGGACGAAGTTGTAACTTTAATACTTATTCCATGGTAAAAATTTTTTGGATTATTAGGATAATAGTTATAGTTTTTGGCCACCCAATCCTTTGTCTTTTCGAACATGTCGTTTATTTTATCGATATCTTCTTTGCGAATTTGCTCGTCGGGTTGATAGCCGCCGATCTCAACGACATCCTCCCTCCACGCAGCATCCCATTTATCCCGCAATGATTTACCGGAGTTTGCGTCAATAACTTCGAGCATCGCTGGGATTATATCCTTGTAGGCACCGAAAGCTGACGATTGCCGCAGCGCCTCCTTTATTGTCTGCCGATCTTGCAAGCTGAAATCTGCAGGATCGGGAAAGACGAGATCCAGGGCGGTGGAGGCGGAGTCGCGAAACTGAAGGGTTCGATCCGCGATGTATTCGCCAACTTTCTCATTATAAGATTCCAATGACGAGCTTTGATCATTGTTAAATTGCTGATCGGCCGAAAATGCTGTCCAAACCAGCTCGCGATCACCCTCTGTATAAATTGTGCATTTCTTTTTTGAGTCCGGTGATGCCTCTATTCGTTCTATCCACCAATTTTTAAATAATATCATAGCTTTAGCGGTGTCGTTGACTGCAGGGTCTCCCACCAACTTTGCAACAAATGAAGGGTTCGTCACATTGCAATATTTTTTTGCTGAGTTCCATGTACCGACATCTTGCCATTTGAGCGGCATGTTGTTTAGAAATATTGCGTTCGCATCTAGTAATACCTCATCATCATTCTGGTATATCTCTGGACGCTTTTGCTCTAGCTGATACCCTCCGAGAATATCATAGTTCCGGATCATCAATTGGCAGGCGCTGTCATTGTCAGCCCCTCCCCAGCTATCCCCAGTAAATGCGCCTGCTGAATAGGCGCGCATTTTGTAAAGAGCTTCTTCTCTGAAATGAATCTCAGTGGGACTGAGATCGTCATTTGCCAAGCCTCGCAATTCATCTGCAACTTTGAGGGAATAATCTTTAATGTCCGCGTAGGACTTTCTCTCGGGAAGTCTAATTGAGCCAAAAGGTGACGTACCGTCCCAGTCAAGGTTCTCAACTGCGCCGCGGGGGTATCGTAGTGTCGCTCGCTTCGCGGCATACTCTGCGAGGTATGCTTTTTTCAAAGCTTGCCCGAGGTCCTGATTTTTTATCGTTGAGAGCGGGTTTGAAGCACCCGCCGCGGAGGTGAATCTGGCCAGAAAGCGATTGATGTTCAAGTTCATCGCAGCCGTAGGGCATCGCAGCAGGTTTTTTTCTTTCGAGGCCAAGCACTTGCGTCCCATTCGGAACTAAAGTGCGATAGTCGGGTTTCAGCAAGTACTGAAAGTTGAGATTGCGTTTGCTTCGGCAGATCATCCCATCGAGTATCGATGGGCAAAGGCTTCAGTAGTTTAGAAATTATCGTCCCGTCGGAAGCTGGTGTTGGATGCAGTTTTTTGTATTGACAGTCTTGCGATGCGAATGTTGGTGAAGCAAGCAGAACGACTGATACTGCGGTTACAAGGACTGTAAATGTACGCATGGCTCCCCCTCCTTCTGGATATTAGCATCTAGTATCTACGCAAGGGCGAACAGGTTGCAACGTTTTTCGTTGCGACACGCAATGGTTTGTTCTCGTTTGAACCGGCGCCTACGAACCCAGCAATCGCGGGAGTGGTGAGAGAGACATGACGGACTATGTAGGCCTTGCGCTGTCATCATCCTTATGATCGCCGCCCTAGCTGCGATTCTGGTTTCCCTAGCCATGCAAACCGTACAACTTTTCGGATGGGGTTGACTCTCTTTATGTTGAGAACATAATGAGAACTCTTGCGTCGGATGCGGAACGCCGATCTGAAAATCCATGCACGTTTGATCCATTGCTCGGGCACTGTGGAAGAGGGAAAGCTATGCCTACCATCAGCGCCGCAGCGCACGATATCCAATATCCTGGCCAAGTTGACGATATTGCCGCCGCCCTCGCCTTCCACCATGGTGACGTGCGTGCCACCGGAGCCTTGCTGGCAGATATCAAGTTTCTGAAGGAACAGCTGGCCATCACTCAGGTTGGGATGAGCATAGGCTTCGCCCCGTACTCTTGATGGCCTGCGTAAGCGGCCGTGTAGCCGAAATACAGGTCGTCTTCTAACGAGGCACCCGCAATGACCGCCTCGATGATCCCGAAATCGAACTTATAGGTTCGGCCCTCGACCGGCTTGGCACCAGAATGGATGCTCGGCATTGTTGCCGTCGAGGCCATCAGCGATTGCTGCAAAAAACCTGCCGCGAACGGCATCCGTCCACCTTCGATGTCGAGGGGCTGCATTTCCTTCACCCACATCGGCGGCGTTCTGGTTCCGCACGGCCTCGATGGCTTCCGGTAACTTTCCCGCGAAGTTGGCAACGGCGGCTGCAAATGACAGCGCAGCCATTAGGCAGCTCGTGCCCGATAACGGCGCAGGCCAGCCGCAATATAGTCGATGTCGTATTCCAACCCGGCACTTGCAGCCGATCTTGTGCCTTGCCGGCGCCTTCGGATCGTGAGGATACATCAGCATCGTTCCGTCTGGTGCTACGAATGGGATGTCGAGCGGTACGGCATTCTGTGTGGCCATCTGAACATGCTGCATACGTGGGTGTTCAGAGCCCGAATGCTTCCACTTCTTTGTCACATCTTGAGCGGTGATCTTCCCCGCCTCGATCTGTTGTCGGATCGCGTTGTCGCGCACGGAAAATAGGGCGGTGCGCGTTTCCTCAAGCCTGATCATCTCGCCGCGGAGCAACAGGTTTTTGTCGGACAGGCGCATGACGATCTTGCGCGCAATTTCCGCGTCGACAGGCTTCCCCTCACGAATGGCTCTGGCCACAGTTCGGTCGAACCGCTTTAAGGTCAACGTACTTGCTCATGGCCACCGGATCGCCGGACAAGAGGTTTTCCTTTGCTCTGGCGATGAATTCCACCTGTCGGCTCGTAAGGCCGATATAGCCGCCTTCCCGTCTACCGGTGATCCGGTTGAGCGTGCCGACAACGTCCAATGCCGTTTTCGTTGGGTTCTGGCCCTTGGACAGCCCCGCCTCGAAGCCCATGCGAAGGGCCTCCCGTTGATCATCAGTAATATTGGAGACCAGAGTAGCCGATTGCTCGCGGATAAGTCGCTCGGCTTCTGAGTTTCGCACTCCGAACTGGAAGAGTACCCGCATTCCGTCCGGTGAGATCAAGAAAGGCAGGCTCTGCGCCATGTTGATGCCGCCGGCGTTGAACGCTTCTCGAAGGGACAGTTCCAACGCCGCGAAAGCCTCTGGCTCAAACTGTAGGGCAGCCACCGTGCTGGCAATATCGCCGCGCTCCAATCGGTCTGCGATCGCCTTGAGCACGATGGAGGATTTGGTCGTCTCGATGGCTTCGCGAAACGCTGCGGCAACCTTTGGCTCATACTGGGCAAGAAGCTTGTCAAAGGTCATAATTCCCTACCTGTCATGAAAAAAAAGCCCGCCGAAGCGAGCCGTTTGTAGGTTTCAACTTCGGTATTCCAACTACGCTGGAAGCAGGTAATTGCACACAATCTCGGGCCGCCCACTTGTTTTTACGGTGGCTGCCTTTGTAGCACGATACACAGCGAGATAGTTTTGGAGGGCAGGTACGGCAAGCATTTCCGGACGAGATAGTTGCTGCTCGACAAATCCTGAAACGGTGTTGCCGCAATCCCAAGATCCGTACTTAAGTTCAGCCAATGAAATTTCTAGCAGTACTCCGAGCGGAGCCAATGCATAATCCGCGCGACCCGTATTATATCTCTTCCATGCCACGGTAAGAGCATTCCTGTAATGCTCACGAGCTTTCAAAATTCCAGTAATTCCATCCCGCCCCAATGTATTAGCGGCTAATCCGATGTAAACCTCTTGAGGCTCAAGGTTCTCTCTGTCCGCAGCGACAAGAGCTGACTTATAAAATCTCTGACCATCGTCAAATTTACCAATCACAGTAGCCATTTGAGCCAATGTTAAATTCTCAAGATAACTAGACCCATTAAGCACATAGTCAGGATATCGGCCAATCTTATCGAGCTGATAACTAATTTGTACCTGGCTGATTGTCGTCATCATGATGCCCGATTGGCCGCCAATGGACGATTGAGACTGCGCGAACTCCTTATAAACACGTGTCATTTCGCCTATGGCAACTTTTAGGCCCTCTTCCATTTCTAACTGACTGCTGAAATATGCACGCCATAGTTCACTTGGAAACGTCCAGGAAACGGAAATTATCAATGCTAAAACACCGCAAACATTCGCAGTGCCGTTCCATGTGGCCTTAATACGTTCCTTTACGCTGGCCTTTGCAGTCAGGCCCTTGTCATCTGCACCATTGTTTTCCATTGCGCCCCCGCACCAAATTTGATGGATGGACCAATAGATACGCAATTTCCCGCATTACGCGAGTGTTTGCTGGAAATTATATTCGACCCTGAGCAACGAAGACGACGTTGGTCACGCCGTCGAAATTGTAGGGATCGATGTTCACGATCTGGTAACCTTTGCCCCCGACCGTCGCGATGTCGTCAACCTGGGGCGTGATCGCTAGCCCAACCGCTGAGATGTAGATTTGCACGTCGCCGGTCTTGATCAGTGTCCCGTCGATGTTTCTGGCTTCGTATGCCATCGGCACCAGCGTGGCCGGATACGCTGTTTCCAACGGATCGCCGCCGTTCACCTGGTCTGGTGGGACAATGCGCGTCACGGTGCCTTGCAGGCCAAACTTTTCGATGAGCCGAGCTGCTGTGTCTCGCGCTTTCGAATAGTTGAATTTCATCGCGTACCTCTCCGGTAGTATTAGGTTGGGCTAAAATATAGCAGCAACGATTGGCTGCACTGTGGTATGCTCTCCGTAACCAGGGAGGGAACGATGAAACTGTCGACTTCTGTACTCACTGCTATAGTGCTTGTTCTCCAGCCCACGCTTGCTATGGCCGGGGAGCAATTTGCGACGGTTGAAGCAAGTACCTTGTCGAATAATCAGATTGTCACGGGGTCGCTCTACTCCAGTGAAATCGATAAGGCGCAAGACGGAACCTATGTCGTTCACGGGTATATGGTTGGTTCAGGGCGCACCATGGAGGTGGAAGCTCGGATCCCTGAAGGAGGAATAGAGGTCCCGAAACAAGGCCTGACAGTAAATGGTGCGTCGCTCACCCAGCTCCATTCCTATGAATTCAATACTTTGCAAACGAGAATTACAAAGAGCTTTTACAAGGTGGATGGTGCTGCATCTGGGGCAATCACAGTTACCGATGACCCTCTACCCATTATCGGTTGGCTTGTTATCGCGGGCGTTACGATGATACTTGTTCCGGCTGTCGTTTGCTTGGAGCAGGAAAACAAAAAACTGCTGATTAAGGTAGGGCTCAACTCAGACAACCGTCCCGAGGCCGGGCTTGAGTGTGTGCCTGCAACGTAAAGCGGTCATCAGACCACCAGCATCCCCGGCAGGATCGGGATGAGGAACGGCCAGAGCAGCCCCTCGATGGTGGTGACGACCGGCGTTGCCATGGCGACGAGATCGGCAATGTTCGTCGACGAAGATACCGAATACTCGACCTCAAGCTGCCCGATCTTCTCGCGCTTCACCGTTGCGGATCCGGTCACAACCGGCGACAGGCTGCCCGGGTTGGTCAATTCGAGGAAAGCCGCCTCATAGCTGGCGTTGACTATGGCAACCGGGATTTCACCGGTCGGGATCGCTTCGCCATAAAAGGTGGAAGCTCCTGTCCTTCCCCATGCCCGTTCCTGCTCGTACCCACCGGTGCGCGTGCCAGAGAAGAACCGCTCATACCGATCGATCACCAGCGAACCGCGCTGACAGGCCGCCGTGATGTCTGCCTCTTGGGTGCCATCGGGAATGACATAGCCGGCAGCCTCGGCATAGGCGGTAAGGCCTGCATTGTCGCCATATCCAGCCATGTCTCATCCTTGCACTGTATATTAGGTAATTACAAATCATTGAAAGGCAAAGTTCTCGGGCATGGAACTACCGGCAGATGAGTTTTGAGTACTGCCGGGACTTGAGGGCTCGCCAACCTTCTCTTTCAAGCGAGCCCTCTTCTTTCAGGCCAGCTTTGCGTCGATCAGTTCTTTCAGCTTCTCAGTGCTGATGTTCTTCGGATATTCCAACCCAAGTTCGGCTGCCTGCTTCTTGAGATCGTCCCGCTCCGAGAGCTTCGGATCGTCGTCTTCAACGCCGGTCACGATGAGATGTTCGGCGTTGATCCAAGCAACGACGACGGGATGATCCCTCACGGTATCCCAATCGGCCTGCTCAACATCGAGCGAGGACTTCCCGGCAATGACCGGGCCGCCGGGGATGCCAAAGCCGCCCGGCCGGGTGTTTTCGAGTTTGACCATGATCAGATCCCATCCAGATAGCGAACGGCACCCGGGCGGCGGATTTCGACGCCGCCGAGACGGAAGATGCCAGGCACCTCGAACTTCAACAAGCGGCGCTCCGCCTGTAGGTGCTCGCATTCAGCAGCGCGTTGAATGCGCGGCTCGTGCTGTCAGCGTCGTCGTCATGCTTGGCTTCCGGAAAGCACTTCTAGTGCCGCGAACCACGCGTTGTTCCAGGGAGCGCGCAAGATCACCACGTTCCCCGCTTCCGCCTGAGCGGAGAACGGGCTGAACCGCGTGATCTTGTCTCCTGATTCCGGAGTTGCTCGTACATTAAAGCCGGAAAGCATCTTCGTCAGGTTGGTGACCTGCGACTTGCCTGCCTGCCCCGGGTCCTGTGGCAGCGATATCTGCGTTTCGATCCCGTCGGCGTCGGCCGTATTCTTTATCAGCCGCTCGACGCCGGACGGCGACAGGAAGTCCGTGACGTGATGGCCAACGATATAACTGCCGTCCGGCAACTTGCCGATCTTCGTGCCGGCCGTTGCGTCCGGATCATTCCCTTCGATTTTCGGCGTAGAAGCCAAGTCCCACCCGCGCATCCACCGGACACCAGCTGGCACCGTATCGACAACCCGGCACCATCCGCGCTGGAACAGCAGGCCAGCAGCGGGCCGAATTTTCCAGTTGCCGCCAAGGAGTCGTTCCCGCTCGACCGTGGGCAGCGCCATGAGGCTGGCAAGGTAGCTTGGGTCTGCCGCCATAAGCGCGCGGTTGTCGCTGAGCTTGGCCGGGATGAACGTTACCGACTTTGGCGGGATCGGCGCTTCAATGCCGTCCTCATTCGGCGCGGTGTAGTGGGCAAGCTCCTCCGGGTGCTCCCCCAGATGATGGCGTCACCGATACGGACGAACCAGCGAAGCACGCCGGCACGCGACGGGATTGGTAGGCCCGTATCCTGATCGATCCACCAGGCGATGAACTCGGCGACCCAGCTGTCCGCATCTGGGTTGCATGTCGCCCTGATGTAGGGCTTCACCCCACTCATCGAGCGGTTACGCGAAACCATGTACCAGAACTGCTTGGCGCTGAAATGCGTCAGCTCGTCGAAGCAGATGAGCGGGATCTGCGAGCCCTGCCAGTTTAGGACGGTCTTGTCATGCTCGAGGTGAGCGAACGAGACCGATGCTCCGGATGGGAAGTTCCACTGCAGCACATGCTCTTTCGGAGCCGCGCCGATTGCGGGGTAGAGCTTCTCGCTCTCATCCCAAAGGCCACCCTCGTTTCGAACTTGCACTGTGGATCGCCGGAAGAACACGGCGCCGAACTGCGAATTGGCCACATGGCGCAGCGGTTCCATGAGTAGTGCCCACGTCTTGCCGCCGCCGGCCGAACCACCATAGATCGCAATATCGGCCGCTGACGCCAGAAAGGCCATCTGTGGCCCCGGTTGCGGCCGGATGATTGTCTGGGCTGCCGCGCCCTTCTCAGTTCCTGCCATTGTCGGGCAACTGGAAGATCGTCACCGGCGACACTGGCACCGGCAAATCCTTTCCGTCCTTCCCTGTCAGTTCGCGGCGGTTCGTGTAGCTTCCGCCTACTTCCTCTGCAGCCTGCTTAAGAAGCGACGACGCGAGCACCATGTTACCGCTGTTCTCAGCCTTGTCTGCCATGCGCTGCAATGCGCGGAGACGAACGGCCCGATGGCTGATGGCGATGGACGCCGTGTCTTCGAGGAAGGTCTTCCGGGTCTCTTCGAACAAGGCTCGCCACTTAGGCGCCAGACCGGAAGCCGCTTTCTTATTCGGATCGTGGCTTTCGACCAGCTGACGGCTGGCCTCGACGCCAAACTCCTTCTTGACTGCTGTCGACACGATCGACGCGCTATCAAAGCACGCCAGCGCCTGCACGATGTAGGTCTTGACCTCATCGGAGAGTTTTGCTTTTGCCATAGCTGTGTCAAAGTCCGGTCAAGGTGGGCAAGCCATTTGTGGCCGCCGGTGGAGTACCAATGAAGAGCCGATCGGAAATCATCGAGCTGCCGGAACGGCATGAGGTTTTGTCGAAGCTGACGGACTTGATCAACGGAGCGTGTTCCCCTGCCGAAGCTTCTGATTGGGCAAATCGTTGGGTACTTGCTGATCACGACCCAATCGTTGACGTCAGGATTGACGACCGAGCGGTTTGGGATGCCCTCATGCAGATGAGTGGTGCCGACCTGTATGGAGGCGACCGCGAATTTCTCCACGACCACGTGGACTATCAGGCGTGGCTCGACCAACTGCGCAATGGATTCGCCTAGGCCACCCGAAGCAGGCATGTCCCGCATGAATGCTCGATATGAGCGCGGGCAATCTCGGGCGGCCGGTTGGCTGCATCCACCATAGCACGAACGCCAGCGGCATCTGCCCCATACCGACGGACAACGCCGACGAACTGCTCTACGTCGTGTCCTCTAATCGTGAACACCGGCTGGCCTGTCATCTTGTTGAACTTGGGAGCGCCGAAAGCATCGACGTCCTGGGCGGCGTGGTAAAGCTCATGCTCGACCAGCGCCATGAACTCGGCATCGCCGCACTCCTGGCAGTATTCAGCATCAAGCGTGATGATGAAGTCCGGAACGGAGCCGAACCACTCGACGACCTGTTGCTCTGCTCGGGCCTTGGACCACTTGCCCATCGCGCCCTGAGGTGATCCGGTCTCGCACTGGCCTATCACCCGCTTGCCCTTGCGGTTGTTCTCAACCACGGTCCAGAGGTAGCCGATATGGGCATTAGCAAGATGCTCGTGCTCTGGATTGGCAACAGGTGACGACGGGTCAAAGAATGTCGCCTCTACCCACTCGCTGACGTCAGGCGCCGGAGCGAACGATTTGAAACCGTCGAGGCCAAACATAGTTTCCGGGGGATATGGGCGCTGGGAGTTCATTCACCCACCATTCAACCTATGATACTTATAGACGTGTTTATTTGTGTTTGGTCGCTATCACTGTGAACAACGTGGATAAGTGGCGATTATCTTGGCTGATACTGACACTCGCCGGGATCGCTATTGCAACTCAGGGTCGTTCATCGTTCCATTCTGATGCAACCAGAAAGGGATAGATGCATGCTTTATAATGACCCCAAGTACTTTCAGCAGATAGACCACCAAAACTTCCACGAGGAACGGTCGCCCGGTTGGATATCCCCTGACTCAGCGATTTATGGGTGCGTTCACTGCGGGGACGAGATTGCTGCCAACAAAGGCAATCCTCTACCACCTCAGAATCATCACCAACACAACCCGCCAGCGCCGATACGATGGAAGTTGTTGGCGGTGGCCGTGCAGAAGTAGGGAAACTAATGAGCCGGACTTAAACACCCGGCTCTCCATTTCAGGACTGCGGGGGTTAAGTTCCCACATTGATCTATTGCCTTTGACGGGTGCTTGAGCGAATTTCGAAGGCCGAGCATTTCTATGGACTGGCATTGAAAGCTATGAGCAAAACTGTATTCGACACTCTGACCGGCATGTACTTCACGGTTGATGACTCCGATGGAAGCTATGGCACAGGCCAGGTCATTCGCCTCGCTGCGGAGGGCGTCTACTTCATCCGTTTCGACGGAAACGAGGTGCCGCTGCCTTTGGAACTGGCCTCAATCGGCGAGATGTTGGAATCCACTGAAGAAGAATTCAAACGCTGGCGTTTCTTCGACACGATCGAGGAGCGAGACAAGTGGATCGAGTGGTTGGATGCTCCTTCCAAGCCCCGCGTCGTGTCGCTCGTGAGGCCGACGAAGTAATTGGTGTCGCCCCCCCAAATGCAAAAACTCCGCCATCAATAAAGGCATGGGAATGCGGGTCGTTCTCTTGATGCAGCTAAAATACGTGATCGCTAAACCAAGCATGAACGGTTTACGAACGGACAATGCACGGCTGTCGAACTAGTCCGTAAAGCTAATCCTTTTGGTGTAGAGCTACGCCCTCTCACCGGCGGCGTTACTGCACGCGGCTTCTACGACCATTTCCGTTAAATGCGCAAAACCGATTCGCACCCTAGATAGGGCCGGCGCACTGGCAACCGCCAACTCCATTACATCCTTGAGCAATCGGCTTATGTACTGGGCCATCCGCTTTTCTGCGGCGGTAACGGATGAGCTGGCCAGTATCATCATGACGAGACCGTACATGCGCCGGTAGCTATGTGGCTGACGAGCTTCCCGGAGCCATTCAATTCGATCGATTTCCATGCGTCCCCCAAATGTGAAGAGGGGAAACGGTAGAGGCTCTCGATAGTTTCACGCAAAGACCCTCNTATGTGGCTGACGAGCTTCCCGGAGCCATTCAATTCGATCGATTTCCATGCGTCCCCCAAATGTGAAGAGGGGAAACGGTAGAGGCTCTCGATAGTTTCAGAATACGGCGGCGAAAGGTAAATGATCAATTAAGGTTGCCAGAGGTGCGGCGCCCGGATTTCATTGAGTGCGCTCGACTGTCTGTCGCCCTCGTCGCTTGCCTTTGGTCGACATCAGGAAGACAATCACTGGCGGGCACACGGACTGGCTGGCCTTGCGCTCCATTAAAGGAGAAAATCATGAAACTCAAATATACGGTGACAGCGATCGCTATTGCGCTTGCGACTTTGACGATTTCGGCGTGTCAGACTAGGCCAAACTACGATAATCGCCCTTCCTACAGTGGCAACGACCATGGCGGCGGCAACAGCGGTGGCGGTAGTTCCGGATACTAGCCTGCCCCCCAATGAATCTTGCTGGCACTGGAGGCGTCAGCGCTCCCATTCGGTTGACAGAACGAAAACCGTGATCTCTAAATCAAGCATGAACGGTTTACGAACAGACAATGCACGGTTGCCGTAAAGGTAGTCCTTTTGGACGAGTCGCTACCCTTGGATAGCGGGATAAATGGTTGCCCTAGTTGGACCCGAAGAAGACCAGCCGTCTCACGAGGACTTTCCCGGCACGCTTAACCGACACTGAGGGTATCGACGGTTACCCCGTCACGGCATTCTCGGTGGTTTCGGGCAGTATCCGTCAACCCGTGGCGAGATGTGCGCCTGATTTAACCCGCCGCCTCTTATGACCTACCTAGCCGCAATCACATATCTGACGCCGCGGCCTATTCCATAAAGCGCAGCGGCGATAACGAAGAACACAACAACCTTTTCCAAGTCCCCTGAGCCGTTGCCCAGCACAAGGCCAAGCGCCCCGATAGCGGCTGAAAGGATGGCGAGAGCAGTAAAGCCCCAGCAAATCACATTCGCCAGGCGAATCATCATGGGCGATGATGTGGCGGGCTCAGACATGGCAAACTCCAATTGGGATGTTGCCGTATCGCTTACACCAGAAATCCTAACTGGATTGCAAACTCCAAGCTATCTGCCGGGCTACCCCCCCAGCTTGGCTGACGGTGCTGGGTGCGTATCCAGCAGCTTGCTTTAGTGCGGGGCTCGTCAGCTTCCCCTCGGATATGGTTGCGGACACAGGATTTGAACCTGCGACATCCAGCTTATGAGGCTGGCAAGCTACCGGGCTGCTCTACTCCGACAAACTGAAAAATTGGCAGCGTTCTTTTTGAGCGATTGGCGGTGAAAAACCGATCAGAGGCCCGGTGATACCGCAACAGATCAGCCATAAAATCACCTTATGGCTTGAAATATTACACTGCTTCGGAAAATTCAGAAATATCAAGCTATACGGGTACCAAGCCGTTCAGCGTCTCAATCATCGCTTTTATGGTGTTGCGGCCGGTGGCGTCCACAACATATCCGCCCATACCCTTTAGGAAGCCGCCATTGACGACGACGCGGTGGTTTTTCGGGAAAACGTCGCGAGCTTCTTTCCGGGTGAGTTTAGGGCCAGCCTGGTTTTCCTTTTCGATCCGGCGGGCCGGTCGCCGTTCCATTGATTCCAGTTCGGCCGCCTCGGCGGCGCGGATGTTCTCGATGTCTGTAGCTAGGATGCGCAGCGGGCAACCGGCCACACCAAGGATAGCCGAAACTCCGTCGCAGTCGGAAAGCGTATAGAAGCTGTGGGGATCGCGCACGAAGGCGTAACCTACCATCAGTGGGAACCGTTTCACGATGCACGCGTCCGTCCGGTGAAGCGAAGCGAGGGGAAGACGCTGACGACGGTGAAGACTGGCGGGCGTCTGCATGACGGACGTGGCCAATATCGATCTGCTATGTGGAGAAGAACAAGAGCCGTCACGGCACGATGCGCTATTACCTGCGCATCGATGGAAAGCGGATATGCCGACTTCCGGATGATATTCAGAGCGAGCAATTTTCCATTGAATACTGGAAGGCCTGCAAGACCGCCCAGCCCGTGATGGCGCGTGTCGATATTCCGAAAGCTCTGTCCTTCATCGTGAAGCCAAACAGCTTCCGGCTCTGCGTGGAATACATGTGCAGCAACGCTTTCACCACGCTCGACAAGTCCACGCAGGATCGCCGGCGGAATATCATGGAGGCGATGTGGCTGGAACCGTTGAGCGAAAAAGACGGCAGGCTATTTGCCGACATGCCGGTGTCAAAAATGGATGTGGAAAATTTAGAGGTCCTGCGGGATCGCAAGAAAGAGGTGCCCTTTGTGGCTGACGATGCGCCGTGTCTTCGACACGAAGAAGGATGGCAAGCCCGTGGTGCCGAACATCGCTCGGCTCGTTGAACCATTCCGCGCCTATAGCGACGGGCACCACACCATCGCGCCCGACGAGATCGGCAAGTTCATCGATCACCACGGCCAGAAGTCGAAAGCCGTACTGGCGCTGTCGCTGTTAATGCAGACCGGCTTTCGCGTATCGGACTTGGCTGTTATCGGCCCGCAGCATCGGTGTGGCGATATTCTCAAGCTGCGGCTATTCAAGAACCGCAACCGGACGCCGGTGGATATCGAGATTGCCATTCACCCGATCCTTGAAGCCGTGATGGAGTTGCACCCTGTCACCGGGCTCACCAATGTGCGGACTGAGTTCGACAAAGCTTTCACAGTGAAGGGACTTGGAAACAGAGTGTCCGCATGGTTCAGCCAGGCAAGGGGCTGGCAACTGATCAGGCGCACAACGAAGCCACCGACTATATGCTGGAAGCGATGTTCGGCTGGAAGGACGGGAAGACATCCAAGATCTACACGCGCAACGCAGACCATGCGCGGCTGGCCAGACAGGCCGTATCGAAGATCAACTGTGATGGGATGGGCACGAAATTGCTCGAAAGCAAGGACGGGACGGAGGGGTGAAATAGGAACCGACTGCCACACCCGCTATATTTTCGATTGATTTCAAGGTCTTACTGGTGGAGCAAGAAAGGTTTGGAGGCCTCGCCCGGAATTGAACCGGGGTGCAAGGATTTGCAGTCCTCTGCGTCACCACTCCGCCACGAGGCCTCACCAGTTCAAATAGTCGAACTGTGGCGGCGGTTTAGAATGATCCTAGACAAATCGCAAGAGGGTATTTCTGAAAAACGTTCTTGGTCATTTCTGAGATGCCGTTTCCGAACCCTTCTTCCACAGCTTTGGGGATGAACAAGCCGGTGTGCGAGGAGCCGAAAACGAGATTGCGGCGTCCCGGTCAAAGCGCCACGTCCCTGCCCTGTTGCCGGGCGCATTCTCACGAAGGTGACGGGCGACGGATTCGTGAATTGGTGCGCAAGTGCTGCCGTCGGCTGTTCGATTGATGAAGCGCCAAAGCCCTTAGCGAAACGGCACTGTTTCTAACGCCTTGCCAACGCGGGCCGTTGCAGCAGCCGGCCCTTTTCCCTAACGATGCCAATCGTTCAGCTCTTGGCTGGAGCGATCCGCATTATCTGTCCACGTCTCAATTGACGCGCGGGCAACCCTGGCGGTTTGCAAGTTTCAAGACAGTGTATTCGCCACGGCGTCCAATGCCGTCAACGACAACAAGGCGCCGGTTTATCGAGCGGATGCCGGGATCACGCATTCCGTACTGATAGGCACGGCGGATTGCCTGCCGTTCACTGCAATTGCTGCGCGGACGATACTCATTATTGTATCGCCGGTCTCTGTATTCAACTGCGGGACTGTCGCGTCCGATGTATATGTCCAAGGATTGGGCCAACGATGCTGGTGCCTGAACAGTCGAAATGACTGTGGCCATCAATGCCACGACCAAAACTTTTGTAAAAACGGTTCTCACATTGGCCTCCTGGGTTCCGTCCACGAATAGAGCCGATAGGTCAACGAAATCCTACTAAATAGGTTCCAAAAATAGGGTGCGATAGGGGAACGGCAACATTTGCCGATGCGCAAGCCGCATTGAAAATTCATAGGCTTACAGCCCGTTAATCGGGCGTATTGAAGGAAAAATCATGTCCCTTATTTCCGCCGCTACTCATGATTTAGAGTGCTCCGGTCGGTTCATGAGGTCGCTAAGGCATTATCTTTCAGGGGGCAAAACTATCGTCGCGCCGGACGGTGACAGGTTTGCAGCCATGTCTACAAATCACGCAATCTTCCCCACTCCTTTAAGCTGCCATAGCTGAAGTGATATCAGATCAATGATAACGGCGGATCAGCCCGACGAGTTTTCCCTGTATCTTGACCCGGTCCGGTCCAAAAATCCGCGTCTCATATGCAGGGTTGGCGGCTTCCAGCGCGATCGAGGCGCCTTTGCGGCGAAACCGCTTCAATGTCGCTTCCTCGTCATCAACCAGGGCGACGATGATTTCACCGGGGCTGGCACTGTTCGTATTGCGGATGATGACCGTGTCGCCGTCGAGAATGCCCGCCTCGATCATCGAATCACCGCGCACTTCAAGTGCGTAGTGCTCACCGGTCCCAACCATCTCGAGCGGCACGGAAATATCATGCGTATTGTTCTGAATCGCGGAGATCGGTACGCCGGCGGCGATCCTGCCCATGACAGGTATGGAGACGGTATCGTTGTTTGCGGCGGCCTTGACGGGTGCGGCAGGTGCCGGTTGTGTACCAAGACTGCCCTGGATGACGCTCGGTGAAAAGCCGCGCTTTGGCTGAAGGCTCGTGGTATAGGCTTCTGGTAACTTGATCACTTCCAGCGCCCTCGCCCGGTTGGGCAGACGCCGGATGAAGCCTCGCTCCTCAAGCGCTGTAATCAGCCGATGAATGCCGGATTTCGACGCAAGATCCAGTGCATCCTTCATCTCGTCGAACGATGGCGGTACGCCCGATTCCTTCATTCTTTCGTGAATGAACAGAAGCAGTTCCTGTTGCTTGCGGGTCAGCATGAACGATCACTCCAGAATCTAGAAACAAATCAAGAACGAACACTATCTGTTCCATATGTGTTCCGCAAGTCCCTAAAATTCGTGAGTGTTTTCAACGCAACAGAAAATCGTGCTGCATAGCGGCTCCTTTCCACTCAGCATTCCGCCTGCCATTCATCGCGGGAAGCTATCTGTTGGAACCTTTGCGCCGCCGGTACCGTTTCGGTTTATCTCGAAACAATGCGATGGACGGCCTGCTCCGGATGCCGTCCGAGGAGGCTTTGATGGCGAAATACACCGATGAGCGCGCTTCCGATGCCGATATGCAGAAAACCGTGGAATTGAGCGGCGTGCAGGCCCGTCAAGGCTTTTTGGGCCGGCCGGTGCTGATGGTACTCATCTGCGGCGTGGTCCTTGCAATGCTCGCCTGGGCCGGTGCGGAAGTGTTTGGCGAAAGCACAGACAACGACGCTGCGACCAAGGTTGAGGAAAAGCTGCCTGCCCCGAACAATGGCGCTCCGGCCACGCAGGAAACTCCGGTCGATCCGGCGCAAATGGCACCTGCGGACAAGGACCCGACGCCACAGACAGGCTCAGGCGGATAAGCGGATCGGATCCGGCGCAAGCCTCTGCCGAATCGGGAGAAGGGCTTACGTCCAGCTTCCTAGCTGGAAGCAGGCCATTTGCGCGCCCACCAGACCGAAAGCCGCCGCCTCTTTCGCCGGACGAAGGCAAGGTCGTGCGACAGGACGAGAAGACCAAGGGGAATCATCCAGAAACCGAGAACCGGGAGAAAACCCAAAATACCGCCAAAGATCAGCGCGGCACCGATGGAAATGCGCAAAAGGCGCGATTGCGGCAGCCGCATACGCCACGTGCCGATGATGAGTTCGTGGGCGCGGGCATCGATGCCGAATTTTTTTGTTTTCCGCTGTTCTGCCATCAAATTCCACCTGCCAAATGTCCGGCCACCCGCCATCGCCTGCGAACGCTGCAATCCTGCGGGTTTATCCCCGGCAAATCAACGGAGCGCTTTCAACTCTCACATGGGGAGTTGTCCACAATCAGACAAGATTGTGCATTTTTTTTGAAAAACCGCTTGGCAAATCGGAAAAGCATTTGTATTAGCAGCCTCACTTCTGCAGCACACACCGCCGCAGATTATCCCTGGTAGCTCAGCGGTAGAGCATTCGACTGTTAATCGACAGGTCGCCGGTTCGAATCCGGCCCGGGGAGCCAATTTCCAAAGGCCTTGCTGAAAAAGCAAGGCCTTTTTGGTTTCTGGCGTACCCTCTGCGCCCGCCTTCATGTTCTACCGGTAACCGCTCGCGTCCGCCGGTTTTCCGGCATCCTGCACCTCGGTCATGTAGCGCCAGCAGTCCGGCCGCGATCCGTCGAGATCGGTAAAGCCGTAAATCTTGGCGAGATCGCCGCTTGAGGTCGATTGCCCGTTGAGGCGTCCCCGCTCCGGATCCGCAGCCAGGGATGAAACGGCGCGGCCGGTAAAGCGTGGGGTTTCGGAAATCACGAAATGCGGCTGGGCCTTTATCGCCTCCACCCAGTTTTCCTCGCGCACACCAAAGATGTCGAGCATCATTTCAGAACGCATCCAGCCTGGAGAGATTGCCACCGATGTCGCTGCATGCGGCGCCAGATCCTGCGCGTGTGCCCACGCCATGCGAATGACACTGGTCTTGGCGAGATCGTAGAACGGGCTGAGCCGGTAGTGGGTGGCATTGTATTGCGCCGTGCCATCGGTCATCTCGACCAGCAAGCCACCAGGATTCTCGATCATCAATGGCAATGCGTAATGGGCGGTGACCAGATGGGTATCGATCGCCAACCGCAAGAGTTTCAGGCCATTTTCAAGCGAGTGTTCCCAGACCGGCTTGTTCCATTCGGTCAAATACTCGCCGCCCCAGATATCGTTGACGAGGATATCGAGCCGCTTTTCGTCGCGGCGGACGCGGGCGATCAGCGCCTCGACTTCGGCGTGGATGAGATGATCCACCCGCACGGCAATGCCTTTACCACCAGCCTGTGTCACAAGTTCAGCGGTTTCTTCGATCGTTTCCGGGCGGCCATAGTCCGATTGCCGGGTTCGTGTCGTGCGGCCGGTCACGTAGACGGTTGCGCCCGCTGCCCCCAGTTCCACGGCGATGCCACGGCCAGCACCACGCGTCCCGCCGGCCACAAGTGCGATTTTCCCTTGCAGGTTGCTTACCACGGTATTGTCCTCCTCGTTTAGAATTGATAATAACCGAACGTTCGTTCATAAATAAAATGAACGCAAGGGGAAAATAATGCCGCGGCCACGCACGTTATCCGACGAGCACCTGCTTGATCTGGTGCTGACGCTGATCCACGCAGAGGGACCGGAGGCGGCGACGTTTGCCGCTGTATCCAAGGCAAGCGGCCTGTCCGGCTCAACACTGGTGCAACGTTTTTCGACCAAGGCAGCGATGCTGCGTCAGGCGTTGCTGCATGCCTGGGACCAGCTGGACGCCGAGACGATCCAACTGTGCGAAGCAATCCCTAGGACACCGCAAGGTGCCGTTACTTTGCTCGCCGCTCTGTCGGGAAATTATGGTGACAGCGCTGCCGTCTATGCCGACGGCCTGCGTTTGTTGCGAGAGGACTTTCGGGATCCCCAACTGCGAGCTCGGGGTGCAGCCTGGGGGCGAACGCTGGTCGGGGCCCTCAGCGCGTGTTTTACGAATGCCAACCGCCCGGAGGTGACCGCACGGCTGATGCTTGCTCAATGGCAGGGCTCACTGCTCTGGTGGGGATTTGAGGCGAATGGTCCGGTCGTGCCTTATGTCGAATCGCAGCTTCAGGAATTTCTCGCCGAACTCGGCCATTCACCTCGCCCCTCGCCGGCCGTCGCCGGCAAGCGAGATTTCGCGTAAAAACTTGGACATTTTCTGTCCGGTGATGGTGAAATCGCGGCTCGCAATATCTATGTGGGGCTGAGGCGTGAAATCGCCTTCGCCAAACAAGTCGTGGGGGGATGGCGCGTGACTGACTATCGATCCCGTGCAGCCCAGTTGAAGGGCTTTTCTCTCGGAAGCCAGTGGACTGCCTATCATCACGGCGAATCGGGTGACGCGCTGTTTCGGCGCGCCGATGGTAGCGCCTATGCCAAAGTGGCGACCGGCAGCGGCGTGGCGCTGCTGGATGACGAGCGCCGGCGCACTGCATGGCTTGCCCCCTTCAAGATCGGATCCCCGACCGTTCTCGATTGGCAGGTGTCGGACGACGTCGCATGCCTCGTGACAAGCGCCGTGCCGGGCATTCCCGCAGACCAGCTCGAAGCAGCGAGCCTTCTCAAGGCTTGGCCTTCGATCGCGGCGCGCGTGCGCGATCTCCACGCTATTCCGGTAAAAGATTGCCCGTTTGACCGCGGGCTTCAGACCATGTTCGACCGGGCGGTTGATGTTGTTGAACGCGACGGCGTCAATCCGGATTTTCTCGATCCAGGCGACCAGGACACACCGCCGCACGTCTTGCTCGACAGAGTGCGGGCCGAGTTGCCCGAACGCCTTGCACAGGAAAGCCTCGATCGCGTCGTTTGCCATGGCGATGCCTGCATGCCCAATTTCATGATCGAACCGGAAACGCTTCGCTGCACGGGAATGATCGATCTCGGACGGTTGGGCATGGCGGACCGCTACGTCGACTTGGCGCTGCTGACCGGCAATACCCGTGAAACCTGGCGCACCGCCGAAGAGGCGCAGACCGCGCAAAATCGTTTGTTCGATCTCCACGCGATCGCACCTGCCGACCGGGAAAGGCTCGATTTTTACCTGCGTCTAGACCCGCTGACCTGGGGCTAGCGAAAGACGGCGGCCACGCGACTTCTTAAAAAACATGGTGTATAGATCAGGCTTACAACCATGACCGGGAAGAGGAGCAGACTATGCCGTCGATCGAGATTCTTGTTGCTTTCATCGCTACTACGGCTGTCTTTGCCTACATTCCCGGCCCGGCCATGCTGTATGCAGCTGCACAGACTATTGCTCGCGGCCGCTGGTCCGGGCTGATGGCGGCGCTTGGTATTCACCTCGGCGGTTACGTCCACGTCATTGCTGCGGCCGCTGGCCTATCGATCCTGTTTCACGCCGTGCCGACCCTGTACATGATCGTCAAATTGGCCGGTGCAGCCTATCTTGTCTGGCTGGGCATTTCCCTGTTTCGGGCCAAGGTCGAGGGGGATTCCGCCCTGCCCGGCATCGAACCGAAATCCGGCCGGCGCGCCTTCTTCGAAAGCGTCACCGTCGAAGTCCTTAATCCGAAGACGGCGATCTTCTTCGTGGCTTTCCTGCCGCAGTTTGTGGATGCGTCAGCTGCTTTCCCGGTGTGGCTGCAACTGACGATCCTTGGAATGATCGTCAACATGATGTTTTCGTCTGCGGATATCGTTTGCGTGTTTCTGGCCGGTGCCGTGATGACCAAGCTGCGCCGCTCAAGCTCCGCGCAACGCCTGATGCAGCGCGCTGGCGGCACCATGCTGGTTGGGCTCGGTGCGCATCTGGCTTTCCAGAAGAGCTGAATTCCCCTCGCCGCTGATGGCTGCAGCCGTCGCTTTCTGAAGAGAAGTGGCGGTTGAAATTTCGCCACCGGCATTCCGTCGCAAAACGATGAAATAAAAAGCTTTCTCCGCGAAACCTTTGATCCGTCATAGCCGTATCTGCGTACACACTGACGTAAGATGTGATGCGCGGATTAAAATGAAAAACAACGGCCTTTCCCACGAAAAACCCATTATCATCTGGTTTCGCAAGGACCTGCGGCTGGACGACAATCATGCGCTGCATGCGGCTGCCCAAACCGGGCGCGATATCATCCCTGTTTATATCCGTGAACCTTCACGGCTCGGCACCGGGCCGCTTGGGGCAGCCCAGGCCTGGTGGCTGCATCATTCGCTGACGGGACTGGACAAGGCGCTCAAGGGCCTTGGAAGCCGGTTGATCCTGCGCAGCGGCAAGCCGGACAGTGTTCTGTCCGAGCTGATAGCCGAGACCGATGCGTCGACTGTCCACTGGAATCGCAGGTACGATCCGGATGGCATCGCCGTCGATAGCCCGCTGAAAGACACGTTGGCTTCGGCTGGAACAACCGTCAAGAGTTTTGCTGGCCAGCTTCTGCACGAGCCCAGCCGGTTGAAAACGGGCTCGGGAACGCCCTATCGGGTCTATACGCCGTTCTGGCGGGCGCTTGAGGCATCCGGCGAACCGGATCAGCCGCTTGACCGCCCTGACGCGCTGGTTTCTCCAACCAAATGGCCTGGCAGCGATACTTTGGCCTCTTGGGCGCTTTTGCCGGCAGCGCCGGATTGGGCACAGACGTTTTCAGAGGTCTGGATACCGGGTGAAGAAGCGGCGCTCGAGCGGCTGGAGGAATTCGTCGACGACGATTTGTCAGGCTATAAAGTCAGGCGCGATCTGCCGGCCACTGATGGCACATCGCGGCTCTCGCCACATCTGGCCATGGGAGAAATATCCCCTGCCCGCATCTGGCACGCCACCCGCAATCTAAGGGACACTCCTACCGAGGATGTCGTCACGTTTCGCAAGGAACTGGTCTGGCGCGATTTCTCTTATCACCTGCTCTTCCACAATCCGGATTTGCCAAGGGAAAATCTCAACCGGAAATATGATGCTTTCGCATGGTCAGGAACCGGTGATGCGTTCAAACATTGGACGAAAGGGCAAACCGGCTATCCGATCGTCGATGCGGGCATGCGCCAGCTCTGGCGGCACGGCACAATGCACAACCGGGTCCGCATGATCGCGGCATCCTTCCTGATCAAGGATCTCCTGATCGACTGGCGCCGTGGTGAAGCCTGGTTCCGTGACACGCTGGTGGATGCGGATCCGGCCTCCAATGCGGCAAGCTGGCAGTGGGTGGCAGGCAGCGGCGCCGATGCGTCGCCTTTCTTCCGGATATTCAATCCTGTCCTGCAGGGCGAAAAATTCGATCCCGATGGCGCTTACGTCAAAACCTTCGTACCAGAGTTGCGAGACCTGCCTGCAAAGTTCGTTCATCGGCCATTCGAGGCGCCTCGGAGCATCCTTGATGCCGCCGGGGTGACGCTCGGGGAGACATACCCGAATCCGCTCGTGGATCATGCAAAGGCGCGCGACCGCGCTCTTGCTGCGTATAGCAAGATCAAGGACGCAGCATGAACGCCCCGTTTTCCCATGCTTCGCATCATGTACCTGGCCGCCGCTTGTCGATTGCAGTCATAGGCTCAGGCGTTTCAGGCAGTTCGGCCGCCTGGGCACTTAATCCTGTCCACGATGTCACGCTCTATGAAAAGGATGATCGCCCCGGCGGCCATACGGCAACGGTCGATATCGACTATGATGGCACGCCGATCTCGGTCGATACCGGTTTCATCGTCTATAACGAGGCCAATTATCCGAACCTCACAGCGCTGTTTGCCGAACTGGATGTCGCCACGCACAAGAGCGACATGAGCTTTTCGGTGTCACTCGATCAGGGACGGCTGGAATGGAGCGGCGACAATCTGGCGACCGTCTTTGCCCAGAAGCGCAATCTCGTCCGGCCGTCCTTCCTGTTAATGCTGCGCGAAATCCTCCGCTTCAATCGCATCTGCCTTGAAGATCGCAGCGCCGGGCTGCTCAAGGCCATGTCGATCGGCGACTATCTCAATTGGCGCGGTTTCTCTCCCGGCTTCACAAACAATTATCTGGCACCAATGGCTGCCGCGATATGGTCGTCACCGGCAGCCAGGATGCTGGATTTTCCGGCCGAGAATTTCATCCAGTTCTTCGATAATCACCGCCTGATCTATTCCAAGCCGCACCCCTGGCGCACGGTTACCGGTGGCAGCCGCAATTATCTGTGCAAGCTGCTGCGGCCGCTTGGAGACCGCGTCCGTCTCGACTGCGGGGTAGCGTCGATCCGGCGGGAGGACGGCAGGGTCACTATCATCGACGTGCAAGGCACAACGAAAACCTTCGACAAGGTGATCATCGCTGCGCACAGCAATCAGGCGCTGGCGATGCTTTCCGATCCGACACCCGCAGAGCACGCGCTGCTGTCGGCCGTTCCCTATCATCCCAATCGGGTCATCCTGCACCGCGACACGGCGTTAATGCCGAAACGGCCAAAGGTCTGGGCGTCATGGAATTACCTGCGGTCGGTCAAATCCTGCGGCTCGCAGGGCGTCGCCGTCAGCTATTGGATGAACCGCCTTCAGGGTATCGCCCCGGAGCATCCTTTGTTTGTGACGCTGAATCCGGAGCGCGAGCCAAAGTCTGGGACGGTGTTTGCCGAATTCTCCTATGATCATCCGCAGTTCGACGCAGGCTCCATGGCCGCCCAGCGTGCCCTGCAGGCGATTCAGGGCGATAACGGTACCTTTTTTGCCGGTGCATGGACCGGATATGGTTTTCATGAGGACGGCCTGACATCCGGGCTTGCAGCTGCAGAGGCACTTGGCGGGGTCATCCCCTGGCGCCAGCAGGTCTCATCGGTGTTCAGGGAGGCGGCAGAATAGAGATGCGCGCGTCACCCGGCTCGGACATGACGAAGAATGGCGCACCGCCACAAGCGGCGGCCGTGCTTTATGCCGGTAAAGTGATGCATCAGCGGATGAAGCCGGTCGGCCACCGTTTCAGCTATGGCGTGTTTTCTCTGATGATCGACCTGGACCGGTTGGACGAAGCGGATCGGCTGAGCAGTCTTTTCTCTGTCAATCGCCGCAATCTTCTATCCTTTTATGAAGAGGATCATACGGGCGACAGCGCGGTGGGGCTGCGCGGCTATGTCGATGCCCTGCTGGCCAAGAATGGCCTGCCGATGCGGCCAGAACGCATACTTCTCGTGTGCTATCCGCGCATTTTGGGCTTTGTCTTCAATCCACTGGCTGTCTACTACGCCTATGATAGCGGCGGCGCGCTCAGTGCGATGATCTATGAGGTCCGCAACACATTCGGCGAGCGCCACACCTATGTCTGTCCAATCGGTCCCGGTGATGTGTCCGATGCCGGTATCCGCCAGCAATGCGACAAGCTGTTTCATGTCTCACCGTTCATTCCAATGGCCATGCGCTACCAATTCCGCATGCTGCCGCCGGGAGAGGAAATCCGCTGGCGCATTCTGGAGACGGACAAGGATGGGCCTTTGCTTGCCGCAACCTTCTCCGGTGTTCAAGTGCCGTTGAAAACAGGCAAGATTTTGCGTCTTGTTGCCCGCATTCCGCATCTTACATTCAAGATTGTCGCAGGGATTCATTGGGAGGCATTGAAGCTCTGGGGCAAAGGCGTCCGCTATATTCCGCGGCCGCAAGCGCCGGAACTGACGAGCGCGTGGAAGGAGGGTCGCAGGACAAGCCTTGTTTTTTCTCCTGAATCCCAGGTTGGCGGTCCGGCGGAATGAGGTTATTTTGCGTCAAGAACAATGATTGCTGAGGATCTGTCGCATGAGCACAGCAGGCACCGGTTATTGTGATCCGAAAGACGGAGAGCGTCTTTCCGCTGAAAATCTTTCGCGCATAGTCAAAGGATTGCCCGCCAAAGCGCAGATGGTTCTGCGTGGTCTTGTGCACATGCAGGCCGGTTGTCTGAAATTGACCTTACCCGATAGCCGCACCGTGGTCGTCAAGGGCAAGGTCCATGGACCTGTCGCCTCCGTGACATTGCACAACTGGAATTTGCCGCAGCGCGCGCTGACCGGTGGCACCATCGCCGTTGCCGAAAGCTATATGGATGGTGACTGGGACAGCCCGGATGTCGGTGCGTTTCTCGAACTCTTCCTCGTCAACACCGATGTTGGCCGCAATTTCTCCAATGGCGCACGCGGCGTGCTGCGTCTGGTCGAAAAATTCCGTCACTGGATGAACGCTAATACCAAATCCGGTTCCAGGAAGAACATTTCTGCCCATTACGACCTGGGCAATGCCTTCTACAAGCAGTGGCTCGATCCGACGATGACCTATTCGTCTGCGCTCTATTCGACGGGTGCCAATGACCTGCAATCTGCCCAGCGCGCCAAATACAAGGCCCTGGCGGACGCGGCGGGCATTACCTCCAGCCATCATGTGCTGGAGATCGGCTGCGGTTGGGGTGGTTTCGCCGAATATGCGGCGAGTGAGATCGGTTGCAAGGTGACAGGCCTGACCATCAGCCGCGAACAGCTGGCCTTTGCCAATGAACGCATGAGGAATGCGGGCCTGTCCGATAAGGTAGAGATCAAGTTCCAGGATTATCGCGACGAGGCGGGCCTCTATGACCGGATCGTTTCCATCGAGATGTTCGAGGCCGTCGGCGAAAAATACTGGCCGGCCTATTTTTCCCAATTGCAACGCTGCCTGAAGCCGGGCGGCAAGGCTGGGCTTCAGATCATCACCATCAAGCCTGAAGCCTATCAGGAATACCGGGCCAATCCGGATTTTATCCAGAAATATGTCTTCCCCGGCGGCATGCTGCCCACCCCGCAACATCTGATCGACCTCGGCCGCAAGGTGGGCCTGAAGATCAGCGGCGATTTCGGCTTTGGGCTGGATTACGCTCGCACGCTCGCAGAATGGCGCCAGCGCTTCTGGAGTGTCTGGGACAAGGTAGAGCCGCTCGGCTTCGATATCCGCTTCAAGCGGCTATGGGAGTTTTACCTGTTCTATTGCGAAGCCGGTTTCCGCGCCCGGAATATCGACGTCCGGCAAATCGTGTATGAATAAGACCGCAGCAGGGCGGCTCGGCTCAACCTGCCGCCATCACACCGCCTGTGGATCCCGTTTGAGCATGTCGACGGCATGTCCACCGGTCACCAGCGGGCGCGTTTTCCATCCCGTAGCCTTGTTGATCAGCCAGAAATAGAGACTGTAAGGCAAGAGGTTGAGCAGCTTCATCGTCAAGGTGAAGCGCTTTGGAAACGTGATCTCGAAGCCGCTGGATTTCAGGCCGTCGGCAATGCGGTCTGCTGCGACCTCGGCGCTGACCAGGGCAGGCATCGGGAATGCGTTCCTGGCTGTCGCTGCCGTTTCGACGAAACCCGGATTGATGATCTGCAGGCGCACGCCGACCTTGTCGAGATCGAATTTCAGGCTTTCCGCCATGTTGATCAACGCTGCCTTGCTGGCCCCGTAGGCCGCGCTTGTCGGCAGGCCGCCATATCCGGTGACGGACGAGACGATGGCAATCTGGCCATGCCCCCTCGCCCTCATGTGACGCACCGCCGGTAGCAGGCAATTGACCGTTCCGTGCAGATTGACCGCAAAAGTCTTTTCAAAATCTTCGCGGTGCAGGTCCTCGCCGTGAACGGCAACGTAGACGCCGGCATTGAGAACCGCGAGCACCATCGATCCGTGCTCGTATTCGATCGCGGAGAAAACCCGCTCCATATCCCGCGGATCGGTCACGTCGCCGTCGAGGACGATGATCTTGCCGGGTCCGGGAGATTCGTGCTGCAGTTTGACCAGTTTCTCGTGGTCGCGCGCCGTGACAACGACGTTGTAACCGTCCTTCGCCAGCCGTAACGCCAAGGCGCGGCCGATGCCCGAACTTGCCCCCGTGACCCAAGCCAAACCCATATCAGGGTGTGCGACATAGTTGGTCATCGGGCTTCCTTTCGCTGCTTCATTGTGGACCCCGGAAGCCGGGATCACCAAACAATACGCATTGAAATGTAGTTTGTTCCCGCATTCGGGCCAATGTTCGGCAGAACTCAGCCGATCAGGTCGCCGAGCAATTGTTTCCATGAGCCGGTCAGTTTGAGCGGTGCCTGGAAGACGGCAAAGCCGATGCAGGGACATTCCGATTCTGCCACGGGACGGTGGTCGATACTCTCGTCTGCGACCGATATGTCGCCCTTGGCAAAGCGCCCCCGCGTATCGTTGAATGCGCCGTCTAGCACCAGCGAGAGCTCGTAGCCTTCGTGCGTATGGGCCGGAATTACGCGGCCGGGCTTCAACCAGAAAAAGCTGACGTCGCAGCCATCGATTTTTCCAAGACTGTATTCCTTGAAACCGGGCAGTTTTCGTTTCCAGGGAATTTCGGTAGCATCGAGCCCGGCAAAATCACGAATGGCCTTTGGAAAAAACGCGCTTGCGGGCTGTACTGGTGCGACCTTGGCGGCTGCCAGGGGGGGGGCTGCGAAAATGGCTCTCAATGCGCTGTCTCTTGACCTGAAAGAGACTGGCTCCATATGTTCCAGAATATCACCGGCGACCGTTTCGTACTCGGCGACCCTGGGCCTGTTGACGGATTGCATCTCGAGATGTGCTTCGACAAGCACGCGTGCTGGCTCCGGCAGAACGCCGGCAGCATACCGTGCCATCAAGGCATCCACTGTATCCAGCTGAACATCAGCCATTCATTTGATTTACCTGTTTTGCCGCATGAGCGCCGCGGAAACTATCGCCTCATTACGCCAGGGGTCAACAAATGGATCACGCCGATTGCGAAACGCGATCTTCCACTTTTGGGTCAATTTTGCCCACGACAGCGCCAAGGCGAAACGCTATTTCTTGCTTCGACGGGAGTGTGGGCCGAAAAGACGCTAGGATTTCGGTATGTTGAACGGCAAGGGCTTTTGTGGCTCAGGCCGTTCCCATACGACCTGTTCAAATCGTCATCAGCGTCAGGTTCTGCCTGAAGCGACCGCCTGCAGCCAAGAGGTTCACTCATGTCCGTTCTGCCTTCCGTTCTCGATGCCATCGGCAATACGCCGCTGATCCGCCTCAAGGGTGCCTCGGAAGCGACGGGATGCACCATTCTTGGCAAGGCGGAGTTTCTCAATCCGGGCCAGTCGGTCAAGGATCGTGCCGCACTGTCGATCATCCGTCATGCTGAAAAATCCGGACAACTGAAACCAGGCGGGGTGATCGTCGAGGGGACAGCTGGCAATACCGGCATCGGTCTTGCCCTTGTTGCCGAGGCGCTCGGCTATCGCACGGTCATCGTCATTCCGGAGACGCAGAGCGAGGAAAAAAAAGATGCCCTGCGGCTTCTTGGCGCCGAATTGATCGAAGTTCCCGCGGTTCCTTACAAGAACCCCAACAATTACGTGAAGCTGTCCGGCCGCCTCGCTGCCCAGCTTGCAAAGACCGAGCCGAACGGCGCGATTTGGGCCAATCAGTTCGATAACGTCGCCAATCGCGACGCCCATGTTGAAACGACCGCGCCGGAAATCTGGCGCGATACGGACGGCAAGGTCGATGGATTCGTCTGTGCAGTCGGGTCGGGTGGTACATTGGCTGGCGTAGCGCTTGGCCTGAAAGCAAAGAACCCGGGCGTCAAGATCGGCATCGCCGATCCGGAAGGGGCGGCCCTTTACAATTTTTATGCCCATGGCGAGCTGAAATCGTCTGGCGGGTCGATCACCGAGGGCATCGGCCAGGGACGCATCACCGCCAATCTCGAAGGTTTCACGCCGGATTTCGCCTATCAGATACCGGATGCCGAAGCCGTACAGCTGGTGTTCGATCTTGTTGAAAAGGAAGGCATCTGCGTCGGCGGCTCCTCGGGCATCAATATTGCCGGTGCCATTCGCCTGGCAAAAGATTTGGGACCGGGACATACCATCGTGACGATCCTGTGCGACTATGGTAACCGCTATCAGTCGAAACTGTTCAATCCCGCATTTCTGAAGTCAAAAGGCCTTCCTGTTCCGGCCTGGCTGACGCGGAATTCCGGAATAACGGTCCCCTACGAACCCGCCGGATAAGCATCTCATGACAACGACTGCCCTTTTTCGCGACGACTTCTACCTTTCAACCACGGAGGCGATCGTCACGGGAATACGGGAGGACGGTGGCATCGAGCTGGATCGGACCTGCTTTTACGCGACCTCGGGCGGCCAGCCCGGCGATAACGGCTTTTTCGAGCGTGCCGATGGCACCCGCATCGAGATAGCAACGACGCGCCACGGCGATACCAAAGACATCATCATTCACGTCCCGGCAGCCGATCAGCCATCCGTGCTGGTCGGTGAAAAGCTGGTGCTGCATATCGACTGGCCGCGTCGCTACAAGCTGATGCGCATGCACACGGCTTGCCACTTGCTCTCCGTCGTTTGCCAGTATCCGATTACGGGTGCGGCTGTCGGTGAGGATGAGAGCCGTGTCGATTTCGACATGAGCGAGACCATCGACAAGGACGCGGTCACGGCTGCGATGATGGTGCTGGTTGAAGACAATCATCCGATCTACCTGCAATGGATCACCGACGAGGAATTGGCAGGCAATCCCGATATCGTCAAATCGAAGAATGTCCGCCCGCCGATGGGCCTTGGCCGGGTCAGCCTTGTCTGCATCGGCGAGAATGCCTCGGTTGATAGCCAGCCCTGCGGCGGCACGCATGTGTCGGAAACCCAGGAGGTCGGCGCAATCCACATCGCCAAGATCGAAAAGAAGGGCAAGGAAAACCGGCGTTTTCGAATCCGTTTCGGTACGCCGGACGCCGCATCCACCGGAGAATAATCGATGACCGAACAGAAAAGCGCCTTCGTCGTTTCCGCGGATTGGCTTGAGCAGCGCCTCAACGATCCTTCCGTCAAAATCCTCGATGCCGCCTGGTATCTGCCGGCGCAGAAGCGGGACCCTAAGGCCGAATATGCGGCCGGCCATATTCCGGGCGCCGTCTTCTACGACCAGGACGCCATCGCCGATCTGACCAGCGGTCTGCCGCATACCATCCCCTCACCGCAATCCTTCGCCGAATCTCTTGGCCAGCTTGGAATCAGCGAGACCGACACGATCATTGTCTATGACGGCCCTGGCATATTCACGGCGCCCCGTGTCTGGTGGCTGTTGCGCACAATGGGCGCCCAATCGGTGTTCGTACTTGATGGCGGTATCGATGGCTGGAAGGCCGAGGGGCGGCCGATCACCACTGACGTTCCTCAGCCGGCACCTGCCACATTCCATCCGAAGTTCAATGCTGAAGCCGTGACCTCGTTTGCACAAATGCGCGACATCGTCGCCACCGGCTCCCGCCAGATTGCCGATGCGCGCGGTGCTGCACGTTTTACCGGCGAGGAAGCGGAACCGAGAGCCGGCATGCGATCCGGTCATATGCCCGGCGCCAAGAGCCTGCCCTCCGGTGTTTTCTCGACCGGCGGCAAGTTCAAATCGCTTGACGCCCTGCGCGAAACGATTGAGGCAGCCGGTATTGATCTTAACAAGCCGGTCGTCACCTCCTGCGGCTCAGGCGTCACTGCGGCGATCATCACGCTGGCGCTGCAATCTCTGGGCCATACGGACAATACGCTCTATGATGGCTCTTGGTCCGAATGGGGCAGCCGGGCAGACACACCCGTCGTTACCGGGAAAGAATGATCAGCATGACCAAGGGCAACGCAGCCGAATCGCTTGATGTTCGCATCACCGAACTGGAAATGACCGCACCGCCCAAGCAGAGCCTGCCGGTGCCGGTCAATATCCAGACGGCGATCATGCGCGTGCCGGAAATTCCGCTTCCTTTCTATCGTTTCCTTTATCTGCAGGTCGGTAAACGCTGGAACTGGGTCGACCGGCTGCGGATGAGCGACACCGACCTTGCCGGCGTCCTGCATGACAAGCGCAATACCGTGACCGTGCTTTATGTTAACGGTGCGCCGGCCGGTTTCTTTGAGCTGCTGCAGGTGGACGAGGATACCGTCGAGCTTTCCCATTTCGGTATGTTCGAACATGCACTCGGCCTTGGGCTCGGCAAATGGTTTCTGCTGCAGACATTGTATGCCGCCTGGAGTTCGAATCCGAAAATCGTCCGGGTTGCGACGAACACGCTCGATCATCCGCGCGCACTGCAGCTTTACCAGCGCTTTGGCTTCTCGCCGGTTTCGACCCATGATGCCAAGGTCTTGCCACTCACCGACGACGAACTGCTGGCATTCGCACGCGGACTCTGAATCTCGCTACGGCAAGTTTCGGGTGTCGCTGTATGTCGGCACATGGCATTTCCTTCAGTATTGAAGCTGGAGGAACCAAAGATGCCGCTAAACTACCAACCGATGCCAAGCGATCTTGCTGCACGCTACCGCCGGCGCGAACCCGACGCCTACGGTCTGACGCCGGAACGGCATGTCTCCGATGGCCAAGGCATGCCCTGCCGCCATTGCCTTGCCAATATCGCCAAGGGCGACCGATATCTTATCCTTGCCTATCGCCCCTTCCCGGAACTTCAGCCCTATGCGGAAACCGGGCCTATTTTTCTGCATGCGGACCCATGCGACGCCTATGCCGGTGGCGAGGCGGTTCCACCGATCCTGACCACCAGCAAGGATTATCTTTTGCGCGGTTATGGTGCCGACGATCGGATCGTCTATGGCACCGGCGCCGTAACGCCGGTTGATACCGTCGACGCCCGGGCAAGCGAATTGCTGGAACGGCCCGAAGTGGCCTATGTCCATGTCCGCTCGGCCCGCAACAACTGTTATCAATGCCGCATCGAGCGCGCATGAAAACGGGGCCGGATGTGACCGGCCCCGCCATAATGCTTGACCAGCGACGGGGTCAGGCGGACATCAGCACAGCTTCCGGGGCATAGCTCTCATAACCAAGCGCTTCGGCAACTGCCTTGTTGGTAACGCGGCCCTTGTGAACGTTGAGGCCAGCCCGCAGATGCCGGTCCTCGGCAATCGCCTTTAAGCCACGGTCGGCCAGCTGTAGGCCGTAGAACAACGTCGCATTGTTGAGCGCATGTGCCGAGGTCACCGGAACGGCACCCGGCATGTTGGCAACGCAATAGTGCACGACACCATCGACTTCATAGGTCGGATCGGAATGTGTCGTCGCATGTGATGTCTCGAAGCAGCCGCCCTGATCGATGGCGACATCGACAATGACAGCGCCTTTCTTCATGCCGGACAGCATTTCGCGCGTCACCAGTTTTGGCGCTGCAGCACCGGGGATCAGCACAGCGCCGATGACGAGATCGGCTGAAAAGACTTCCTCTTCCAGCGCGTCGATCGTCGAGAACCGGGTGTGGACACGGCCGGCGAAGAGATCATCGAGTTGGCGCAGGCGTGGGATGGACCGGTCGAGAATGCACACATCTGCGCCAAGGCCGGCCGCCATGCGGGCTGCATGCAAGCCGACGACGCCGCCGCCGATTATGGTAACCTTGGCAGGCAGAACGCCTGGTACCCCACCGAGCAAAATGCCGCGGCCGCCATTGGCCTTCTGCAGCGAGGTAGCTCCCGCCTGAATGGCGAGCCGTCCGGCCACTTCCGACATCGGCGCCAGCAGCGGTAGGCCGCCGCGATCATCGGTGACGGTCTCGTAGGCGATTGCGGTCACGCCAGAGCCAAGTAGCCCCTTGGTCTGCTCGGGATCGGGGGCAAGATGCAAATAGGTATAGAGGATCTGACCATCGCGGAGCTGCGCCCATTCGGAGGGCTGCGGTTCCTTGACCTTGACGATCATGTCGGATTTTTCAAAGACTTCCCTGGCCGTGGCGACTATTCTTGCGCCGGCCGCTCGATAGCTGTCGTCTTCCGCGCCAATGCCTGCGCCCGCCTTTGTCTCGATGATCACTTCGTGGCCATGCGCCACATATTCCCTCACCGAGCCGGGCGTCAGACCGACACGATATTCATGGTTTTTGATTTCCTTCGGGCAACCGACACGCATCTTCGCGTTCCTCTCCTATGCGGCTTACGCCTTTGTTGTTTTGCCCGCGTAGCGAAACAGAAAGATCATCGCATGTCCTTGCAAAATGACGGATCGATATCGTAATCTTTCGCAGATTATTGCGTTTTAAGTTAGAAACTCGAAGGATATTCGACTGATGGCGATGGATGCAATTGATGCTGCGATCCTGCGGATTCTTCAGCAGAATGGCCGGATTGCAAATGCCGAACTGGCCGAAAAAATCGGCCTTTCGCCGTCCGCCTGCTCGCGCCGGGTCGATATCCTCGAGAAGACCGGCGTCATCAGCGGCTATCATGCCCGTCTGTCGCACAAGGCGCTCGATTACCGCATCATGGTGATCGTCCACATCTCGCTATCAGGCCAGTTTGCCAAGACATTGACGGAGTTTGAAGCGGCGGTGAAACTCTGTCCGAATGTGCTGGTCTGCTACCTGATGTCGGGAGAATACGACTACATTCTGAGGGTCGCGGCGAAGGACCTTGAGGACTACGAGCGTATCCATCGGGATTGGCTTTCTGCCTTGCCCCATGTGGTCAAGATCAATTCCAGCTTTTCGCTTCGCGAAATTATCGACCGGCCGAATGTCGGCGTTTGAATGCGAGTGACCGGATAATTTCAAGCGTGTCCGACCACACGATTGCGTCCTGCGCGCTTGGCTTCATACAGCCGCATGTCGGCCTTCGACAACAGATCGCGAGTCGTCGTTCCATCAATAGGCGTCGAGGCAATACCAATGCTGACGGTAACGGCAGACTTATCCGAGGTCGTCACATCGCTCAGCACCCGTAGCCGCAACTGTTCGGCGCGTGACAAGGCGCTGCTATGATCCAGACCATCGCACAGGACGACGAATTCTTCTCCACCATAACGGAAAAGGTAGTCGTTCGGACGCAGTCCTGCCTGGATAGCATCGGTGATGGATTTCAGCACCCGGTCGCCTTCGAGATGGCCGAAGCGGTCGTTGATGCTCTTGAAGTGATCGGCATCAATCATGATCAGGCTGATGACACTCCCTGACGCCACCGCGTGGCGGATCAGCCTTGGCGCTTCGAATTCAAAGCGGCTGCGGTCGAGTACGCCTGTCAGCATGTCCCGTCCCGACTTCGACAGCAAGTCCTCGTAACGCTCCCGAAATGTCAGCGTGTTGAAAATGTCGCCGATCGGCTGCCGCACGACGGAGAGTACCGAATGGCTGGAAAAATGCAGGTAAGCACCGAGAATCAGTGAATAGACGACCGCTGCCCCCATCTTGGCAATCCAGCCGCCCCAGAACACCTCGGCCGGTGCATCGTTGAGCGCATGCAGCGCGACATAAAATCCGGCCTGGTCGAAGGTCAGAATAACGACGCCGCAGATGAGGAACCGTAAAGTGAGCATACCCCGCACCCACCGGCCGATCCGTTCGTAGAGCAGGATGATCAGCAGCGAATCGAGATAGAGCATCAGCGTCCCCCACAGCATCAGCCAGCCCATCTCGTCGATGAAGGCGAGATCGGCACTGCGATTTGGCACGGCCGAAACGGTCTGGTGCATCTGCAAGAGCAGGCTGAGCGCGACAGTGAGAAAATTACCCGCAAGAAGGCCATAAATCGGCTGACGCACTGTCGCCGCGTCCTCCTTCACGTAGAGAAGGAGGATCATCATCAGCTTGCCGGCAAACAGTACGGCCGAGCCCGGCGAAATCACGCCGAATGGCAATTGTACGTAAAAGACAGCCGCAAGATAGGTCTCGATGAAATGCAGTACGCCAAGCGCAGCGATGAAGACGCCGAGGCCCAACCGGTGGCGCAAATGCAGCAGCGTGACCATGACTGCGACGTAGACAAGGCCTTCGCAGAAAAACAACACTACATTGGTCATCGCCGGATGTTCACTCAGATTTTCACTGTGCGGATCTATAAACGGCAAATTTAAAGAAACGTTTAGGGTGTTGCCGCCGATTGTTGAAGGCGAACCGGCTCGAGCGCCGTTAGAGCCGAGTGTGCGAATGTTTACATCAGCACGGTAACGGCATCTGCCGATGGCAGGTCAAACAAGCAGTATCAAATGGGCGGAGTTAGACCTGCCGGGAAGCAACGTCGTCGGCAAACAATGACGGGCCGTGCTGGTCGATGATCTGATGCGCCTTGCGCAATGTCGCATCAATCACATCCTGTTCAGACGTGAAAACATCGGCGCGGATGAAGGTGCGGACACGCATCGTCCCTTCGACGTCCTTTTCAACCGAACCGGCCAGCCTGAATTGGGAGCCCTCGCGGATCGGCGTGGCGCGGATGAGGCAATCGCCATAGGTTTCCGTCTTGCCGGAGGGCGCAGCCGCCTCGGTTCCGGAGCCATTGGAAAAGCCGAACAGTTTTGACAGAAAAGAAGCCATGCAAAAGACTTAACCATGGCAAACAGGCCTGTCAAAGGCTAACTTCTTTCATCAGTAATCCATGCCCAGGCTAGAGGAGAAACGGAATGACGAGGCTGCTGTCGCGATCATGATATCGGGTTTTTCGGCCATCGGATCGATTGACGATGTCGAGGCATATCTGGCCGCCAGCGAATCGGCCCTTCCCGATATCAGGCCCGGCCTGGCCAAGCAGGTCATTTGGGCCGATCCTGCCGAAAAGCCCCGGACAGCGCTTGCCATTGTCTACATTCATGGTTTTTCCGCGTCCAAAGGCGAGGTCCGGCCCCTGCCCGATCTGGTGGCAAAGGCGCTGGGCGCCAACCTGTTTTATACGCGCCTGACCGGACATGGCCGCAGCGGCGACGCGATGACCGAGGCCTCGGTGACCGACTGGCGGGCTGACATGCGCGAGACACTGGATATTGCCGGCCTGCTTGGTGAAAGAACACTCATTATTGCAACTTCGACCGGCGCAACACTCGCCACGTGGGCCTTATCGCAGCCGGAGTGGGTAAACCGCGTCGCCGGTGCCGTCCTGCTTGCTCCGAACTTCAGGATCAGGGGGCGTGGCGCGTTCCTTTTGACTGCACCGCTTGCCCGTCTCAGCGCACGCCTTACCCTTGGCCGCCGCCGCTCCTTCGTTCCGATCAACGCCCTGCACGCCGCCTATTGGACCACGGACTATCCGGTCCGCGCGCTGCTGCCGATGGCATCGCTAGTCGCGCAAGCCCGGACACTGCCCTTTGAAGCGATATCAACCGCAGCGCTGTTCATTCAATCTCCGGGAGATCAGGTTGTCGATGCACGGCAAACATCTGCCGTCGCCGCGCGTTGGGGCGGACCTGCGGTAGTTCTCGACCCCGGTGATATAGACGATCCCTATGGGCACGTGGTTGCTGGCGATGCCCTGTCGCCAAAGACAACAGGGCATCTCGCAGAAATCATCGTTGATTGGTTTAATAAAACAAATCAACATTCAGATATAAAACGATAATATCAGATAACCAGGTTGGCCAATATCTCGTTGTTGGTGATATCCTGATAATGCAGACCGGCACCGTCAAAGGCGGCCTTCAGCTTTGGAAAATTCTCCGGATGTTTGGTTTCGATACCGATCAGGATGGAGCCGAAGTTCCGCGCCGATTTCTTCAGGTATTCAAACCGGGCGATATCATCGTCTTCGCCGAGCAGGCCAAGAAAGTCCTTCAGTGCGCCCGGGCGCTGCGGCATCCGCAAAATGAAGTATTTTTTCAGGCCTGCATGCCGCATAGCCCGTTCCTTGACGTCAGGAAGGCGTTCGAAGTCGAAATTACCACCAGAGACGACGGCAACGACGGTCTTTCCCTCCAGGGCCTCCCGCCCCAGCATTTCCAGCGCCGTGATCGACAAGGCTCCGGCCGGTTCCAGCACGACACCTTCGACATTGAGCATGTCGGTGATTGTCACGCAGATCGCGTTTTCTGCCAGAAGCAGAACCTGGTCTATCGAAAAATGCTTGAGAGCTGCGAAGTTGAGATCGCCGATACGTCCGACGGCCGCTCCATCGACGAAGTTGTCGACCTGTTCCAGCGTCACCACGGAACCCGTCTCCAGGCTGCGGCGCAGGCTGGGTGCACCCTCCGGTTCGCAGAACACGAAAGCGCCGGGAGCAACCTTGCTCTTCAGATAGCCGGTCATGCCGGCAGACAACCCGCCGCCGCCGACAGGCATGATCACCAGATCCGGAACGACGCCCTCCGGCAGTTGCTCGATCATCTCGACTGCCACCGTTGCCTGTCCCTCGATGATGTCGGCATGGTCGAAAGGCGGAACCATGACGCCATCGATACGCTCGACGTGATCGCGCGCCGCCTGGTAGCATTGGTCGAAGAAGTCGCCGACCAGCTTGATGGTAATGAATTCCCCGCCGAACATCCGGGTCTTGTCGATCTTCTGCTGCGGCGTCGTCACCGGCATGAAGACGACGCCCGGCACGCCAAAATGTCGGCAGACGAAGGCAAACCCTTGTGCGTGATTGCCCGCGGACGCGCAGACAAAGGTCTTACCGATTCCACCAGCCGCGATCACCTTACGGAAAAAGTTGAACGCGCCGCGGATCTTGTAGGATCGCACCGGGGAAAGGTCTTCGCGCTTAAGATAAATCGTCGCGCCGTAGCGGGCACTCAGGTGATCGTTGAGCTGCAGCGGCGTCGCCGGGAACAACGCGCGCAAAGCCTCGACGGCATTATCAACGTCCTGCTTCATGGGATGCGGTCTTTCGTTGGTGTTCGTATGGCCCTGCCTATGCCACAACGCCGCTGACGAAACCACAGCTATTCGTCAATAAGTGGAGTATTTAAATCACCTTTGTTTGAAGTGACGGCCTGCCTTGACACCGGTCGGCAAATACCGAACATCCGCAATCAACGCAGGATCAGGGGAGAGGCAATGCGCACCGACAATCGTAGAGGTGGCCTGACGGCCGCAATCAGCGCGCTACCGCTCCTGTTGTTGCTGGCGGCACCCGCCCTCGCCGGCCCGCTTGCCGACGCAGCAACCAAAGCCGAGGCGCTGGCAGCCTCTGGCGATACGCTGGGTGCTCATGATCTTTTGCGCTCGGCAACCGGCGCGTTTTCATCAACGCTGCCGTTTTCCATCGGCAAGGCTGTATTCGTAGGAGTTCCTCCGGTTGGCTACGCGATGTATGAGCCCAAACCGCAGCCGATATTCAAGCCGGGCGAAGCCCTCGTCTCTTATGTCGAGCCGATTGGCCTCACCTGGACACCGGCGGCGGCCGGAAAAGTACAGACGCATTTTACGGTCGACCTGGATATCCTCAGCGCTTCAGGTGAAGTGCTTGCCAACCAGAAGGCTTTTGGCGACTTCACGTTCACCAGCTTCTTCCGCAATCAGGAAATCTACGCGACATTGACCACGGATGTCAGTGGTGCCGCAGCTGGCGATTATGTGCTCCGGTTTCACTTCAACGATCTGAACAGCGGCAAGTCCGCAAGCGTCGATCAGAAATTTACGATCGCCGCAATGTCTCCAACGCCTTAGTAACTCAGGCGTTGCTTTTCGATGCGGCGATTGTCTCGATCATCGCCTTCACATCCGCTTCCGCCGCATCGAGCAAGGCTTCGTCGCGGGCACGGATCACCAGATCGGTCGAAAACGACGTACCGTCGAACTTTGGATAGGACCCGATGCTGGTCAGCGGATGTGCCTTCTGCACCTCGCCGAGTGGCCCGCCAATATCGCCTTCCCCGAAAGGAGAGCGCACGGTGCGCGATTTGACGACGGTACCGCTTTCCAGCTGTGGCAGGAGCGCATCCAGCATCGCCTGGAAGACCTGTGGGACGCCGGCCATCACGTGAACGTTGCCGATAATGAATCCGGGCGCTGTCGATACGGCATTCGGAATATGACGTGCGCCATCCGGCATACGCGCCATGCGCTGCCGCGCCTCGGTAAACTCCAGGCCGCGCCGCGAATACATGGCACCAAGCAGGGTCATGGCATCCGGGTCGTGAATGCACGCGACGCCGAACGCCCGTGACACCGCATCAGCGGTGATATCGTCGTGGGTCGGGCCGATCCCGCCCGACGTGAAGACATAGTCGTATTCAGCCCGCAACCCGTTGAGAGCCGCCACGATCGCCGGCTCGTCGTCGGCAACGATACGGACTTCCTTCAGATCGATACCGGCCAGCGTCAGTACATCTGCCAGATGGCCGATATTCTTGTCCTTGGTCCGGCCGGAGAGCAATTCGTCGCCGATGGCGAGCATGGCGGCGGTGACGATTTTTTCGCTGGTCATCGGAAGGTCCTATGTAACGCTGGGATCGTTCAGTCGAAAAATCCGATTGTCTCTTATTCTCGAACGGTCTGTCGCCCGCTTCGCTTCTGACAACGGACAGGTAAACTGATAAATCCGATCTCCAGCGGCAATCAAGCGGAATTGCCAACTCAAAGGAGAATACGATGGCTAAGGTATTGGTGCTTTATTATTCGGCATACGGACATATCGAAACCATGGCGTATGCCGTCGCCGAGGGCGCCAAGTCCGCGGGCGCCGATGTCACCGTCAAGCGCGTGCCGGAACTGGTGCCGGCCGACGTTGCCAAAGCCTCTCATTTCAAGGTCGATCAGGCTGCCGAAATCGCCAAGCCGGATGAACTGGGCGACTACGACGCCATCATCTTTGGCGCGGGTACGCGTTTCGGCACTGTCGCGTCGCAGATGCGCAATTTTGTCGATCAGACCGGCGGTCTGTGGATGAAGGGCGCGCTAGTCGGCAAGGTCGGCTCGGTGTTCACGTCCTCGGCAACCCAGCATGGCGGCCAGGAGTCGACGATCCTCGGCTTCATTCCGACCCTGATGCATCAGGGCATGGTCGTTGTCGGACTGCCCTATGCTTTCCAGGGACAGACAGGCGTCGATGAAATCAAGGGCGGCTCGCCCTATGGCGCATCGACGATCACCGGCGGCGACGGTTCGCGCCAACCATCGGAAATCGAACTGGAAGCCGCACGCTACCAGGGCGCCCATGTTGCCAAGATCGCCGCCAAGCTGTCGGCCTGAGCGACATAAAGACCATTACGACAGGTGTGAAGGGCGATCGCAAGACCGCCCTTTTTTCGTCTGTGCGCCATATGGGAAAGGCTAAAAGGCCGGGCTACTGCCTCCGGCAACTGGAAAACTGGAAAAACGCCGGTGTTTCATGCTACTTTGCGCTGCCAGGATGCGCTGCGGCAATATGCAACGTAGGTTTTGGCGACGGGAACGTTTGCCACACTGGCCGTTCCAGTCCGGTCACGTCGACTCCATGAGATATTGGAATGCGGCGCACTCCAGGGAGTACGAGATGACCAAAGTGGTGTATGCGATTGTCGAGCACGATGGCGGCTGGGCCTACAAGCTTGCCGACGTGTTTTCCGAGACCTTCCCGAACCGCGAGATAGCGGTAGCGGCAGCAAAGGCCGCAGCAGCCGAGCAGCAGGTCGGCGGCGACGATGAAGAAATCAGTTTTCAGGATCCAAGCGGCCGATGGCATTTTGAACATGCAGACGGCGGTGACCGGCCGGAAGCCGTTGTCGAGGATCAATAGACGGCGGCGACGTGCCAACATAAGTGCGGCACATCTGGCGCGTTTGCGGTTTAACGAAACCAGAATGCCCCTCTCCGGCGCCGAAGAGGGGCTTATGGTTTGGTACTGAAAATGCCGAGTTTCCCTCCCTCGGCATCACTGGTTAAAGCGCTGTTCTACCGGTGCATCAACTGAAACCGTTGATTAACCTTCACGGGTAGGGTTAATCACTGGACCTAATGCCAAGAGGCCGCAGCTCAATCGAGATACTGCTCTTCATTCCCCAAAAACGATCAGCCGCTATTTCTCTGCCCCGGTGACTTCTGCCCCGGTGAATGATGACCGGATTTACCTCACGCCGCCCTTGCGGTTCCCTCCTTCGGGACCTGCTTCGCTTCAAGAATGGCCATGCAGATCAGATAACTCAGCATTACATTCTGCTGAGAGTCGGCTAATAACTTTGCAGCCTGCAGAAGATCCGTGACATGCGTTTTATCCGACATCGGAAGCCTCATTTTTCAACGATTGCGATACCGATAGTAATATTCAATGGTTGTAATTCAACTATGGGTTCTTGCTGATTATTATCGATAGTTGATTTTTTTGATAATACACGCTATGTACCATCCGCCTGGAAAAACCGTTTACGCCGATGTGGACGTGTTCAGCAGGCCCGCCAGCCGAAACCATTCGTCAATACTGGCCTGGACGGCGGCCTTCGCCTCATCCAGCGTTTCAGCGGACTGGAAGTCGTAGCGGATCGTGCCGTTGCAGCCGGAAACCATCCATTCCCAACTCGTCTGACCGTCATGCTGCAACACATAAGCCAGTTCCTGCTGGCCAAGCATGCCAGCGAACGAGCGGTTCCGGATCGGCTTCCACGTCAATGGGATTTCTTGCAACACGTCGTCCATGCCCCAGCATTGATTCATAATACTATTATAAGTCTGCAGCCGGTTTGGCATAACCCTGTGGTTTGAGGGGTTTTTGCAAATCGGCTATTATTGCTTAATCGGGATCAAATGTGTTGCCCGGATCATGTTTTGGGAAGCAGCCTATTGACCTTAAAGCCCAAGTGTCTGAAAGGAAAAACACGCGGACGTGGCGAAACTGGTAGACGCAAGGGACTTAAAATCCCTCGGAGAGATCTGTACGGGTTCGACCCCCGTCGTCCGCACCACTCCCGAAACCGGATGCCTCGATCAACTGGAGCTTGAGCATGTCACTTCCTGAAAAAGCATTTCCCGTTTCCTGGGACCAGTTTCACCGTGACGCACGTGCGCTGGCCTGGCGTCTTGCCGACAATGGCGGCGAGTGGAAGGCGATTGTCTGCATCACCCGCGGCGGCCTCGTTCCGGCGGCGATTGTCTGTCGCGAGTTGAACATCCGGCTGATTGAGACAGTCTGCGTTGCCTCCTATCATGACTATGATGCACAGGGGCAGATGTACGTCCTCAAGGGGATTTCGGAGGAGCTGAAGGCTGATGGGGGCGAAGGCGTACTGATCATCGATGACCTCACCGACACCGGCAAGACCGCAGCCGTGGTCCGCGCGATGCTGCCAAAGGCGCATTTCGCCGCCGTCTATGCCAAACCAAAGGGCCGGCCGCAGGTCGATACATTCGTGACCGAGGTCAGCCAGGATACATGGATCTACTTCCCCTGGGACATGGGATTCACCTATCAAGAGCCGATCGCCAAGGGATCGCGCGGCTGAGGCGGTCTTGTGAAGCGGCTTACTAGCCGCCGCATACGACGCTTCATGAATATCCCTGTGTAAACAACGATCTGTTTCACTAAATTAATCTATTTTCTGCGGCGCCTTCGCCGCGGAAACAGGCGCCGAGCAGAAGGCTCCAGGGCTTTTCTCAACGGATCGCAGAAGAAGGACGCATGACGGTGCGCAACACGCGCGTTAGGGCTGCGATTGGCGCAACGCTCTGTTTGCTGCCGGTTCCTCCGGCAATGGCGAGCGATGTTCACGTGGCGCCGGTCACCGCTTATATCGAGGCCAACATTCGGGCGTGGATCGAAGACCCGATCATCATAAAAGCGCTCAGAAGCCAGAACGCCCTCCATTCCCACATGAGCCAGACAGCGATCGATCGCCTGGATGCCAACTGGCGCGCAGAGTTTTCAGGGGACGTCCGGCCGCTGATCGATGCGGTCATCGGTAATCCGCTGTCAAAATTCCTGAAGGCAAAGCAGGCCGCCTCCGGTGGCGTCGTCACCGAAATCCTTGTGATCGATGCGAAGGGTTTGTCTGTTGGCGAAAGTGAGATCAGTTCCGATTATTGGCAGGGGGATGAGTTGAAATGGCAGAAGACCTACCTTGCCGGATCCTCGGCCCTTTTCGTCGATGCCGCGCAAAAGGATGAATCGACGCAAATGCTGCAATCGCAGGCCAGCCTGACCGTGTCCGATCCCAAGACCGGTAAGCCGATCGGTGCCATTACCATCGGTATCAATCTCGACGCACTTTGAGCCGGTTGCCCCTCTTTCCGAATCAGTTTGTCCCACCGCCACATTTCGCCCGGCTTGGCTATGACCGCCGGGCACCATGGTAAATATACTGTGGTTTCTCACCCGCAAAATTTTGCAAATTTGCTTGCCGCTGCGGACGATGCTGGAGGGAACCCGGCGAAGCATCTGATTTTGCTTGATATGCCCACTGTCCCCGTTTTCCACAGGTCACACACACAACATCTGGTGTTCGCAATTACGACACAAACCAGCCCTTGACGGACTCGGGTCGAATACCGTTAATGGTTTCTACGTTGCGGCGGCGGCGGGACCGGAAAGTAACGAGGCCGGTTCATTTCAGAAGAAATCGTCTGTGTTTTCAAAACTGTCCGGTGGATGATCCATTGGTCGTGACGGTTATTTTTTGTGATCTCTCCAGGCGCCAAACACGTCACAAAAAGCTGGCGTAAGGAAGCTGTTGATACTATATTTAGTATTTGCAGCTGCAATCAGCACAAGATACAGGGTTCCCGAGACGGGTTTCCCATCAAGGCGGAAAACGGAAACTGGCTGCACGCTCAACGCGCGGCCGGATGCGAACAATTGCGCCCTGAGCCTTTGAATGGGTTCGGGCATGCGGCAAACAAAGGACAAGGGACAGATGCAGATCGAACGTCGTTTCACCAAACCAGGCCAATCGGCCTATGCTGAAATTGAGTTCCGCAAGGCCATCAGCGAGATCAAGAATCCCGATGGCTCGATCGTGTTCCGTCTCGCGGATATCGATGTGCCTGCCCAGTTTTCCCAGGTCGCGGCCGATATTCTCGCGCAGAAATATTTCCGCAAGGCCGGTGTTCCCGCGCGCCTGAAGAAGGTGGAAGAAAATTCCGTTCCGTCCTGGCTATGGCGCTCGGAAGCCGATCTCGCCGCCATGAAGGACTTGCCGAAGGAAGAACAATACGGTTCCGAAACCGACGCCCGCCAGGTTTTCGATCGCCTGGCCGGCACTTGGACCTATTGGGGCTGGAAGGGCAATTACTTCGCATCCGAAGAAGACGCCCTCGCCTTCCGTGACGAGCTTGCCTACATGCTGGCCACCCAGCGCGTCGCGCCGAACAGCCCGCAGTGGTTCAACACCGGCCTGCATTGGGCCTATGGCATCGATGGCCCCGGCCAGGGCCATTTCTATGTTGATCCGTTCACCAACAAGCTGGTGAAGTCGAAATCCTCCTACGAGCATCCGCAGCCGCATGCCTGCTTCATCCAGTCGGTCGGTGACGATCTCGTCAACGAAGGCGGCATCATGGACCTGTGGGTGCGTGAAGCCCGTCTGTTCAAGTACGGCTCCGGCACCGGCTCCAATTTCTCGTACCTGCGCGGCGAAGGCGAGCGCCTGTCGGGCGGCGGCAAGTCGTCGGGCCTGATGTCGTTCCTGAAGATCGGTGACCGCGCTGCCGGCGCTATCAAGTCGGGCGGCACCACGCGCCGTGCGGCCAAGATGGTCGTCGTCGATATCGATCACCCGGATATCGAGGATTACATCAACTGGAAGGTCAAGGAAGAGCAGAAGGTTGCTGCCCTCGTTACCGGCTCCAAGATCGTTGCCAAGCACCTCAAGGCGATCATGAAGGCCTGCGTCAACTGCACGGCCGATAACGACGCCTGCTACGACCCGAAGCAGAACCCTGCCCTCAAGCGCGAAATCAAGGCCGCCAAGCAGAGCCAGGTTCCGGAAAACTACGTCAAGCGCGTTATCCAGTTCGCCAAGCAAGGCTACAAGGATATCGAGTTCAAGACCTACGACACCGACTGGGATTCGGAAGCATACCTCACGGTATCCGGCCAGAACTCCAACAACTCCGTCTCCCTCAAGGACGACTTCCTGCGCGCTGTCGAAGCCGACGGCACCTGGAACCTCACCGCCCGCAAGGACGGCAAGGTGATGAAGACGCTGAAGGCCCGCGATCTCTGGGAACAGATTTCCCACGCTGCCTGGGCATCGGCCGATCCGGGCCTGCATTTCAACACGACCATGAACGACTGGCACACCTCGCCGGCCGCAGGCTCGATCCGTGCATCCAACCCCTGCTCGGAATACATGTTCCTGGATGACACGGCCTGCAACCTCGCCTCGCTGAACCTGCTTCAGTTCAAGGATGCTGCCACCAAGAACATCAATATCGCCGACTACGAGCATGCCGTCCGCCTCTGGACGCTGGTTCTCGAAATCTCGGTGATGATGGCGCAGTTCCCGTCGAAGGAAATCGCCGAGCGCTCCTATGAATACCGTACGCTGGGCCTCGGCTACGCCAATATCGGTGGTCTGTTGATGTCTTCGGGCATCCCCTACGACTCAACCGAAGGCCGCGCTATTGCCGGTGCCCTCACCGCCATCATGACCGGTGTTTCCTATGCCACATCGGCTGAAATCGCTGCCAAGCTTGGCCCGTTCCCGGGCTACAAGCCGAATCGCGAATCGATGCTGCGCGTCATCCGTAACCACCGCCGCGCCGCCCATGGCGAAACCCAGGGTTATGAAAGTCTGTCGGTCAATCCGGTGGCGTTGATCCATGGTGAATGCCCGGATCAGGCACTGATCGCTCATGCGACCGCCGCGTGGGACAAGGCGCTGCAACTTGGCGAAAAACATGGCTACCGCAACGCCCAGGTTTCGGTCATCGCACCGACCGGCACGATCGGTCTGGTCATGGATTGCGACACGACCGGCATCGAGCCTGATTTCGCTCTGGTAAAATTCAAGAAGCTGGCCGGCGGCGGTTACTTCAAGATCATCAACCGCGCCGTTCCGGAAGCCTTGCGGACGCTCGGTTACACGGAAAGCCAGATTGCGGAGATCGAGGCCTATGCCGTCGGTCACGGCAACATCAACCAGGCTCCGGCCATCAACCCCGGCTCGCTGAAGGCCAAGGGCTTTGGCGACGACAAGATCGAGGCGATCAACGCCGCCACCAAGGCTGCCTTCGACATCAAGTTCGTCTTCAACCAGTGGACGCTCGGTGTCGACTTCCTGAAGGATACGCTGAAGGTCTCTGACGAGCAGCTCGCCGACATGAGCTTCAACCTGCTGGAGCATATCGGTTTTTCCAAGAAGGACATCGAAGCCGCCAACGTGCATGTCTGCGGCGCGATGACGCTGGAGGGCGCACCGTTCCTCAAGAACGAGCACCTGCCCGTCTTCGATTGCGCCAACCCGTGCGGCAAGATCGGCAAGCGTTACCTCTCGGTCGAAAGCCACATCCGCATGATGGCAGCCGCCCAGCCGTTCATCTCCGGCGCAATCTCCAAGACCATCAACATGCCGAACGAGGCGACGGTCGAGGATTGCAAGGCCGCCTACATGCTGTCCTGGAAACTGGCGCTGAAGGCCAACGCGCTCTACCGCGATGGCTCCAAGCTCTCCCAGCCGCTCAACGCCTCGCTGATCGAGGACGATGAGGACGAGGATGCGATGGAAGATTTCCTGGCAGCGCCCGCCGCCGCCCAGGCTGTGACCGTCACCGAGAAGATCATCGAGCGCGTCATCGAACGGGTCACCCGCGAGCGTGAAAAACTGCCGAACCGCCGCCAGGGCTATACCCAGAAGGCGATCGTCGGTGGACACAAGGTCTACCTGCGCACCGGTGAATTCGGCGATGGCCGTCTCGGCGAAATCTTCATCGACATGCACAAGGAAGGCGCCGCTTTCCGTGCGATGATGAACAACTTCGCCATCGCCATCTCGCTTGGTCTGCAATATGGCGTTCCGCTGGAAGAATATGTGGAGGCCTTCACCTTCACCAAGTTCGAACCGGCCGGCATGGTGCAGGGCAATGACGCGATCAAGAATGCCACGTCGATCCTCGACTACGTGTTCCGCGAACTCGCCGTCTCCTACCTCAACCGCCATGATCTTGCCCATGTCGACACGTCCGACTTTGGCAACACCGCACTCGGCAAGGGCATCCAGGAAGGCAAGACCAACCTGATCTCCACCGGCTGGACCCGCGGCCACAAGCCGACGCTCGTCTCTGGTGGCCAGATCGACCGTGCTTCCGGCGAGCCGAAGGGGGCTGCAACCGCTGCTCCCGCCAAGGCATCGTCGGGCGCAACGATCACCGCCTTCTCCGGCAGTGCAGCGCGTAAGCTCGAAACGACAGTTGCCATCTCGACCTCCGAAATCGTCGCCTTCAAGCGCGATTACGAGGAGCGGGCTGCGGAACTGGCCGAAGAGATCGCGGAAGAGACGACGGACGTCGAAACCACCAGCGAAGTGACGGCCCTCTTCTCCGACAAGGCAGCGGCCGAAGCCGCAGCCGCGAAGTCGGACGCAAAGAAGATCGAAGCCGAACGCCGCATCCGGTCGATTGCACAGGGCTACACCGGCAACATGTGCTCGGAGTGCCAGAACTTCACGATGGTGCGCAACGGCACCTGCGAGAAGTGCGACACGTGTGGAGCCACAAGCGGCTGCAGCTGATCGCCGGTTGAAAAATGATTGTGTCGAATCCAACGGTGAAATGCCCTGGCCAATTTTGATTGGACGAATCCAAAGCAGGTGAGCGTGAGGAATAAATTGCGTTCGCCTGACAACCGAAGCCAAGTCTGGCAAGTCCGCTCGATATTGGCCAGACTTGAAGCAAAACCGGCCTCCGCGCTTTCGATGCGGTGATTGCTGAAACCCAGGTTGCCATAGTTGCCAACTCAAAGAGATGTCCCAGGCAGGCTGGCCCTGCCCGGGGCAACATACAAAACAAAAAGCATTCAGGGATGAGGGAGCTACTTCAGATCAATCGACCACAGGAATTCAGCAATATGAGCCAAGTGCCCAAGTTCGGATTTTCCGCCTTCTTAAAATTGATCAATGCCAATCCCAAACCGCAGAAACGCCTTGTCCGAGACCGCTTTCGTCCGAGCACCGGCGGGTACGCACACGTTCGAAAAGGCTGATCACGTTCCCCGCGTATCTGGATGTCTTGCTGACTGCAAGATTATCGCCCGGCTGGTCGTCAGTGTAAGACGAGGGCAATGCCAGTCGTTGCAACGCACGCTCATTTGTCCAGTTAGTATCATGTAGTATATTATTATACAAACAACCACTTACCGACACACCAGTGCTATTCCTCGAAGTACCACGCCCCTCAGCGTGACAACTTCGCGGAACAAGCACTCTCGTGCGCAGAGGCAGGCTTCAAATTCTCTTTTGGTGGTGAAGCGGCACTCAGACAGCACTTGGTCGAACTGCATAAAGATTTCTGGGAAGGACGGTCCGCCGCAGGGGGCCGGGTACTTTACGGCCGAGTCTACGATTGGCTTATGCAGGAACGCTACGACAACGGCTCTGACGAGCTTCGCCAAATCGTTAGAGAGGTCGCGCTGTCGCACATCCCCTTCGATCCTGGTACTGTAATCTTTACCCCCGTAACTGATCGGCGTTTCCACACGATCAAGTCTGCCAGTAAACAATATGGGTTTCACCCTGTTACAACCCGCAAATTTGCCGAAGCTGCGGGCCTTATTGATCAAACAGCAAATTCGATCAGCGATTGGCGAGTGGTCATGCCCGTTGAAGATGTCGACAGGGTTATGTCGGAAGCAAGAGGCTACCTCACCGACGGTGAAGCGCGTGCATATCTCAACGCCGAGCGTACCCTGTGGAGTACGATCACAAGACGGGGATATGTTAAACGAGCTATCGAAGGCAGCCGAGAGCTTCGCCTCGGCCCCATGTTTTCGAAATTTGATCTCGACGATCTCTTGTCCCGCATGCAGGCGCATGTCACCTCGAACTTCGAAGACGGTGACCATCTCAGTTCTTTCTCGGAAACGGCACACAGGGCTAGCTGCAAATTCTCCGAGATTCTCGATCTCTTGTTCGCAGGCAAACTGACCACTGTGAAGCTTGACCCGTCCACCTCGGGCATCAGCGCTTTCAGGTTGGACCCGACCGAAGTCGCATCGCACACGACGCTGCCACCGATGCCAGGCTTGTCTGCCGTAGAAGCTGCAAGATATGTAGTTTTGAACATTAAGGTGTTTACCCGGTTAGCAAACTGCGGCGTGATCGGATCGGAACAGGCAATCAATCCAGTAAAGAGGTGTCGGCAGCGCGTCTTCAGTACCGCAACGCTCGACGCATTTTCAGAAAGCTATAGATCGCTTCACCAGCTAGCCTCGGAACAACTAAAGGCCATCCGGGTAATCAAGCGTGATCTCGATCTGGCTAACGTCGAGCCTGCTTTCACAAGGCTCGAAGTTGGAGCCACCTTCTACAGGAAAAGCGACCTGCCAACCTAAGTCGCTTAAACCAACCCCTCGCCCGGCCTGATCGCCGGGCTTTTTTTATGCCGAGTATACCTTGGATTTCCTAGGTATGGGGTACTGGACAACTTATGTTTGGACTCGGCTATACTTGTTTGGACTGGCCCGCTGGAGGGCGTGAATTTCCTGGGGCGGAGCGGCGTTCAGGCCATTATTTGCTTGGATTCGACAGATTGATTATCTATGGCCCGGGAGATTTCTCGGGCCATAATTTTGTGGTGACAGAGAAGATACGCGAAGACGGCCAAGATTTCTGGCCCTCACTCTCCACGTGGCGAGAGAGAATGTAATTACAGCGTCGTAGCTGTCAGTAAGTGTTAAAAATTGCAGGTGAAGGGAGGTTCGTGGAAAGGAACAAGCCGCACGCCAACAACATCCAACACTTAACCTATGGCTAAGATGTTGATTTTGTGCGATCGCCCGCGAAGGAAGAGGTAACCCGCCCACCCGCAACCGCCCGCGTATGATCATTGATCTCGATCCAGTACCCGTCCGGATCTTGCACATAGGCCTGCCGGAAACCGTCGCGGCGGATGCCGATCTGGCCGGTGTTTCCGGGCCAGTCGTAGAATGTCACACCCTTGGCGGTGATATCAGCAACAAAGGCGTCGAAGTCTTCGATGCGTAGCGCGAAATGCGTGTCCTTGGTGAGATGCGTCGCGCCAAAATCGCCCTCAATCAAATGGATCGTGTCGAGGCCGCCGATGGTCAGCCACGCGACATTGGCGCTGCCGGCTCGCTCGATCGGGGTGAAGCCGAGGATATGGGTGTAGAAAGCGATACTGCGAGGAAGGTCGCGGACCAGAAGGGCAAAATGGTCGAGGCTATAGGTGTGCCGCATCGGAAAAACCCTCCCGTCAGATTGGTGTCGTGGCAAGGCAAGCCCGCCAGTCGGAGATCAGGTACGCGTTCGCCTGTTATCGCATGCCCTCGAGCTTCTTTACCACGCGCTCGGCAATATCGGCGTCCTGCTCGCGAACTGCATCGGTCAACGCGTGCAGTTTGGCGCGCAGGCCGTGCACCTGATCGACCAGCGCCATGATCACGTCGATCCCATCCTGGTTGACGCCCATGCTTTCTGAGAGATCAAGGATCAGCAGCCCCCGCGCCAGGTCTGCATCGTGAAACGCCTCGACCTGCTCGGTCAGTTCCGGAATGATCCATTGACGGTCGATCCATAATGTCAGTGTGGAGGAAACGATGCTGAGACGCTCGCAATACTCCAGATGGTCCATGTCAATCTCCCCAGGCTTTTCGAGGATTGTGGGCTTGGCCCGCTCCCCAACTGGAGGCGAAAGCCGTCAGTTCGGGATCGGCAGTCTCCGGCAGCATGATCTTGAGGGTAATGTACTGGTCGCCGTTGCCGCCGCCGCGCTTGGCAACGCCCTTGCCTTTCAGCCGCAGCGTCTTGCCGCTATTGGAATGCGGCGGCAAAGTCAGCACGACGCTGCCGGAAATCGTCGGGACGTTGACCTTGCCGCCAAGGATTGCCTCGCGCAGCGAAATCGGCATGTCGATGCGGATATCGTCGCCATCGCGGGTGAAGAACGGATGCGGCCGGACATGGATTTCGATCAGCGCATCGCCGGCTGGGCCGCCGCCAGAGCCCGGATCGCCCTTGCCGCGCAGCCTGAGCGTCTGGCCCTCCTGGGTGCCAGGCGGCACCTGCAGGTCGAGCACGGTTCCGTCCGGCAGCGTGATCTTCTCCTTCGAACCGTTGACCGCATCGAGGAAGTTCACTTCCATGGAGAACTGCAGATCCCTGCCCTTGGCGCGCATCGGTCCCCGCCGTGAAAAGAAGCTGGAGAAAATATCGTCGGTATCGGTAAAGTCGGAAAATCCGCTGCTGTTCTGGTAACGCGCATCGTTGCCCGGAGCGCCGGCATATTCGCGGTAATAGTTTCGCGGCGCCTGTTCGGTTCCCGCGCCGTCGATCTCGCCCTTGTCGAAACGGGCCCGCTTGTCCTCGTCGCCCAGCACCGAATAAGCCTCCGAGACCGTCTTGAAACGATCTTCGGCGCTTTTGTCGCCGGGATTGAGGTCCGGGTGCAGCTTTTTGGCAAGCTTGCGATAGGCGCTCTGGATTTCTTTCTGCGTCGCGGTTTTCGCCACGCCGAGGGTTTTGTAGGGATCGTTGGCCATGTGGCTCCCGCCGAAGCATTGTCGTGACTGTGAAGATAGGCCATCTGCGTGCGAGAGCAAGCATTTGGAATGCGCCAAATGGCACTGGAGAGTGGAATAGCAGAACCGGGCAGCTTGGCCAGGATAAACCGCCGAGACCACGGGCGCCCACCCGCCGCGTTACAGATCGAAGATGTTATCGCCCGTCAAAAGGATCCGCGAGGGCAGCATCAGGGCGGCTGATCGGGTATTGGGTGCCGGAAATGCTGGCTGCCAGTTTCTTCGGTCCCTGCGCCTTCAACAAGGCGCGAAAACTCGGATGCATGCCGCCATCGGAATAGGCGCTGAGGGTCGAGCTTGTGGGAATGGAGCCGGTGATCGCTGTATCGAGCTTGCGCTCCTCCGCCTCGATCCGGGCCATGGCCTGCGGCTCGAGCTGGTTGACAACCGGGGGGCAGGCAGCCAGCGCGTCAGTCGGCTCGCCGCCTTCGAATTCCTTGTTGAAGACGTAGCGGCGCTCGCAGACCGACACCTTCGGCGGGCGGCGCGTTACCTCGAAGGCGTCGTAGCCTTCCTTGATCGTGCGCCAGAACGGCATGTTCGGATCGCCGCGATGCGTCGCCATGTTCTGTGCCGTCATGCGGAAAGGATAGGCCTGGACCTGGAATTTCTCCTGCCCGCCCGCCAGCGCCCTCTGGACGATCGCATAGATTTCGCCGACCCCCTGGTCGGTCATCGCATAGCAGCCGGACGACGAGCAGGCGCCGTGCACCATCAGCGCCTCGCCGGTATAGCCAAGCGCCGATTCCAGCTTGTTGGGATAACCGAGATTGAAGGAGACATAGAACTGCGAGTTCGGGTTCAGCATGCCTGCCGAGACATGATAAAAACCTTCCGGCGCGTGGCGGTCGCCGACCTTCGTCTTTGGCCCGAGCTCCCCGGACCAGCGGCAGATTGGGTAGGTCTTCAACAGGGCATAGGCGCCCGTCTTGTTGACCTTCCACACTTCCAGCTCGCTTTCCTGCTTGAAGATGCGCACCAGAACCGGGCTTTCCGGCTTCATGCCCTTCTTCGACATTTCCGCGATCATCTTGCCCGACAGTTTTGGCGGTGCCTCGGAGAGATCATCAAGCGCCATGCAACCCGATAGTGCAACGCCAAGAGCAAGCGCTGCCAGCGTCCGCGACACAACCGTGCGGGCGGAGCGAATGCGCGTCGAGGCGTTATGAAGGGCATGCAGAGAAATCATGAAAGCGTCTATCGCTGGAAATCGTGCCAAAGTTTTGTCGAGCGTATCAAATCAGAACAATGTCTGCCCGATCATCGAAGAATCGGACATCGAGGTTAGCGTCCGGTTAATATTCGCGCTGCAGCTTGCGGGAGGCAGGTGCAGTTTGCACCTGCCTCCCAAAGGTTACTGCCAGACGACGATCTTTGCCTTTGCCGGAACGCGCTTGTAGAGATCGATGACGTCCTGGTTCATCAGCCGTACGCAGCCGGACGAAACGGCCTTGCCGATCGACTTCCATTCCGGATTGCCGTGCAGACGGTAGAGCGTATCTTCGCCGTTCTGGAAGATATAGAGCGCGCGCGCGCCCAGCGGATTTTTCAGACCCGGCTCCATGCCACCATTGGCGATCGAGTATTTGGCAAGGCTCGGTGTGCGCGCCACCATCTCGTTCGGTGGCTTCCAGCGCGGCCAGGGCTGGCGCCAGTGAATGATGCCGTCACCCTGCCATGCAAAGCCGTCACGGCCGATGCCGACGCCGTAGCGCATTGCGGTTCCGCCCGGCTCGACGACATAGAGAAGACGCGATGGCGTATCGACAACGACCGTTCCCGGCGCCTGGCCAGTCGGATCGGAGACACGCTGCCGGTAAAATTTCGGATCGATCTGCTGGTAAGGAACGGCCGGAATGAGATAGCCGCCATCCTCGACGGGGCCATACATCACCTGCAATTCGGCATCCGATGGTGGGCCGATCGGGCGGGTTATCCGTGCCGGGGTCGGCGCAGAACGGCCACCCGGCATCGATGTGGTACAGCCGGCAAGTGTGCCCGCCGCAAGAACGCCGAGAAAACCGCGGCGGGAAAAACTGTGATCGGTCGTCATGAGCCCCATCAATTCGCTGGTCTGCAATATCGTCCCGTTCATCTGGATGAAGCAGCCATCACGCTCGCCAAACAAGCATTGTGCCGTGCGTCTTATCGCGGAGGAATCGGGTCAAAGCCCTTATGCAGCCAATCGCTGGCCTTTCCAACGGGACCTTGCGGTTCCGGCGTCAAGTTTACCGTCTGGTCACCACATCGTGATGTGACGTTGCTGGAAAGACGCAGCTGTCCGGGAGGCGTTGTTACTGTAACGTACTTCCGTAAAGCGCATCGCCGTTGCGATAGTGCCGGCATCGGAATTCGGAGGCTGCCATGACATTGGCATTGGATAGCGAAAAAGACAGATCATTGGCGTTGAGCGAGATGCTCTGGATCCCTGGATGTACCTTCACGATGGGGTCTGACAAACATTATCCGGAAGAGGCTCCCCCTCACCCTGTCAAGGTCGATGGCTTCTGGATTGAGGCGACCCCTGTGACGAACCGCCAGTTCACGGAATTCGTGAAAGCCACCGGTTATGTGACGTTTGCGGAGAAGGCGCCGGACCCGAAGGATTATCCGGGTGCGTTGCCCAAGATGCTGAGAGCCGGTTCGCTGGTCTTCACGCCACCGAAATCGGTCAACGGGCCGGACATCAGCCAGTGGTGGAGTTTCAAGTTCGGTGCGAACTGGCGCCGCCCCTATGGCGGCATGAGTGATCTGCGCGGTAAGCTCGATCATCCCGTCGTGCATGTGGCCTTCTGCGATGCCAAGGCCTATGCGGATTGGGCAGGTCTCGATTTGCCGACGGAAGCCGAATGGGAACTGGCCGGGCGCGGCGGGCTTGACGATGTCGAGTTCGCCTGGGGTGATGAACTGACCCCGGGAGGCGTCGCCATGGCAAACACCTGGGAAGGCACTTTTCCGACCCACAACACCAAGCCCGTCGGCAAGGACCGGACGACGCCGGTCAAATCCTTCGCGCCAAACGGGTACGGCGCCTATGACATGATCGGCAATGTCTGGGAATGGACGACGGACTACTGGTCGACACACCACCCGGAACCAGCCAACAAGTCATGTTGCATCCCGCAAAACCCGCGTGGCGGGGCTGTCGAGGCCAGCTACGATCCGAATTTGCCTGACATCCGCATTCCCCGGCGCGTCCTGAAGGGCGGCTCGCATCTTTGTGCACCGAACTATTGCCGCCGTTACCGCCCGGCCGCCCGCCATGCCGAGCCGGAGGATACGTCGACCAGCCATGTCGGTTTCCGCTGCGTGAAAAGACCTGAAAACTGATCCTGGAGAGAGCCATGCTGCGTTTTGTTCGTGTTTTCCTTGTCGTGCTCCTCGTACCCCTGTCAGCACTTGCGGATGATCTTCCATCATGGAACGACGGCAAATCGAAACAGGCGATCGTCGATTTCGTCACCAAGGTTACCGACGAGAAGAGTGCTGATTTCGTCAAGCCGGAAGACCGTATCGCCGTGTTCGACAATGACGGCACGCTGTGGTCCGAGCAGCCATTCTATTTCCAGCTCGGTTTTGCACTGGACCGCGTCAAGGCACTCGCACCGGAGCATCCGGAATGGAAGGACACCGAGCCTTTCAAATCCGTGCTGGCCGGCGACCTCAAGGGGATGGCGGCAAGCGGCGAGAAGGGCTTGATCGAACTTGTCATGGCCACGCATGCGGGGATGACCACAGACCAGTTCAACACAGTTGTCACGAACTGGTTTGCGGCAGCGAAACATCCGAAAACCGGTAAGCCCTATAACGAAATGACGTTCCTGCCGATGCGGGAATTGCTCGACTATCTGAGGGCAAACGGCTTCAAGACCTATATCGTCTCCGGTGGTGGTGTGGAGTTCATGCGGCCGATCACGGAGAAAGCCTATGGCATCCCACCCGAACAGGTAATCGGCAGCACCATTGTAACCGAATATGTACTCGTTGACGGCGAGCCTGTGCTCAATCGCTTGCCGAAGATCGACTTCATCGATGACGGTGCCGGAAAACCAGTCGGCATCAACAAGTTCATCGGCCGCCGTCCGATCTTTGTCGCGGGAAATTCCGATGGCGACTATGAGATGCTGCGCTGGGTGACCGGCGGCAGACCCAATAGCTTCGGGCTGATCGTGCACCACACCGACGCGGTGCGTGAATACGCCTACGACCGCCAATCGCATTTCGGCAAGCTCAACAAGGCGATGGACGAGGCAGAGCAGCGCAAGTGGCTGCTCGTGGACATGAAAAACGACTGGAAGAACATCTTCGCGTTTGAAACACCATGAACGCACGACCGTCTTCACCACAATGAACAACGGCTCCTCTTTCGTTTCCGAGATGAATGAGGAGCCGCTTTCGTGATAGGCGCAAGCCGATTTGGCTGGCACCTCCCCAGTTCTTCCCGTGATTGTTCGTTGCTGCCGCGATTTACGCGTCGAGCAATCCGACCGTATCGGCGATCATCAGCGTATCGACGAACTCGGTCATGTCGATGATCTTTCCATCCTTGAACGTGAAGCGGTCAAGGTACTCGGTTTCGGCCTCCTTGCCGTTCGGCGTGTAGCGGATCACGCCGGCGCGCAGTGCAAAAACCGTGTCGCCATCGACGTAGAGACGCGTGGTTTTGACCCTGGACATATCCCAGTGTGCGACCAGCGTCTGCACCACCGTATCGACGGCTGCCGGCTCGGTGACGCGCTGCGTCATCGGCGCCAGTTTGCCGCTACCGACGATGCGGAAGCTCAAACCCGGTCCGGCCAATGCCATCATGGCGCCGATATTGCTGACCGCGCGCGCCGCATAGAATGTATTGACAACATCTTCCAGTGTTTGCCTGTCCATCATGCCCCTCCCTTTGGTTGCAGGAAGTGTGCCTGTATTTAAGGAGGACTGCAAGTAAGAGAGTTACAAGGTTCAAGCCCGCATTCCTGGGTTTGCTCTCCTATGAAACCTTTATCTCTTGGCCGTTGCCCCGGAATGGATTTCAAATGCTGCGCGGCCCTAGCATCCAGGCATTCGAAACAGGTCACTGCCGCGATGCCCATGCTCCACGTTCACCCTTCCCACCTTTCCACACCGAGGATCAAGCAGCGCGGCCGCTCCCGCAGGCAACGCCGCGCCCGCATCACGGCGGGATTGAATGCGGCAGCGATTGTTCTCTCGCTTGCCGGTGTCGCCCTTATTTATGTGATTGCATGAGGCTCCATCATGGGTACGACACCGTCAACGCAACGGCTTTTGCGGTCAACCAAGGCCACACATCCAGCGGATACCATCGCAGTTGGACCTGAACTCGCCAGCCTGATTGCCCGGGTCTGCGCCGCCCGCATTCTTCGCGAGCACCATATCTGGGAGGCCGTGCGTATTCTGCCGGAGGCCGCCGGCCTGCCGGGCGGCATCAAGCAGCTACCAGAGTTTCGCTTGCTGATGGAAAAGGAGGCATTCACAGCCGCCCTTCGCCTTATGGCGCAATCCTGCCAGCCCGCCCGTGACATTCGCGAACTTGATCCGCAAGCAGATCGTTGGGCCGTGACCCTGTCTGTCCGCAGTGCCCTTTCCCAGCCGCAACGGCGCAAACTGATACGCGCAGAACATCGCGATCCTCCGGCCGCAATCCTCATTGCACTTTTGAGCAGCGCCATCCGTAAAACGAGATCGTTTGTGCGCCGAAGACGGACAAATGCAGCCGTGCAAAAGGAATTTGGAAATGAGTGAACGCCCCCGGATCGACCCCACGCCACACGGCGCTATCTGCGACCTCGTCACGCCCTTTCATGGCGATCAATTGGACGAACCAGCCTTCGCCGAACTTGCCGAATGGCAGATCAATAGTGGCATTTCGGGCCTTCTGGTTGCGGGGCCGGCCGGTGAGCCCTGGGCTCTGGCCGATGACGAACGGGCGCGATTGATCCGCCTTGCCGTCGCGGTTGCCGGCAACCGCGTCCCGGTTTTTGCCGGCACCGGCACATCCTGCACCGAGACAACGGTGGCGCGCACGGCAGAAGCGAAAAACATGGGCGCTACCGCTGCCTATGTGGTGATGCCCTACTATAGCAAACCCGCTCAGGAGGGCTTGTTCCGCCACTATCAGGCAATCACGGACCGGGTAGACCTGCCACTCATTGTGGGTCTCGCTCCACAACGGACGGCGGCCGATCTGTTGCCGCGTACGCTGGAGCGGCTGGCGTCTCTGCGATCCGTCGTTGGAATTGCCGATGAAACGGGAGACATTGCGCGCCTTGTGGCTATGCCGTCGGCTTTGCGTCAACGGTTCGCGCTCTATTCCGGTCACGATCTGACGGCCATGCCGTTCACCCTGATGGGCGGCCGCGGTGTGATCTCGGCTGCCGCAAATCTGGTGCCGCGCTTGACTGTCGCATTGCATCAGGCGCTGGCAACCGGAAACCAGCAATCGGCGCAAAGCCTGCAGGAGCGGCTCAGCCCACTATTTCAGGCACTGGAGCGCGAACCGAGCCCTCCTGCCATCAAATACGGCCTCAGTCTGCTCAGAGGCATCAGCGACGATGTCCGGCTGCCGCTGACGCCGATCGTCGCGGAAACCACAGCCGCGATCCGCATGGCACTGGCGCCGGTGCTGTGCAAACCGGCACCAGCGCGGCGGCAATTCCTATGAGATTTTCACAACAGAACTGCCGGCCACGCATGGAACGGCAATGGCAGAGTACATATTTTCTCATGGCGATCAGTGGCTTACGGATCGCAAACAGGCCAACCGAAAGAACAGGTCATGCAATCATACGCCCGCCAAAGTTCATCAAACAGGCCAGTATCGGCGCCGGTAATACCGGATCGCAACAGCCTTTCTGGCGCAGTCATCCGTCTGGCCGCAGTCTTTGTGTGTGCCGGCATTATTCAGATTCTGGCAGGCTGGTTTCCGCGCTAGGGCGCAATCAGCCCACGCCAGCAGCACATCACCATTAACAACACAAAGGTCTATAAGGATTATGGGCAGTCGATCTCCCCTCGCGAACACGCATTCCGTAACGCCACGTTTCACCGTCGGCTGCGATCACCACGGCTGGTGGGTCGTGCAGGACCGGCTTGGCCGGGTCGGTGGATTGTTTGCCAGTGAAGCTGCAGCCCTGCACTTTGCCGGCGAAGAAAGCAATCACGACGCGCGCGCGGTGTGCCGCGCACCGGCCGGCAAATGCATCGAATTTGGCGGCATGACATCAACAACGCGGAATACGCTCTCACGGCGCTACGCCTGAACCTTTGGGGCGCGCACTTTCCCCGGTGGTCTGCGCCCCCTTTTTCCTTCGGATGATCGATAAGATTTGCCTTAAATGCGACCTCGCGATTTCACCGTGGTGAAACGGCGGTCGGGTAAAAAGGATTGATTGTTCCGAAGGAGCGCCCGGCACGGGCAGATCGTCCATGACCTTGGTCGTTACCATGTCAGCCAATACGGCGGCTTACGCGGCGCAGGCCATCAAGCCGTCCGCGCGCGTGAGCGGCGATGGCCCGGCCGACGAGGCGATCACCCTGCTTTCTGCACGGCCGAAGGACGATGCGGCAACCACCCATGCCTCGGTCGCTGCCCTCCGCAGCCCCACGTCGTTATCGTTGATGCTGATGAGTTCCAATGGCCGTCAGCCGCAGGGTACGCGCGGCGAAGCGGTGCGCCGTTACATGGAGTTCGGTCCCGATGACGCAGAGGCCGATGAGAGCGACGAAGCCTTAACCCGGGACGACGAAACGACCAACGCCTGACGCGGCCAAGTCGCCCGCTTGTCAAACAATAACGGCGCAGTTTCCCGCGCCGTTATTTATCCGCTCTAAATTCGCAGGTCCTACTTGTGCTTCTGCGCGCCACCGGCCGCATTGCCCACCGCAAGCACATAATCGACCTTGCCTGCCTTTTCGAAGGTCAGCGTCACAGGGATGCTGTCGCCCTCGGCAAACGGCTTTTTCACATCGAAAAACATCAGGTGCAGCCCACCGCTTTGAAGCGTCACGGTTTCGCCAGCCGGAAGAGCAATGCCGCTCTCCAGCTTGCGCATCTTCATCACATCGTTCTGCATGGTCATCTCATGCAGTTCGACACGGCCTGCAACCGCGCTCTCGACCGAAACCAATGTGTCGTCTTCGCTGCCTTCATTCTTGATGACGAAGCCGCCGCCGCCGACCTTGGCGCCAGGCAGCATCGCCTTGACCGCGCCACCGGAAATTTCCAGCGATCCGGCCTTGACGCGGGCGCCATCCGCATTGCCCATGCCAGCCATTGCCGCCATGTCGTGATGATCATGGCCACCCGCCTGGGCAGGCGTCACCGTCACTGTCGGGGCTGGATGTTCCAGCGAATGCGCGCTCTGACCCTCAGCAGCAATCTCATCCCAGACAACCTTGCTAGACGTGCCGCAGAGCTGTGTCACCGGAAAGGCGATCTGCGTTTCGGTGTCGAAGCCGGAAATTTTGCCGCTGATCACGAACGTGTCGTAATAATCGTCGGACAGGTTGCCATTTTTCCAGCGGATTTCCAGCGGGCCTGATGTCACCGTCTTTCCGTGATTGTCATAGCTCTTCTGGTAGTCACCCTTGATGATCTCAAGCTCCCAGCCGGCCTTGGGCTGTGGCTTGGCGAAGACGAAACCCTCCGGCAGCTTGACTTGCACTTCGGTGGTCGCCTTGCCGTCGCAACCATGCGGGACCTGCAATACGGCCTTGAAACTGCTCTCGGATGCCACTTCATCCGTTTCGAAGGAAGCATGGGCATGCGCCGATGCGGCAGCGCCCAGCGAAAGGGCGATTGCGAGAAGTGTGGTTCTGGTCTGTGTCATCGATCTGTCTCCGGACCGGAGCCTGCACGCATGGCAGGACGGTCAATGCCGCGTCAGGCGGCTGAATGCTCTGGAAAATTGGAAATCGCCGGGGCGATACGGTCAGAACAACAGCGGAGGCGCGTGCGATTGCGGCAGGAGACGTGGATATGCAACGAAAACCGCAGGAAAATCCGGTTTGCTGTCAGAACGCGCGGCAACGCGGATGACCAGATGACCGTCGCCGGAGGGGGATGGCAGGACGATGGATGCCGCCAGCCGGCAATAATCACAAACCGGCGCCAAGGTTTCATGCGGAAAGCGGTGGCTTTTTCCCTCTATGCCATCAAGTCCGAAGCAGATATCGCCGATCGTGCCATCCGGCAGCATGTAGTCGGCAGCCATTGCCGGGGTGATTTGGCTGGCAAAGGCGGGCTGATGGGCGAACGACAAAAACAACAGGGCCAGTGCTGAAAGCACCCGCACCGTCATCTGCCACTGTCGCCCGGCTACCGCCATCGATCATCCTCGCTTTAAGTGATTGCGTTATCGCCTCATTGGCAAAAAAGCAAAGGCCGATTTTCTATTCTGATGACTACCAGGAAACAGGCACGACAAAAATCTGTTTGGGCGCGACATTTTGCGCTTGCCAAGCCGCCGGCATCGCCGTTATCTGGCTTCGATCTTGTTGGGAGAATCCGGGTAACACCGGTGCCGAAGGAGCAACCGCCCCGGAAACTCTCAGGCCAAAGGACCAGCAAGGTGCCGGTAGGACTCTGGAGAGAAGCGGTTTCGCTCGCCGAAGGGATAACAATCTCAGGCAAAGGGACAGAGGGGGCTCGAGGATACGGCGCACGAAATGCGCCGTGGAGATGAGCCGGCGTGTGACGCCAGACCTGGAGGCCGGACTTGAACACAGATTCCCCTTTGAAACAGACGCCGCTGCATGCTTTGCACGTGTCGCTTGGCGCCCGCATGGTGCCGTTTGCCGGCTACGACATGCCGGTGCAATACCCCGCCGGCGTGATGAAGGAGCACCTTCACACCCGCTCCGCCGCCGGTCTTTTCGATGTCTCGCATATGGGACAAGTGATCCTTCGTCCAAAGTCCGGCCGGATCGAAGATGCCGCGCTGGCACTCGAAAAGCTGGTACCCGTCGATATACTAAGTCTTGCCGAAGGCCGTCAGCGTTATGCGCTGTTTACCGATGACAACGGCCATATTCTCGACGACCTGATGGTCGCCAATCGTGGCGATCACCTCTTCCTCGTCGTCAATGCCTCCTGCAAGGAAGCCGATTTCGCTCATCTGCAAAAGCATCTCGGCGACACCTGCGAACTGACGCTTTTGGATGACCGCGCGCTGATCGCGCTACAGGGGCCGCGCGCCGAATCCGTGCTCGCCGAACTCTGGGCCGATATCGCCACCATGCGGTTCATGGATGTGGCCGAAGCCGCACTTCACGACGTACCCTGCATCATCTCGCGTTCCGGCTATACCGGCGAGGACGGTTTTGAAATCTCGATTCCCGCAGCCTCTGCCGAAGACGTGACGCGCCGAATCCTCGAACATCCCGATGTCATGCCGATCGGCCTTGGCGCCCGCGATTCCCTGCGCCTCGAGGCTGGCCTTTGTCTCTATGGCAACGATATCGACACCATGACGACGCCGGTCGAGGCTGGTCTTGAATGGGCCATGCAGAAGGCGCGTCGCGCTGGTGGCGCCCGCGAAGGCGGTTTCCCCGGAGCCCACGTCATTCTTCGCCAGTTCGCCGAAGGTGCCGGCCGCCGCCGTGTTGGCCTGAAGCCGGAAGGCAAGGCGCCCGTTCGTGGCGGCGCGCCGCTGTTTGCCGATGCCGAAGGCAAGGTACCGGCCGGCACCGTTACTTCCGGTGGCTTTGGGCCAAGTGCCGATCATCCCGTCGCCATGGGATATGTCGATAAGGCTCACACCGCCAATAACACGCAACTTTTCGCGGAGGTGCGCGGCAAATATTTGCCGATCACCGTCTCCGCCCTTCCCTTCGTCACCCCGACCTACAAACGCTGATCAGGAGCTGAACCCCATGCTGAAATTTACCGATGAACATGAATGGCTGAAAATCGAGGGTGATATCGCAACCGTGGGCATTACCGCCCATGCTGCCGAGCAGCTTGGCGACCTCGTCTTTGTGGAACTGCCGGAATCCGGCACGGCGCTGGACAAGGGCGCGACCGCAGCCACCGTTGAATCCGTCAAGGCTGCCTCCGACGTCTATTGTCCGCTTGATGGCGAGATCGTCGAAAGCAACCAGGCCATCGTCGATGATCCGGCATTGGTCAACAGCGACCCGCAGGGCGCCGGCTGGTTCTTCAAGCTGAAACTCTCCGACCCGTCGGCCGTCAACGCGCTTCTCGACGAAGCAGCTTACAAGGAGCTTATCGCCTGATGAGCATGCCGAAGGATTTCACCTTTACCGACTACAAGCCGTATGACTTTGCCAACCGGCGTCATATCGGCCCCTCGCCCGATGAAATGACGGCGATGCTCAAGGTCGTCGGCTATCCCAGCCTCGACGCCATGATCGACGACACTGTTCCGCCGTCGATCCGCCAGAAGTCCCCGCTTGCCTGGGGCGCCGCAATGACCGAGCGTGAAGCGCTCGACAAGATGCGCGAAACGGCCAACCTCAACAAGAAGCTCGTGTCGCTGATCGGCCAGGGCTATTACGGCACGATCACACCGCCGGTCATCCAGCGCAACATCCTGGAAAATCCGGCCTGGTACACGGCCTACACGCCGTATCAGCCGGAAATCAGCCAGGGCCGCCTTGAGGCTCTGCTCAACTACCAGACGATGGTCTGCGACCTGACTGGCCTCGATGTCGCCAATGCCTCGCTGCTCGATGAGGCAACGGCTGCCGCCGAAGCCATGGCCATGGCCGAACGTGTGGCAAAATCGAAGGCGAAGGCCTTCTTCGTCGATGAAAACTGCCACCCGCAGACCATTGCGCTTCTGAAGACCCGCGCGGAGCCGCTCGGCTGGTCGATCGTCATCGGCAACCCGTTCACCGATCTCGATCCGGTCGATGTCTTCGGTGCGATCTTCCAGTATCCGGGCACCTATGGCCATGTTCACGATTTCACCGGCCTGATTGCACGTCTGCACCAGACGGGTGCAATCGCCACGGTCGCTGCCGACCCTCTGGCGCTGGCGCTGCTGAAATCTCCTGGCGAAATGGGCGCCGATATCGCCATCGGCTGCACCCAGCGCTTTGGCGTACCGGTCGGTTACGGTGGCCCGCATGCGGCTTACATGGCAGTCAAGGATGCCTACAAGCGCTCGATGCCCGGCCGTCTGGTCGGCGTCTCGCAGGATAGCCGCGGCAACCGTGCCTATCGCCTGTCGCTGCAGACCCGCGAACAGCATATCCGCCGCGAAAAGGCGACGTCGAACATCTGCACCGCGCAGGTCCTGCTTGCCGTCATGGCCTCGATGTATGCCGTCTTCCACGGTCCCAAGGGTATCAAAGCCATCGCCCAGAGCGTCCACCAGAAGGCCGTTCTTCTGGCGCTTGGCCTCGAAAAGCTTGGCTACAAGGTCGAGCCGGATGTGTTCTTCGACACGGTGACCGTCGATGTCGGCAAGCTGCAGGGCATCATCCTGAAGACGGCCGTGGCCGAAGAAGTCAACCTTCGCCGCATCGGTACCACCAAGATTGGCATCAGCCTCGACGAGCGTTCGCGGCCGGTCACGCTGGAAGCCGTCTGGCGCGCATTTGGCGGTGATTTCAAGGTCGAGGATTTCGACGCGGGTTATCGCCTGCCCGAAACCCTGCTGCGCACCAGTGAATACCTGACGCATCCGATCTTCCACATGAACCGGGCGGAAAGCGAAATGACCCGCTATATCCGCCGGCTGTCGGACCGGGACCTGGCGCTCGACCGCTCAATGATCCCGCTCGGCTCCTGCACGATGAAGCTGAACGCGACAGCGGAAATGCTGCCGATCACCTGGCCGGAATTTTCTGAAATCCACCCCTTCGTGCCGGCCGACCAGGCCGAAGGTTACCGTCACATGATCACTGATCTGTCGCAGAAGCTCTGCCAGATCACCGGTTATGACGCTGTTTCCATGCAGCCGAATTCGGGTGCACAGGGCGAGTATGCCGGACTTCTGACGATCCGCGCCTATCACCGCGCCAATGGCAACGGCCATCGCGATGTCTGCCTGATCCCGACATCGGCGCATGGCACCAACCCGGCCTCGGCCCAGATGGTCGGCATGAAGGTCGTCGTTATCAAGGTCAGTGACAACGGCGATATCGACATGGACGATTTCCGCGCAAAGGCGGAGCAGCATGCCGAGAACCTGTCCTGCTGCATGATCACCTACCCGTCGACCCACGGCGTGTTCGAGGAAAATGTCCGCGACATCTGCGACATCGTCCACAAGCATGGCGGTCAGGTCTATATCGACGGCGCCAACATGAACGCCATGGTCGGCCTTGCCCGGCCCGGCGATATCGGCGGCGATGTCAGTCACCTCAACCTGCACAAGACCTTCTGCATTCCGCATGGCGGCGGCGGTCCAGGCATGGGGCCGATCGGCGTCAAGGCGCATCTTGCTCCTTACCTGCCCGGCCATCCGGAAACCGATGGCGGCGAAGGTGCGGTTTCGGCGGCGCCGTTCGGCTCCGCCTCCATCCTGCCAATCTCCTGGAGCTATTGCCTGATGATGGGCGGCGAAGGGCTGACGCAGGCGACCAAGGTGGCGATCCTCAACGCCAACTATATCGCAGCCCGGCTGAAGGGTGCCTATGACGTGCTCTACAAGTCGGCCAAGGGTCGTGTCGCGCATGAATGCATCATCGATACCCGTCCGCTGGTCGACAGCGCCGGCGTCACCGTCGATGACGTGGCCAAGCGCCTGATCGACTGCGGCTTCCACGCCCCGACCATGAGCTGGCCGGTGGCCGGCACGCTGATGATCGAGCCGACGGAATCGGAAACCAAGGCCGAGCTCGACCGCTTCTGCGACGCCATGCTGGCGATCCGTGCCGAAGCGCAGGCGATCGAAGACGGCAAGATGGACCGGACGAACAACCCGTTGAAGAATGCTCCGCATACGGTTGAAGATCTCGTCGGCGAATGGGACCGTCCCTATTCGCGCGAACAGGCCTGCTACCCGCCGGGCGCCTTCCGCGTCGACAAATACTGGTCGCCGGTCAACCGCGTCGACAATGTCTTTGGTGACCGCAATCTGGTCTGCACCTGCCCGCCCCTGGAAGACTACGCCGAGGCGGCAGAATAGCAAAAACAGAAAGGGGCGCTTGATGTGCCCCTTTTTCATATCCAAGCTGCTTCAACCAACACCTGCCCGAGTTTTACGGTGCATGAGATTGGTGTGGAAACGACACGACGAAACGTGCCCCTCGTGTGAATGCGGGATCAAGCGCGATCGTTCCACCGTGGCTCTCGGCGATCCGTTTTGCCAGCGCCAGGCCGATACCCGTTCCCGGGTAGACGGTCTCATCCCGGTGCAGGCGCTGGAACACGTCGAATATCTTCCTGGAGAAACGCGGGTCGACGCCGATGCCATTGTCTTCGAAGAACATTCGCACGGTGTCCCCCTCCGTTTCGGCGTAGATCCGCACCACCGGTTTCACGTCCTCCCGGCGGTACTTGATGGCATTGCCAATCAGGTTCTGGCAAAGGCGTTGCAGGAGCTCAGGATCGCCTTTCAGCTGTGGCAAAGCTGAAACCTCGATACTGGCGCCGGCTTCTTGAATGAAGCTGTCGAGGTTGAGGATCGTGTCGGAAATCACGTCGGCCATCGAGACGATGTGCCAACTGCCAATTTCGTCGGCGATCTGGGCATAATCAAGGAGGCTGTCAATCAACTGGCCCATCCGCCGCGCACTCTGGCGTAGATGGCCGGCATAGACAGGCAGCTCTTCAAGGTTTCCGCTGGCCACATCCTCGACCATCATTTCCGAAAACATCGCCATATGGCGCAGCGGCGCTTTCAGATCATGCGACACCGTTCCGGTAAACTGGTGAAGGGCATCATTTTTTCGCTGCAACTCGACGGTCTGCTGAGCGATACGTTGCTGTTGCTGCTTCAACTCGGTGATATCGCGGCCAACGGTGACGTACTCTGCCAGCTTGCCGCCATCGAAGACTGCGATATTCGACCAGAATAGCCATAGATCGCTGCCATCGGGCAACTTGCGGTGTTGCTCGCGTGCGGCAAGTGGCTCCTCGATCGACAGGTTTTTCAGCGTGTTGACCAGCGTCTCCCGGTCTCTTTGCGGAACGAAATCGAGAAGCGGTCTTCCAACAAGGTCATCGGCCAGCACCCCAATCCACTGCGCATAGCGCTCGTTGACAAACGTGTACGTAAGATCAGGAGAAATGCGGCAGATGAAGTCTGGGATATTCTGGACCAGCGTGTAGTATTCCAGCCGTTGCCTATCGAGCGCGATCTGAGCTCGCTTCAAGTCTGTCACATCGATGCGAAGCGCCACGGTATTGCCATCAGGCGTCTTCGAATCCTCGATACGCAACCACCGGCCGTCGCCATATTCGAAGATCTGGTTATCGCCGTCAGGATTGCGGAAGGCGCGCATCCTGCTTTCCAGCCAAGCCGTGGCCTGTCGCGATCCGGCAGGTGCATTGGGGTAATGCCCTGCCTCGTGGACAGCAGTCATGATCTCTTCCGCGGTCATGCCAATCGTCAGATGCGGTCCCGCCGCGCCGCAGATCCGCTTATAGGCGTCGTTGTAGACGACGATCCGCTCGTTCGCGTCGAAGATTGCAAATCCTTCCGGAATAGCCTGCAGCGCCGTGTCAAGGATTTCTCCGGTTTTCCTGCGTTCCCGATCAAGCTCGAGATAATCCGAAATGTCCCGGATAATGGCAACGAACCCCATCTTTTCACCAGCTTCGTTGACGACCGCCGTGACCCGCAATCGCGCGGTGAAAACAGTTTCGTCAACGCGGCGGTAACGGTAGATACCCTCGGCAAAGCGGCTGACGGCCAGCACTTCCAGGCTCTGGCGCCGTGCCCGTTCGAAGTCCCTGTCTGTGGCATACAGAGCCCGCACCGGGCCGCCTACAACGTCTTCCGCCGCGTAGCCGAACTGTTTCAGAGCCGAAGCGCTGACCGACAGAATCGTGTGGTCGATATCTGCGAAAATGATTGGATCGGGAAAATTATCATACAATGCTTGAACGAAATCTGTCTGCGCTGCCGGCATTCTCTATTCCACCCCGCCCACCCTGTGAGCAGCCCATAAGAACAGAAAAAGAGACTGGCGCATACCAGTCTCTTTATGAGTTTCCGACAGAGCGCCGCGCAACAGCGGCAGGATGTTTAGCCGGCACGAACGACAGCATCGCCCTTTGCCGCAAGTGCCGCCAGATCGGCGGGCTTCAACTCGACAGATTCGCCGCAGCCGCAAGCCGATGTCTGATTCGGGTTATTGAAGGTAAACCCCGAACGCAATGTCGTGACTTCGAAGTCCATCCGGGTCCCGAGGAGATAAAGTACGGCTTCCGGTGCAACCCAGACCTTGGCACCCTGATGTTCGACAAGGTCATCCTTGGGGTTGGCAGCCGTCACCAGATCGATGGCATATTCCATGCCGGCGCAACCACCCTTCTTGATCCCGACGCGGATGCCCTGGGCATCACCACTGGCATTTTCGACGATCGCCTTGACGCGGCCTGCCGCCGCATCGCTCAAACTCATGACTGCAAAGCCCATGGGCCGTTCTCCTTGTAGCAACCAGGTTCAAGGCCTGACGCTTTCCGAGTCCAGAATGTAATGCGCAGCGGTTAAGGGATCAATACGCGATCAATACCAGCCGACCGCAACCTGAGCCTCTTCCGACATGCGATCCGGCGTCCACGGCGGATCGAAAGTCATCGAGACTTCGACGCCAGACACGCCTTCGACCGCGCCGACGGCGTTTTCGACCCAGCCGGGCATTTCACCGGCAACAGGGCAGCCGGGTGCTGTCAGCGTCATGGCGATCTTGACCATGCGGTCGTCTTCGATGTCGATCTTGTAGATCAGACCGAGTTCGAAAATGTCGGCCGGAATCTCCGGGTCATAAACGGTCTTCAGCGCGGAAATCACATCGTCGCTGAGGCGCGCCAGTTCGTCCGCCGGAATGGCGGAATGGACGATCCCGTCGCGGACGTCGATCTTGTCTTCTGTCGTATCAAGGCTCATCGGCATATGTCCTTACGCAAAGAATTTGCGGGCTTGCTCAAGCGCATCCACCAGCACATCGACTTCGGCCCGCGTATTGTAAAGGCCAAAGGATGCACGGCATGTGGAGGTCACGCCGAAGCGTTTCAAGAGCGGCTGGGCGCAATGCGTGCCTGCCCTCACAGCAACTCCTGCCCGGTCGATCACCATCGACACGTCATGGGCATGGATACCTTCAAGCTCAAAGGAAAAGATCCCCCCTTTGCCCGGCGCCGTTCCGATGACGCGCAGCGAGTTGACGGTCGACAGACGCTCCTGCGCATAGGCAGCAAGATCGGCCTCATGCGCAGCAATCGCCGCCCGGCCGACATTCTCCATGTAATCCAGCGCATAGCCGAGACCGATTGCCTGGACGATCGGCGGCGTGCCGGCTTCAAAACGATGCGGCGGTTCGTTGTAGGTAACCGCGTCTTCGGTCACCTCGACGATCATCTCGCCACCGCCCATGAAGGGCTGCATCTGCTTCAACCGGTCCATCTTGCCGTAGAGCACACCGATGCCCGAAGGACCGTAAAGCTTGTGGCCGGTCATCACGTACCAGTCGCAGTCGAGATCCTGCACATCGACCGGCATATGAACGGCCGCCTGGCTGCCATCGACCAGCACGGGAATACCACGTTCGCGGGCAATCCTGCAGATTTCCTTGATCGGAACGACCGTGCCGAGCGCATTCGACATATGGGTGATGGCAATCAGCTTGGTCTTATCGGTCAGGCATTTGACGAAATCGTCGATATGGAAAGCGCCCTGATCATCGACCGGCACCCAGACCAGCTTGGCACCCTGGCGTTCGCGGATGAAATGCCACGGCACGATATTGGAATGATGCTCCATGATCGAGACGACGATCTCGTCGCCATCGTCGATCTTCGGCATACCGTAGCCATAGGCAACCGTATTGATCGCCTCGGTCGACGATTTCGTGAAGATGATGTTGTCGACCGACGGCGCGTTCAGGAACCGGCGCACCTTTTCGCGGGCGCCTTCATAGGCGTCCGTCGCGGCATTCGACAAGAAATGCAGGCCGCGATGGACATTGGCATATTCATTGGCGTAGGCATGGGCAACGGCATCGATCACGGCCTGCGGCTTCTGCGCCGACGCGCCGTTGTCGAGATAGACCAACGGCTTGCCGTAGACGGTTCGCGAAAGGATCGGAAAATCCCTGCGGATCGCTTCGACGTCATAGGCGGGCACCGGCACCACATGTTCCATGTCCATGATCCAATCAGGCGTGCTTTTCGAGCCAGGCGGCGATGATCGTTTCCAGCGTCTCGATCAGTCCCTCGTCTTCGAGTTCCTCGACAATCTCGTCGACGAACGCGTTGACCAGCATGGCCCGGGCCTTGTTTTCCGGAATGCCGCGTGCACGCAGGTAATAGAGATGCGTCGGGTTGATGTCGATGACGGTGGCACCATGGCCGCACTGGACGTCGTCGGCAAAGATTTCCAGCTCCGGCTTGGCCGAGAAATCGGCGTCGTCGGAGAGTAGCAGCGTGTTGCACGCCATCTTCGCGTCGGTCTTTTGCGCATCCGGCGCAACCCGGATCTGGCCCTGGAATACACCCTTGGCGCGATCGAACAGCACGTTGCGGAGGATTTCCGTCGATGTCGTGTTCGGCACGTCATGGCCGAGCGTGAAGGTCACGTCGGTATGGGTTTCCGCGCCCAGCAGGTTGATGCCGCGCAACTTGAAGTCCGCACCTTCGCCGGTCGTAACGCCATGAACTTCCTGGCGCACCAGCTTGCCACCGGCATTGATGATGAACAGCCGCAGCTTGGCATTGGTGCCGAGGTCGAAATTCACCTGGGCGAGATGGCTGTCACTTGCACCCTGCTGCTGCAGGATAATCCAGGTGATCTCAGCACCTTCATCGAGGATCAGGTCGCTGACAACCGTAACCAGGCTGGCCGCATCATTGACCGAGAGATGGCGCTCGATGATCGTTGCCTTGGAATTGGCACCGAAGGTCACCGGAAAGCGCGAATGGCTCTGGCCGGCGCTCTGCACCAGCTGGAACTCAACCGGCTGTTCCAGCTCGGTCCCCTCGGGCACTTCGATCTCGAAACCGTCGCGCACGAAGCTGCCATTGATCCGCCCGATCGCGTCGTCCTGATCGCGCTCGACCAGATCGGCAGCGGCAACGCCGTCGATCAGGCTTTCAGCATAGGAGCGCACATTGATACCGGCCGGCAGGTTTCGCGTATCAGCCTTGCCGTTCAGGACCGAAAGCACCGACGAGCCCGGAACCAGCGGGTCGACCTTCTCAGCAAACGCCGTCGGATCAAACGCCGGAACGACACGCAAAAGTGCACGCAGGTCCGTATAGTGCCAGGATTCGACGCGGCGCGTCGGCAGCCCCTGCTGCCTCAGATTCGCCAGCAGGCTATCGCGGGCAGACAGTACGGCGCCTTCGCCCGGCAGTTCGCCGATCTGGGCCGTATAGGCATCGACGAGGGCCGTCTCGGCGGCCGTCATCGTGATTGCCGTTTGCATGTTCATCGCCTCACTCCTCAAGCAGCCGCATCAATGATGTCGGCATAACCATTGGCTTCGAGATCGAGCGCCAGCGACTTGTCGCCGGACTTGATGATCTGGCCCTTGTAGAGAACGTGGACGCTATCGGGAACGATGTATTCGAGCAGGCGCTGGTAGTGGGTGATGACGATCACCGCACGATCCGGCGAACGCAGCGCATTGACACCATCCGAAACGATCTTCAGCGCATCGATGTCGAGGCCGCTGTCGGTTTCGTCGAGCACGCAGAGCTTTGGCTCCAGCAGCGCCATCTGCAGGATTTCGGCGCGCTTCTTCTCGCCGCCGGAGAAACCGACGTTGAGCGGACGCTTGAGCATATCCGGGTTGATCTGCAGCTTGGCCGCAGCATCCTTGACCCGGCGGATGAAGTCCGGTGTCGAAAGCTCGTCTTCGCCGCGATACTTGCGTTGCTCGTTGAGCGCGACCTTGAGAAACTGCATGGTTGCAACGCCGGGGATTTCGACCGGATACTGGAAGGCAAGGAAGATACCCTTGGCAGCGCGCTCGGATGGGTCGAGCTCAAGAATGCTCTCGCCGTTGTAAAGAATGTCGCCTTCGGTGACTTCATAGTCTTCGCGGCCCGACAGGATATAGGACAGCGTCGACTTTCCGGAGCCGTTCGGCCCCATGATGGCAGCGACTTCGCCGGCCTTCACGGTCAGGTTCAGGCCACGGATGATCTCGGTACCGTCTTCGGCAATGCGGGCATGGAGGTTTCTGATTTCAAGCATGTTACGTCGTCCTCTTGGGAAACGAATAGATTTTTGGCGCGACTATCGGCGCACCACGTTCAAAAATGCGGGTCGCGATTAACCGACCGAGCCTTCCAGCGAAATCCCGATGAGCTTCTGCGCTTCGACCGCGAATTCCATCGGCAGTTCTTGGATGACTTCCTTGACGAAGCCGTTGACGATCAGTGCGATCGCCGCTTCCGTCGGGATGCCCCGCTGCAGGCAGTAGAACAGCTGGTCTTCGGAAATTTTCGAGGTGGTCGCCTCATGCTCGAACTGAGCCGAGGAGTTGCGCGCCTCGATATAGGGCACGGTATGCGCACCGCACTTGTCGCCGATCAGGAGCGAGTCGCACTGGGTGAAGTTGCGCGCATTCTCCGCCTTGCGATGGGTCGAGACCTGGCCGCGATAGGTGTTCTGGCTGAAGCCGGCCGCAATGCCCTTGGAAACGATGCGGCTCGACGTGTTCTTGCCGAGATGGATCATCTTGGTGCCGCTGTCGATCTGCTGATGACCGTTGGAGACGGCGATCGAGTAGAACTCGCCACGAGAACCATCGCCACGCAGGATGCAAGACGGATACTTCCAGGTGATCGCCGAGCCGGTTTCGACCTGCGTCCACGAAATCTTCGAGTTCTTGCCGCGGCAATCGCCACGCTTGGTAACGAAGTTGTAGATGCCGCCCTTGCCTTCCTTGTCGCCCGGATACCAGTTCTGGACGGTGGAATACTTGATCTCGGCATCGTCAAGCGCAACAAGCTCGACGACCGCCGCATGCAGCTGGTTTTCGTCGCGCTGCGGCGCCGTGCAGCCTTCGAGATAGGACACATAGGCGCCCTCTTCCGCGATGATCAGCGTGCGCTCGAACTGGCCGGTGCCCTTCTCGTTGATACGGAAATAGGTCGACAGTTCCATCGGGCAGCGAACGCCCTTGGGGATGTAGACGAACGAACCATCGGTGAAGACGGCGCTGTTCAGCGTCGCATAATAGTTGTCGGTGGTCGGAACGACAGTACCGAGATATTTCTTCACCAGATCCGGATGTTCGCGGATGGCTTCCGAGATCGACATGAAGATCACGCCGGCCTTCTTCAGCTCCTCCTTGAAGGTCGTCACGACCGAAACGGAATCGAACACGGCATCGACGGCGATGCGCGGCGTCTTCACGCCTGCGAGGATTTCCTGCTCGCGCAAGGGAATGCCGAGCTTTTCATAGACCCGCAGAAGCTCGGGATCGACATCATCGATCGAGGTCGGGCCGGGCGTGCTCTTCGGCGCGGCGTAAAAGTAAATCTCGTTGAAATCGATCTTCGGATAGTTGACGCGCGCCCATGTCGGCTCTTCCAGCGTCAGCCAGCGCTGATACGCCTCCAGACGCCATTCGAGCATCCAGTCCGGTTCGTTCTTCTTTGCCGAAATGAAGCGGATGATGTCTTCGGACAGGCCTTTGGGCGCCTTGTCCATTTCGATCGTCGTCTCAAACCCGTATTTGTACTGGTCCACATCAATCAGGGCGACCTGATCGATTGTTTCCTGCACGGCAGCCATGTCGTTCTCCAATCTCGCCGGATACAAGGTCCGGCAGCTTGTCAGCACGATACTATGTTCGTTGTATCGCCTATGTAGTGGGCTAAAGGGGCATTTTCACCCCGTTTGCCAAGCGGAAAATTCAATTTCCGCAATTTAATTCAGAGTCAAGCCGCAGCCCCCGAAAGCCTGCGCCGCGATGCGACCCTGGTAAAGACTTCCACGCACCGGTCGATGTCCACCTCTGTCGTTGATGGACCGATCGAAATCCGCAGCGCGCCATGGCGCGGATCGTGCCCCATTGCCGACAGAACGTAGCTCTGGCCGACCTTACCGGACGAGCAGGCGGAGCCAGCAGACAGTGCCACCCCCTCCAGATCGAAGGCAATCTGCCCGGTCTCGGATTTCAATCCAGGCAACGTGAAGAAGCAGGTATTGCCGATGCGTACGCCATCACGGCCATGAATGATGACATCGGGTGCCGCTGCGATCATCGCGGCTTCCAGCCGGTCGCGCAGCACGGAAACGTCCGTCATCCGGCCTTCCAGATTGTCAGCCGCCAACCGCGCTGCCGCACCAAACCCGGCAATCGCGGCGGGATTTTCAGTTCCGGAACGATGACCCTTTTCCTGGCCGCCGCCACGGATCAGCGCTGCAGGCATCAGGATTTCGCCGCGCGCCACCAGAGCACCGGCTCCTTTTGGTCCGCCAATCTTATGCGATGAGATGATCAGGAAGTCCGCACCAAGCGTCTCAATCGACAGCGGCAACCGTCCCGCGGCTTGAACCGCATCAACGACAAGGATGCCGCCGGCGGTCTTGACCAGGCGGGACACCCCTTCGATCGGCTGGACAATGCCCGTCTCGTTGTTGGCCAGCATCACCGCAACCATCGGCAGGCCGGACTGCCGGTCATGGACGGCCAGGGCTGCCTCAAGGGCGGCCAGATCGATTGTTCCTGCCGGCGTCACCGCAATTTCGCTGACATTGGCTTTACCGAAACACCCGCCTTCGCGAACCGCCGGATGCTCGATCGCCGATATGTAGAGATGGCCGATCGCTAGCGGCGTCTTGCCCATGCGGAAATCCGGCGTCAGCACCCAGTTCGCCGCTTCCGTAGCACCACTGGTAAAGGTCACGCTGGCGGCAGCGGCACCGCAAAGGGCTGCGACATCACGGCGGGCATTCTCGATCAATGTGCGGATTTTACGGCCTTCGCCATGCACCGATGATGGGTTTCCAGGCAGATCAAGCGCATCAAGGCACGCCTCGCGCGCGGCCGGCAAGAGCGGCGCGGTGGCATTCCAATCCATATAGATACGCTCTTGTCCCATATTCCCTTGCCAAAGATGAACTGGCTGCCATGTAAAGGCATGCGGCCGGTGCATTTTCCTTGAATTTTTCGCTTCGCTTGCCGTAAGAGACAGCACTCGCCACGGAAAGTCCGTGTCAAAGTTTTGAATGGTTCTAAACTGGTTTTAGAAAAGCTGACTGCTTTCGTCAAGACTGCATCAGCGCTGAGCCGGTTTTTAATACCAGAATCAAGCCCGGAGAGCCAATGCCCGAAATCATCTTCAACGGACCGGCCGGTCGCCTCGAAGGCCGTTACCAGCCGTCCAAGCAGAAGAATGCCCCGATCGCCATCGTCCTGCATCCGCATCCGCAGTTTGGCGGCACGATGAACAACCAGATCGTCTACCAGCTGTTCTATATGTTCCAGAAGCGCGGCTTCACGACACTCCGGTTCAATTTCCGCTCGATCGGCCGCAGCCAGGGCGAATTTGACCACGGCGCCGGCGAGCTCTCGGATGCCGCATCGGCACTCGACTGGGTACAAAGCATGCACCCGGATTCGAAAAGCTGCTGGGTCGCAGGCTATTCCTTCGGCGCCTGGATTGGCATGCAGCTTCTGATGCGCCGTCCAGAAATCGAAGGCTTCATGTCGATTGCGCCGCAGCCGAACACCTATGACTTCTCTTTCCTTGCGCCCTGCCCCTCGTCCGGCCTGATCATCAATGGCGATCTCGACAAGGTGGCGCCGGAAAAGGACGTCAACAATCTCGTTGACAAGCTGAAGGCCCAGAAGGGCATCCTGATCACCCACAAGACGGTGCCAGGTGCCAACCACTTCTTCAACGGCCAGGTCGATACGCTGATGGCTGAATGCGAGGACTACCTCGACCGTCGCCTGAACGGCGAACTGACACCGGAACCGGCGGCAAAGCGCATCCGCTAACGGCTTAAAGAGCTGGTATCCCCCGGCTCTAGGTTTTTCAAATGGCACCCTGCGTCCTCAAGCGTCGCAAGGTGCCATTTTTTTTGCATTACAGAACCGCCGGTTCAGCCCGGGCAACACTGCGCTTCCGTCTTGTTGTCATTTCCGACTCGCGATATTGATTGAGGTACAGGCTTGGCCCGCGCCTCCTCCCTCCAATCGGGGAAGTATCGTTCATACGGGGTATTTCCATCATCGAGCCATCTGTTCGAGCGCCGCATAAGGAGGGATTGCGTTTTCTGCTCGCAATGGAGGTTTTGTGATGAGGCTATCCACCCCGGTCTACCAGTTGAAACGCCGCGCCAAGCTCTTGGCCCGCGATGAAAAAATTTCCCTGCATGCCGCCTTGGATCGCATTGCAAGCCAGGAGGGTTTTGCCGGATGGAGCTTGCTTGCTGCGCAAATTGCAGAAAGTTCCGGCGAAACGAACATCCTGTCCCGGCTTTGCGATGGCGATATCATCCTGCTGGGAGCCCGGCCCGGACATGGCAAAACGCTACTGGGATTAAAGCTCCTGCTCGATGCGATCCGTGATGGCCGCAGGGGCATCTTCTTTACTCTCGAATATACCGAGCATGAGACCCGGCAACGCATCCGGTCACTGCAAGGCGAAACACCTGGCCTTGGTGAACTCGTGGAAATCGTCACCGATGATGATATCTGCGCCGATTACATGATCCGTCATCTTGACGATGCCCCCCGCGGAACGGTCGCCGTCATCGACTATCTGCAGATTCTCGATCAGCGCAGAACCAAGCCCGAGCTTTCGCAGCAACTCGCGGCACTTCAGGCTTTCGCAGAAAAGGCCGGGATCATTCTGGCCTTTATATCACAGATCGATCGTGCGTATCGGCCTGACGAAAAGCCGCTGCCAGGCATGCAAGACATTCGCCTGCCCAACCGGTTCGACACGGGAATTTTTTCCAAGGCGTGCTTCCTGCACGAAGGCAAGGCGCGGTTTCAAGTGATTGCCTGATTGTCCAGTCTGCCGGGTGATCGCCCGGCAGACGACTCGCCCACCTGCCTGATAAAACAGTCAGGCCTGTGCCTGCCATTCCTGCGGGCTGTTGGCCGTGGACGCGCCTGCACGGTTTACCCGGTTGCGTCCGCCCTTCTTGGCATCGTAGAGGGCCGCGTCAGCCCCCTTGATTGCGTCGGCGATCGAATCACCCGGGGCTGCGAGCGCGCAAACGCCAAAACTGGCCGAGAGGCGAACCGTATCCGGCAATCCGCTGATCGCCATTGATGAGAACGTATTGCGCAGTCCCTGGGCGAAGAGATAGCCCGTGGCCATGCTGGTGGACGGCAAAAAGATGGCAAATTCCTCGCCGCCAAAACGTGCGCAAATCGCCTCCGGCGGAGCGTGTCCGGCGAGCATGCGGCCAAAGGCAAGGATGACCTGATCGCCGGCGGCATGTCCGTAGGTATCATTTACCGACTTGAAGTGGTCGAGATCACAAACGATCACGCAATGGGGATAGGCGGACACGGGGCGCGCAAGAATCTGGTTCACTCTTCCATCGAAACCGCGCCGGTTCAAAAGTCCTGACAGAGGATCGATTTCCGAGTTTGCCTTGGCGTCGTCCATGATTTCAAGCACGATGACGGCCAGCAATGTCAGCCCGGTGGAGACGACCAGAACGGCACTGATGCTCTGGGAAACCAGCGCATAGGTGCTGCCAAGATAGGCCTGTGCCGTGCTTCCGCCGCTGAAGATCACGGCAAAATAGACCCTGCTGGCAAAATTCCCGGCCGTGATCAGCAGCAGGGCCATAAGTATCCGGTCGCCCGTCTCGCGGCGCCCGGACCGGTAGATCGCAACGGCGCACATCAATTCCGCAATGGCAAACGGCGCCTGGTAGCCAAGCGAATGCACAAAGGTGCCTCGTGGCAGGTCGAAGATCATCAGGTTGAGGGGAAGTGCAGTGCACAGAAGCGTAGTTGTCGCCCAGATGTTTGACGGAACCGCGTAGAGCCGGCCAATGCCGATGCGGATCATCACGAGTGCGATCAGCAGAGAACTGAAAGCGCCGAAACTGGCGAAGCGGTCGAAATCACCATAGCGGATGGCAACTTCAAAAACGGCGGACAGCGATGCAACAGCAAAGGCGACCGCAAACCAGCGTCCGGCAGCGGGAATGCGGCTGCGTCTGGAGATGACGAGAAAAAACACGCAAAAAAGTTGCGCTATCAGGAAGTTGACCGTCAGGAGGAAAAGCGCGCCGTTCATCTCTACGTCCGTTTCGAGTCCGCACCCGCCGCGCGTTCTCTTCCACCATGCCGAAAAGGCATCGCAGATTCGTATGAATGGTACCCATGCCGGGCAAAAGAAACGTTAATCGGAAACCGATGGCGACGAGCCCACGGCGGCGTTGAAGACCCCGCCGGTGACCGGCTCAGTTACGCCCGTCGTACCGGGAAACGTCAGCGGCAATCCTTTGAGTGAGCGCACGGCAAGATAGGCCCATGCCTCCGCCTCCATGGCATCGCCATCAAGGCCGGCAGCCTCGGCGGAAACGACCGTCGCTTCATCGCGCAACGCGAGGTCGGCGAGATCGCGCATGATGATCGGGTTCAACCGCCCTCCGCCGCAGATGATATAGGTGCCCGGCCGTTCCGGCAGGTGCTGCGCGGATCTGAGGATGGCGGCAGCCGTGACATAGGCAAGCGTGCGGGCGCCGTCCTCGAGGTTCGCATCAGTCCCGGCAGGAGGCGAAAAATCGTTACGATCGAGCGAGCGGCGCTTGGTCCCGGAAAAAAACCGATTTGCCAGGTAGCGTTCCGCCAGGCCGGTCAGAACACGTCCCTCGCTGGCGATCATGCCCCCCTGATCGTAGGGAATTCCGGCATGCGCCTCGACCCATTGGTCGATCAGCGTGTTGCCCGGGCCGCTATCATAGGCAACGAGGGTCCCATCAGTGCCGACAAAAGTCAGGTTGGAGATGCCGCCGATATTGACGAACACAACCGGCCGGTCGGAGCGGAATTCTCCCGGCAATCTGGCCGCGAGTGCTGCATGATAAACGGGGATCAGCGGCGCGCCCTGTCCGCCATGAACCATATCGTCGGCACGCATGTCATGAACAACGGCCATGCCGGTTTCGCGCGCCAGCAACGCGCCGTCGCCGAGCTGGACCGTCAAAGCATCGTCAGGACGATGCAGCACTGTCTGGCCATGAAAGCCGATCACATCAATATCAGCAGGCTTCAGATTGTTTTTCTTGACAAAAATTCGCACGGCCTCGGCATGACGTAACGTCAACTCGTGCTCGACATTCGCAAGAGTGCCAGGCCGCTCCCCGCGCTGGCGTATCGGCTTGGCATCCTCCAGCGCCTGTTTCAGGCGATCGCGAAACTGTGCGTCATAGGATATCCCGAGGGCAGCACCACTCTCGACCCGGTCGCGGCCGTCGGTTCGAATGAGCGCAATGTCGATGCCATCCATGCTGGTTCCGCTCATCAGCCCGATCGCCGTCTTCATCTGCGTCATCCCGCACTCAGCCCCAAAGAAAACATTCACAATGCAAACACGTGCACTTTTCAGCAAACAGTGCTAAACGCCGCGCAAATATCCAGCAAGTCCTCATTCTTCTCCAAGCAGCCCACCGAAAGAGACAGGTCATGTCCGAATTCAAGTCCGATTTCCTTCACACCCTCCATGAACGCGGTTTCATCCACCAGACATCCGACAATGCCGGACTGGATGCGCTGTTCAACAAGGAAACCGTGACGGCCTATATCGGCTTTGATCCGACGGCGCCGAGCCTGCATGCCGGCGGCCTGATCCAGATCATGATGCTGCACTGGATGCAGGCGACCGGCCATCAGCCGATCTCGCTGATGGGCGGCGGCACCGGCATGGTCGGAGACCCGTCCTTCAAGGACGAAGCGCGTCAGCTGATGACGCCAGAAACCATCGCCTCCAACATCGCCAGTATCAAATCGGTGTTCTCCAACTACCTGACCTACGGCGACGGGCCAAAAGACGCCCTGATGATCAACAATGCCGACTGGCTGCTGGGCATCAACTACCTTGAGTTCCTGCGCGATGTCGGCCGCCACTTTTCGGTCAATCGCATGCTGGCCTTCGACAGCGTCAAGACCAGGCTCGACCGCGAGCAATCGCTTTCGTTCCTCGAATTCAATTACATGATCCTGCAGGCCTACGATTTCGTCGAACTTTACAAGCGCACCGGTTGCCGCCTGCAGATGGGCGGCTCCGACCAGTGGGGCAACATCATCAACGGTATCGATCTCGGCCACCGCATGGGAACGCCGCAGCTTTACGCACTGACATCGCCGCTTTTGACCACATCGTCGGGCGCCAAGATGGGCAAATCGGTCAACGGCGCCATCTGGCTCAACCCGGACATGATGTCGGCCTATGACTTCTGGCAGTACTGGCGCAATACCGAAGACGCCGACGTGTCGCGCTTCCTCAAGCTCTACACAACGCTGCCGATGGGCGAAATCGCACGTCTCTCACAGTTGGCCGGTACCGAGATCAACGAGGTGAAGAAGATCCTGGCAACTGAAATCACCGCGACATTGCACGGACGTGCGGCGGCAGAAGAAGCAGCCGAGACCGCCCGCAAGACTTTTGAGGAAGGCGCTCTTGCCGCCAACCTGCCATCCATCGATGTGCCTGCGACCGAACTTGAAGCCGGAATCGGCGTTCTCGCGCTGTTCGTGCGCGCCGGGCTGGCAGAGTCCAACGGCAAGGTGCGGCAGTTCCTCAAGGACGGTGCCGTTCGCCTCAACGATACCGTCGTTGGCGACGATCGCCAGGTGATCGGCACCGGTGACGTCACCGCAGATGGCGTCATCAAGCTGTCGCTCGGCAAGAAGAAGCACATCCTCGTCCGTCCGGCTTGAAATACGCGCGACATCGAGTGAAACCCAAACCGGCGGTGACCCCGCCGGTTTTTTTATTGGAATTCGAAGATGCTGCGGAACACGCCGGGCGCAATGATCGACAAGGGGTTGATCGTCAGGTTCGGTTTGGCGAACGGGCCGACCAGCTTGAAGGTGATCCCGAGCAGGCCGCGATCCCTGCCATTGCCGAGGAGCACGCCGATCAACGGCAGTTCCCCGAACAAACGGTTGAGCCCGTAGGCCGGCATGAATGTTCCGGTCATGTCCATATTGCCATTTGCGTCGCGCACCGTGCCCTGGAACGTGGCGCCGACATCAACCCCGCGCACCACCCCGCTGTCGATTGCAATCGTTCCGTTGTCGAGCGCCACATTGGCGGAGCCGCGTTCGAAGCGGGCCGAACTGACATCGATATTCTTCTTCACCGCCTGGTTGAGGCTTCTGCCATCAGCGCCGGTCGGTGTGGAGACGATGGATTGCAGCCGTGCTTCGTTGACGAGCGAAAACTTGCGGATATCGATGTTGCCACGCCAGGAACTGCCGCCGCGATCTCGCAGCTTGAGGTTCAAAAGACCGCCACGCATGTTGCTGTAGATATTGGCAAACCGCGCCAGAGAGCCCGCATCGCCGCTGGTCAGTTCCAGCGTGTTATCAGCACCATTTTTCGTCAACTTGGCGACCACGGCCTGACCGCTGTCGGTGACCGCCGTCAGATCGACGGCATCAATCTGCTTACCCCTCGCCGCGTAGCTCAGATTGACATTCGACAATGTCTCGGAGTGGAAGCCAGTCACCTGTTGAAGGTTTGCATTAATGGCTATCCGCTTGCTGTCACCATTTCCGTCCCCATCGCCTGATCCGCTGCGCAGGCTTTCGATGACCGGCCGCATATCGGCAGACATGCCATTGACGGCAACGGCAAAGCCACCTTTCTGGCGCTTGATGTTGACGGCATAGTTATCGCCTTTGGAGAGTTGAACCGAGGAAAACTCTCCGGAATTCAAACCGGATTTGTCGAGAACGAGTGAACCCGCAGCGCCGAAGCCGTCGCCGTTCAGCTTCAGATCATCAATCTGCGTGATGCCGTCAGCTGTGGATGCCGAAAAGGTCGCCTTGGCGCCGATACCTGCGCCTTTCGACCAGCCGATCCAGGGAAGCGAAATGGAGGCATTACCAAGATCGGCCGAAACCGTGTGCCGGTCGTTGTCGTTGATCAAGATATCCAGCGCAACAGGTCCATTGATGATGCCGGCAAGTCCGGGGGCCATCTTGGCAAGCTCGCCATCGTTGAGCATTCCGGAAATCTCGCGCTTGCGCGAAACCGTGCTGCCAGCCCCGACAGGCTCGACGACGGAAATATCCATCTCTCCGCCATCGATATCGGCTTTTGCCTCCAGCACCGCCTGGTTGGGGTCGATCCGCATTGTCCCCTTGATGTCGGAGATGGCGCGTCCGGCAAACGGTTTGTTGACGGTCACGCCATCCAGCTGCATCTGCACCTGCCATTGTGGCGGCGGTGGTTTCTGGGCGGTGACGAGACCGAACCGCGCACCGACCTCGGCTGTCATCTCGCCGGAAAAATCCTCCGGCTTGAAAGGGGTTCGCTGCAGCGCGAGAATCGGCCGGTAACTGACAAGTTCAGCGATTGCATCTGCCTGCCCCCCGACATCAAGTTTCATTTCGGCAATCAGCGGTTTTTCGTAGGTATTGGGGATGACGAAATTGCCACCATTCACCGTGGCAGAGCGCCCCGAAGGAAAATAGGCCGTTCCGCGCTGGATCTCCACATCCATACGCTCGCCCTTCAGCTTGAAGGCACCGGCAGCATCGCGCAATGGCGGGATATCGCCGGCCAGATTGACCCGCGTATCGGCGATGTTGAATTGAACGCTTAGTTCCTCGGCGTTCAGGTCGATAGGCCCGACGGTACGTGTAATGCGTCCCATCGGCAGGAACACCTCGATCTTGCCGTCCGTCACCGTGCCGCCGAAGATATTGTTGATCACCCAGCGCCGCGCTGTCTTGCCCACCCACCAGGGCCAGAGCTGTTTCACGGCCGCAGCCTGTATCTTGCTGGTCAGGAGGGCAAAGCTGATCTGTGGCGAGGCATTCCCGAAGGTCATGGATAGCGAACCCGCAGCCGTCCCGAGCCCGCTTGCGACCGTCAGTTCGTCGAACACCAGCTGATGACTTTCCGACAGGTAACGTCCCTGCGCCTTGGCATCGAATATCAGAGGCGCCTCGGACACATCGACCGGCGACGAACTGGCGGCCTGCAACAGGAGATCGACTGAAAAGCCCTTTTTCCCGGCAAGAACTGCCGGATCAAGATCGGCAATCGCGCCGGTAAACGGGAAAGTCGACCGGCCAACACGCACCATCGAGGGCAGAATTTCGATTCTTTCGCGGGCGAAATCATAGCTGACATTGAGTTCGGAAGGCTTGAGTTCGGATGTGAACCCGCCTGCATCGAATGCGCCACCGTTGGTACGACCGTTCAACTGCAGTGTCGGTGTTGTGTTTTCACCACCGCGCGTTGCCTTGATGGTCAAATCGGCGCTGCTGCTGATCCCGAAGGCAAGTTCCGTCGCAGAATCATTGCGATGCAGGAAGGCCGACAGGGGCAAACCGGCGGCGGAACCGTCGAGCGTCGTGATCCGCCCGTTTTGCCGGTCGGCGCGAAGATGCAGTTCCGATAACTGTCCGTCGATAGAGAAGGCGCCGTCAATCTGCATCGAGCCATCGGCTGTGCGCTTGAAATCCACGGCCTCCACCACGACGGGGACGATACGCTGGCGAGGACCGGCAAACGACAATCGCAAATCAGCGATGCGCACGGTTTCGGTATTGCTGTGGCCGATCAGTTGCGAGATCCGGTCTATCTGGTCGAAAGCGACCTCCAGCCCTCCGGCAACATCGGCAATGCGAATGGTCGTCAGATCGATCGGCTTGCCCTGCGGCAGCAGCGACGGGTCAAGCACCGCGCCTTCAGCCTCAAGCCGCGAAACGGCAACCCGACCGGTCACCAAAGCCAGTGGGTTGAGTTCGATAAAGACGGAATTGGTGGTGACCAGGCGCTTGCTGGAGGCGTTATCCACCAGAGTCACGTCCCGCGCCTTCAGCGCCAGCGCACCATTCGACGTCACCCGCAACACCGTACTGCCGACCTCGGCATGATAACCGCTGCCGAGCGCTGAGTTCAGTGCGGTCTGCGCCCGCGCATTCAACGGCTCGTCAAGAAACCCACCTTCAATGGCCCCCACAAGCGCTGCACCAAGCAGAAGAATAATCGCGGCAACGACTGACGTTACGGTGAAGACGAAATGGGAAATCCCACGTTTGTTCGGTGCGTGAACGATACATGGGTCATGGGCCTGCGCCGATGGCAGGGAATGCAGAACGACAATGTCTTCCTTGCGAAACGATACTTTTTCGCCGCGGATTTCATTCATCAGCGCCGGCGGCCTCCGGAAGTGTGAAAAAGAATCATGCGGTATTTCCCATCTGCTGCGATTCCATCGCGCGGCATTAGGCGACTCCATGCCATGACGCCGTACGCACGTCGTACGTGGTTGATTTATCTCATGTTATCGCTCGAGAATGCCAAGGGCGTATCGAAGCGTCTTTGGGCATTTTGCATCCGTGACACAGTAGTTAAAGAACGATCCCGGGGCAAACGATGTCTGCCGTTCCAAGCATCTTCCCTGTGCGCGAAACATCCATCCGTCCCTGCGGCGCTGGACGGGCCGGGCTCCAATTGGATATGCCTCATGCGACAAACTTTTGCGGCACATGCCCCAGAAAAAAGGAATAACCATGGCGAACCTGACCGAAGGCGCAATCGCACCAGACTTTACCCTGCCCCGCGACGGCGGCGGAACCGTTTCGCTAAAGGATTTCAAGGGACAATCGGTCGTACTTTTCTTCTACCCGAAGGATGACACCAGCGGCTGCACCACCGAATCGATCGCCTTTAGCGGGCTTCTGGGTGAATTTTCGGCAGCTGGAGCGGTGGTGATTGGCATGTCTCCCGATTCGGTGAAGAAGCACGACAAATTCGCGAAGAAATATGATCTTTCCGTCATCCTCGCCTCGGATGAAGATCTGGCAGTCTTGAACAGCTATGGCGTCTGGGTCGAAAAAAGCATGTACGGCCGCAAATATATGGGAGTTGAGCGGACAACCCTGCTGATTGGTCCGGATGGGGTCATCCGCCGCATCTGGCCGAAGGTGAAGGTCGCCGGTCATGCCGAAGAGGTGCTGGCCGCCGCCAAAAACCTTGCCAACGAAACGGCATGACAATGACAAGCCTTCCGGCGATCCGAAGTCTGCGTGATGGGGCAGTTCGCGCGATCCGCGCCGCAGATCTGGATATCAAGACACTTTTGACCCAGGAAACGGCACGCCGCTGGAGTGAGAGAACCCTGTCGCTGCGCTCACCGCTCGATGTGACCGTGCCTGACCGGCCCGGACGGCCTGAAAAGCCGGAATTGATACCGCCAAGACAAATGCCAAAGCGCGCGCTGACCACGGACCGAGGCCGGATCGCCCTCCTCCACGCCATCGCCCATATCGAACTCAATGCCGTCGATCTGGCGCTTGATATCGTCGCCCGCTTTGCCACGGAACCCGTTCCGAATTCGTTTTTCGACGGCTGGATGAAGGTGGCCTTCGAGGAGGCTAAGCATTTCCGCATGGTGCGCGATCGTCTGCGCCAGCTCGGCGCCGATTATGGCGACCTGCCCGCCCATGACGGGCTCTGGCAGGCAGCCCATGACACCCGCAACGACCTCACGGCACGGCTGGCGGTGGTGCCGCTGATTCTCGAGGCGCGCGGTCTCGACGTGACACCGGCCCTGCAGGCGAAGATGCGGGAGGCCGGCGATCTGGAAAGCGCCGCGGTGCTCGACGTGATCTACGAGGACGAAAAAGGCCATGTGGCTGTCGGCGCCAAATGGTTCCGTTTCCTCTGCGCCCGGCAGAAGAAAGACCCAGCCGCCGCGTTTCAGGCTTTGGTCAGGGCCAACTTTCGCGGTCCTCTAAAAGCACCATTCAACGACATCGCTCGCGCTGAAGCCGGCCTGACGCCATCTTTCTACCGGTCGATGACGGCCTCCGTAAACACCTGAGACGTCACCACAAAACCCCTCAGGCAAGGCTTTATTAACCTTAACAGTGTCTAATCGCGCCTATCAGGACAGGCAGAATCGCACGCGTTGGGGGTGAGTTGGTGTCTACGGAAAGCCAGGTTTTCGGCAAGCGCGCGCAAAAACACATCATCATTCTGGCAAGCGGCGATAAGGTTCGCCACATGACCTTTCAGCCATGGATGGCCGCACTTTCGGTCTGCGCCATCTCGGTTTTTTCGATCGGCTATCTTGCCGCGACGTCCTATCTGGTACTGCGCGATGATCTGATCGGCGGCACGATGGCGCGCCAGGCGCGTATGCAGTACGAATATGAAGACAGGATCGCCGCCTTGCGGGCGCAGGTCGACCGCGTCACCAGCCGCCAGCTCCTCGATCAGCAAGTCGTCGAAGACAAGGTCGAAAAGCTGCTGCAGCAACAAATGGCGCTGTCATCGCGCCACGGCCGCCTTGGAACATTGCTCGACCGTGCCGAGGAATCCGGGATCGCGGAGAAGGACGTTCAGCCGCCAGAGATAACACCCCTCGCCTACGAAAAGCGGGCCGATGCCAGCGGTGGCGTCAAGGCTATTGAACGATTGATGGGCCTGGGTGGCAAGGCAGCAGAACAGAAGACGGCGCTTGCCTATGCGCCGCAATCCGCCCCGAAAGGACGGGAAGGCATGTCCGACCGGGCCGACCGTCTGTTTTCGAAGGTAACCTTGTCGCTCAAGGATATCGAGCAGCAACAGAAAGCTCGTATCGATAACCTCACGGCAGGCGCATCGGAAGCCACCGATGCCATCATGACCATCCTTGCGCGTACCGGTGTAAAGGTGGCCGCAGACGAGGTTGCAGCTTCCGCGCCCATCACGGAAGACGCGGATGCCATCGGCGGTCCGTTCGTCGAGCCGGAAACGGCCGAAGCCTTCGATGATTCTCTTGTCGGGCTCGATACCGCACTTGCCCGCCTCGAAAGTGTTCGCAGCCAGGCACGGAAGCTACCTTTCAACAATCCGTCGCCGGCAAGCGACATTACCAGCAGCTTTGGCAATCGGCCCGACCCCTTCCTTGGCCGGTTGGCGCTACATGCCGGCATCGATTTTCGGGCTCCGACGGGAACTCGCATCCTTGCAACGGCTCCCGGCACGGTGATCACTGCGGGCAAGACCGGCGGTTACGGCAATATGGTTGAAATCGACCATGGCAACGGCATCACCACCCGCTATGCGCATCTGTCGACCATTTTGGTCAATGCCGGCGACAAGATTACCACCGGCGAGGCCATTGCCCGTTCCGGCAGCACCGGCCGTTCCACTGGTCCGCACCTGCATTACGAGGTACGTTTGAATGGCGAGGCCGTCGATCCGATGCGCTTCCTGACGGCAGGCATTAAGCTCAGCCACTACATCAATTGAACTTGGCAGCTGCGCTGCTGCTCTTGACGCAACAGGATGCAATTTGCTGCTATCCTGTTGTTGGTAGTCCATTTTTGACTCTTTCATCGCGCAAACCACCGGTTTTCTTGACTTTGCTTGGCTATGGGACTATGAGCCCCAGCGACGGCAGTTAAAGCATGCGCCGATTGACCAGTGTTCGACCGAACCGGAACGGAAACAGATTTCCCTTTGACCACTTTTTCAGACCTTGGCCTAAGCCAAAAAGTTCTTACCGCAGTAACAGACGCGGGCTACACCATCCCCACACCGATCCAGGCAGGCGCGATTCCGCCGGCCCTGCAGCGGCGTGATATTCTGGGTATCGCCCAGACGGGCACGGGTAAGACGGCATCCTTCGTGCTGCCGATGCTGACGCTTCTGGAAAAGGGCCGCGCCCGCGCTCGTATGCCGCGCACGCTCATTTTGGAGCCGACGCGCGAACTGGCAGCCCAGGTCGCTGAAAACTTTGAGAAATACGGTAAGAACCACAAGCTGAATGTCGCCTTGCTGATCGGCGGCGTGTCCTTCGATGAACAGGACCGCAAGCTTGAGCGTGGCGCCGACGTGCTGATCTGCACGCCAGGCCGCTTGCTCGACCATTGCGAACGCGGCAAGCTTCTGATGACCGGCGTCGAGATCCTGGTCATCGATGAAGCCGACCGCATGCTCGACATGGGCTTCATTCCCGACATCGAGCGCATCGCCAAGCTGATCCCGTTCACGCGCCAGACCCTGTTCTTCTCGGCCACCATGCCGCCGGAAATTCAGAAACTGGCCGACCGGTTCCTGCAGAATCCGGAGCGCATTGAGGTGGCCAAGCCTTCCTCGACGGCATCGACCGTGACACAACGCTTGGTCGCGACTCACAGCAAGGATTACGAAAAGCGCGCCGTTCTGCGCGATCTGATCCAGAAGCAGGAAGACCTGAAGAACGCCATCATCTTCTGTAATCGCAAGCTGGATGTTGCCGACCTGTACCGCTCGCTTTCGCGTCACGGCTTCTCGGTCGGCGCTCTGCACGGCGATATGGATCAGAGTTCACGCACGAAAATGCTTGCGGGTTTCAAGGACAATGCAATCACGCTGCTGGTTGCGTCCGACGTTGCTGCACGCGGCCTCGACATTCCGGATGTCAGCCACGTGTTCAATTTTGACGTGCCGATCCATGCGGAAGACTATGTCCACCGTATCGGCCGCACCGGCCGCGCTGGCCGCTCGGGTGCCGCGTTCACTCTGGTTTCAAAGCGCGACACGAAATTCGTCGATGCAATCGAAAAGCTGATCGACAAGAACATCGAGTGGCTGAACGGCGACCTTTCCGCGCTGCCCGCACCGATGGAAAGCCACGACAGTGGAAAATCCGAGCGCGGCGGCCGTGATGGCAAGCGCGGCGGACGCCGCAATGACAGGGAGCGTGATCACGCGCCCCGGTCTGTGGCCAGTCACAAATCGGACATCAAAGCAGACGATAGTCCGGCAGTCGTAGCAGCCCCTCTCGAACCGGTAGTAGCAAAGGCAGAACCTGTGAGATCAGAACGCAAGGCAGAAACGAAACCGCAGAATGCCGGCCGTAACAGCAACCGTCCTGCTCCCCAGCCGTATCCTGCCAATGATGACAACCGCGACCGCCGCAACCGTTATCGCCGCGACCAGGACGACGGCCCGACGCCGGTCGGTTTCGGCGACGATATCCCGGCTTTCATGCTGATCGCCGGCAAGGCCTGAGCCTTACAGCAATCGCATGGCATATCCAGGCATAGATTTTCCCGGTGTGGGATCAGGGCTTGCCGTCATCAATGACGGCAAGCTTTTGCTTTGCCGGCGCTTGAAGGCGCCGGAAGCAGGACACTGGGGCATTGTCGGTGGCAAGGTCGATCATATGGAACCGGCAGCCGACGCCGCTCGCCGTGAGGCGGAAGAAGAGAGCGGCCTGAAAATCCATTCGGCACGGTTTCTTTGCCACAGCGAGCAACGGATCGAGGCTGACCGGCAGCACTGGATTTCGCTGATTTATGTGACAGAGCATTTCTCCGGCGAACCGCAGTTGACGGAACCCGACAAACTCTCCGACATCGGCTGGTACTCTCTTGACGACCTGCCACAGCCTCTGTCGCTGTTTGCGCAGGATGCCGTAAAGGCATTACGGGCGCTGGCTATTTCTTAGCCCGCAAGGCTGCCTGATAGGCAAGCCGCACCCAACGAGCCATTTCGTCAGGATCATCGAAAGCCTCCTCCGGAACGGACCAGTACGGCATCTTCACCGGTTTGCCCTTGCCGTCATAACTCCATTGCGAACTGCCGGCCGCCTCGAATTCACCGGCGCTCTCGGTGTCCGCCTTGAGCAGGATATCGCCGCTCACCTCCAGTGCCAGAATCCGCCCCTCGAAATAGATGCCCTTGCCGCCAAACATGCGTTTGACCGTGACCGGGCCAAGGGCTGAAAACATCTCCTCGATAGCTGCATTGTCCATTCTGATCAGCCTTTCAATATGCCGCCTGCGGCGATGATCGCCTCCGGTGTGTCGAGATCGAGATGCGCAGCCGGCCCGATATCGACATCGACCACCGGCAGCCCACAGGTTTCGATGATATGGCGCGCGCCGATATCGCCTTGCAGGTGCCTGATCGATTCGAATGTCGATCTCGGCAATATAACCGGATTACCGCGCTTTCCGGCAGAAACGGCACGAACGATCGTCAGCCCGCGCCCGGCCTTGAATGCCGAAATCAACGCGGCAAGGTCTTCGGCCGAAACCCATGGCATGTCCGCCAGCAGCACCAGCACCCCATCAGCGTCATTGCCGGCGGCATTCACCCCGGCGATCAGCGATGAGGCCATGCCCGTCGAATAAGCGGCATTTTCGACAACGATGACGTTCAGTCCCGCAAGTGCTTCACGAATCTCGGTTTGCCTGTGACCGGTAATCGCCAGGACACGTTGAACACCGGCACCCAAGGCTGCCTGCGCGCTGCGGCGCACGAGTGGCACGCCATCAAATTCCGCCAGCAGCTTGTGCTGGCCTGTTGCGCCCATCCGCGAGGTACGGCCAGCAGCGAGCAAGACGGCCACGACGGAAACACCATTCGGTTCAGAACTCGCCAAGCCACGCGGCAAGGGTCGTGTCGGTATCTCCATCAAAAGCCCGCCAACACCAAGCCCGGTAATATCGTGCACCGTCGGCCATTCGCCGGCTAAGATCCTGTTCAGGATCCAGTCGAAACCATTCTCCTTGGGGCTGCGGGCGCAGCCCGGCGCTCCGATGACTGGAATATCCCCAACTCTGCCGAGAACGAGCAGATTGCCGGGATCGACCGGCATGCCGACATGATCGACAGCCCCGCCCGCAAGCCGGATGGCGGCGGGAATGACATCATCGGCGTCAGCAACCGCGGAAGCGCCAAAGACAATGATCATCTCGAATCTTTGCCTCCCCTTTAAAATCGCTGCCGCAACGGCTTGGGTATCATGCGGCACGCGCTGCTCGTCCACCAACACGCTCGATGATAGCCGCAATCGCGCCTCAAGGTTCTGGCGCGTCTTGTCCATCACGCTGGGCTTCAGTGTGGGTAACAGAGTTGCGATCAGCCCGACACGGCGCGCGGCGAACGGCTTGACTCTGAAGGCGCGCTCAGCCCGCAGAAGCGCCGCGGCTTCATCAACAAACCGTTCTGCAACGGCAAGCGGGATGATCTTGATGGTCGCCACCATATCGCCGGATCGAACCGGCACGTGATCGGCAAGACAGGCGAGCGTAATGGCCGGATCGATGCGGTTGAGCCGGTCGATGACAGCGCGGCTGGCAACGAAAAGCCCATCGACCGCGGAGTGAATATTGATCCGCCCGGTTGCCGCTTTCGAGAAGGTCAGGTGATCGCGATCGATCGCTGCCGCAATCCGGGAGGCTGCCTCGTCCTCCAGCAGATCACCGGGCTCCAGGCGGGCGACGATGACCTCAGAGAAACCCGCTCCTTGCAACGCGGCAATATCAGCCAAGGAAATAACATGTCCCTTTGCCAGCCGCCCCTCGGGCAACTTGGCTGAATGCGCGAGAATGGCGCCTTCTGCCTTGCCCACCGGCACCGGACCAAATTTCATTCTTTAGTCCCTCGCCCGGCCGTTACATCGCGCGTCCGCAGCGTAAGGATAATATCGGCAAGGATGGCGACAGCGATCTCGGCCGGATTGGAGGCGCGAATATCGAGGCCGATCGGGGCATGAATATGGGCGATCCTGTTTTCATCCACCCCCAGTTTCATCAGCCGCTCGACCCGGCGGGCATGGGTCTTGCGGCTTCCCAGCGCTCCAACATAGAAGCACCCCGCCTCAAGCGCTTGCGCCAGAGGAAAATCATCGATTTTGGGATCGTGGGTAACCGCGACCAAGGCCGTATAGGCATCGAGTGGCGTATGCCGAAGCGCATCCTCCGGCCATTCGGCAACGAGCTTCGTCTGGCCGAAACGCTCCTGCGTCGCAAAGGCGCTACGGGGATCGATGATCGACAGATCGAACCCGGCGATATCCGCCATGATGGCGAGCGCCTGCGAGATATGCACCGCGCCGATCACGACGATGCGCGGCGGCGGCAGGTAGACATTGACGAAGGCCGCCTGCCCGCCGATTTCGACAATCCCGGATTTGCCCGTACGCAGCGCAGACTCTATGGATTGTGCAACGGAAGGATCATGTGGCTCTCCCTCGTGGAAGAGCCGTGTCGTTCCCGTGTCGAGTTCGGTAATCGTCACCGTTGCCAATCGCGCCCCGCGCGCCGCGTTCAGCCTCTGCAGATGCCCCACCAACATCGCTTATCCCAGCCTTTCGACATAGATGCGGATGCGGCCGCCGCAGGACAGGCCAACCCGCCAGGCGGTCGCGTCGGCAACGCCGAATTCGAGAATGCGTGCCGTCCCCGACGTGATGACTTCGGCGGCCTCGACGATCACGGCCCCCTCGACGCAGCCACCGGAAACGGAGCCGTGAAAATTACCCTCCGAATCGATGACCAGATGGCTGCCGACCGGTCTCGGTGCCGAGCCCCAGGTTTCGATGACGGTCGCAATGGCCACACCGCGTCCATCGGCATGCCACTCCCCGGCAACCGTCAACGGGTCGGGATAAAGAGGCTGGTCCAGCATCTGCTCTCCTCCTGTTTCAGTTATCGCCGCCGCATGAAACGGCGGGGATCGGCATCAGCTGTTCTTTTCCCGGAAAGAGCTTCCGCCAGATCGGACACCGCTTCAAGGTTATGCACAGCGCGGAATTCGTCAACATGCGGCAACATGGCCCGGACGCCACGCGCCCGCGCCTCGAAACCATCAAAACGCAGCAGCGGATTAAGCCAGATCAGACGGCGGCAGGACCGGTGCAGCCGGTCCATCTCGATTTTGAGATCGCCGATATCGTCACGCTCAAGACCATCGGTAATCAGAAGCACGATGGCGCCCTGCCCGAGCACCCGGCGCGACCAGAGACGATTGAATTCATGCAGTGTTTCACCGATCCGCGTGCCGCCGGACCAGTCGCTGACGGCGCGCAGGCAATCGTCCATCGCCGCATCGGGATCGCGCTTCTTCATCTGGCGGGTCACGTTGCTCAGCCGGGTTCCGAACAGGAACGTGTGGACCCGGCGGCGCTTTTCGGTCAGCACATGCAGGAAATGCAGGAAGATCCGGGTGTATTGGCTCATCGAGCCGGAAATGTCGGCCAGCACCACCAGCGGCGGATGAAGGGTCTTGGGCTCGCGAAACCGCGGCAGGATGAGATCGCCGCCGGTTTTCATCGCATCGCGCATCGTTGCACGCGGATCGATGCGGCGCGGCCGGTGCGAAGCGCGAAAACGGCGTGTCCTCACCTCATCCATCGGCAGTACCAGCGCCGACAAAGCCTTCTTGGCATCGGCAATCTCGGCTGCCGACATCTGCGCGAAATCCGCCCGGCGCAGCAGTTCCCGGCCGGACGCGGTAAATCGCGCATCGATCTCAATATCCGGTTCATCGCGCACCGGCCGCGCCACATCGCGATCGGCAAACAGCGCATCGCTGACGCGGGCCTCGCCTGCGCGGCGTGGTGCTTTCTCGCGTGAATCAGGTGCTACCGGCGACATCATCGCGATCATCTTGCCGATCAGGTCGCGCGACCGCCAGAACAGCCGGAAGGCTTCGTTAAAAATCGCCTGGTCCTCATGGCGCTTGACGAAGACCGATTGTAGCGTGGCTTGAAATTCGTCGCGGTTGCCAATGCCGATCAACGCGACGGCTTCGATCGCATCGGCGACTGCCCCCGGCCCGATCTTCAAACCCGCTTTGCGCAAGGCGCGGGCGAAGAAGACGATATTGTCGGCAAACCGCCCGTCACCTTCATGCAGCGGTGGAAGAACTGCGCCGTCTCCTGTCCGGGCTGCCGTCTCCATGACATCACCCTGCCGCCAAAAGTTCGGCCTTGACGTCGTCGAGGATTTTCCGGCCGTCGCCGCCTTCGATCCGGGCGATGTCATCCTGGTATTTCAGAAGCGTGCCCAGCGTGTCGGAGATGGTTTCAGGATCAAGCGCCAGGCGATCGAGTTCGGTCAACGCTGTCGCCCAGTCGATGGTTTCGGCAACACCAGGATTCTTGAACAGATCAATGGTTCGCAACCGCTGCACGTAACCGACGATTTCGCGCGACAGACGCTCGTTGCAGCCCGGCACCTTGCGGCGAATGATGTCCAGCTCCTGCGCGGCCTTGGGATAATCGACCCAGTGGTAGAGACAGCGGCGCTTCAATGCGTCGTGGACTTCGCGGGTGCGATTCGTCGTAATGATGACGATGGGCGGCTCCTGCGCCCTGATCGTCCCGAGTTCCGGAATAGTCACCTGAAAGTCGGAAAGTACTTCAAGCAGAAAAGCTTCGAAGGCCTCGTCTGTGCGGTCGAGTTCATCGATCAGAAAAACCGGTGCCTTTCCGGCCTCTGCCGAGATCGCCTGGAGAACCGGGCGGCGGATCAGGTATTTCTCCGAAAATATGTTGCTTTCGACCGCCTGGCGATTGGCGTTACCCGAAGCTTCCGACAATCTGATCTCCAGCATCTGCGCCGGATAGTTCCACTCGTAGACGGCCGAGGAAATATCCAGGCCTTCGTAACACTGAAGGCGGATCAACGGCCGGTCGAGTGCCTTTGCCAGGACCTTGGCGATTTCGGTCTTGCCGACGCCCGCCTCGCCTTCGAGAAACAAAGGGCGCTTCATTCTAAGTGACAGGAAAAGCACGGTCGAAAGCGCCGTTCCGGCAAGATAATCACCGGCTTCCAGCATCTCCATCGTCTCGGCGATCGAGGCAGGCAATGCGCCATTCGTGTATGTCGTCATGTTTCCTCGCTCCGTTGGAGGAAATCTATAACGTGCGGTAGTCCCGGTCCAGATAGACGAGTGCCGGTTTCTGCTGGCCGAGCGTGACCGCAACGACCTGTCCGAACAGAACGATGTGCGTGGCAACGGTCTTGATATCGATCAGCCGGCAATCGAATGCCGCAACGGCTTCACCAAGAATCGGCGCACCTGTCTTCAACTCGCCCCAGGTGCCGTGAGAGAATCGCTCTGACGGATCGACAGCGTTCTTGCCCGAAAAGACATGAGCGAGATCCATCTGGTCTGCGCCGAGCAGATTGAGCCCGAAGCTACCGCTCTCGGCGAAGATGTCGTTGCGCGGATTGGCTCCATTGAGGCACACGAGCAGCGTTGCCGGATCGTCGGATACCGAACATGCGGCCGTGATTGTCACCCCACGCCGCGCACCTTCGTGGGCGGCCGTGACGATATGCACATGCCCGGCCAGCCGGCTCATGGCATCACGGTAGGTCAGCGGGTCCAGTTGGGTCTTGTCCAACACGGCAGTCTCCAGATCGATGTACGTTTCTAACACATAGACATTGCAACGAAATATGAAACCCATCGTCTGGTTTTTCTTCGTCATTTACGGCAATCGCCATTCCCGGTGCGCAGGTTCCGATCTTTTCCTTTGACCCCTGCCGCCACATCTTTAAAACATGGGCGTTCTCAACTGGATAAGCGCATGTTTCGTTCGATTTTTGCCAGCCTTGTGATTGCCGGATCGGTGCAGGCCGCTCCCGCATTGGCTGCGGGCCTGAAGATCGCCGTCGTCGCTCCGGCTGATGGACCGTTCGCGCTTCTCGGGCAACAGATTCTGGATGGCGCCCGCTTTCAGGCAGAAGATCGCGGGTCTGAGATCATCGCCATTCCGGAAACCTGCGAGCCGAAGGATGCGGAGACCCTGACGAAGACACTGCTTGCCAGCGGCGCCGAGGCAGCGATCGGTTTCCTGTGCACTGAAAGCCTGGAGGCGGCGCTGCCGGCGTTGGCCGAGGCCGGTATTCCAGCGCTGACCTTGAGCGTTCGCTCCGATATCCTGATGGAAGACGCGCTGAAAAAGAAATGGCCGTTCTTCCGGTTGGTGCCGAGCGCCAAGGCCGAAGCAGAAAAGGTGACGGAAATCATCCTGTCGCGCTGGAAGAACGAACCTCTGGGACTGATCGAAGACGGAACGATCCACGGGCGCGAACTGGTGGAAAGCGTGCGCAGCGCCTTGGCCGAAATCGGCCTGACACCAACCTTCTCAGACACCTACCGCCCCGCCCAGGAACAGCAGGTCAGCCTTGTCCGAAGGCTTGCCAAGAGTGGCGCGACACACGTATTCACCGGCGGAGATCGCGCCGATACAGCCATTATCGCTCGCGATGCCGCATCCGAACAGGTCTCGCTGACGCTGATGGGCGGCGAAACGCTGGATGCGGCAAACCTGCCGGTTCCGCTGGCAAATGGTGTCCTGGCTGTCGCCCTGCCCGATTATGCCACTCTGCCGGACGCCAAGGCCACCGTCGACGCCATGACAGCGGCCAAACTGCTTCCGGAGGGTTACGTATTGCCGGCATTTGCAGCTGTTACGCTGCTGGAGCAGGCAAAGGACCAGGCAGGCAAGGACGGAGGCCCGGTATTGGCTGCGCTGGCCAAAGGCCCATACCAGACCGTTCTCGGCCCTATCCGCTTCAGCGCCGGTCACGAACTGGCCGAAAACCCCTACCGCCTGCTGGAATGGCAAAACAACCGGTTCATTACTGCTCCGGCCGTTTCGGGAAGCCCGTGATGCGCCCGGGGCCGCGCAACGCGATAACTGATGTTGGTGGCTTGAAGGTCGGCAATGCCGAGGATCATAGGCTGAAATCCGGCGTGTCCGCCGTCGTCTGTGATCAACCGGCCATCGCTGCGGTACAGGTTCTGGGTGGCGCCCCCGGTACGCGGGAAACCGATCTTCTGGAACCACACAACACCGTGCAGACCGTCGATGCCATCGTTCTGTCGGGCGGGTCGGCCTTCGGGCTCGATGCAGCCTCCGGCGCCCAGGCCGCGCTGCGCCAGATGGGCCGTGGTTTTCCGGTCGGAGACCTACATATCCCGATCGTCCCAGCCGCCATCCTCTTCGACCTGATCAATGGTAGCGACAAGGATTGGGGCCTCTACCCGCCCTATCGTGAACTGGGTTACGCAGCCGTACAGGCGGCGGCGCTGGAGTTTTCCACAGGCACCGCCGGCGCGGGGACCGGTGCCTTGACCGCCACCTTCAAGGGTGGGCTCGGCACCGCCTCGACGATCCTCGACAACGGCATCACTATCGGTGCACTGGTCGCCGTCAACGCGCTGGGGTCGGCGACCATCGGTGACGGCAGGCATTTCTGGGCGGCACCGTTCGAGGAAGGTGCAGAGTTTGGCGGCATCGGCATGCCGCATCCATTTCCAAAGGATGCGCGAGACCTTCGCATCAAGTTCCGCGGCAGGCAGAGTGAAACTAAAAATACCACGATCGCGGTGATCGCTACCGATGCGGTTCTGACCAAGGCCGAGGCAAAACGGCTGGCGATCGCCGCTCACGACGGTTTTTCCCGTGCGCTGTGGCCGTCCCATACTCCGCTTGACGGCGACCTGGTTTTTTCGCTGGCGACAGGAACCAGCGGCAAAACCATATCGCTGCAGGATTTCATTGATCTTGGCGCGGCTGCCGCATCCGTCATGGCCCGCGCCATCGCCCGTGGTGTGCACGATGCGACGCCGCAGGAAAACGATCTGCTTCCCGTTTGGGCGGTGCAGCGCTAGACCCGGCATGACGGCGAAGCGGCAACATCGGTTGTTTGCCACGAAAAGCGGTGCTATTGCCCGCAAAACAGTTGGAGCCCCCTATCATGCCCCTGCCTATCCGCATCGCCCCCTCCATTCTCGCCGCCGATTACGCTAAACTCGGACAGGAAGTACGCGACGTCGTTGCCGCCGGTGCCGACTGGATCCATCTGGACATCATGGATGGCCATTTCGTTCCGAATATCTCGTTCGGGCCGGATGTGATTAAGTCGCTGCGGCCGCATACACAGGCCTATTTCGATTGCCATCTGATGATCGCGCCGGCCGACCCGTATCTCGAAGCCTTTGCGAAAGCCGGCTGCGACAGCATCACCGTCCACGCGGAAGCAGGCCCCCATCTCGACCGTTCCGTTCAAGCCATCAAGGCACTCGGCAAGAAAGCCGGCGTCTCGATCAATCCGGCAACACCCGAAAGCGTGCTTGACTATCTGCTCGACAAGATCGACCTCGTTCTGGTGATGACGGTCAATCCGGGATTCGGCGGCCAGAAGTTCATTCCTGCCATGGAAGAGAAGATCCGCCGCATCAAGGCGATGATTGGCGACCGGCCGATCGACATTCAGGTCGATGGCGGAATCGCGCTGGATACGATTGCGCTTCCAGCGTCGGCCGGAGCCAATGTCTTCGTTGCTGGCTCGGCGATCTTCAGCGGTGGCCATGTCGACGCCTACCGTAAGACCATCGACATCCTGCGCAGCAACGCTGAGGGAGGCCGCGGGTGAGATTTTCAGGCGGAATCGCGGTTGCTTTACTTGCTTCGGCATTTTTTGCCGGCGCGGCCCGTGCCGGCGATTTCGCCTCATTTCAGCCGATCGGGTTTTCGGAGGACGGCAGTGTCTTCGCCTTCGAGGAATACGGTGTGCAGGATGGCTCCGGCTTTCCCTATTCGAACATCTTTTTCGTCGACACTCGCAAGGACACGTTTTTACCCGGCACGCCGATCCGGCTGCGCATTGATGAAGAAAACACCAGCCTTGCCAAGGTAAGGGCGCAAACGGCCGAAAAAGCCGCTGCGCTCACCCAGAAACTCGATCTAGGCGCCAATCCCGGCCTGCTCGCCGCCTTCAATCCGATCACGGAAACGGAAAGCTCGCCTCATCGCCTGACTTACCGGCAATATGCCGTCGATCCGCCGGTCGGCGGAGATTTCACGCTGACGCTCAACGAAATCCCTTTTGCCCCCTCCGCACTCTGCAAGGACGTGACGCCGCAATCGGCCGGCTTCCGTCTCTCCTACCAAACTGAAGACGGCACGGCATCGGACCGCGTTCTGCACACCGACACGGCCATTCCCGATAGCCGAAAATGCCCGACGGGTTATCGTATCGGCGGCGTCATGGTGTATAATCCACCGCAAGGCGAACCGGTCCACGTTGTCCTCGTTCAGGTCTTGAGCGTCGGTTTCGAAGGACGTGACGGGCGCTGGATCGCCGTTCCGGAGCCCGCAGCGCCATGATTTCATCCGAGCGTCAAGAAACGGGTGCAGTTTCGGCGATGGCGGCGCGGATGCGTGCCTCCTTGCCGAGTTTTCGCGAAGTCCTGTTCGGCGCACCGGTCTGGGGCGTGGTCATGGCGCTGTCGGCACTGGTTGCGCTGTATCTGCGGAATGGAGCAGAGACATCGCATCTTTACAGCATTCTTGTGCTGTTCTTTTTGGGTGGTCTGGTTTCCTGGCCATTCGCGTTGCTGCTTGGCCGTTTCGGTGCCATTGGCAGAGGCCGGGAAACCCGCTTTGCGGCATTCTTCCTGTGCTTGACGCTTTGCACCATCGCCATCACGGCTGTACTTTTCGCCCTTGATTACCGGATTTTCTATGCCCGCTGGCATGCGCCATTTGGCACCGGTCTCTGGGCCTACCAGTTCGCATTTACCTCAGCCAGTGCCATTTATCAGTTCATCGTCATGGGCATTCGCCTCTATCTGCCGATCGGATTTGCCGCTCTGGCTCTCGCCAGCCTGTGGCTGACTTGGCGCACGCCCGAACAGCAACGTTGAGATTGCCGTGTATCTTTGCTAGAGGCTCAGCAACTCCCATCGTGACGAAAGCTGAAAGCCCATGATCCCCCGTTACTCCCGGCCGGAAATGGTGGCCATCTGGTCGCCGGAAACCAAATTCCGCATCTGGTTCGAAATCGAAGCCTATGCCTGCGACGCACTGGCTGATCTCGGTGTTATCCCCAAGGAAGCCGCGCGGACAATCTGGGAAAAGGGCGGCGCGGCAACTTTCGACGTTGCGCGTATCGACGAGATCGAAGCCGTCACCAAGCATGACGTCATCGCCTTCCTGACGCATCTGGCTGAATTCATCGGTCCCGACAGCCGGTTCGTCCACCAGGGCATGACCTCGTCCGACGTCCTCGACACCACGTTGAACATCCAGTTGGTGCGCGCAGCCGACCTGTTGCTTGCTGACCTTGATCGCGTACTCAATGCCCTGAAGACCCGCGCCTTCGAACATAAGGACACGGTCCGCATTGGCCGCAGCCACGGCATCCATGCCGAGCCGACCACGATGGGCCTGACCTTCGCCCGGTTCTACGCCGAGATGAAGCGCAACCGCGACCGTCTGGTCGCTGCCCGGGCAGAAATCGCCACCGGCGCAATCTCCGGCGCTGTCGGCACCTTTGCCAATATCGACCCGCATGTCGAAGAATATGTCTGCGAAAAGCTCGGCCTCGTTGCCGAACCGATCTCCACGCAGGTGATCCCACGCGACCGTCACGCGATGTTCTTCGCAACACTCGGCGTGATCGGGTCCTCGATCGAAAACGTCGCTACCGAAATCCGCCATATGCAGCGCACCGAGGTTCTGGAAGCGGAAGAATTCTTCTCGCCGGGCCAGAAGGGCTCGTCGGCCATGCCGCACAAGCGTAATCCGGTCCTGACCGAAAACCTGACAGGCCTTGCCCGTCTGGTGCGCATGTCGGTGGTTCCGGCCATGGAAAACGTTGCCCTGTGGCACGAGCGCGATATCAGCCATTCCAGCGTCGAGCGCACCATCGGTCCGGATACGACGATCACCCTCGACTTCGCTCTTAACCGTCTGGCCGGTGTCATCGAGAAGCTGGTGATCTACCCGGAAAACATGTTGAAGAACATGAACAAGTTCCGCGGTCTGGTGATGAGCCAGCGCGTGCTTCTCGCCCTCACCCAGGCTGGCGTATCGCGAGAGGACAGCTATCGCCTCGTGCAGCGCAATGCCATGAAGGTCTGGGAAAAAGGCGCCGATTTCCTTGAGGAACTTCTGGCCGACGCGGAAGTACGGGCAGCCCTGCCGGAAGCGGAAATCCGCGAAAAATTCGATCTCGGCTACCACACCAAGCATGTCGACACGATCTTCCGCCGCGTGTTCGGCTGATCGCGTTCTGCGGAGAGCCTGACGGGCTCTCCGCACTCTTGCGGCTGCAATGTCTTATTTCGACCCGGTTCATTCAACTGCGAATGATTTTTTCAAACCTTTTGTCAGTCTTCCATAGGAGACTGCGACGGAGTGAAAATGCAAAAGTTGGAGGGGACCATGCCGAGCCAGCAGACAATCGAACGCAAAGCCACACGAACGGTAACAAAATTCACCGGTGAAGTCACTTGCAAGGGCGGGTCAAGCCGGGGGATCGTCAAGGACCTGTCGGAAACCGGGATTTGCTTTCAGCTCTACTTCGATATCAATGCCAGGACCGGTCAGGAAGTCTCGATCAAGAGCGAGGAGTTCGGCCATCTGACCGGTGTCGTGCAATGGTACCGTGGCGACAAGATTGGCATTCGCCTTAAAACGTCGTCCAACACATCGGCGCAGATTTCGTCCTATTTCAAATATTTCCGCTAAGCCACAGGCGTTACGTGCGAAAAAACAGTGCCGCCATGCCCGGCGGCACCTATCGTGGTGCGGCATGTCGAGCGGTTACTTGCCTTTCGGCGCAACAACCAGCTTGCGATAAAGGTGCCACGTCGCATGCCCGAGGATCGGCATGATGACGGCGAGACCGACGAAAACCGGGATCGAGCCGATGACCAGACCGGCCGCAACAATCAATCCCCAGACAGCCACCGGTACCGGGTTGGCAAGCGTCACGCGCACCGACGTCTCGACCGCCGCCACGACGCCAACATCCCGATCAAGCAGCAACGGAAACGACACGACCACCGTCGAAAGCACGATAACCGCAAAGACGAAGCCGACTGCATTGCCGATCAGGACAAGGCTCCACCCTTGATCGGTTCCAACGATCTGATTGTAGAGCGCCGAAAGCGACGATGCCGGCACGTCGCCGAACAGTTGCGTGTAGAGCGATTGCGCGACCATCAGCCAGACGACGAAGAGAACGAGCAGCATGAAAGCCAAGGCGAGGATCGACGGCAGTGCCGGGGAGCGGCGGACATCGAAGGCGTGCCGCCAGGAGGTATCCATCCCTATTTCCCGGCGTCTGCTGATCTCGTAGAGACCGATGGCTGCGACCGGGCCAAGCAGGGCAAAACCGGAAGCCAGAGGATAGAGCAGCGGCAGCATATTGACGCCCGAACTCCAGGTCGCAAGGACGACGCCGGCAATCGGATAGATCAGGCAGAGAAAGACGTAGTGAGACGGTTTTGCGTTGAAATCCTGCCAGCCGAGACGCAACGCGTCGAAAACGTCGGAAACACCGATCCTGCGTATCTCCGGATGTGTGAGCCCGTCGCTGGATCCTGCCATTACATGAAATGTTGTCATGACCAATTCTCCTCCAGGAACACGCGTCGTCACGTCATTCGAGAACAATCAGTATTTCAAGTTTCGAGGGGATTGCGGTATCCTTGACGGCAATCCGATGCTCTCGATATTGGCGTACTCGCCGCCACGGGCGTCGTGTTCAATCGCCCGTGCATCCAGCATATACCAGATTTGCACACCATACACTTGACTTCCGCTGCCCCCAACCTCAAATCCCCGTTATTATGAAAGCATCAGAAGCAGATATCCTCATTGTACCCGGTTATACCAATTCCGGGCCTGACCATTGGCAAACCCGGTGGCAGAACAAACTTGCCTCGGCGCGGCGCGTCGAACAGGCGGAGTGGGCAAAGCCCGTCCGGGAGGACTGGGTCAAGCGGATGATCGATGACGTCAATGCAGCAACAAAACCTGTCGTCATCGTTGCGCATTCACTCGGTGTGGCAACGGCCATTCACGCCCTGCCCCATTTTGAGAAGAAAATCGCCGGCGCCTTCCTCGTTGCACCGCCCGAGGTGACCAATCCGAAGATCCGCCCGAAACACCTGATGACGTTCGGTCCCTATCCGCGTGATCCGCTGCCGTTTCCGAGCCTTGTCGTGGCAAGCCGCAATGATCCTTTCGGCACCTACGAACATGCCGGCGATATGGCCAATGCCTGGGGCTCTCTGCTCGTGGACGCAGGCGAATCCGGCCATATCAACAGTGAATCCGGGCATGGTCCCTGGCCGGAAGGCACGATGGTCTTTGCTCAATTTCTCAACCGGCTCCAGCCCTGACCTTGCCGCAGCAACGAGGATATTTTAGCGACATCTCCCATTAAGGGGACTTTCATTGTCATCGGTCATGATGCCCGAAATTTGTTCGGGAATAGCTGGTACGTGACAACCGCGAGTAAAAGTAGACATTCGCCGCCAAAACCGGCAGCAACGGGGGTTTTACCGGACGCCGCAAGCATTCTTGATTGTGCGCCAATTGGCTATTGCCTGCTGGAACAGGACGGCTGCATTCGCCAGGTCAATGCAGCCTTCTCACATGCTCTTGCCCTGCCCTTAGATAAAATCCTCGGCGAACATATCCAGTGTTTTGTCCATGACGAGGACGCGGGTCCGCTGACAGCAATGATGGCAGATGTCCAGGCCAACGGAGCCTCGCCCAAACAATGTGAACTACGCCTGCCCCGACCGGACGGTTCTATCAAATGGGTCATGGCTTCGATATCGCACATGAGCGGCTCATCGCCGTGGATCATTCTCCAAACTCAATCGATCGACGAGCTCAAGCAGGCCGTTACCACTCTGCAGAAGAGCGAAACGCGCTGGAAATACGCGCTTGAAAGTGCTCACCAGGGCGTTTGGGACCACGACTTCAGCACAAACGAACTGTTCTACTCCATTCCCTGGAAAAATCTGCGTGGCATGGCAGCGGATGCGACCGTTGACGGATCCCTCGATGTCTGGATCGACAATGTCCATCCGGCCGACCGCGAACACGTAATCGAAAGTATTCGCCGTCAGGACGAGGGCGAAGTCGCGTTCAACACATTCCAGTACCGCGAACGCCATGCGGATGGCCGCTGGATCTGGATCGAAAGCCGGGGAGCCTCCATTGAGTGGACATCGGAGGGCAAGCCGAGCCGGATCATCGGCACGGATACCGATATCTCCGAACGCAAAAAGGCCGAGGCTCATCTTGAGGAAATATCGCGACGGCTGAGACTTGCTCTTGATGTATCGAAGGTGGGTGTATTCGAAGCCAATCTCGATACCGGCGCTATCGTGCGCGACAAGCATTTGCTATCTATCTATGGCCTGGATCCACAAGAGCCGAGTGTGTTGGCCTTCGAAGAAAGGCTGCACCCGCAGGATCGGGATGCAGCCCTCGCAAGGGTTGCGGCGGGCGTAGCTTCGGCTGCTCCCTTCATGAACGCGTTTCGCATTATCCGTCCCGACGGAGAAATTCGCCACATCCGCTCAAGTTCCGTAACCTTCACCGACAATGAAGGCGCGCGCAAACTCATCGGTGCCAATTGGGACGTGACCGAGGATGTTACCTTGCGCGAGGATCTGGAAAGAGCGCGGCAACTCGCAGAGGCACGCAATCTTGAACTGGAAGCGGCCCGGACCCGAATCGAATACAACGCGCTGCATGATCATCTGACCGGCCTGCCGAACCGGCGGTTCCTTGACCAGCGTCTCGATGAATGGATTGCCGATAAGGTCGATTATTGCGCCATCCTTCATATCGATCTCGACCGGTTCAAGCAGATTAATGACACGCTCGGTCATCAGGCCGGTGATGCCATGCTCGTACATACGGCGAACGTGCTTTCCACGATCATCGGCGATCGTGATTTCGTTGCGCGGATCGGCGGCGACGAATTCCTGGTGTTGTGCGACGCGCATCGACCGCAGGATGACGTCATCTTGCTCACGGATCAGATCATCGAAGCTCTGCGACAGCCGGTGACCTATGACGGGCACCCGTGCAGGTTCGGAGCCAGCGTCGGCATCGCCTGGACCGTCGATGGAACAGTTGGCGCCAAACAGTCGCTGATGAACGCCGATATAGCGCTCTATCGGGCCAAAGGGCTTGGCCGGAACCGTTATGAATTTTTCACGCAACAGTTGCAGACGCAAATCCATCATACCAAGCGCACGGCCGATGAAATCATCAAGGGGCTGGAGGAAGGCGAATTCGTTCCTTTCTATCAGCCACAGTTTGATGCCCGCACGCTCGATATTACCGGCGTCGAGACGCTCGCCCGCTGGGTACACCCGCGGCATGGCCTGCTGGCACCCGATTATTTTCTCAAGATCGCCGACGATATCAATGCGCTGATGACAATCGACCGCCGCATTGCCGAGCAGGCATTGAGCGATTTCAACCGCTGGGAGACGCAAGGTTTTGGTGTCCCGCGCATTTCCGTCAACGTCTCCTCGCCCCGGTTGCGCGAGCCTGGCCTGATCGATAGCTTGAAGCAGTTGAACATACCGCGTGGAAAACTGTCATTCGAGCTGTTGGAATCAATCTTCCTCGACGATCTCGACGAGGAATCCTCGCAAATCCTCAATAATCTCAGCGCGCTCGGCATCGACATCGAAATCGATGATTTCGGGACAGGCCATGCCTCGATTGTTGGCCTCATGAAGCTCAATCCGAGCCGCCTCAAGATCGATCGTGCTCTCGTCATACCGATTATCGAGGCCGCGGAGCAGCGCAAGCTGGTTGGATCGATCATCGATATCGGCCATTCGCTCAACATCGAAGTCGTCGCCGAGGGGGTGGAGACAATCCGCCATGCGCATATCTTGCGTGATCTGGGTTGCGATACACTGCAGGGCTATGCCTTCGCCAGGCCCATGGCCAGAACAGACCTCGAGGCATTTATCCGTTCCGGACGCTGGCGCACGCCGGAAACATCCATCGAATCTATGCACAAAATGGCCAGGAGGGACCGCTAGGCATAAAAAAACCGCCCGAAAACTCGGACGGTTCTAATTAGCTAATACGGCGATATCAGCCGTTCTGGACCTGTGTGACGGCCTCAGACAGAAGCTCAAGCATCTTCAGGCGAATCTCTTCGTCTGTCAGGGTGATGCCGGCAGCGTCAAAATCGGCGCGAAGCTTGCGCACGACATCCTCGTGCCCCGACTCTTCGAAGTCAGCCGCGACGACTTCCTTTGCGTAGGCGGCCGGGTCGCTCTTGCCCAGAAGCTCGGCAGCCCAGAGACCAAGAAGCTTGTTGCGGCGCGCCTCGGCCTTGAACTTCAACTCTTCGTCGAGAGCAAACTTCGATTCGAACGCCTTTTCGCGATCCTGCATATTGGTCATCCTTGATCTCCCAAAAACCGTTTTGAGTTTAGCTTTTCGCCCATAAACCAAAAGGTCATCGAAAGTGCAATGCGAAGTTTTCCGGCGTGGCGACTTTCGTGCTACCCTGAAGAGGATCGGGCAGACGTAAATCAGGGGATCGGAACAGTCGCCGATTGTGAAATGGTTTCATTTCGGTTATGGACCGCCTTAGAAAATACCAAGTGCGCAGCCCAAGCGCCTTTAGAGATAGAGACACCATTCATGAACCGTCGCCGCCGTATCTACGAGGGCAAGGCCAAGATCCTTTACGAAGGTCCGGAGCCTGGCACTCTGATCCAGTTCTTCAAAGACGATGCTACGGCCTTCAACGCCAAGAAGCATGAGATCATCGACGGCAAGGGTGTGCTCAACAACCGGATTTCAGAATATATCTTCACCCATCTGAACCGTATCGGCATTCCCACGCATTTCATCCGCCGCCTCAACATGCGCGAACAGCTGATCAAGGAAGTGGAAATCATTCCGCTCGAGATTGTCGTGCGCAACGTGGCTGCCGGCTCGCTCGCCAAGCGCCTCGGCATCGAGGAAGGCGTGGTCCTGCCGCGCTCGATCATCGAATTTTACTATAAGGCCGATGCGCTTGAAGACCCGATGGTCTCCGAAGAGCATATCACGGCATTCGGCTGGGCAAGTCCGCAGGAACTTGATGACATCATGGCGCTCGCCATCCGCATCAACGACTTCCTCACCGGCCTGTTTCTCGGCGTCGGCATCCAACTGGTTGATTTCAAGATCGAATGTGGCCGTCTGTTCGAAGGCGACATGATGCGCATCATCCTGGCCGACGAGATTTCGCCGGACAGCTGCCGTCTGTGGGACGTCGAGACCAAGGAAAAGATGGACAAGGACCGGTTCCGCCGCGATATGGGAGGCCTTGTCGAGGCTTACCAGGAAGTGGCGCGCCGCCTTGGCATCATGAACGAAAACGAACCGCCCCGCGGCTCCGGCCCGGTTCTGGTAAAGTAAGCAGGAAAAGACGACAGTGATCAACGCACGCGTAACAGTGACGCTGAAGAACGGCGTTCTCGACCCTCAGGGCAAGGCAATCGAAGGCGCGCTTGGCGCACTCGGCTTCGAGGGCCTTGGCCATGTCCGCCAGGGCAAGGTCTTCGATCTGCAGATCGACACTGCCGACAAGGCAAAGGCCGAAGCCGAAGTAAAGGCGATGTGCGAGAAACTCCTCGCCAACACGGTGATTGAGAACTACACTATCTCACTCGCCTGATGGTTGAATGAGGTGGTCGAATGGCCGAAATCACGAATGAAATGCTGTACACGGAAGTAATGGCACTCGATCGTCGGCTTCAAGAGACCGCCCAGTCTCTGGATGAATTGGTTGCCTTTATGCGGGAAACCAACCGGGAGTTAACAGAAGGCCGTGAGCGTACAGAAACTCTCAAGCGAACGTTGTTCGGAAGCCGCCTGGAGAAGCTAGGCTAGTTTCATGGCTGATGTCACTCAGGAACTTATTCACGAGATTCTGCGGCGTATGCACGTTAGGGCCGACAAATCCGATAATGCGATCCGCGACCTTCGAAGCGAAATGGGCTCTATAAGACTGTCGTTACATGCCCACCAGAACGACATCAACACGCTCTATACAATGCTTCATCAGATAGATGAGCGTTTGGAGAGAATAGAAAACCGCCTCGAATTGCGCGAGCTTGCCGAGGCCCAATCCAGGTTTGAACCGCACCCATGAAATCCGCCGTCGTTCAGCTTCCAGGCCTTAACCGTGACCGCGACATGATCGCAGCGTTGACCAAGATTTCCGGCAACGCGCCGGTCACCATCTGGCAAACAGAAACGGACATCCCGGATGTCGACCTGATCGTCATTCCTGGTGGCTTTTCCTACGGTGATTATCTGCGCTGCGGCGCGATCGCAGCCCGCATGCCCGTCATGCAGGCGATCAAGGCGAAGGCCGAGGCCGGCGTCAAGGTGCTCGGCGTCTGCAACGGCTTCCAGATCCTGGTCGAGGCAGGCCTCCTGCCGGGTGCCTTGATGCGCAACGCCTCACTGAAGTTCGTCTGCAAGGAAATCAAGCTTGAGGTCGTCAATGCCAATACCGATTTCAGCCGCGCTTACGAACAGGGTCAGATCATCCGTTGCCCGGTAGCCCATCATGACGGCAACTATTTTGCCGACGCGGAAACACTGAAGACGATCGAGGATAATGGCCAGGTCGTCTTCCGTTATGCGGCCGGTACCAATCCGAACGGTTCGGTCAACGACATTGCCGGGATCGTCAATGCCAGGGGCAATGTGCTTGGCATGATGCCGCATCCGGAGAACCTGATCGAAGCCGCACATGGCGGCTCGGACGGACGCGGCCTGTTCGCTTCCGCGCTCGATGTAATCGCTGCTTAACAGTCGCTCTGCTAGAAGGCACCCTATAGACAGAATCATAAGGGGCCTTCATGCGCGCCGCAGCTTTCCTTCGCTTCTTTGCTACCGCCGGCTCCATCGCCGTGCTTCTGGCGGGTTGCCAGTCATCAAAACCGCCGACCCCGGCGCAGAACACGGCAGCATTGCCCACCATGGAGCGGATCGCGCTGGGCGCCAATGCCTGCTGGTTCAAATCCGGTGATGCAGCCTTCAAGGCCTATCGCCTCGCGCCGGAATTGAATTCCTTCTCCGGGCGCCCGCGCATCCTCATCGTCAAGCGCAATTCACCCGAATCGCGACCTCTCGCAGTGGTCCAAGCCGAGGGGCACCCTGCCCGGCTGCAGGCTTTTGGCCCGCTTTTCAGCGAAACTGTCGGCGCACGGATGACCACGGATATCAAACGCTGGGCTGCTGGCGGAACGGGCTGCCGCTGAGGCTTTCAGCACAAAGTCCTTGCCGCGCGGACAGCACCCCGAAAAAACCTAATCAGGTGCGAACAACCTGAGCCCGGCGGCATTCCGGGCTGTCATTATACCATTCAGTTCGTTCGCATACGGTGAATTACCGGCACTGACCTTCTGTTCACTCAAGTATTGTCCACCGTGAAAGCCACCGTTCTAACCGGTGGAGATAGGCGGTGGATTGATCGCATATCGCTATTTCTTGCCGCTTTTCATTCACGCCCTTTTGCACGACAATCAACTCGAGACTGTTCACACCCACTCAACGCAATCCAAGAACGTATTTTTATGCAAGCAACCAGAGAATGGTATTCTTGTGGCTGTCACGAATCCGCGTACATTCTCATGCTAGGCGCAGACCATTCCGCTGGCGCTTTTCACCCCAGCTCTTACCCACACCAAAGGCACACTTATGACCGTCATGATCTATCATAACAGTGCCTGCGGTACATCCCGTTCGGTTCTCAAGCTCATTCGCGACACAGGAACAGTGCCTGCCATTGTCGACTATATGGCAACACCGCCGAGCCATGAGGAAATGCTGGCTCTTCTGCTTGCCATGGACATGGCGCCACGCCAGTTGCTGCGGATCAAGGAGCCCGCGTACCTGGCGCTCAAGCTGGATGACGAGAGCAAGACAGACCGGGAGATCATTGACGCAATGCTGGCCCATCCCGAACTGATACAGAGACCCATCGTCGTGACCGGGAAGGGTGTCAGACTCTGCCGGCCAGACACCAAAGTCCTGGAAATTCTGTAGTCCTGCAGGTCCATTTTAGTCCCAGAATGGCCGTGCTGCCTCCCGGCGCGCCTCCGCCGGCGTAACGCCGATATCGGCAAGCTGATCATCCGTCAGCTCAGAAAGAGCAATCCGGCTCAGCCGCTTTTCTTCACGGCCGAGAATCCAGACGATCATATACCGACCAAGCTGCTTCAATCGCGAGACGAGGCCTCGCGGCTGGATTGTACCTATCGCAATAGAACATGCGGCGCCATTATCGGTGCAAATTGTACCCATTGTCATCACTCCATCGATTGCAACGGTTGCATTTCGGTATTGGATTGTCATAATTGACAGGAAAACCGATGCAATGTAGAAATTGTCACCATGACAACATGGATGCCAGACCCCACACAAGGCCAAGGGCCGCTTTACGCACGTATCGCCGATCAGATCGAGCAGGCGATTGCCGGTGGCGTGTTGGCCGTCGGTACGAAATTGCCGCCACAGCGCAACCTTGCCTTCGATATCGGCGTGACAATCGGGACAATCGGCCGCGCCTATCATCTGGTGCGCGAACGCGGGCTGGTCAGTGGCGAAGTGGGGCGCGGGACCTATGTGCTTGACAATGCCGAATTGCGCCCGGCCGAACAGCCAGATCCAATGAGCGCGGCACTGGCCGGCACAAGGCCGCTGAAGGCCCCGCCCGGAAAACTCCGGTTCGACAGCACGGCCGCACCGGATATCGGCCAGGGCGCCTCGCTTGAAAAAGTGCTGGTCGATATCAGCCGGGAACATCACGCCGATATTGCCAGCTATGCTCGCGATTTTCCGGCACATTGGTTTACTGCGGGAAGCCAGTGGCTCGCCAAGGGGAGTTTCCGGCCGCAGCCCGATCGCATCGTGCCGACGCTTGGCGCTCATGCCGGCGCCGTCGCCGTCATCGCCGCCGTTACGGCACCAGGCGACAAGATCGCCTTCGAGAACATCACCTATTCCCAGATCAGCCGCAGCGCCGGACTGATCGGACGCCGGACGATTCTCTTGCGCACTGATGATTACGGCCTGGATCCGGACGATTTCGAGCGGGTCTGCGCCCAGCAGCACCCGAAACTCGCCTTCCTGATGCCAACGGCGCAAAATCCGACCGTGGTGACATTGTCACTGGAGCGACGTCAGGCAATCGCCGATATTGCCCGCCGCTACGGCGTCTGGCTGCTGGAAGATGATCTTTATGGCGCAATGACCGGCGACATGCTGCCGCTTCTGGCCGAATTGGCGCCCGAGCGGACATTTCTGGTCGGTGGCCTGTCGAAATCGGTCGCTGCGGGCGTGCGCGGCGGCTGGGTCGCCTGTCCTCCGCATTTCAGCCAGCGCATTCGCATCGCTCACAAGATGGTCAGCGGCGGCATGCCGTTTCTCTTGGCAGAGCTTTGCGCCCGGCTTGTATTAAGCGGCGAAGCGGCGGCTTTACGCTCCAGAAGCATCGACGAGATCAGGGCGCGGGAACAAATGGCCCGCGAAATCTTCGCCGACATTGACTTTAATTCTCACCCACATGTGCCGTTCCTCTGGCTGAAACTGTCGGAACCCTGGTTCTCAGGCACGTTCAAGCATGCAGCCTTCGAGGAAGGCGTGCTTGTTGATGACGAGGACGAGTTCAAGGCCGGGCGGACGGAAAGCGTTTATCACCGTGTCCGCATCGGCTTTTCCTCGCCCGCCGACCGCAACGAGGTGCGGCGGGGTTTCCTGACCCTTCGCCGGCTACTCGACAGCGGCCGCACGGGCTATGACAGCTTCGCCTGAGCGAGCCAGCACATTATCGGCGAAAAGCGCGTGATCTCCTGTGCTTTTCCGGCATTTTCCTGTCGCATCCGGCAGTCGCTTCGGTTAAAGAAACCGCGACGTGATCTCTTTGTTTTGACGCATCCTCACAAACTGACGGAACCTTTGCCGTCCAGGATGCTCCAACGGACCGAATGGACCCCGATGACCATTTCCAATACCCGCCCCATCACCGCCGATCTGATTGCCTCGCACGGCCTGAAACCGGATGAGTATCAGCGTATCCTTGGCCTGATCGGCCGCGAGCCGACATTTACGGAACTTGGCATCTTTTCGGCGATGTGGAATGAGCACTGCTCCTACAAATCCTCGAAGAAATGGCTGCGCACGCTGCCAACCACCGGTCCGCGCGTCATCCAGGGACCGGGAGAAAATGCCGGCGTGGTCGATATCGATGACGGCGATTGCGTGGTCTTCAAAATGGAGAGCCACAATCACCCGTCCTATATCGAGCCCTATCAGGGTGCTGCGACCGGTGTCGGCGGCATCCTGCGCGACGTCTTCACCATGGGTGCGCGTCCGATCGCCGCGATGAACGCGCTGCGCTTCGGCGCACCGGATCATCCGAAGACCCGTCATCTCGTTTCCGGCGTCGTTGCTGGCGTCGGTGGTTACGGCAATTCCTTCGGTGTGCCGACAGTCGGCGGCGAAGTCGAGTTCGATGCCCGCTACAACGGCAACATCCTCGTCAACGCTTTCGCGGCGGGCCTCGCCAAGTCCAACGCCATCTTTCTGTCGGAAGCCAAGGGCGTCGGCCTGCCCGTCGTCTATCTCGGCGCCAAGACCGGCCGCGACGGTGTCGGCGGCGCCACCATGGCATCGGCCGAATTCGACGAGTCGATCGAGGAGAAGCGTCCGACCGTCCAGGTCGGCGACCCCTTCACCGAAAAGTGCCTGCTGGAAGCCTGCCTTGAACTGATGAAGACCGGTGCGGTCATCGCCATCCAGGACATGGGTGCTGCCGGCCTCACCTGCTCGGCCGTCGAAATGGGCGCCAAGGGCGGCCTCGGCATCGAGCTGCAGCTGGATCAGGTTCCCGTGCGCGAAGAGCGCATGACCGCCTATGAAATGATGCTGTCGGAAAGCCAGGAGCGCATGCTCATGGTTCTCGAACCCGCCAAGGAAGACGTCGCCAAGGCGATCTTCGTCAAGTGGGGTCTCGATTTCGCCATCGTCGGCAAGACCACTGATGACCTGCGTTTCCGCGTCATCCATCAGGGCGAGGAAGTCGCCAATCTGCCGATCAAGGAACTGGGCGACGAAGCGCCAGAATACGACCGTCCGTGGACCCCGGCAAAGATTGCCGCTCCGCTGGCAGCCGGCGACATTCCGCAGGCCGATATCGCCGATGCCGTTCTGTCGCTGGTTGGATCCGCCAACAATTCGTCGCGCCGCTGGGTGTACGAACAATATGACACGCTGATTCAGGGCAATTCGCTGCAGCTGCCGGGCGGCGATGCTGGCGTCGTCCGCGTCGAAGGTCATCCGACCAAGGCGCTGGCATTCTCGTCCGACGTAACACCGCGTTATGTCGAGGCTGACGCGTTCGAAGGCGGCAAGCAGGCCGTGGCTGAATGCTGGCGCAACATCACGGCAACCGGTGCTTTGCCGCTGGCTGCCACCGACAATCTCAACTTCGGTAATCCGGAACGCCCGGAAATCATGAGCCAGCTGGTTCACGCCATCAAGGGCATCGGCGAGGCCTGCCGCGCGCTCGATTTCCCGATCGTTTCCGGCAACGTCTCGCTCTACAACGAGACTAACGGCCAGGGTATCCTGCCGACCCCGACCATTGGCGGCGTCGGCCTGCTTGGCGACTGGTCGCAGATGGCGCGCATCCGCTTTGCCGCCGAAGGCGAGACCCTCCTGCTCGTTGGCGCGCCGGAAGGCCTTGGAACGCATCTTGGCCAGTCGGTTTACCTGCGCGACGTCCATGGCCGCTCCGACGGCCCTGCCCCGCATGTCGATCTCGCTCATGAGCGCAAGACCGGCGATTTCGTTCGCGACTTGATTACCGACGGGCTGACGACAGCGGTACACGACTGCTCGTCCGGCGGCCTGGCGCTGGCGGTTGCCGAAATGGCAATGGCATCGGGAATCGGTGCCAAGGTATCGGCTGTTGCCGGCCGCGATGCGATCGAAGTCTTCTTCGGCGAAGACCAGGGACGTTATGTCGTCACCGTCAAGCCGGAGCATGCAGCCTTGGTTGCAGAGCGGGCAAAGGCTGCCGGCGTGGCAGCACCTGTCATCGGTAGCACCGGCGGTACGGAAGTGGTGCTGGGTTCGGCCAAGCCACTTGCAATTCTGCAATTGCGCTCGGCCTATGAATCATGGTTCCCTGACTTCATGGACGGCGAAACACAGATCGCCGCCGAGTAATTCAGGGAGTACAGACCATGCCGATGGCACCTGGCGATATTGAAGACATGATCAAGTCGGGCATTCCCGGCGCAAAGGTGACTATCCGGGATCTCGCCGGTGATGGCGACCATTACGCAGCCGAAGTTGTCGCGGAGGCTTTCCGCGGCAAGAGCCGGGTGCAGCAACACCAGATGGTCTACAATGCGCTGAAGGGCAATATGGGGGGCGTTCTGCACGCCCTCGCCCTTCAGACATCCGCGCCGGAATAAGCCTGAATGGCCAGCCTCATGAACGAATTGGTTAGCGGCGTAGTCGAGAGCGTTCTGAAGGAAATCCTGAAGAAAGCTGGCGGAAGCACGGCAACCAAACGGCAAAAGCGGCAGACCCGTTCTGCCACAACCGGCCGTTTCAAGAAGGCCCCGGCCGCAAAGGCAAAACCGGCTAAGAAGCAGCTGAGCCGGCGCAAAACAGCCGCATCTCGCAGCAAGGTGCGCTAGGACTGCGCCGTCACTGTTGCAGTCGTGCAAGCCATCAATTTTTGTTGTATTCAGGTGATGAAAATCACTCGCGTGCATGCTATCTAACAGATATCGACACACCCGGCCCTTGAAGCGGGATGAGGAAGGATTACGACATGAGCGGTATCAACGATTTCATCGCCAATGAAGTGAAGAGCAACGATGTCGTTCTTTTCATGAAGGGCACCCCCCAGTTCCCGCAGTGTGGGTTCTCCGGCCAGGTCGTTCAGATGCTGGATTATATCGGCGTCGACTACAAGGGCATCAACGTGCTTGCTGACGCAGACCTCCGCCAGGGCATCAAGGACTATTCCAGCTGGCCGACAATTCCGCAGCTGTATATCAAGGGCGAATTCATCGGCGGCTGCGATATCGTGCGTGAAATGTTCCAGGCTGGCGAACTACAGGCGCATTTCGAGGAACAGGGCATTGCGGTCAAGGGCGCAGCCTAAAACCGGATTTAAGCCACAGTGACACCTGAAAAAGGCGGGTCACCGCCTTTTTTGATTCCGGAACGCCATGAAGACAACCTAATGTTTCCGGCGCTTTTTTAGCTGAAGCCAATATGACCCATTGTCACAAGCCGGTCGCGATGTTGGGAGTATGCACACGCGGTGCAGATGTCTGCGCCGTTGAACGAGGCCAGATCTGACCTCCCGTACATCGTCGTAATCGCTGGCTCGTTTTGCCGGCTTTGCCTTATGGCCGGTCAACCCGGTTTCCATTTTTGAAAGCGCTTCGGAGCCGCGCTTTCGGCTCGATCTTTTCTGCTGGCTCCAGCATTTTCATCTGCGCCGGAAACGTTTCCGTTTCCTGTTTCAGGCGCCCGGCACATCCGCCAGGAATATCCTATGACCACACCATCCCAAGCGCCGGGTCTCCCGGCTTTGCCCAAACCACAGTTCATTGCGCTGATGGCCATGCTGATGGCGGTCAACGCAATTTCGATCGACATCATGTTGCCCGGCCTGCAGGAAATCGGCGCCAGCCTTGGTGTCGCCGATGAGAATACCCGCCAATATGTCATCACCGCCTATCTTATCGGCATGGGCTGCGCGCAGCTCATCTTCGGCCCACTGTCGGATCGCTTCGGCCGCAAGCTGCCGCTTCTCGGCGGCCTTGGCCTCTATGCGCTTTGCGCGCTTGCCATTGTCTTTGTTCCCTCCTTTACCGGATTGCTGGCGCTGCGCTTCATCCAGGGCATCGGTGCAGCGGCCACCCGCGTCGTCACCGTCTCGATTGTCCGTGATGTCTATGGCGGCCGGATGATGGCGGAAGTCATGTCGCTGGTGCTCATGGTGTTCATGATCGTGCCAGTTATTGCGCCCAGCGTCGGCCAGTTGATCATGATCTTTGCCGAATGGCATATGATCTTCGTGGTCATCTGCCTGTTTGCGGTCTCTGTTGCGACAGTGGTGATGCTGCGCCTGCCCGAAACACTCTCCGCCGAGCATCGCCGGCCCTTCACAGTCACATCCATCCTGGCCGGCTTCCGCATCGTCCTGACAAACCGCGTCTCGCTCTGCTATTCGCTGGCGGCCGCCTTTCTGTTCGGATCGCTGTTCGGCTTCATCAACTCGGCGCAACAGATTCTTGTCGGCATCTATGGGCTCGGACACTGGTTTCCGCTGGTCTTCGCCGGCTTTGCCAGCATGATGGCGCTCGCTTCCTTCACCAATTCGCGGCTTGTCCGGCGCTACGGTATGCGCCGCCTGTCGCACGGGGCGTTGATCGGTTTCGTTATTTCAAGCCTGATCTGGGTCGTGGCATCGGTCTCCGGTTTTCTTCCCTTCTGGCTTTTTGCCCTGCTCTACGCCTGCGCCATGTTCCAGTTCGGGTTGATCGGTTCAAACTTTAACGCCATGGCGATGGAGCCGCTCGGTCACGTCGCCGGAACCGCATCCTCGGTCCTGGGTTTCACTCAGACGATCGGCGGCGCCACCATCGGCGCGCTGATCGGCCAGGCGTTCAACGGCACGATCACGCCCCTTGCCATCGGCTTCCTCGCCGTCTCCCTCATCGGGCTCGCCTTCGTTCTGACCGCCGAAAAAGGCAAGCTTTTCAAGGCGCATAACCCTGCAGTTTAAACGTCCCTGTCTCCTCCCAAGACATTCATAGGTTTCTTCATGTCCGCCACCACCACTGAATACGTCGAGAATCTCGGCTCGTCACGAATAGGCCTCGGCTTCTTCGAATTCGTCATCACCATCGCCCTCATGACCGCCAGCGTCGCAATGGCGATCGACATCATGCTGCCCGCGCTGCCAAACATCGGTCAATCGCTCAGCGTCCAGAATGCCAACGATACCCAGTGGGTCATCGGCGTCTTCATGTTCGGCTTCGGCTGCTCGCAGATCGTATTCGGCAGCCTGTCGGACGCGTTCGGCCGCCGCCGGGTGCTGCTCTGCGGCCTCGCCTTCTATGCCGTCTGTATGTTTGCCGCAGCCCTTTCCGGCAGTTTCGAGATGCTGCTTGTCATGCGCTTCATCCAAGGCATCGGCGCTGCCGCCGTGCGCATCACGACGATGGCGATCGTGCGCGACTGCTTCGGCGGCCGCGAAATGGCGCGGGTGATGTCCTATGTGATGATCGTCTTCATGATCATCCCGATCGTTGCACCATCCGTCGGCCAGGCGATCATCATCTACGCCAACTGGCACTGGATTTTCATCCTGCTCGGCATTGCCGGCGCGGTGCTGTTCTTCTGGGCATTGCTTCGCATGCGCGAATCGCTGCCGGCTGCCGAGCGCCTGCCACTGTCGGTCGCGACCGTCATTTCGGGCTTCGGCACGGTGCTGACCAACCGCGTCACCTGCGGCTACATGATCGGCATGACGCTGTTCACCGCCGTCATCTGCGCCTATATCATGAGCGTTCAGCAGATGTTCGGTGAAGTCTACGGGCTTGGCGACTGGTTGCCGCTCGCCTTTGCAGCCACGGCCGGCGGTATCGCGGTTGCCAATTTCGCCAACGGCTACTTCGTCCGCCGCTTCGGCATGCGCCGGATCTCGCATACCTCGATGATCCTGTTCACGCTGCTATCCGTTCTGGGCCTTCTGGTCGCGCTTGCCGGTACGCCGAGCTTCCTGTTCAGCTATGTGCTGTTTTCGATCCTTCTGATGTTCTTCGCCGTCATCGCCACCAATTTCACGGCCATCAGCCTCGAGCCGATGGGGCATCTTGCCGGAACGGCAACCGCCATCACCGGTTTCGTCTCAACAACGGGCGGCGCACTGCTCGGCGGTCTGGTCGGCCAGATGTTCAACGGTACCGTTCAGCCGCTGTTCGCCGGTTTCGCCGTCTTCGGCGTGGTGACGATCCTTGCCGTCCTCTGGGCAGAAAACGGCAAGCTCTTCACCCATCCGGGCGACGACCACGCCACGCTGGAAGGCGCTGGCGGCCATATGTAAGCGCGCCAACCGACCTGCAAACAAGGGCTTCGCCAGGCAACCGGCGAGGCCTTTTTCTTTTCGTGGCGGCATCAGACTGCATTTACGGTCTCAAACGCTCCGGCGCCGGATGCGGTAAACGCTGGCTGGCGGCAGATTAAGCGGCACCCATCGCCGGAAGGATGCTTCAAGGTCAAGCGCTTGAAGAACCGTTGCCGGAACGGGGGCAACGCGGCCCGTAGGTAAACTGAAACAGACAAGCATCATCGGCCAGATGGCGGAAGACTGCTGCCAGAATATCCTGCACAACCGGCTTCGGCATGGACAGCAGTGGCAGGCCGCTGATGGCGGCGCCGATCCTGCCCGCCGAGGGCAGACGCAAATGGCGTGCGTCCTCCTCGATCAGGGTCGCCTTGGGAAAGCGCTGGCGCAACAGCGTGGCAAATACAGGATTGCGCTCCACCAGGATAAGCCTGTCCTCGGCAACGCCATCCTGCAGAAGCCTGCGGGTAAAGATGCCAGTGCCCGGCCCAAGCTCAAGCACGCCGCCAGGCACCGGCCCGACTTCGGCGGTCATCGCGGCAGCAAGCCATTTGCTTGACGGCGCAATCGACGCAACCTCCAGCGGCCTTGTCAGCCACGAGCGGAAAAATAGCATCGTGTCCGATGCGGTATTGCTGTTGGTCAAGGTTTGGGCTCCCGTTTTGAACGAAAACCGGTATCTCCCATCGTGGGTTGCTGCGCATTAACCCGGGTTAAGTCGAACGCGAGGCGTCGGCCCGGACACGTGCGGAAATACGGCTGAGGCCAACGGCGGTAATGCCGAGATAGCTCGCGAGGTCCTTCTGCGGCACCCGCGCAACCAGGTCCGGCTCCTCGTCGACCAGCGAGCGATAGTGCTCTTCGCGATCAAGCGTCAAAAACTGGCGCTCGCGGCGCTCCTTGCGTTCTCCAAAAATCATCAAGGCAGTCCGGATCATTCGCGACCATCCAAGATCGGTATCTGCGAGGTCTCTGAGTGCCACGAACGGAATGCGTTCCAGCCGGCAGGCCTCGATCGCAATTGCCGAAAAGCTCGCGCGCCCGGCCGGCGCAAGCGCTGACAGGCTGGCGAAGAATTGGCCTTCAACAATAAAAGATTTGATCCATTCCTCGCCGTCCGATCGCAGATATGTGAATTTCAACAGGCCGCTCTCGACAACATAGAGATACGGGTGCGGATCGTCCTGATTGAAGATACTTTCGCCGGGTTTCACCAGACAAAGCTGGATCGCGCCGGTCAAACGATCCGTCTGCGCCAGCGGCTCTCCGGTAATACGCTCAAACAGCGCAATCGCCGCCTGACCCGACCTGTTAACCCGGTTAATGCCATTCCCGTCCCCCTGCAGCATGCTCACATCTCCAACAAGGGGAATAGATAGCATGGCACGGTATGTCGTCACTGGGGCAAGTTCGGGAATCGGATGGGAAATTGCGCTGCAGCTAGCCCGCGCGGGACACGATGTCATCGCGCTCGGACGTGATCGCATCCGGCTTGACGCCCTCAAACAGCGGGATCAGCGCATCGATGTTCACGCGCTTGACTTAAACGACCGGGCAGCGATCTCCGCCTTTGCAGCCTCGGTGAAGGCACAAGGTCCGGCTGACGGCCTGATCAACAATGCGGCTATCCAGCACAATCTCAGGTTCGACGATCCCGGTTATGGCATTGATCAGATCGCGGCCGAGATCGAAACCAACCTGGTTGCGCCGCTGATCCTGTCGCGGCTGTTGCTTCCGGATGTGCCAAGCCGCGCCTTTGTCATTGTCAATGTCGGCTCTGCCCTTGCCAGCTATCCCAAAAGAACGTCGGCCGTCTACAGCGCAACGAAAGCGGGCCTGCGGATGTTTTCCGACGCCATCACCGCGCAATTCAATGGTTCATCCGTGCGGGCCGTCGATATCGTCTTGCCAATGGTTGATGCGCCGATGTCGGCGGGACGCGGCCGGGGCAAGATCAGCGCAGCCGCCGCCGCTGCTGCGATTGCCGGGTCGCTTTCCACCCGGCAGGCGCGCATTCACGTCGGCAAGGTGAAGCTGCTGCGGTTGCTGCAGTTCATTGCCCCGCCCGTTGCCGCCGCGATCATCCGCAAGCTGTGAGCAACACTCTGGCCGCAGCCTAGACCGTAAACACTTCGCGGCGCAGCATCTCCCAGCACTCCTTGTCGGAAGCCAGAAGCAGGCCGCCATCGACATGATGCGGCAGATAGGGCGATCCATCGAATCGCGCGGCATAGGCGCCTGCTTCCTGCGCTATCAGCGTACCGGCCAGATGATCCCATGGCATCAGCTTCTGATACATCAGGAAGTGGAAATGGCCCCCGGCAAAGCCGCGATATTCGTGCGCTGCGCAGCGATAACTGGTGGCAATGCGGACCTTGGCCATGTTGCCCATGACGATGCGGCGATTTTCCGGGGAATAGAAGCCGGTCGAGGCGCAGCCGACCAGGCTTTCCAACGGTACGGACGGAACCGTCGAAAGCTGCTCCTGCGACCCGTCAGCCTTGCACAACCAGGCGCCAGAACCCTTTTCGGCGATCACCCAGTCATTGCCCATCGGATCGTAGATCAGGCCTGCAACCGTCTCGCCTTTGGAAACCACGGCGGCCATGACGCCAAACAGCGGCATGCCCGCCGCATAGTTGAACGTACCGTCAATCGGATCGACGACGATGGCAAGGTCAGCTCCGGCCAAACTGCCGAGTAGTGCCGGATTGGCGGCAACCGATTCTTCGCCGACGAACAAAGCGTCCGGCGCGATTTCCGCCATCCGTGCCTTGATCAACCGTTCGGCGGCTTCGTCCGCCTCGGTGACCAGATCGATCGCCTCCGACTTCATCCGCACGTCGCCGTCACCCAGATTGCGGAATTTCGGCAGGATTTCCTTGAAGGCTGCCTCCTGCAGGACATTGGCGATGGCAGCGATATCGATGGCAGATGTCATGCTTTGGGCTCCGCGAAGAGAGATTGGAAATCAAACAGCTTTGGGTCGAGCAGATGCGACGGATTGGCGTGACCGAGCGCCCTCAGCATCGTGTCCTTGCGGCCGGGCATGCGGCGCTCGATATCCGACAGCATCGCCTTCATGGCATTGCGCTCAAGCCCGTCCTGCGTACCGCAGAGGTCGCAAGGGATGATCGGAAACTCCATCGCTGCGGCAAATTTGGCGAGATCGTCTTCCGCCACATAGGCCAGAGGCCTGAGCACCATCAGATCGCCGTCGTCATTGAGGAGCTTGGCTGGCATTGTCGCCAGTCGGCCGCCATGGAAGAAGTTCATGAAGAAGGTTTCGAGAATGTCTTCGCGGTGGTGTCCCAGCACCAGCGCATCGCAGCCTTCTTCTCGAGCGATTCGGTAGAGATTGCCGCGGCGCAGACGCGAACAGAGCGCGCAATAGGTGCCACCGGCCGGAACCTTTTCCTTCACGATCGAATAGGTGTCGCGATATTCGATCCGGTGCTTGACGCCGATCGACGACAGATATTCCGGCAGGATATGCTTTGGAAAATTCGGCTGGCCCTGATCGAGATTGCAGGCGACCAGTTCGACCGGCAGCAGGCCGCGCCATTGCAGGTCCATCAGCAGCGCCAGCAGGCTATAACTGTCCTTGCCGCCGGAAACACCGATCAGCCAGCGTTTTTGGCCGTTCAGCATGCCAAAGTCCTCGATCGCCTGACGGACCTGTCGCAGCAACCGCTTGCGCAGCTTGTTGAACGAGACGGAATTGGGCATTTTTGCAAAAATCGGGTGCATAGCTTCGTTGCCGGATTGATCCAGGCTGGACGAAAGATCTTCGAGGCCGGCGGCCGGCGGCTGAATGGCAATATCCATGACAAAGTCCCGGATGGAGGGCGCAGAGCACGAAGGCGGCGCGCAAAAACAATGCCCTGCACTTGCCCGTCTAAAGCAGCAAGATCAAGGAAAATGCGCCGGGCGTGATGTGAAACTTCCGTAACGCCGGTTCAGGCGCCGAATACGGACCATCCTGTGCGGCTGGCGAGCATTTCCAAGGCCAGCGAACCGAGCAGCGAATTGCCGTTGTGATTGAGCCCGGGCGACCAGACCGCAACCGCAGCCTTACCCGGCGCGACACAGAGGATGCCCCCGCCAACGCCGCTCTTGCCCGGCAGGCCGACGCGATAGGCAAAATCCCCCGAGCCATCATAGTGGCCGCAGGTCAGCATCAGCGCATTGATGCGCCGCGCCCGCTGCTTGGAAACGACGGAATGTTTGGTCAGCGGATTGGTGCCGGACGCAGCTAGAAACAGGCCGGCCTTGGCCAGTTGAACGCAGCTCATCGCCAGCGCGCATTGATGAAAATAGACACCAAGCACATGCTCGACGGGATGATCGAGCTTGCCGAAGGAACGCATGAAATTGGCGAGCGCAAAGTTACGGTAACCGGTCGCCGATTCCGATTTGGCCACGTCCTGATCGATCAGGATGTCCTCCTCGTCGGAGAGGTAGCGGACGAAACGAACGATCTCACCGATTGCCTCCCTCGGCGTATGGCCAGCAAGCACCAGATCCGTGATCGCGATAGCCCCGGCATTGATAAACGGGTTGCGCGGAATGCCGTGTTCATGTTCGAGCTGGACGATCGAATTGAAGGCGGAACCGGAGGGTTCGCGGCCGACGCGCTTCCAGATGGTTTCACCGTGCTTGCCGAGCGCCAAAGTCAGCGTGAAAACCTTGGAAATACTCTGAATGGAGAATGGCACCCCGGCATCGCCGGCCATGTGAACATCGCCATCGACGGTAACGATGGCCATGCCAAAACTCTTGGGATCGACGCGGGCGAGCTGCGGAATATAGTCGGCCACCTTGCCTTCACCCAGCCGTGGGGTTAGCTCGCGGTGGATATCATCGACTATCGACTGCAGGTCCAAAGGGCCGGGCATTCGTCATTCTCCGCATGTGTGCAGCGCAACAAAAAAGCCACCCATTTCTGAGTGGCTTTTTCGAATTTCACAAGGCCGGAGCCCGAAGAAATTATCGCGAATAGAATTCGACGACGAGGTTCGGTTCCATGATGACCGGGTACGGAACGTCGGTCAGAGCCGGAACGCGAGCGAAGGTCGCAACCATCTTGTTGTGATCGACTTCGATGTAATCCGGAACGTCGCGTTCAGCGAGCGAAACGGCTTCGAGAACCGAAACGAGCTGCTTGGACTTTTCGCGAACTTCGATAACGTCGCCAGCCTTGCAGCGGTACGAACCGATGTTGACGCGAACGCCGTTGACCTTGACGTGGCCATGGTTGACGAACTGACGGGCAGCAAAGACCGTCGGAACGAACTTGGCGCGGTACACGATCGCGTCGAGGCGCGATTCGAGCAGGCCGATCAGGTTCTCGGAAGTGTCACCCTTGCGGCGGTCAGCTTCGGCGAAGATCGCACGGAACTGCTTTTCGCGGATGTCGCCGTAGTAGCCCTTGAGCTTCTGCTTGGCGCGCAGCTGCACACCGAAGTCGGAAAGCTTGGACTTGCGGCGCTGGCCGTGCTGGCCAGGACCGTATTCGCGGCGGTTTACCGGGGACTTCGGACGGCCCCAGATGTTCTCGCCCATACGGCGGTCAATTTTGTACTTGGACGATTCGCGCTTGCTCATCGCATTTCCTTTCAGAACGTTGCACCGGTCTGTTTCCAAACCGGATGAAGGAAACACGCCCTCCTCTGAACCCGATTTTGCGAGCTCTGACAGGTTTCTCACATTAAGCTAACGGAGAATCCACGGGACATGTCAAATAAAACACCGGGCATTTCGGCCCGGCGTTGAGGCGGCTTTAGTGGCTTCGCCCCTGATTGTCAAACGAATTTGCTAAGTTCCGCCTGCAATCTAACTCTTATCACCTTCCACCCGCCGCTCCAAGGAGCCCAGCAACTTGCGCAGCAACCCCGCCAGCTCCGTTCGCTCCTCTCCACTCAGATCCGTCAAATAGGATGCTTCGCTGGCCATATCGACGCGAAACGCAGCCTCGGCAAGCCGTATACCTTCGTCTGTCAGGCCAACGGCCGTGCTGCGCCCATCCTCTTGCGAACGCTCGCGTATGATCAGTCCCGACTTCTTCAGCCGGTCCAGCCGGTGCGTCAGCCCGCCGGAAGAGATCATCAGGGACGTATAGAGTTCCGTCGGCGTTAGCCGGTAAGGCGGCCCTGACCGCCGCAGCGTCGAGATGACATCGAACTCACCACGGTCGAGGCCGAAGAACGCAAATGTTGCCTCAATCGACGGACGCACCAGATTGGCGAGCCGGTAGGCCCGACCGAGTATGGCCATCGGTTCGGTATCGAGATCCGGCAATTCCCTGTCCCACTGGCCGCGCAACCGATCCACGTGATCCGCCTTTTCAATGCTTTGCGCCATGCCGTGCCTTTCCAAAAACAAACTATCTTGACGAGAAGATAGTTTTGGGTAATTATCTTCGCAAGAAGATATATCGCCTTTCGTCCATTCACCAGATACTAATGGAGGCCTGCATGTATCATGTCATTCCCCGCACCAATCAGGATCAGCGGTCAAACAGAACTGTCCTGTTCGAGGGCGCTGAGTACGACACGCCGATTTCCATTTTTCTGGTCGACAACGAACCTGGCCAAGGGCCTGCCCTGCACACCCATCCCTATAGCGAAACCTGGATCGTCCGGTCCGGCCACGCGCAATTCACGGTCGGGCTCGAAACACTCGACGCGGCTGTGGGCGATATCATCGTGGTCACGGCTCAGACGCCGCATCGTTTCGTCAATACCGGGCCGGACAGGCTGGAACTCACCTGCATTCACGCCTCAGAGCGCGTCATCCAGACCTGGATCTGATACGCCCCAAAGTGGGATCCACGTCTATTCCGCAGCACTGCGGTTTCCGGCGTCATCATAGACAGCATCGGCAGCACCCGGCGCTGTCTCCACCTGCAGGTCCGGAAACGCCACGATCCGCTTGCCGGAAAGATCGCTGTGAACCACGATCAGGCCTTGCTCCTCGAAGTAACCGAGCAGGCGGCGGGCGCGGCGGGCCGAGTGCGTGCCATAGGCGCGCGCGATCATTGCATCCGAGGGGCATGCCAGATTACGCACGGCGGACTGCGCCACAAGCAGGAACACGCCCTGCAGATCATCGGTGACATTGCGCGACAGGCTCAAAGCCGACGCCCAGATGTCGGTCGCGGCCGTCTCGGCATCGACGCCGGAGCGCGCAACGGCCATCTTGCGGCGGAAGGCGCTGAGCGACAGCGGTGCGCCGGGCACACGACGGATACGGCAGCGCACGAGGAAATCCTGAAACAGTTCGGCATCGGCGCGGAACGCTGCCTCGGGATGCTCCAGTATCTCTGCAAGCAGACCGTCGAGCAGCGCTTCGCGCTCCTGAACCGGCATTTCCGGCACCGGCGCTTTCGGCTCCGAAAGGCCGATTGGCTCGGGGCGTGGCCGTGAGAGCTCGGCGAGAATATCGGTGGCGGGGCGCGGCTGGGCGCCGGGCCGCCGCATGATCGGGCGGATGAGTTCTTCCGGATCCGGCGTGAAGATCAGGTCCTCGACATCAGCGACGGCTTCCGGCAGCGGCGTCAGCTTGGGGCTGGTCGAGCGGGCCGAGGTTTCGACATGACCGATGGTCACCGGCAGCGGACGGCGCGACAAAGCCGGGCCGAGCGCTACGAACGAACCGCGCTTCAGGTCGCGGAACATTTCCGCCGTGCGCCGATCCATGCCGAGCAGATCGGCGGCACGGGCCATATCGATATCGAGAAACGTGCGGCCCATCAGGAAGTTGGACGCTTCGGCTGCAACGTTCTTGGCAAGCTTTGCCAGCCTCTGCGTGGCGATGACGCCCGCCAGTCCACGTTTACGGCCACGGCACATCAGGTTGGTCATCGCGCCCAATGAGACTTTTCGCGCCTCTTCGGAGACGTCACCGGCGACCGATGGCGCAAACATCTGCGCCTCATCGACAACGACCAGCACCGGATACCAGTAGTCACGATCGGCATCGAACATCGCATTGAGAAAGATACCGGCGCTGCGCATCTGCTGCTCGATATCCAGCCCCTCCAGCGACAGAACACAGGAAACGCGATGCTGGCGGATACGGCTGGCAATACCGATCAGTTCGGCCTCGGTCCGCTCGCCTTCGATCACCACATGGCCGAACTTGTCGGCCAGCGTGACGAAATCGCCTTCTGGATCGATGATGCATTGCTGCACCCACGGGGCGGACTGTTCGAGCAGACGGCGCAACAAGTGCGACTTTCCGGAGCCGGAATTACCCTGCACCAGAAGACGCGTAGCGAGAAGCTCCTCGATATCGAGCGGAACGGATGCGCCGTCCGACGCCGTCCCCATGTCGATGCCGACTTTCATATCCACCTCGTTTAAATTGCCATGTCGGATGCGCCGCCACGAACCCGCAAGCGTTGACCCGTATCATTAAAGCCCATGTTTTGCGCGGCAATCGCAGCAAAACCCACAGCTAAGACGGCCACATCTTCAGAAATAAAGCCTGTGCGTGACTGTGCTGTTTTCCAGAACCGGTGAAAACCCAAGGCGCTCGTAGAATGCGAACGCTTGCGACGGTGCCCTTGTGTTCAAAAAGCTGAAGAAATCGGCTGCGTCACGGACAATGAAGCGAACCAGCTGGCTGCCGATATCCCTGCCCCGATGATCCGGCGCCACATAGAGATGGCGAACGCGGCCAGCGGCGGCATTGCCCGCGAACGGATCGATGTTGCGGCCGCAAACGCCGGCAAGCGTGCCATCCACAATGGCACCGGCAAGGATTTCGCCTGGACGCTCAAACCGGTTCAGGCCGGAAATCCAGTTTTCCTGCAACCGGACAAGCATACGATGTCCCTCGCCGATGCTGGCCTCCCGCAAAGCATCGAAACCATCGAACGCAGGCGTAATCGGTACGATTTCCATCCCGTCAACCGGCCTGCGACACCGTCAGCCCAAACCCCTGCAGCAGGCGGCGCGTGGTGAAATCCGGGTGTCCGGAGGTGAAGATCGCGGGATCAATGCCGTTCAAGGGCTCAAAACCATCCGGCAGCGGCACAAGACTGCGCGCCCGCCGGGCAATCGCCTCGGCCGGGTCGAGCCAGTCCACCGGCCAAGGGGCCAGGCGGCGGAAAACGTTGGCCATGAACGGATAATGCGTGCAGGCCAGCACGACGATATCGGTCTTGCGACCATCTTTCTCGACAAAACACTGCTCGATTTCGGAGAGAACCGCAGCGTCATCGATTGCCTCGCCACGAATATAGGCCTCCGCCATGCGGGCCAGATTTTCCGAACCGACGAGCCGGACATGACATTGCGTAGCGAAAGACTGGATCAGATCGCGGGTATAGGCACGCTTGACGGTTCCTGGCGTCGCCAGCACCGAAACGAGGCCGGAGCGCGTCCGCTCCGCCGCAGGCTTGATCGCCGGTACCGTGCCGACGAAGCGCATCTGAGGAAACGCTGCGCGCAGATCGGCGCCAACCAGCGTGAACGCGGTATTACAGGCGATGACGCAGATTTCAGGATCGTGCTCAGCCAGCAATCTGCCAAACAGCGAGATGACGCGCTCCTTCAGCGCCTCCTCTCCCCAGCCGCCATAAGGAAAGCCCGCATCGTCAGCGACATAGATAAAATGCCGCTCCGGCATCAGCACGCGGGCTTCGCGCAGCACGGTCAGCCCGCCGATACCGCTGTCGAAAACGAGGATGGGCTTCAGCTCAGCTGTCGTCACCGGCATCGTCAACTTTCTTGGCACGCGAATTTTCCGGCGCTCCGGCACCGCGCGGCGCCTCGCGGGTGAAACGATCGAGCGATGAGATGATGCCGCGCACCAGCCGGATTTCGGATTCGGTAAAGCCGGGGCGGGTCAGGACCGCGCGCAAATTGTCGACCAATTTCGGCTTTTTGGCGACGGGCCGGAAGTAGCCGCGCGCCTCCAGCGCCTCCTCGACATGATCGAACATGCCCTGCAACTGTTCCTTGGTTGCCGGGTTCTGCGACAGCGCCTGGAACGAGGTTTCCTCCCGCGATTCCATCGATGTCTTCAGCCATTCATAGGACATCAGGAGCACGGCTTGCGCCAGGTTAAGCGAGGCGAAGGCCGGATTGACCGGAAACGTGACGATCTCGTCGGCGAGCGCCACTTCTTCATTGGTAAGACCGGTACGTTCGCGCCCGAACAGGATGCCGGTCGCCTCGCCCATATTGAAACGGCTGCGCAGCGTCTCGGCGGCAATCAGCGGCGAGCGCACCGGCTTGTAGCCGTAGCGGTCGCGAGCCGTCGTCGCGTAGACGAAGTTGAGGTCGGCAATTGCTTCCGGCAGCGTGTCATAGACCTTGGCCGCATCGATGACATGATCGGCCCGGCTCGCCGCAGAACGTGCCTTTTCGCTCGGCCAGCCATCGCGCGGACTGACCAGACGCAGTTCCGAAAGCCCGAAATTGGCCATGGCACGCGCCACCATGCCGATGTTCTCGCCAAGCTGCGGATGCACCAGAATGATTGCTGGTCCTTCGGTCAGAAGCACGCGCTCGCTGTTGGTTCCTGCCATTCCGGTACTTTCGTCTCTGTTTTGCGTCTGGATTTCAGCGCTTCCTTGCACAGATGCGCGGATTTTGAAAGCCGCAGCCCACAACGGTCTATTCTGGCGTGCTGGCGCCCTGGCTGGCAATCGCCTGCAACTCGCTCTTGAGCGAGCCAGTTTCACCGGCGCGGATGATGTCGTCAATGACGGCCTTGCCGCCTTCCTCGATCACCATGAAATGCAGTTCGCTCGGCTTCCAGTCGGCTGCGCGCTCACCAAAACAATGGGTATTGTCGAAGGTGACCGTGACATCGCTCTTGCCGTCCGTCTCCGGGCCGGCAACGACCAACAGATCCTTGATCGAGCAGCTGTCCTGACCACTGACGATCACATCATAATCAAACGGCGAATCGCCTTCGTCATAGGCCGGGAATTTTGCCGCCTCGCGATAGGCCTTGACGAAATCCTGGCTGTAGATACGGCCAAGACGCGCCTCGGAAAAATAATCCTCGCCCGGCTGTGCCTCCTCCGCCCAGCCCTTGACGGCTTCCTGCATGATTTCATTGACCGGCGCTGCGGGGTCGCCTGCGTGCGCAGCCGAAAACGTGCAGCAAGCCAGAACAACAAGTGCGAACCGTTTCATCCATCATCTCCTGATCTCAGATGCACGACATTTCAGATGCGCGACCGGCGCTCCGGCGCCAGAGAATTTGCGTCTGCTCATAATCAAATTCGCTTCGACACGCGAGGCCGCAATGATGCGGTGTACCAATCATCGTCAGGGGTTGGTCAATGTAGTATCAGGCTAATACCTTGCCAGAGACCGGCCGTGGCATCCTGACATCGTCAGCAACCCGATGGAGGATACGATGGGCGGCAAGAAAATTCTAATGATCTGCGGCGATTTCACAGAGGACTACGAGACGATGGTGCCATTCCAGGCGTTGCTCGCCGTTGGCCATACGGTTCATGCCATCTGCCCGGGCAAGACGGCGGGCCAGCAGATTGCCACGGCCATCCATGACTTCGAAGGTGATCAGACCTACTCGGAAAAGCGTGGTCACAATTTTACCCTGAACGCGACCTTTGCCGACACCAAGGTCGAGAGCTACGACGCGCTGGTCATTCCCGGTGGCCGGGCGCCGGAATATCTGCGGCTCGATGCGAACGTCATCGCCATGGTCCGCCACTTCTTCGAGGCGAACAAGCCAGTGGCTGCCATTTGCCATGGCGCACAATTGCTGTCGGCCGCAGGCGTGCTGAAGGGCCGGACATGCTCCGCCTACCCCGCCTGCCGTTTCGACGTTGAGCTTGCCGGTGGTCATTATGCCGAAATCCCGGTCGATCAGGCTGTGACTGACGGTAATCTGGTATCGGCACCCGCCTGGCCCGCGCATCCGGCCTGGATCGGTCAGTTCCTGACTGTTCTGGGAACCGAGATTCGCCACAATACGCCATTGACGCGCTCGGCTGCCTGACATCGGTCTTGCCAAACCGCATCGAAGGGTGAACATTTCAAGCCGGAGTTCTGGGAGGAACGGATGTGCAGACTATTCATCGGCGCCGACCCGGCGCTCTGGCAAAGTGTGACCCGCTCGGTGCGGATCGATGGCGTGGCGACAAGCATCCGGCTTGAAAGCTTCTTCTGGTCCATCCTCGACGATATCGGCGACCGCGACGGCATGTCGGTCGGCCGCCTGATCGGGCGGCTCTATATCGAATCGCTCGGCGAAGGCCATCCACCGGAAAACTTCACATCCTTCCTGCGGGTTTGCTGCGGCCGCTATCTCGCCCTGCAGCTTGATGGCCTGGTGCCAACCGACCGGCATACGCCCATTGCCGCGCTCGATGCGGAAAGCATCCTTGTTCGCGAGGAAAGATGTTATGCAAAGCCCCGCGCCGCGGATTTCCCGCGCGCTATCCGCGGCCATTGAACACAGGTTTTGCAATCGGAAGGAAACGCACGCGGAATCACGCGTGTATGTCTTTGCCTGTGGTGAACTGGATGCTATAGGGGCGCCAACCCGTTTCCATCCAACCCCATGCAGAGGTTTGCAACATGACAAAGATCAAGGTCGCCAATCCAGTCGTCGAGCTCGACGGCGATGAAATGACCCGCATCATCTGGCAGTTCATCAAGGAAAAGCTGATCCATCCGTACCTGGATATCGATCTGGAATACTACGACCTTGGCATGGAAAACCGCGATGCGACCAACGATCAGGTGACGATCGATAGCGCCAATGCCATCAAGAAGCACGGTGTCGGTGTCAAGTGTGCAACGATCACCCCGGACGAAGCCCGCGTCGAGGAATTCGGCCTGAAGAAGATGTGGAAGTCGCCGAACGGCACGATCCGCAACATCCTGGGCGGCGTTATCTTCCGCGAGCCGATCATCTGCAAGAACGTCCCGCGCCTTGTTCCGGGCTGGACCAAGCCGATCATCGTCGGCCGTCACGCCTTCGGCGACCAGTACCGCGCCACCGACTTCAAGTTCCCCGGCAAGGGCAAGCTGACGATGAAGTTCGTCGGCGAGGACGGCACCGAAATCGAGCACGAAGTCTATGACGCCCCGGCAGCCGGCGTTGCCATGGGCATGTACAACCTTGACGAATCAATCACTGATTTCGCCCGCGCATCGCTGAACTACGGCCTGCAGCGCGGCGTTCCGGTCTATCTCTCGACCAAGAACACTATCCTCAAGGTCTATGACGGCCGCTTCAAGGATATCTTCCAGGCTGTCTTCGACGCCGAATTCGCCGACAAGTTCAAGGAAGCCAAGATCTGGTACGAACATCGCCTGATCGACGACATGGTCGCTTCGGCGCTCAAGTGGTCCGGCGGTTACGTCTGGGCCTGCAAGAACTATGACGGCGACGTTCAGTCCGACATCGTCGCACAGGGTTTTGGCTCTCTCGGCCTGATGACCTCGGTTCTGATGACGCCGGATGGCCAGACGGTCGAAGCCGAAGCCGCCCACGGCACGGTGACCCGTCACTACCGCCAGCACCAGAAGGGCGAGGAAACATCGACCAACTCGATCGCCTCGATCTTCGCCTGGACCCGTGGCCTTGCTCACCGCGCCAAGCTCGACAACAACGCGGAACTCGCCCGCTTTGCTGACACTCTGGAAAAAGTCTGCGTTGACACCGTCGAGAGCGGCTTCATGACCAAGGATCTGGCGCTGCTGATCGGCCCAGACCAGCCGTGGCTCTCGACCACCGGCTTCCTCGACAAGATCGACGAGAACCTGAAGAAGGCAATGGTTGCCTGATCAAGCCACACTGGAATGAACTGAGAAACCCGGCCATGTGCCGGGTTTTTTATTGGAACCTTTTCGTCAGCGAACCGTTCGCGAAGTGAGCCCTTCCGCATGCTGCACTGCACGCACCCTCCTTCCAAAAGATTGTGACCGCAGATCAATGAACAGTTCCTCCGACAAACCCCATAGCCACCTTCCCCGCATTGCCCTGGTATCAACTCATGGCTATGTCGCCGCCGAACCGCCGCTGGGTGCCGCCGATACCGGCGGTCAGGTGGTCTATGTCATCGAACTCGCCCGCAAGCTGGCGCTGCTCGGCCATGAGGTCGACATCTATACACGCCGGTTCGAGGACCAACCGGAGTTTGACGAAGTTGACGAGCGTGTGCGGGTAATCCGCATCCCCTGCGGCGGCAACGATTTCATACCGAAGGAATATCTCTACAAACACCTGATGGAATGGTGCGAAAATGCCGTCCGTTTCGTTCGCAGGAACGATTTCACCTATACGCTGATCAACAGCCACTATTGGGACGCGGGTATCGCCGGCCAGCGCATGTCCGAAGCGCTCGGTGTCACCCATATCCACACGCCGCATTCGCTTGGCCTGTGGAAGAAGCGCCAGATGGAGACGGACTATCCGGACAAGGCGGCGGAGTTCGACAAGGAATTCAATTTTTCCGAGCGCATCAAGCATGAACTGATCATCTATCGCTCCTGCAGCATGGTGATCGCCACGACGCCGATCCAGGTAGAGATGCTGGTCAACGACTACAATCTGCCGCGCGACCGTGTGCATATGATTCCGCCCGGCTATGATGACAACCGCTTCTTTCCCGTTTCCAGGGCAACGCGCGAAATGGCCCGCCAGCGGTTCGGCTTCGAAGGCAAGGTGGTGATGGCCATGGGCCGCCTGGCCACGAACAAGGGGTATGATCTTCTGATCGACGGTTTTTCCGTGCTGGCCGAGCGCGAGCCGGAAGCGCGCCTGCATCTGGCAGTCGGCGGCGAAAACATGGACCCGCAGGAGGCGGGTATTCTTGATGAATTGAAGCAACGCGTGGCAGCCCTTGGACTGGACGGCAAGGTGGTGTTTTCCGGTTTCGTCGCTGATGACGATCTGCCCGACTTTTACCGTGCCGCCGATATCTTCGTCCTATCCAGCCGTTACGAACCCTTCGGCATGACTGCGATCGAGGCGATGGCCAGCGGCACCCCGACCATCATTACGGTTCATGGCGGATTGTTCCGCGCCGTCAGCTATGGCCGGCATGCGTTGTTTGCCGATCCGTTCGACAAATACGATCTTGGCATCACGATGATGAAGCCGTTGAAACACGAGCGGCTCTACGGCCGTTTGTCGCGCATGGGCGCCCACAAGGCACGCAGCCTGTTTACCTGGACCGGCATTGCCCAGCAGCTCATCGGTGTCGTCGAGGGACGGCCGATGCCGCAGGCAATGGATGATAATGAATGGGCGGAACCATGGACGGACGGAGATTGAGGCCGATTCGGCTGTTCTGCAGCGACATCGATGGCACGTTGGCAGGAAACAGAGAGGCTGAAGCGCGATTTCGCGATGCCTGGCTTGGTCTTGCGCCAGACAAACGGCCACTACTGGTGTTCAACAGCGGCCGGCTGATCGACGATCAAAAAGCGTTTGTCGCCACCACGGCATTGCCACGGCCCGATATCTATATCGGCGGAGTGGGAACGATGCTGGACAACGCGAAAGAACCATCTCATGCGGCGCTTTATTCGCGCGCCATCGGCGCCGGGTTTGACCATGAACGGATCAACAGGGCGTTATCCAGTGTTCCGGACATCATCTTCCAGCCGGACATGTATCAGCACGCCCAGAAATCCAGCTGGTATCTGCACGATGCCGATGCTGCGACCTTGGCCAGCATAGAGGAAAAACTGGCAGGCGCCGGAATTGCCGCCCGCCTGGTCTACTCCAGCAAACGAGACCTCGACATCCTGCCTGACGGTGTTGACAAGGGCGCCGCCCTCTCCTGGCTATGCCGCCAGCTCGGGTTGTCGCATGAAGACGTGGTGGTGGCTGGCGATACCGACAATGACCGCAGCATGTTTGCGCTTCTCGGTGCTCGCGGCATCGTGGTGGGTAACGCCTTGGATGAGCTGAAATCCATCGCCGGAGACCGCCCGGATATCTATGGCAGCAGCGGAAAATTTGCCGATGGCGTGCTGGAAGGCCTGCAGCATTGGGGGCTTTTCAGCACGCCTTGATGGAATCAAGCAACGTCTACAATTAATCCATTAGCCGGCTTATGGAAAAACGATACCCGGCAGCGAATTTCCACCGGGTATCCACGACAATTTACTTCACGGGCAGATAGATGTCCGTCAACAGCTCTTTCGGAGCAGCATCCCGGGGATTGTTGATGTATTCCTCGAACCTCACCGTATCGCGGACCTCCCGGCCCGATGATGGCAGCCATTCGCCATACAGCCACTGATAGGCCTTGTGCATATCGGCATACGGCCCCTTGTGCCGCAACACCGCATACTCGCCACCCTCCAGATGCTTTCGCACCAGCGGCTCATCAGCCGGAACGTGCTGCCCTTCTGTTACACAGGCAAAGGAGCGCAGCTTATCCTCCGCCACCAGATCCGGATCATCCAGATAGATGCCGACCATCTTCATGTCCTGCCGGTAAAGCTTGCGTGCCTGCAGCGTGCCGCCGAGCGTTTCGAAAGCACGGCCGATACCCATATAGGAACCGGTATGGCTGACCCCGGTGAGCTCACGCGGGGCAATCGTTTTCATCGTCACATTGTACATTTCGCCAAATCCTTTGCCGTTTGCCGATTGAAAGACAGTATGGCTGCCCTCTCTCCGGTACCGGGCCGGCGGCATGCCGAACACCGATTTGAAAATCCGGGTGAAGGATTGGAGATTGGGATAGCCGGTCCGTCTTGCGATTTCCTCGACAGAAAGGCTCGTCTGCACCAGATCACCCGCCGCCCGATGCAGTCTCAGCCGCTTGACGGTCGTTGCCAGCGTTTCGCCGTGCACGGCCCGGTAGACCCGGTGCCAGTGATGCGGCGACATGCAGGCAATATCCGAGAGCCGATCAAGATCGAGCTCTTCGTCCAGGTGATCGTAAATATAGGCCGATACGCGCCGCAAACGCTGTTCGTAAACCGCCCAGATGCTGTCTTCCTTCATGCCGATCCTCATACAAGCCGAACAAACGGACAGAACCACATCCAGATTTGACAAATCCTGCGAAGTTGGCTGCACCGATTTCAACACGGGAAAAGCAATTGGCCAAAGAAAAACCGGGCCATTCAGCCCGGTTTTCAAATATAAGCAATGAGACGGAAACTGGATTATCCGGCGAGTGCGGCGCTCACCGACGCGATCGCTTCCGCAGCTTTGTCACCATCCGGACCGCCGGCCTGCGCCATGTCGGCGCGGCCGCCACCACCCTTGCCGCCGAGCGCTGCCGAGGCAATCCGAACGAGGTCGACGGCGCTGAAACGCGACGTCAGATCGTCGGTTACGGCCACTACGGCGCTTGCCTTGCCATCCGCAGAGACGCCAACGAAGGTAACAACACCAGAACCGAGGCTCGTCTTGCCATCGTCGGCAAGGCTCTTCAGGTCCTTCGGCTCGACACCGGTAACAACCTTTCCAAGGAACTTGACGCCGCCGATATCCTGCACCTGATCGGCAGAACCACCGGCATCGCCACCGCCGAGCGCCAGCTTCTTCTTGGCCTCGTTCAGTTCGCGCTCCAGCTTGCGGCGCTCGTCCATCAGCGTTTCAACGCGGGTCAGAACGTCTGCAGGCTGAACCTTCAGCGTTGTTGCCAGTGTCTTGACCCGCTCGTCCTGCTCGTTGAGGTAAGCCAGCGCCGATACGCCGGTCAGGGCTTCCAGACGGCGAACACCGGAACCAACGGCACTTTCGCCGACGATGCGCACAAGGCCGATCTCGCCGGTGGCGCCGACATGGGTGCCGCCGCAGAGTTCAACCGAGTAAGGACGGTTGGCCTTGGCGCCATGAATGCCCTGCCCCATCGACACGACACGCACTTCATCGCCGTATTTTTCGCCGAACAGCGCCATCGCGCCTTCGGCAATCGCATCATCGACGCTCATCAGCCGCGTCGTGACTGGCGCGTTCTGCACGATGATCTCGTTGGCCATGTCCTCGACGATCTTCAGCTCTTCGGCCGTCATCGGCTTCGGATGCGAAACGTCGAAGCGCAGGCGCTCCGGCGCAACCAGCGAGCCCTTCTGCGCCACATGGGTGCCAAGCACTTCGCGCAGCGCTTCATGCAGCAGATGAGTGGCCGAATGGTTGGCGCGCAGGCGCGAACGGCGGGCGTGGTCGACGTTCAGTGCCGCTGCGTCACCAACCTTGACCGTGCCGTCTTCAACGACGCAGGAATGCACGAACAGGCCCTCGCCGCGCTTCTGCACGTCGGTGACCGTCAGCTTTGCATGATCGGTGGAGATTACGCCGGTATCGCCCATCTGGCCGCCGGATTCGCCGTAGAATGGTGTCTGGTTGAGAACCAGCTGGACCGTATCGCCTTTCGAGGCGGTGTCGATCGCCTTGCCATCGCGCACGATCGCCTGGACGACACCTTCTGCCGTCTCGGTGTCGTAACCGAGGAACTCTGTGGCACCGAGCTTTTCCTTCAGCTCGTACCAGATCGTTTCCGTTGCCTTGTCACCGGAGCCGGACCAGGACGCACGGGCTTCAGCCTTCTGGCGCTCCATGGCCGCCGTGAACGCCTCGGTATCGACGCCGATACCCCGGCTACGCAAGGCATCCTGCGTCAGGTCAAGCGGGAAGCCGTACGTATCGTAGAGCTTGAAGGCCGTCTCGCCGTTCAGCTGGTCGCCCTCGGCAAGATCGAGCGTGGCATCCGACAACAGGCCGAGGCCGCGTTCCAGCGTCTTGCGGAACCGGGTCTCTTCCAGCTTCAAGGTTTCCGAAATCAGGGATTCCGCCCGAACGAGTTCCGGGTAAGCACGGCCCATCTGGCCGATCAGCGCCGGCAGCAGCCGCCACATCAACGGGTCACGGGCACCCAGCAACTGGGCGTGGCGCATGGCACGGCGCATGATCCGGCGCAGCACATAGCCACGGCCTTCGTTCGACGGCAGAACGCCATCGGCGATCAGGAATGCGGACGCCCGCAGATGGTCGGCGATGACGCGGTGGCTGGCGCGGCGGTCGCCTTCAGCCTTGACGCCGGTCGCCTCTTCCGAGGCAGCGATCAAGGCGCGGAACAGGTCGATATCATAATTGTCATGCTTGCCCTGCAACAGAGCAGCAACGCGCTCGAGGCCCATGCCGGTGTCGATCGACGGACGCGGCAGATCGACCCGTTCTTCCTTCGTCACTTGCTCGTACTGCATGAAGACAAGGTTCCAGATTTCGATGAACCGGTCGCCGTCTTCATCCTTGGAACCGGGAGGTCCACCCCAGATATGATCGCCGTGATCGTAGAAGATCTCGGAACATGGCCCGCAGGGGCCGGTATCGCCCATCGCCCAGAAATTGTCGCTGGTCGGGATCCGGATGATCCGGTCGTCAGTCAGGCCGGCAATCTTCTTCCACAGGCCAAAAGCCTCGTCATCGGTGTGGTAAACGGTGACCAAAAGCCGCTTGGCATCGATGCCGAAATCCTTGGTGATCAGGTTCCAGGCAAGCTCGATCGCCCGCTCCTTGAAATAATCGCCGAAGGAAAAATTACCGAGCATTTCGAAGAAGGTGTGGTGGCGCGCGGTATAGCCGACATTGTCGAGGTCATTATGCTTGCCCCCGGCGCGCACGCATTTCTGCGCGGTCGCAGCCGTCGAATAGGGGCGCTGCTCCAGACCGGTGAAAACGTTCTTGAACTGAACCATGCCGGCATTGGTGAACATCAGGGTCGGATCGTTGCGCGGAACCAGCGGGCTCGACGATACAACCTCATGGCCGTTCTTCTTGAAGTAGTCGAGGAACGTCGACCGGATTTCATTCACGCCGCTCATATTGCGCCCTTATCTCTTGCATCGGACCGTCCGCAGCCTGCCTGACTGAGCCGCGAACCGGAAAACTTTTGAAAATCGCGGATCACCGGACATCCGCCGACCCTCTCCCGCCCCATTGGAACACAGGCTTTTATCGTCCGGGCCAATCCCTGTCCAGACGGCAAAAGAAAACCGGCCGCTCGGATTAAGGAGCGGCCGGCCAACATCAAGTCGAAATCAGGTAATCTTATGCCAGAGCGGCATCATCGTCGTCGTCACCGGCTTCGGGGCCACCATTTTCCAGGAATTTTTCGGCGATCAGGCCGGCATTCTGGCGCAGCGACAGTTCGATCTCCCTTGCCGTATCCGGATTGTCACGCAGGAACGACTTGGCGTTCTCGCGGCCCTGACCAAGCCGCTGGCTATTATAGGAGAACCACGCACCCGACTTCTCGACGATGCCGGCCTTGACGCCGAGATCGACCAGTTCACCGGTCTTGGACACGCCCTCACCATACATGATGTCGAATTCGACCTGCTTGAAGGGCGGCGCCATCTTGTTCTTGACGACCTTGACGCGCGTCTGGTTGCCGATGACTTCCTCACGCTCCTTGACGGCGCCGATGCGGCGGATGTCGAGGCGAACGGAGGCATAAAACTTCAGGGCGTTACCACCTGTCGTCGTTTCAGGCGAACCGAACATCACGCCGATCTTCATGCGGATCTGGTTGATGAAGATGACCATGCAGTTCGACTTCGAGATCGACGCGGTCAGCTTGCGCAGCGCCTGGCTCATCAGACGGGCCTGCAGACCCGGCAGGCTGTCGCCCATTTCACCTTCGATTTCAGCGCGCGGTACAAGGGCTGCGACCGAATCGACGACGAGAACGTCGATGGCGCCGGAACGCACCAGTGTATCGGTGATTTCCAGAGCCTGCTCACCGGTATCCGGTTGCGAGATCAAAAGATTTTCGAGATCGACGCCAAGCTTGCGGGCATAGACCGGATCGAGCGCATGTTCGGCATCGACAAAGGCGCAAATGCCGCCCTTCTTCTGGGCTTCAGCAATCGTCTGCAGTGCCAGCGTCGTCTTGCCCGAGCTTTCCGGTCCGTAGATTTCGATGACGCGCCCCTTGGGCAGTCCGCCGATACCAAGCGCAATATCGAGGCTCAGCGAGCCCGTCGAAACGGTTTCGATTTCGACTATGCTGTCTTTTCCACCGAGCTTCATGATCGATCCCTTGCCGAACGAGCGTTCGATCTGGGAGAGTGCCGCTTCAAGTGCCTTGCTTTTATCCACCGATTTGTCCTCTACAAGCCGCAAAGAGTTTTGTGCCATGTGATCCACCTTTAGGTTATGGAGCCTGCCGAGGCAATGAAGCTGCCGATGAAAGCTATGTACACTTTTTGTTCTCATTTCGCAAGAGTTATCTATCGACTTGAATCGACAACATAAATGGATGCATGTTCTTTTCTTGTTCCGGGAATTTCGTATTCTGCAGAAATAACTGAAACTAAAGACATATCAACCTCGCAGCCCACCGAATCGCTTAGGAGCGGCACACAGGAAAACGCATGACAGGCAGACAAGTTTCCATCTTTGGCGGCGCGCATATCGATCGCCGGGCTCGTATTTTCGGCACTACCGTGCCGGGATCAAGCAATCCCGGCAGCTGGTTCGAAGAGGCCGGCGGCGGCGGGTTCAATGCCGCCCGCAACCTTGCGCGGCTTGGACTTGACGTACGTATGATCAGCCCGCGCGGCGGCGATGCCGTTGGCGAAATGGTCGCCCGGGCAGCGAACGAAGCCGGAGTTATCGATTGCCCGTTCATCTTCCTTGACCGCAAGACGCCAAGCTACACGGCTATTCTGGAGAACGACGGTAATCTCGTGATCGCGCTTGCCGACATGGAGCTTTACCGGCTGTTTTCTCCAAGGCGATTGCAGCAGAAAGCCATGCGCGAGATTATTTCGTCGAGCGATCTGATCGTCACAGATGCGAACCTCCCCGAGGAGACGCTGACCGCTCTGGTTGCCCGTGCGAATACCGAATCAAAACCGGTCGCCGCCATCGCCATTTCGCCGGCGAAAGTGACGCGGCTGGTGAAAAGCCTGCCAGGGCTCAACTTTCTCTTCATGAACGAGGCAGAGGCGCGTGCGTTGACGGGCCGCGATAGTGAGGCGGCGGCGGAATGGCCCATTATGCTCCAGGCGGCCGGCCTGTCCGGCGGCGTCATCACTCGTGGCGGCAAGCCCGCGATTGCCTTTCAGGACGGGCGAACGGTGACGGTGGCACCACCACAACTTGATGCACTTGCCGACGTCACGGGCGCCGGCGATTCGCTTGCGGCCGGTTTCCTGTCGGCCTATGTCGAAGGCAAAGCGCTCGACATATGCCTTCGCTCCGGTGTTGCCGCCGCCGGTATCACCGTGCGTTCGCCGCTTGCCGTATCGGAAAAAATGTCGCGGCCGATGCTCGATGAAGCGATTCGGCTTGTGCCACCAGCCGAAATCCTGTCATGAACGCGCCTTAAAACGCCAAAAAGGATCTGCGATGACCAAGCCCTTCTCCCCCCTGCTTCCGATGGAATATTCCAGCGAAGTCGCGGCCGCCAAGGCCCGCGGCGCAGCCATCGTCGCCCTGGAATCGACCATCATCACCCATGGCATGCCCTTCCCCGGCAACCTCAACATGGCCCGCAGCGTCGAGGCGATCATCCGCGAGGAAGGCGCCGTACCGGCCACGATCGCGGTCATCGACGGCGTCCTGCATATCGGCCTTGAAGATGCACAACTGGAGGCTTTGGCACAGACGGAAGGGGCGATGAAACTGTCGCGCGCCGATCTCGCCTTTGCGATCGCCGAGCGCCGCACCGGTGCCACCACCGTTGCCGCGACAATGATCGCGGCTGCCCGTGCCGGTATCCGCGTTTTTGCCACCGGTGGCATCGGCGGTGTGCATCGCAAGGCCGAAGAGAGCTTTGACATTTCTGCCGACCTCGATGAGCTCGCCCACACTGGCGTCATCGTCGTCTGCGCCGGCGCAAAAGCCATCCTCGATATTCCAAAGACGCTGGAAGTTCTGGAAACACGCGGGGTTCCGGTGGTCACCTATGACAGCGAAATCTTCCCGGCTTTCTGGTCGCGCGATAGTGGCCTGAAAAGCCCGTTGATGCTCAACAGCCCGGCCGCGATTGCCAATTTCCAGAAAATGCGCGACCTGCTCGGCGTCGACGGCGGCATGCTGATTGCCAACCCGGTGCCGGAGGCCAGCGAAATCCCGCGCGACGAGATGGAAATCTACATCACCCGGGCGCTCGACAATGCCGAGCGCGACGAGATTTCCGGCAAGAAGGTCACGCCTTACCTGCTCGACAGCATTTTCGGCCTGACCGACGGCCGCAGCCTCGAGACCAATATCGCGCTGGTCGAAAACAATGCCCGGCTTGCAGCCGAGATTGCCGTCGCACTGGTCTGAGTCAAATCGATCATCGGAAAAATCGGGGGCTGGCTACCGGCCCCCGATGCGTCAGCCCTGCCGCCCTGCCCGAGCCAGCCCGTGCGCGATCAGCCGGTCGATGATTTCGGCATAGGCAATTCCGCTTGCGGCCAAAGCCTTGGCATACATGCTGATATCGGTAAAACCGGGGATAGTGTTGACCTCGTTGATGACAGCACTCATATCCGCCCGCACGAAAAAATCGACACGGGCCATGCCGTCACAGCCAAGCGCCCTGAAAGCGTCTTGCGCCATTGATCTCAGCTTTTCAGCGATTTCGTCCGGCAACAGAGCCGGAATACTGAGAATGGCACCGTCGGGGTCGATGTATTTGGCATCGTAGCTATAAAAGCCATGGCCGCCGGCGGGGATGATTTCTCCTGGAAGCGAGGCGATCAGCGTGCCGTCAACTTGCTCAAGAACACTAAATTCGATCTCCCGCCCCTGAATGAACTCCTCGACGAGGATTTTCTGATCGTGGCGGAAGCCTTCCGCGAGTGCTGTCCGGAAATCGTCTTGCGTTCGAGCCTTGCTGACACCCACCGACGACCCCTGCCGGGCGGGCTTGACGAAAACCGTCGGCCCTAGCGCTGCAACGACTTCATCGAAAGAGGGTGCGTCGCCCCGGTGGAACGTCAGTGAACGCGCCACCGGCAATCCCGCTTCGCTTAACAGGCGCTTGGCCACATCCTTGTCGATTGCAGTCGCCGATCCCAGAATGCCGCAGCCGGCAAACGGCACCATCGCGACCTCGGCAAGCCCCTGCACTGAGCCATCTTCGCCATGCGGCCCATGCAAAACCGGAAACAGGATATCGACCGGTGGCAGTTCACGGATACTTCCAGCTTCGGGAACGGCGAAAAGCCGACCACGGCCGCCGGGCAAAAGGCAAACCTGCGTGTTCACTGTGGGGAGCGGATGGGGCAAGCCCCTGTCGAGCAACTCATGCAGGAGCCATTTTCCCTGATGGTCGATCAGAATGGGCACGACATCGTATTTTTCAGTGTCGAGCGCCTTGAATACGTTGCGTGCCGACAGAATCGAAACATCATGTTCGGCAGAACGGCCACCAAAAAGAACTGCAATCCTTAGCTTTGAATTCATTCGTGCGCTCGCAAAATCGGGAGATTGAACGCTACGCTTGAACCAGAGGGCGAACCCCTTCGAACGATGAGCGCAGCGCGGGACACCCGTAGATGCAATCGCGAAACAGGCCTTTTTAGGACAGCGGAAGACCCGCCAAAATTATCTCGGCGGACGGTTAACGCGGCGGCCGCCCGGCCGGTTTGTGGCAGCATTCCGAGCTCGAAAGTGCCTGATCTGCTATCTATCTATGGCCAGCGGTTACAGATCAGCTGTCAAGCATTTCCCGGACAGCAACAGCAAGCTGCTTCAACGAGAAGGGTTTGGACAGAAAACCAAACTTGGCGTCGGCCGGCAGGTTTCTGGCAAAGGCATCTTCCGCATAACCGGAGACGAAGATGAACTTGAGGTCCGGATAGGTCTTGCGGATTTCACGCAGCAGCGTCGGCCCATCCATTTCCGGCATGACGACATCGGATACGACGATATCGACAGCACCGTTCAGCTCTTCCATGACTTCGAGCGCCTCGACGCCGGAGCCGGCCTCATGAACGGTATAGCCGCGCGTTTCCAGCATGCGCTTGCCACCGCGGCGCACGGCCTCTTCGTCTTCCACCAGAAGAACCACCGCCGAATTTCCGGTCAGGTCCGTCGGTTCCGGTTTGGCGGGGGCCTTTGCAGCGAGCGCTGCGGCGGCCTGCGCCTCGCCGGCTTCGCCCGGCAATGCCGGCTCTTCGATATAGCGCGGCAGCAGGATACGGAACGTCGTTCCCTTGCCGACCTCGGATTCGGGATAGATGTAGCCGCCGGACTGCTTGATGATGCCATAGACCATCGATAGTCCAAGCCCGGTCCCTTTGCCGACTTCCTTGGTGGTGAAGAAAGGTTCGAAAATCTTGTCGAGGATTTCCGGGGGGATGCCGGTCCCCTGATCCGCCACTTCAACCATCACGTAGTCGTCTTCCGGAAGCTCGCGCAGATTAAGCGCTGCAACTTCGGCTGCGGGCAGATTGCGGGTGCGCAGCGTGATGACGCCGCCATTGGGCATGGCGTCACGCGCGTTGACCGCGAGATTGAGCACAACCTGCTCGAACTGGCCAAGATCGGTGCGCACCGGCCAGAGGTCGCGGCCGTAGTCAACCTCAAGCTTGACATTGGTTCCTGTCATCCGGTCGACCAGCATGCGCAAGTCGCCAACGACATCGGTCATCGACAGCACGGTCGGCCGCATCGTCTGCTTGCGCGAGAACGCAAGCAACTGACGCACCAGCACGGCAGCCCGGTTGGCGTTGCGCTTGATCTCCATCAAATCGGCGAAACTCGCATCCGCTGGTCTTGCCGACAAAAGCAGATGGTCGGACGACAGCAGGATCGCCGTCAATACGTTGTTGAAGTCATGCGCAATACCGCCCGCCAGCGTGCCGACAGCATTCATCTTCTGCGTCTGCGCCATCTGGGTTTCGAGCGCTTTCTGCTCGGTAATCTCGACCGCGTAGACGATCGCGGCCTCTTCCGGCGCCTGATCGCTCTGGTCGATGACCGCGTTTACATAGAAGCGGAAATGCCGCGCCTCGTCGGTCGGGTGAAGCGAATCGATCGGCGCGATATCGCCCTGCCGGTCCTTGGCAGCATCCAGCGCATCGCGCAGCCGCGTCTGGTCGGTCCCGTGAACGAAAGCCTCCAGCAGCGCGCCATGTTCCATGTCATCCTGCGAAACGACGGCGGAGAACAGTTTGAGGAACGGCGCGTTGGTACGCAGAATCCGGCCGTCGCCATCAACGGAGGCGATCGCCATCGGCGTATTGTTGAAGAAGCGGGTAAATCGCATCGCCGCGATCGAGGCCGATTGATCGCTTTCATCGTCGTTGGAGCGGGCAAGAACGATCGTGCGGCTTTCGCCGGGAGCACCATCGCGGGCAGAGGAAACCCGGTGCACCATGCGCACGGCAAAGCTCTGGCCATTGACCTTGCGCAGATCGAGATCGAGCGTCTTGGTCTTTTTCAGGCCGGGCTCGGCCTGCACGGACTGGACCAATGCCAGCCCCTCGCCTGCGACGAGATCGGCGATCGTCATCGATCCCGGCTGGAACTTGGTCAGATCCAGACCAAGCCAATCGGCAAGCGTCGCATTGACGTAAAAAATCTCGCCCTTCTTGCCTGCCGAAAAGAAACCGGCCGGCGCGTGATCGAGATAATCGATCGCATTCTGCAGTTCCTTGAAGAAGCGCTCCTGGTCATCGCGCTCGGAGGTGATGTCGGAAATCTGCCAGATATAGAACGGGTTGTGGCCACCGTCCTCGAGCGGCAGGACGCGTGCCTTCAAACGGAACCAATGGGCGCCGGAACCTGCCGAACCGCCGCCCGAGCGCAACGGCTTCAAAAGCCGGAACTCCTCATGGCCGGCCTTGCCCTCGTGCAGACCGTTGGTGAGCCGGTAGATCGCTTCCGTCGCCTCGCGGTTGCGCGACAGGATCGTTTCCAGCGACTGGATTTCGGTGGCCTTGGTGGCGCCGGTCAGCGCACCATAAGCCGCATTGGCGTAGATGATCCGGCCCTTGCGGTCGGTCACCAGCGTGCCGTCCTGATGACCGTCAAGGAAGGCGCGCGCCAACTCGTCCGGGCGCGATTGCGGCATCACCTCGATAAAGCCGATGACCGACGAGACCAGGAAGAAGATGCCGACCATGGCCAGCACGCCGAGAATACCGAGGACAATCTGGTTTTCCAGTTGATCCTTAAAGAGGACGAAAGCGACAGCGGACGCTGTCAGCACGATGGCGAGCAGAATGATCCGCAGCACCGTTCCCGGCCGCGTCCCACGGTCTACAATCGGCATGTGATAGTCACCTGCCTGCCGCAATTTCGTCATAAGGCCCTCGTTTTTCAACCGTGCCATGCACGTCCGGTATGAGCGTGCGGGTTTGGTCTTCATGCTCGTCTCAACGGTAGCCGGGGCAAATCTGCACCCGCGCCGGCGGGCCCGCGAAACACCAAGCAAGAATCATCTTTAACAGCCGCAGGGAAGAGCAGAAAGCATCTCTATGAAAGGCATTGCGGTCAATTCACAGGGAATGTCCTGCAAAACCTCGCCGAAGCTGGAAACAGCGCTACATTGGCGCTACGACAATGACGGGCACTGTTTGTTGCGACCGGAAAAAAGCCGTCAATTCGGCATAAGGCGCGGGTTTACGAAGGAGTACAGCATATGATCGAAGATATCGTTGGCAACAACGGTACCCGTTTCATTATTGCAGCGGGCGCTGTTGCTCTCGGCCTGCTTTGCCTGGTCGCCGTGCTGCGGTTCATGCGCAACAGACCCTCCTCGCCTTTCATCCGTGGCGGCAAGAACCGGCAGCCGCGGCTGGCGGTTCTCGATGCAGCGGCAATCGATACACGCAGACGGTTGGTGCTGGTGCGCCGCGATGATGTCGAGCACCTGATCATGATCGGCGGACCGACCGATGTGGTCATCGAAAGCCGCATTGCATCGACCGCCCAGCCACAGATGCAGGCTGCTATCGCACAGCCACCAGCCGATGCAGCCATTGCCGCACGCCCAGCGGCAGAGCGCTCACTCACCGAGCGCCCACCAGCAGAGCGTCCCGTCACGGAACGCCGCCTCGCCCCTACCCCGCAGGCCGAGGTCAAATCGGCACCGGTGTCAGCCATGGGCCAAGTTCTGTATGGTGAAAGCGCCGATGCTGCTACGCCACCGGCCAGAACCGTCCAGCCGGTGCAAACCCGAACCGATAGCATCGCGCCACGCCAGACTCCTCTTGATCGGGCCATTCCAGCCCAGGCTCAAATTCGCCCGCAACCCGTCGCGTCGAACACGCCGCCGCCTGTCGCAATCGAGACTGCCAGGTCTCCGGAGGATATCCTGGATGCTGCGCGTTCGCGGGTGCTGGCAGCCAATCAATCCGTCACCACAGAGCGGCCCTTGCCCCAGACGCCTGCCCTTGCAGTTACCCCTGCAACGCAAGTACAAGCCGTGCAAAGCCTGCCAGATACTCAAGCACAGAAGGACGCAAGCGCCCTCGAGTTTGAACGTATTCTCGATGCCCAGATCACCGGTGACCTTGGCAAGCTGACCGCCGACCCCGTCCGCGTCGATAGCGAAACGCGTGCGTACGCCGCTACGCCCAACCCGGCAATCCGTCAGGAACCACGCCTTGGCCCGGCGCAGGGCGGCCGCACAGAGCCTTCGCTTGAGGACGAGATGAACCGGATGCTGAACGAGATTGCCGCAAACCGCAAAAACTGAACCGACCTGCTGCAGGCATTCGGCTCAAGCACAAATGACAATGGCCACAAAGCAAAAACGGCGCGATCATCTCGCGCCGTTTTTATGTTTGTGACTGAAAAGATTACTCGTCGCGGTAGACTTTTTCCCGCCGCTCGTGACGCTCCTGAGCCTCGATCGACAAGGTTGCAATCGGCCTTGCGTCAAGACGCTTCAGCCCGATCGGTTCACCGGTTTCTTCGCAGTATCCGTACGTACCCTCATCAATTCTCTGAAGGGCCGCATCGATCTTGGAGATCAACTTGCGCTGCCGGTCCCGTGCGCGAAGCTCGATGGCCCGGTCGGTTTCCGATGATGCTCTGTCTGCAAGATCAGGGTGGTTTGCACTTTCCTCAGCCAGGTGTCCGAGTGTTTCCCGGGCCTCGCGGAGGATATCATTTTTCCAGGCGTTCAGCTTTGCTCTAAAATATGCACGCTGGTTGGTATTCATGAATTCCTCGGTCTCAGACAAGACAAAGGAACTAAGATCGATCTTCTCACTCAACGCGATTCTCCTGAAGAACATCTCATGTGCGGCGGTGTATAGACCCATGCACGCGCCGTTTCAAGTCTTTGAAAAACAGCCCACCGTTTTTTAAGCCTTGCTTACTTGACAGGCTAACAGGCTAATATTTCATCAAAATTACAGATTTGGGATTTTTCTCGAAATTGTCTTGCGCACGATGTTCAGCATCTGTGACCAAAACTGCAACTTGGGCGGAGCAAAGGTTCGGATCCGGCTTTTTTCGAGTTCTCCGCAGCACAACAAATAGGCAGAGTTTTCTCTTCCTCATTTGCGCCAGCCCCCTTCGCTGTACTCCCGCTCGAACCGATCAATCCAATCCTGGACGAGGCCCTTTTGGAAAACGGGGCGTCACGGCTTGATCTTTCGGCAGTCCCGGCGGACAAAACGCATACAAAGCCGAACCATCGATGCCGCTACCGGGATTGATGGTTCGGGTGGCGATGCCATTTCCAGGAAATTTACCATGCCCGCTGCGTCTGCCCCGGTTTTCCGTCTCCTCCTTCTCCGGCACGCCAAGGCCGCGTGGGCCCTCCCGGGCCAGAAGGATTTCGACAGGACGCTGGACGATGCGGGCTTTGCCGATGCCGAAGTCCTCGCAGACATGGCGGCAGATCAGGACCTAAGGCCAGATATTGTTCTTTGCTCAACCGCCGTGCGCTGCCGCCAGACGGCGGATGCTCTCCGGCGCGCAATGTCAGAAGACCTCGAGATCCGCTATATCGACGGGCTCTATGCCGGCGGAGCGAATGTCTATCGCGACATTATCAGCAGCCAGGCCCCGGCCCTTTCAGCGCTGATGGTGGTTGGGCATAATCCGGTGATCGAGGAGATCCTGAATGAGGTTCTCGGCGAAGAGGCCGCAACCAAAGCTGCCCCGGCCGGCTATCCTGCAGGTGCGCTTGCTGTCATCGACTTCGAGGTGCGCCCCTCCGATACCAGGCTACCGCTTGGGATATTAGCCGCATGGTTAGATCCGGACACTCATAGCCGGTGAACTCTGCGCACCACCCGCCTGTTGCAACCTTTATTCGACCACCCCGGCGCACTATATCGCAAACGACAGACATGGCAGGAAAGCCATATCGCACGTATATCCGAGGCCCGAAATCTTGCCGCCATTCATGACCCGCTTCACAGACGACGCAAAACTTGCGCTCGACACGTTGACCGACCGCGCATCGGGTTTTGTCAATCCAACCTTGCGCCTTGGCGTTACCGGTCTTTCCCGGGCGGGCAAGACCGTGTTCATCTCGTCGTTGGTCCACAATCTTTTGAATGGCGGCCGCTTGCCGGTCTTCGAAGCCGTCCGCTCCGGACGTGTCTCGAAAATCCGGCTGGAGCCGCAGCCGGATGATGCGGTGCCGCGCTTCCAGTACGAAGACCATATTGCAGCACTTGTTCGCGACCGGCTGTGGCCGGATTCGACACGGGCGATCTCGCAATTGCGCATCACGCTTGATTATGAGAGCGCCAGCGGCTGGAACCGGGTCTTTTCACCCGGCAGGCTGTCGATCGACATCGTCGACTATCCCGGCGAATGGCTGCTCGACCTCCCCTTGCTCACCCAGGATTTTCGCACATTCAGCCGACACACGGCAGATCGCGCCCGAACCGGTGTTCGCGCAGAACTGTCAGCGGCCTGGCTGTCGCTGGCCTCGTCGCTGGATGTGACCGCCGCCGCCTCCGAGACGGATGCGCGCGCACTCGCAGAAGTCTTCACCCGCTATCTCCAGGCCTGCAAGTCGGACGAACGTTCCCTATCTACCCTGCCACCCGGCCGGTTCCTGATGCCCGGCGATCTCGAAGGCTCACCAGCCTTGACCTTCTCGCCGCTACCATCCCTACCCGAAGGCCGTGCGCCAAAAGGCTCTCTCTGGGCGATGATGGAGCGGCGTTACGAGGCCTACAAGACCCATGTGGTCAAACCGTTCTTTCGCGAGCACTTCGCCAGGCTCGACCGGCAGATCGTGCTGATCGACGCCCTGCAGGCGATCAATCGCGGCCCGGAATCGCTGCAGGATCTGGAAAGCGCGCTGGCCGACGTTTTGGCGAGCTTCCAGCCCGGAACCAATTCCTTCCTGTCGTCCTTCCTCACAAAGCGGATCGACAAGGTGCTGATCGCCGCCACCAAGGCTGACCATCTGCACCATGAGAGCCACGACCGGCTCGAGCGGATCACCGAGCGCCTTGTCCGGCGCGCCGTCGAGCGCATCGGCATGAGTGGAGCAGGCCTTGAAGTCATGGCCATTGCCTCTGTCAGGGCGACCCGCGAGGCGACCGTCGAGCATGACGGGCACACGCTACCAGTCATCGTGGGTACACCGATCGCCGGCGAAAAAATCAATGGCGAAACCTTCGATGGAGAACGGAAAACAGCTATATTTACCGGTGACTTACCGAAGAATCCTGATGAGCTTTTTCAAGATCTTGAGGCAAAGCCGGAAGAAAGCCTGGTACCCGAGCTGAGCTTCGTCCGCTTCCGGCCACCGCATATCGAGGAGACCGGCGGCGGCCTGAAACTGTCCGTCCCGCACATCCGGCTCGACCGGGCCATGCAGTTCCTGTTCGGAGACCGGCTGGCATGAGCGACACACCCAAGTTTCCGCAGCGCAAGCCCGCTGTGTTCACGATCAGCAATGATCCCACCTCTGCCGAAAAGCAGGCTCCGACGAGACGTCCACCGGCCAGTTTCGACGACAAGATCGTCATGACGGCGGACGCGGATGATCCGTTCGCGGCGACGACGACCGCTTTGCCCGACACGCCGGAGGCGGCACCGCGCAAGCGCCGCTTCTCCTTTGCCAAGCTTGCGGTCGGCGCTGCAGGCGTTCTCGTATCGCTGGCCGTCGGCCTCTGGGTCGATAGCCTTATACGCGATCTCTTCACCCGGTCGGATTGGCTCGGTTATCTCGCCATCGCCGCTGCCGCCATCGGCTTGATCGCCTTCCTGGTTATCATCGCCCGCGAATTGTCGGGCCTGATGCGGCTGAATGCCGTACAGGCCCTGAAACAGGAAACAATCGATGCCAGCTTGTCTCAAACGGCAAAACCGGCGCGGCAGGTCATGGCCCATCTCGTCCATCTGCTGGCCAGCAAGCCGCAGACGGCGCGGGGCCGGCTTCGGTTGAAGGAAACCGAAACGGAGATTATCGACGGTCCTCACCTGCTTGATCTGACCGAGCGCGAGCTGCTGACGCCGCTTGATCGCGAAGCCCGAGGCCTGATCCTCAATGCCTCCAAGCGCGTTTCGATCGTCACCGCCGTCAGCCCGCGCGCCCTCGTCGACCTCGGCTATGTGATTTATGAGTCGGCGCGGTTGATCCGGGCAATGGCCGACCTCTATGGCGGCCGGCCGGGTACACTGGGGCTGTTGCGGCTGATGCGCGACGTCATTGCTCATCTGGCGGTCACCGGATCGATTGCCGCCGGAGACAGCCTCATTCAACAAGTGCTTGGCCATGGCCTTGCCTCGAAACTATCGGCGCGGCTTGGTGAAGGCGTCATCAACGGCTTGATGACCGCGCGCATCGGCATTGCCGCGATGGACCTGTGCCGGCCGATGCCGTTCCGGGCGCTGAAACGCCCCGGCATCGGCGATTTCATCGGCGATCTGACGCCCGGATCATCCAGGACGAAGACACCGGAAGGCGACGGATAAAGCGTTCCCGTTTGACGATGAAGCACCTCTAGATGCCGCCATACCAGTCGTAACCCAAATCTTCCCAGAAGCCGCCCTTGCCGCCGCCGAACGGCGCCAGCGAAGATGCAAGCTCGATACCCTTGATGTATTTCGCCATCTTGTAGCCGAGTTGCCGTTCGACACGCACCCTCAGCGGCGCGCCGTTGGCAATCGCCAGCGGCTTATCGTTATTGCCATAGGCCAGAATTGTCTGCGGATGGCGCGCGTCGATGAGATCGATCGATTCGTAGTAAGGCACGGCGCCCTGCAGCCCGAGGTCCATCGTATCGTAGCAATGAAACACCACGAAACGCGCTTCCGGTTTCACCTGGACCTCATCGAGAATCTGGCGGAGCGGCACGCCGGTCCATTTGGCAATACAGCTCCATCCCTCGACACAGTCGTGGCGGGTGATCTGCGTACGCGCCGGCATATTGCGCAGTTCATCGAGGCTGAAGCTGAGCGGTTTTTCGACCAGCCCGCCGACTACCAGCCGGTAGTTGGAAAAACTCGTCTCCCTCAACGCAAGATAATCCGCATCAGTCGGGTCGGTGGAGCCGTTCGGCCGCTGGCCCTGACGGATTTCGCTGGCTGCAAACTCCGGCACCAGCGTGTCGGCGCCAATCAGCGCGCGGTGGGCGCGGTAGGTCAGCCCGTTTGCCGACGCAAGGAACTCGCGCACCGGGCTTTGACCTGAGAGAAAGCTGTCAAAGGCATCGCAGCCAGAAAGCGGAACGGTAGACGCGGCGACGCCTGCAAGGGTCAGGAACTTTCGGCGGTTGATGATAAACCGGGTCATGCCGAATGCTCCTCGTTTTTCTTGTCTGCGCGATACCAGCCGGTAATGATCGAGCGCATTTCATTCAGCGGTCCTGCCGCGATCACCATAAGGATATGAATGACGAAGAAAGCCACCAGCGCTGCCATGCAGAGGAAATGGATGGTCCGCGCCGTCTGGCGGCCGCCAAAAATATCAAGCAGCCACGGCCACGCCGCATTCATACCCGGAGACATTGTCAGACCGGTCGCAATGATCAGCGGAAAGATCACCAGCAACACGCCAGCATAGGCCAATTTCTGCAGCCCGTTGTAACGGCCGTCATGATGGAACCGGAAGCGCAGATGATCAACGATGCTACGCGGCAAAGACCTGATATCGGCGACGGAGGGAAGAATATCGCGCGTCAGATGCCCACTGATCAGGCTGCTAGCGAACCAGACAAGGAAGGCGGCGGAGAAGAGCCAGGCAAAGAAGAAGTGTATGACGCGGCCAGTCGCCAGATCCTGGTAGGAAGGCAGCGTCGCCCATGCGGGAAAACCGCGATAGGATGGGTTACCGGCCGGGCCGCTCATGCCGAACACGCCGGTCGTATCGAAACTGTGACCAAGAACTGTCGTGTACCCCCCAACCGTCCCGTCGGCGGCTTGCATTGCACGCATTGAGAGGACGCTGTTTTCGAATTCGAAGCCGGATTGATTGCCGATATAGAGTTGAGGATGGGCGTTGAAGATCTGCAACCCACTCAACAACAAAAAGAAAAGCGTAATCGCCCAGATCCAGTGGGTTATGCGCGTGGCGATGCGGTGGCGGTATATGATGGTTTTTTCGTCATTCTGCGGCGCGGGGCGCGACTCGATATCGTCCATGATGGTCATCCCGAACCTCCCTTTATATGCGCAACTACGTAACAAACAGCGCAGCGGTTTCAAAAGCACATCCGGTCACCGCTGCACACGTCATGGTGATCCCGCGTGAAAAATCAGCATTTCCAATGGTTTCAACTGCGTGGAAACATCCTGACAAAACATTCCGCGGGCTCTTTTCACCATCATCCAGCAGACCGACGCAACGCTCCATTAACCATTTAAGTGCAAATGTAGCCTCACATTCCTGACATCGACCTTCAAGGATCGTTCATGTTTTCGCGCCCTTCTTTGATCGCTCGCGGCGTTGCCGCAGCCTCACTCGCAGCCCTGACCTGCGCAGCGTCGCCCGCTTTTTCGGGCGATGACAAGGCGTTTTTCGAACAGGTTTCCGGTCAATGGAAAGGCCCTGGCGAAATCGTCGCCGGTAAGTACAAGGGGACGAAATTCACCTGCGACCTGATCGGCGAACCGGCGGAAGGCGCGTCCGCAGGCATCAAACTCGATGGTACCTGCCGCGTCGGCGTTTTCAAGCAGCCGATGACAGCTTTGATCACTCAGAAAGGCAAGACCTATACCGGCAAGTTCCTCGACGGCGCTAATGGCAAGGGGTTGGATATTGTCTCGGGCAACGTCGCCAAGGACAAGGTCGTCGTCGGCATCAATCGCAAGAAGCTGAACGGCGCGATGATCGCCCGGCTGCAGGATCCGTCCACCCTCAACATCACCATCTCGGTCAAGGTCGAAGACACGATGGTTCCGTTGATCGGCGTCAGCCTTAACCGCCAGGTCGACAACATGGCTGTCGGCTCGATCGAGTAAAACTTACCTGTAAAACACCTTCAGAGAGCCGGCTTGTCCGGCTCTTTTGCGTTCACGGTGACGCCGCTGCCGAAATTTGTCGCCACCAGTCGCTGCGTGGATCAGCAATTTCGATGCCCACCACATCGGCATCCGCCAGCCACTCCGCAACGGTGCGGCCGGCAATGGCCAGATCCGGCGCGAAATCCGCAAGCGGCTTCAGGACAAATCCACGCCCGGTCATCCGCGGATGCGGTATTTCCAGCGTCTGCGAATGTTGGGTGCGGCCGTCATAGGTCAGCACGTCGATATCGATCGTCCGCGGCCCCCAGCGCTCCAGCCGCTCCCGCTTCATCTGGCGCTCGATCGACAGGCAGGCATCGAGCAGATCCTCCGGAGACAGCGTGGTCCTCACCGCAGCACAGGCATTGAAGAACCAGTCCTGATCGATTTTTCCCCAGGGCGGCGTTCGATAGAGTTTGGATACATGCGCCACCGCGCAATCGGCCCGCGTGTCCAGAAGGACGAGCGCGCGCGCCATCGACACGGCCGGGTCGCCGATATTACCACCGAGGCCAAGCGTCGCCAGATGCCCGTCCATATCAGGCAAAATGCTCAACCGTGACTTCGACATAGTCGAGCACACCGGGAACCGGCGCATTCGGCTTACGGATCGATATCTTTGCCCGGCGGACTTGCGGGAAAACCGAACAGAGCGTGGTCGCCACTTCCAGTGCCAAAGCCTCGATCAGGTAGCGCCGACGGCCAGTAATGATCTTCTCGATCTCGGTGAAGGCAATGCCGTAATGCACTGTATCATCGATAGAATCTTCAATCAGCGCTGTCCCCTGCTCGACATCCAGCTCCGCATCGACGAAAAAACGCTGCCCGAGGAATTCCTCCTCGTCATGGACGCCGTGGCGCGCAAAGAAGGCGCAGTTCTTCAGGGTGATCGTGTAGATCGGTTTCATAGTCGATTTTCCTTCCCAGGCCGTCCCGTCATGTTTCTTTTTGCGGCCAGCATAGCATCAGCCACCAGAAGCGCATCCCTGTTGATTGCGACATCGTGTACCCGGAAAACCGCAGCGCCTGCTATTCTCAGCAGCGCCGTTGTTGCGGCGGTAGCAGCATCCCGCTCCGGCGCTTCCCGGCCAGTAATGGCCCCGAGAAAGCGCTTTCGCGAGGTGCCCGCCAAAAGCGGCAGACCGAAACCCGACAACTCGTCAAACCGCGCCATTAATGCAACATTCTCGTTTGTATCCTTGGCGAATCCAAAGCCCGGATCGAGCACGATCCGCTGACGGTCGACACCGGCTGCTGCCGCGATCTCCAGCGACCGTTCAAGAAAATGATACTGATCGGCGACCACATCAGTGAGCTTCTCGCGGTCGCGGCCCGTGTGCATGATGCACAGGCCCGCGCCGGTCGCCGCCGCAACATTGGCAAGGTCAGGCTCACGCTGCAGCCCGTGGACATCGTTGATGATATGGGCGCCTGCCGCAATCGCGAGGCTGGCCGTCTCGGCGCGGTATGTATCCACGGAAATGATCACGTCAGTCCGGCTGGCAAGAGCGGCGATCACGGGCAGCACACGGTCCTGCTCCTGCGCAGCCGTCACCACGGCGGCGCCAGGACGGGTTGATTCACCGCCAATATCGAGGATTTCGGCGCCGTTTTCGATGCAATGCAGCGCCTGCGATACCGCTGCCTCTGTTTCGCTATAGCTGCCGCCGTCGGAAAACGAATCCGGAGTCACGTTGATAATCGCCATCAATCGCCCTTTCGGACCGAGCGTCAATGAACGGCCATGCGCCAACACCCATTCGAATGGCTGGAAAGGATCGGTCATGACTGTTTCATTCCCTTTCTTGCACACGGCTTGCAGATCGGCGAGCATTTGGCAGCACCAGAGGTGCAAACAGAATTGTCTAACCGCAAATACCCGAAATACATTGGCTTTTCCGGTTTACCGGGGGCTGTTGCCTATTTGCTGTTGCGCTCCGGCTGGCTATGCCCCAAGCTCTTGAGAAGTTCAACTGCCGAGACCTGTAAACATATGCCAACTGGCCGCATTTCATTCGCCGCGCTTCTGATAGCAAGCGTCGTGGCGAGTTCCTCTTCGATAGCCCATGCCGAAACCGTAGTGAACAAGAGCATCACGTATTTCTCGATCGGTGGCCGCACGGCGGAGGAGCTGGACAAGGCCCTGTCGGAAAACGGACCGATGATGAAGAGCAGCGGTTCACGCCATCCTGGCGCCACCAAGATCAAGTTTGGCGGTACGGTGACCTATGTGAAGCACGGCAATCGCTGCGCAGTCGGCAGTGCAAAAGTCACACTCAGCACAAGGTTGATCCTGCCCCGCTGGAAAAATCGTAACAAGGCAAACCGCGACCTCGCCCTCGTCTGGGATACGCTGTCGAGTGACATCAAGCGCCACGAGGAGCGCCATGCCGAAATTGCCCGCAATCATGCCCGCAAGCTGGAAAAGGACTTCCTGTCGCTGAGACCGGAGGCTGATTGCGAGCGCATGCAAGCCCGTGTTGCACGGCTGAGCGAAAGCGCGATCCAGGATCATGACCGCGATCAGGCACGCTTCGACAGGATGGAAGCCGCCAATTTCGACCGCCGGATGATCCGTTTGCTGCAGTACCGGCTTGATACACTGAAAAAGCAGTAAACGCGGCCCCTGCCGCCGAATCGCTGCCTCAAACAGTCCGAATTGAGAAACCACGCAGCTTGCGCGTCAACAGTATATCATTGGTGATTTCTAGCGATACAACAACGTGGAAAGTTGATGTACAGTGAAAGCATAGAGTGAAGAGCAGAAAAACAAGCTGACCTCACTCCGCTCCGGATTACTGAATGCGCCACCGCGTGGACTGCGCCAAACCGGAAGTATTGTCTTGTGCTTGACTGTCCCGTTCCGGATTGATGTTCGACCGGCCGGAGCCATCAGGCAAGTTGTGTTCTCCTGGCGTATCTTGATGCAGCAGATGTTCCCTCCCTCATCTGCATGCGATGCGCCCTCCTGGCCCCGCAGGTCGATCGCGACAGCGGGGCTTTTTTTGGTCATCACAACCGGAATTCGCCAGAAACTCAGGCCTGACGCTCGGGAACATGAATGACGAGCCCGTCCAGGCCGTCGCTCATCTTGATCTGACAGGACAACCGCGAGGTCGGCTTCACGTCATAGGCGAAATCGAGCATGTCCTCTTCCATCGCTTCCGGCGCACCCACCCTCGCCGACCATTCATCATCCACATAGACATGACAGGTAGCACAGGCACAGGCGCCGCCGCATTCGGCTTCGATGCCGGGCACCGAGTTGCGTACGGCGTTCTCCATGACGGTGGAGCCGGCCTGAACCTCAAGATCGTGGCGCGTGCCGTCAAAGGCGATGATACTCAGTTTTGGCATTGTTTCTTCCGGATGCTTGGCGTTGTTTCGGCTAGCCGCAGGAAAAACAGCGCCGCCCCGAAACTGGAGCGGCGTTGAAACGCGGCGAATTCATCCGATTTCTTCCAACAAATCCCTTCGCCAGTCAACTCGAAGGGGTTCGGGCCTGGAGCAGCAGCACCCGTGGCCCTTTGTCGCTGCGGCATTTGCCGGAGCGGCCATTGCCATGAACTACCGGCAGAGTTTGAGGATAAACAGCTCGGCCTCAAGCACGGCCGCGCCGAGGGCGGCGAGATTGCCGGCATCCTGCGGCGCCGCTTCAACCGCGGCGGCGGTCTCGGCCACACCGAAAGCGCCAACGGCCAGCGCCGCTCCACGCAGCCGGTGGGCAGTCGCCAGCCTGGCGTCGGCGCTGTCGGACGAAAGGTCCTTCATCAACTGCCGGGTCTGGCGGGCAAACATTTGCAGCACTTCGATTTCGAGAAGCTTGTCACCCATCGTCTGCGTCGCCAGATGCACGAGATCGATGGGCCTCGACGTGGAAGGGCAAGCGCCCCCGAAATTGTCAGGTGCTTCGAATGCGATCTTGAGAGCCGCCATGTGCCAATGTCCTTGTTGTGTTTTTTTCTGACGCACCGGCTCGCAACCGGTCGTCCCGTTTTTACCCGGTTCGCTCTTCCATGACGTCCCGGATTGCCCGGATTTGTCTGGAAGTGCCTGACCCGTCTACCTATTATGTGGCTTCAAGATGGCGCGCACCGTATGGTCACCCGCCCTGCAAAGCCGCCATTTGCATTACCTCTGAAGCTGATTAAGCCGGAGCGTCGCTGCTATCTGATTAAAACGCGGCGCAATGCGGGCAGCTTTCGCTTGTCATAGTTAACGGCCATTAAACCGCCTGATTACAAGGGTTTTTGGCCAAAACGCCTCCAATTTTCATTAAGAACTTGTTAGGATTTTAACGAATGCCGGAGGGGCTTAATTGTAAGAAACCGGTGAATGTGTCACTACGGTACGTTGAGGGATATGTTTACATCTCCGGGTGTAATCGGGTCCTGGCGGAAAGCTGTATTGAATGAAGTACCTACGGGTCTCAATGCGTTGTCCGCCGGTGCGTGTTTGAAATGGGTGCATGTCAGGGTTCTGCGTAAATGTGATGCGCGTATCCTCATGTCACCGTCCGAGTTTCGGAGGTGTTCCCAATGCAGGCGGTGTTGCGGCGGATCCTTCCGAAAGGACAGTTTGGTAACGAGGCGTATCCGCATGGCGACAAATAAAAGCAATGAGTCGATCGACGACAAGGCATTTCAGGCGTTGGAAGACGCTCTGAAAATCGATTTTGACGAGCTTAAGTCTGCCCTCAACGACAAGACTTCGCTGGATCATCCAGAGGAGAAAGTGTCGGAGCCGGCCAAACAGTCACCTGCACTCAGCCAGGCGAAGACGCAAAAAGCCCAGCAGGAACAGGCAGCCAAGGCTGCCCGCGCTGCCGAAACCCAAAGAAACCTGTCTCCGGAGCCAGCCCCCAAGGCACCCTCTTTTGCGCCAGCAAACGACGATGGCCGCAAGACTCCGGCCGCGATCCTGCGATCGCTGGACGTCCGCTCCAGCCGCTCGGCGATGCGCATCGCTGCAGCAGTCTCCGCCCTGTGGATCATCGGTGGCCTTGGTGTCGCCAATCTTCTCTACGGCCCGGAAATCTGGCAAATCCGCTCGCTTACCGACCTGTCGGCCATGCCGGGTGCCATCGGTGTAGCGATCTTCATCATCCTGCCGGTGATGCTGTTTTTCTCCTTTGCCATCATGATTTCGCGCGCCCAGGAATTGCGCAGCGCCGCCCGCTCCATGGCCGAAGTCGCCTTGCGCCTGGCCGAGCCGGAAACCGCAGCCTCCGAACGCATCATGACGGTCGGCCAGGCCGTCCGCCGCGAAGTTTCGGCAATGAACGAAGGTATCGAGCGGACGATCGCCCGTGCCACCGAACTGGAAACCCTGGTTCATTCCGAAGTCAACGCGTTGGAGCGCAGCTATAGCGACAACGAACTGCGCGTCCGCACGCTGGTTCAGGAGCTCGGCCTCGAGCGCGAATCCATCGTCGGCCATGCCGAACGCATCCGTTCATCGATTTCCGGCGCCCATACCCAGCTCAAGGACGAACTGGCACTTGCCGGTGACGATATTTCCAACCGCATCGCCACGTCCGGCGAGGCATTTGCATCGATGATCGAGACCCGTGCCGCAGCCCTGATGGAGCGCTCAAACAGCGCCACCCAGACGATCGGCGCCATGCTGTCGACCCGCACCGATGCCCTGCTCTCGGGCCTGACGACCGCTGGCGTTTCGCTCAGCAACGAATTCGATACCCGTCTCGACAATCTGAGCCAGACGCTCGCAAAGCGCGGCCAGCAACTGCTCGGTCAGTTCGAGACCCGCGCCTCCTCGCTCGACGCCAATACCGAAAAGCTGAACGCAGCCCTCAACGAACGCGCCCGCCAGCTGAACGAGACGCTGATCGCCCGCACGCGTGATCTCAACGAGAGCCTGAACATTGGCCAGCAAGCCATCACTGGCGGCCTCGACGACATTCTCCACACGCTGAACGCGACGCTGGACGAAAAGGGCGCAAGCTTCCGCCAGAGCCTGAAATCCAGCGCCGACGACATGATCATGGATATCGATCTGCGCACCGGATTCTTCGACGAGAAGCTGCAGACGACCGTCGGTCATCTGGCAACCGCCTTCGACAGCCGGTTCCACGAGTTTGCCAATGCCTTCGACAAGCGTGCCGGCCTGCTCGATAGCAAGCTGATGGAAAGCCTCGCCCGCATCAACCAGTCGGTCAACGGCGGCGCGGATTCCATCGGCAGCATTCTTGACGGCGGTATCGAGCGCTTTGAGTCTGCCCTGTCGGATCAGTCACTGACACTGGCGACGACCCTCGGCACGACGCAGGACTTCATCGAGCAGACTATCAGCGGCAAGACGGCTGAACTCAGCGATGCCATCGGCAACGCGCATGTCCGCATCGACAGCGTATTGCAGGAACGCTCCGGCAGCCTGATGGGCGCACTGACAGCGGCGCAGGACCGGCTTGAGAACGGCTTCGCCCACCGCGCGATCTCGCTTGAAACAGCCCTCACCGAAAGCCAGCAGCGGCTTGCCGAAACGCTTGACGCCCGGACCAGTGCGATTGCTGCAAGCAACCAGCAGCTTGCTCAAAACCTGGATACGCACACGACCGGCTTCATCGACGGCCTGCAGGCGATCCACGGCCGTATCGAGGAGACACTGACCAACCGCGCCGACGAAATCACCACGTCGATCGCCGCCAGCCAGTTGCGGCTCGACAACACACTGTCCGAGCGCACCGTCGAACTCTCGAGCCTGCTCGCCGCAAGCTCGGAATCCATCGACAGCGCCTTTGAAGGCACCGCAGAGCGGATCGATACCATCCTGTCTCAGCGTACAGGCGCCCTTGCAAACGTCCTGTCCTCTTCGACGGCAGCCATCGACGGCGCATTCGATGGCACGGCAGAACGGATCGACACCATCCTGTCACAGCGCACCGGCGCCCTCGCAGACGTCCTGACCTCCTCGACAGCGGCAATCGACGGCGCATTCGATGGCACGGCAGAACGGATCGACACCATCCTGTCACAGCGTACAGGCGCCCTTGCAAACGTATTGTCGTCGTCGACAACGGCGATCGACGGCGCATTCGATGGCACGGCAGAGCGGCTTGATACCATTTTGTCGCAGCGTACAGGTGCCCTCGCAGACGTCCTGTCTTCATCGACAACGGCCATCGACGGTGCATTTGATGGCACGGCAGAGCGACTTGATACGATCCTGTCTCACCGTACCGGCGCGCTTGCCAACGTTCTGACCTCCTCGGCTGGAGCAATCGAACAGGCCATCGGCGGCACCACCGAGCGCCTGGATAGCTTGATGTCCGAACATGGCCGTGCGCTTGGCGACACCCTCGCTACCCAGACGGCCAGCCTCGACACGCTTCTGTCCGAACGCTCGGCTGAAATCGCCGGCACGATGTCTGCGCGCGCGACCGAAATGACGGATACGCTCAGCAGCCATACAGAAGAAATTGCCGACAGCCTGTCCTACCGGGCCAGCGCCATTGCCGAAACGATGGCCGACCGGGTTGGGGATATCGAAAAACAGCTTTCCGGCCGTGTTGCCGAGATCGCCGAAAATCTGTCCGGCCGTGTCAGCGATATCGCAGGCACCATGACCAGCACATCTGCAGAGATTGCCAGCGCCCTTTCCGGCCATGCTTCCGAACTGGCGCTCGCCATGACCGGCAGGGCCGCCGATATCGAGCAGACACTTGCCGGCCGCGCCGACCAGCTGTCGACATCGCTTGCATCCACGCATGACCAGATCAGGGCAACGCTCGACGACCGGATCAACGCGATCAATGTCGCGGTTGCCCACGGAACCGACCAGCTTTCGGACGTGCTGGCCGAACAGTCGATGTCGATCGCCACGACGCTGGCCACCAGCGCCAGCATGCTGGAAATGACGCTGGACGAGCGCCAGGCGGAACTTGGTGGCACCATAGACAAGAGCGCGCTCGCGCTTGAACAGCGCATGCTTGCCAGCACCAGCCACGTTGCCACTCAGCTTGGCGAGACGGCAGATCAGATCAGCCGCGCCGCCGACACGCTGACGCACCGGATGGACACCTCGCTCACCAATATCAACAGCAGTGTTGACGAGACCGGCGCACGCATCGAAAGCAGCCTCGGCGTGCTGGAAAGCCGCATCCGCGAAAGCGTTGGCGGCGTCAGTGAATTTGTCGACAATGCCGGCCAGAGGATCGCCGATACCCTGTCGGCCAAGGTCTCCGAACTGGATCAGGTCAGCGACCGCGCAGCCGCGCGCATCGCCGACAGCCTTGCCGGCCGCACCGACGAAATTGAACGTATCGGCGGCGTTGCCGCAGCACGTATTGCCGAGACACTGTCTGCCCATACGGCTGAATTCGATCAGATCAGCACGGCAGCAGCTGCCATGATCACCGATAGCCTTGCAGGCCGGACAGAAGAGATCGACCGCATCAGTGGCGAAGCAGCAAATCGTATCACCGAGACGCTGACCACCCACACGGCCGAACTCGACCGCGTCACGGCAGCCGCCGCCACACGGATCGAAGCCAGCATCGAAGGCGGTACCGGCCGCATCGAAGAACGTCTCGGCACCATGGACCGCGCCCTTTCGATCGGTCTCGACAATGTCAGCCGCACGATCGAGGGCAAGGCCGCAGGCCTCGTCACCAACCTGCGCGGCGCCGTCGGCGAAGCAGCCCAGGGCATCGATGCGGAAGCGCAGCGCTCTGCCGAACTGCTGGCCAAGGCTGGTGAAGACTTCGCTCAGGCGATGGCTGCACGGCAGGCCGATTTCCAGACGGCCGTGGAACAGACGGCCGCGACCGCAGCCATGCGCAGCGCCGAGCTTGCCCGTTCCGTCGGCGAAGCATCCGATGGCGCAGCGGCCCGAATTGCTCAGACACAATCGCGCGTCGCCGAACAGGCATCGTCGCTGACCCAAAGCCTTACGGACGTCGAGAAGGCCCTGGAGGCCCGTGGCAATACGATCCGCACCACGCTCGACGACAGCACCCGCGAGCTCAACTCGATGCTGGCCGGCCGCTCCGCCGAACTGTCCCGCATCATCGACGAACAGGCCCGCCCGATCATCGATCAGTACGCCGCAACCGGCAAGGAAGCGGCCGATCGGATCAGCGAAGTAGCACAGCAGAGTGCTGACCGCCTGCGCGCCGAAAATGCCACGCTGCTCGACAGCCTGACCGCCCGCACCGGCGAAACGCTGAATGCGATCTCGACCCGCGCCGAGGAGACGGCCAAGGCGATGAAGATGGTTGAAAACCGTCTGCAATCGACGGCGATGGGCCTGATCGACCAGTTGTCGGCAAGCAACAGCTCGATTGCCGGTGTCATCGAGCAGGCCAGCGCCAATCTCGGCGCCATGGATGAGCAGCTGGAATCGACGACTACGCGGTTCTCGGAATCCGCCAACCGCGCCTCCGACATGCTGTCGACCTCGACCCGCCTTCTCGAAGGCAAGGTTGACAAGCTCGCCGACATCTCGGGCTCGACCCTGTCGCAGATCGGCGGCATCGTCGGCCGCTTTGAGGATCACTCCAAGGTTCTCGGCCAGGCATCCGACCTTCTCGCTGCCGCCCAGTCCAATCTGGTCAGCACGCTGGAAGAACGCCAGGATGCGCTGCGCACGCTCTCCATCGGCCTCGTCAGCCGCTCGGAAGAAATCGAAAAGACCATGCACGCGCTTGAAGGCTTCGTCGATGGCGCCTTCCAGCGCGCCGAAGACCGCTCGGCCCAGGTCGCAGGCAACCTGCGCTCGGGCATCCAGTCGTCCTTCAGCGATGTCGGCCGCATTCTGAGCGAAGCCGAACAGCGCGCCGCATCGGCAGCAGAAGCCATGCGCAATGCCGTCGTCAAGGCCGGCGACGAAGCCAGCATGTCGGTGGAATCGGTGTTCGTGCGGGCAGAAGAACGCTCCAACGAGATCGCCAGCAACCTGCGTGCCGGCGTCCAGTCGTCCTTCGCCAATGTCAGCAAGACGCTGTCGGAAGCCGAAGCCCGCGCCGCGTCGGCCAGCGAAGCCATGCGCGCCGCCGTTACCAAGGCTGGTGAAGACGCCAGCCTCTCCGTCGAAGGTGCCTTCGTCCGCGCCGAGGAACGCTCCAAGGAAGTGGCTTCGCGTCTGCGTGGCAGTGTCGGCGCCTCGCTGTCGGACATCGACCGCCTGATGACCGAAACCAGCAAGAAGTCCGACGGTACAGCCGAGCACATGGGTGCAGCCATCCGCCAGGCCGTCGAAGAAGCGGTCAGCCGCTTCAGCGGCGCCACCGACGAGATCCGCCGCTCGGCCCACGAGATCCGCAAGGAACTCGACATGACCCGCGAAGAACTGAAGCGCGGTGCCTTCGACCTGCCGGAAGAAGCCAAGGAAAATGCCTCGGTCATGCGCCGTGCGGTCGCCGAGCAGATCAAGGCCTTGCAGGAGCTTTCCGACATCATCGGCAAGTCTTCCGGCCAGCTCGAGATCGCCCAACCAGTCGTCCGTCAGCAGACAGCGGCGCAGCAGGCGGTTCAACAGGCCGTGGCGCCCGCCCCGGTCCGCGCCGTCACCCAGCAGCCTGCCGTCGAGCAACGCCGCCCGGAGCCTGCCCTTCGCGGTAGCCTCGGCATCGAGCAGCCGCGTCCCGCCGCCCAGCAGCCTGCCGTCCAGCAGCCGGTTGCCCGTCAGCCCGAGCCACAGGCGGCCACCCGTCAGCGGACCGAAGAAGGCAGCGGCTGGATGCGTGACCTGCTGCGCGGCGCCTCGCGCGAAGAGGAGCCTGCAACCGCAGCACCAGTCCAGCAGCGTGCCGCCGAAGCGCAGCCTGCAGCCGCAACCAGATCTGGCGACACCCGCAACCCGCGCCACGTGATGGAATCGCTGAATTCGCTGTCGGTCGACATCGCCCGCGCAATCGACCACGATGCCTCGGTCGATCTGTGGCGCCGCTACCAGCGCGGCGAGCGCGACGTGTTCACACGCCGCCTGTACACGCTGAAGGGCCAGCAGACCTTCGACGAGATCAAGCGCAAGTACGATCGCGAGCCGGAGTTCCGCACGGCAGTCGACCGCTACATCGCCGACTTCGAAAAGCTGCTCGGCGACGTCGCCCGCAATGACCGCGACAAGGTAATGACCCAGACCTACCTCACGTCGGATACCGGCAAGGTCTACACGATGCTGGCACACGCCGCCGGACGCTTCAGCTAAGCCCGGGTACCGGGCCGTAAAAGCCAAAATAAAAACGCCTTCAGGCTGATAACCTGAAGGCGTTTTGCGTTTGTGACCTTAAGCTGATGCAGCGAGTTTATCGTGGTCAGAGGCCGAGAAACTGGAACAGTTTGGCGTCCTTGAACGAAGGGGTCGCGTCGCCCGAATAGGTGTGATCCTGGTTTTCGCCAAGGTCGAGTTTCTTGACCTTGCCAGTCTCGGCAGAAAAATCGATGGTTTTGAGATCGACCCAGAAGGTATTGGGCGTCAGCGCAGATTCGAAGAAGTAGAGTTTGCGCTTGTGATCGACGACAGTACGCCAACGGGTCGAGGAGATATTCGGCTCCTCTGGAGTATTCAGACCATAGGGGACCGAGACGTTGCGGATGACGCTGAAGACGCTGGCGAGCGCCCGGTTTGCGTCCTCCTCCTTGGGAATGGCATCGACATAGAAGGAAGCACGCGCAAACCGGTCCGCCGCGCGGTTGGTTCCGGGCAGCATCACGGTGCCGCCGATCTTTTTCCAGTAGGCATTCAGCGCAAGTTGCTCGTCAAACGTCGGAGAGTTTGTCATCACCTGATACTTACGGTCATGGTGGATGACCTGTTTGCCCTTGATGTACTCGATGATGGCGCTGTCGCCTGTCGCGTCCGACAGCGACAGATGCAGCGTCGTCCGCCGGTTTTCCCCGGGCACATTGTCGGTTACAATCATAAAAGGCTCGCGCTCAAGTGCCTCGACGGCCTCGGCCACGGTGGCGAAATTATCAAGCGCGTACTGTGCCCAGGCGGCAATCGTCAAGCCGGGTTTGCTCTGGCCGTCGAACTTGGGATATTCCGATTCGACCAGCCAAAGAACATTGGCCATCAGCCCCGCATCGTTGACGCCATCGGTTGTCGAAATATCATAGCCGGTCGCAACCACGCTGCCGTATTTCGCCTTCCATTTGATCGAGTTTTCACCGGCCTGCCCGCTTCGTTCGATACCGCGCGGCAAAATCCAGAGATTGGTGGCAACGTCGCTCTTCCAGTCCATGGAACGCGCCGTAATGATATTGCCTTCCGGCCCCAGGTAGACAAGCCGCGTGCAGGCTTCGGCGACGGGCGCCATTGCAAGCGTACCAGCTAGAACGGCAGACAGGATAGTGGTAATCAACGTTGAACGTCCATCGATCATGATCATCTCCGATCGTTATAAAAAACTAGAACTGCATGGAAAGACCGACCACGGGTCCATGCTGGGTAACATTCCAGCGGAAATGATTACCGGTGAAATCGTTGGTTTCGTAATCCTGATAAAGCACGCGATAGCCGGCGCGCAGGATGGTCGGCTGACCGAGCATCATTGTCCGGTAGCCGAGATAGCTCTGGGCATTGACGGTAAATTTCGATCCGACATCGAAACCACCGATATCTGCTTCGGTAAACAGGTTCCAGCGGTCGCTCAGATCGATATTGACCCTCAACCCGACGAACGGATCCCACCAGTCCGACTGCTTTTCCACTTTTCGTCCAAGCGCCTCGACCGTTCCCTTGAGCTGGCTCCAGCGCACACCGATCAGCGGTTCGACCGATAGACGCCGCGGCTGGCCGAACACCGTTTCACCACCAAGCGCCGCCTCGTAAGCACGGTAATAGATACCACCCTCGACGGTGTTCATGGTTATGCCGAGATCCAGCTGTTGCGACTGGAGCTCCTCACCCTGACTCGTCTTCACGTGCTGGAGATCGATGAATGCACCCCACGTGCCGTTGGTAACCTCCACATTGCCCATGAAGGCTAAATCGAGATGATCGAATGTGTCGGAGAATGGAACTTCGACATCGGTGTCAAAACCCGCGAGCGAAGCATTGCCCTTGAGCGATGCGGCCCAGACATACGGGCTGACGATTACCCGCCACTCCTTTTCATCCGGGAAACGCTGCTGATCGAAATCAGCGGCTGCAAGGGATGATGCCATGAAGCCTGCCGTCACCGCGAGCCAGGAAACGAAACGGTTCAGTTGCAACAAAACCTCCTTCTTATTCCATAGGATATGGCCGACAGACTATCGCCGTTGCTCATCATTGCAACCTGCAATGCAGGCTCGCAACCAAAAAGAAAAGGCCCGGTTCATCGAGTGAACCGGGCCTTTCGATGCAGTGCCGGATGACCGGCCGCCGATCAATGTTCCTTGTTGGCGTAGACCGACTTCTTCGTCAGGTAGATCAGACCGGTGAAGATCAGCAGGAACACCATGACCATGAAACCGGTACGCTTGCGGGCTTCCAGGTGCGGTTCTGCGGCCCACATCAGGAACGCGGAAATGTCGCGCGAATACTGCTCGACTGTCTGCGGCGAACCGTCGTCATAGGTGACCTGATCGTCGGAGATCGGCTTTGCCATCGCAAGAGCCGCAGCATTGGCGAAGTACGGGTTGTAATGCGTGCCTTCGGAAATCTCGACACCCTTCGGCGCGTCCTGGTAGCCGGTCAGCAGCGCGTGGATGTAATCCGGGCCACCTTCCTGATACTGGGTGAACATGTCGAAGATGAACGTCGGGAAGCCGCGCTCGATGCCGCGTGCCTTGGCGATCAACGAGAAGTCCGGCGGTGCCGCGCCATTGTTGGCAGCAGCAGCAGCCTCGGCGTTCGGGAACGGCGACGGGAAATGGTCCGAAGGCACGGCCTTGCGGGTATACATCTCGCCGTCGGCGTTCGGGCCGTCCTGGACTTCGTAGTTGGCGGCAAAGGTCTTCACCTGGGCCGGCGAATAGCCGAGGCCTTCCAGCGTACGGAAGGACACAAGGTTCATCGAGTGGCAGGCGGAACAGACTTCAGTGTAGACCTTCAGGCCGCGCTGCAGCTGGCCCTTGTCATAGTGACCAAACGGTCCGGCAAAAGACCACTTTTCCTGCTCCGGCTTGTGGATCGGGTAGTGCGGCGTAGCGCCAGCGTGCTCTTCCTCGGCGGCAGCACCAGCAGGCTTGGCTTCACCGGTTTCAGCGGCGAACACCATGCCTGCACCAAGTCCGGCGACGACTGCGAGCGAAAGAATGCCTGTAACAAGCTTTTTCATTGTTTTGGGTTCCTTGATCTTCGCAGACATCACGCAGCAACAGGCTTTTTCTTCGCAGCCTGTTTTTCCAGAACCGCCTCGGTAATGGAATTCGGGATGCGCTTCGGTGTCTCGATCAGGCCGAGAACCGGCATGATGACGAGGAAAAAGCCGAAGTAGTAGAGAGTGCCGAGCTGCGACATCACGACATAGAGACCTTCAGCAGGGCGCGAGCCCAGCCAGCCGAGCAGGATGGCATTGATGACGAAGAGCCAGAAGAACAGCTTGTACCAGGGACGGTAGACGGCGGAGCGAACCTTCGACGTATCGAGCCAGGGCAGGAAGAACAGGATGATGATCGCACCGAACATCACCAGAACGCCGCCAAGCTTGGAGTCGATCGGGCCAACATTGAAGGTGATGGCGCGCAGCATCGCGTAGAACGGCAGGTAGTACCATTCAGGGACGATGTGAGCCGGGGTCTTCAGCGCGTTAGCCGGAATGTAGTTGTCCGGATGACCGAGGAAGTTCGGCATGTAGAAGACGAACCAGGCGTAGAACAGCAGGAACACCGATACACCGAGTGCGTCCTTGAGGGTCGCATAAGGCGTGAAGGCAACCGTGTCCGTCTTGGTCTTGACTTCAACACCGGTCGGGTTGGTCTGGCCAACGACATGCAGCGCCCAGATATGCAGGACAACGACACCGGCGATCATGAACGGCAAGAGGTAATGCAGCGCAAAGAAGCGGTTGAGCGTCGGATTATCGACGGCAAAGCCACCGAGCAGGAACTGCTGGATCCATTCGCCGACAAGCGGAAAGGCCGAAAAGAAGCCGGTGATAACCGTGGCGCCCCAGAAGGACATCTGACCCCAGGGCAGAACGTAGCCCATGAAGCCGGCAGCCATCATCAGAAGGTAGATGACAACGCCGAGGATCCAGAGGATTTCGCGCGGAGCCTTGTACGAGCCGTAATAGAGACCGCGGCCGATATGCAGGTAGACGGCGATGAAGAAGAACGACGCACCGTTGGCATGCATGTAGCGCAAGAGCCAACCCTGATTGACATCACGCATGATCTTTTCGACGGAGTTGAAGGCAACCGTCGTTTCTGCGGCATAGTGCATGGCGAGAACAACGCCGGTCAGGATCTGGATGATCAGCATGACCGAAAGCATGGCGCCGAATGTGTAGGCGTAGTTCAGATTGCGCGGAACCGGATAGGAAACGAAGCTGTCATGCACGAGCCGCGGCAGCGGCAGGCGCGAATCCACCCATTTCTCGATACCGGACGTCGGCGTATAGGTTGAATGATCACCACTCATAATCAGTATTCCCCTCAACCGATCTTGATGACTGTGTCGGTAGCGAACGCAAAGGTCGGTACGGCGAGGTTCTGCGGTGCCGGGCCCTTACGGATACGGCCGGCCGTATCGTAGTGAGAGCCATGGCAGGGACAGAACCAGCCGCCAAAATCGCCAGCCTGGCCGAGCGGAACGCAACCGAGATGCGTGCAGGAGCCGATCATGACGATCCAGTTTTCTTTTTCCTTGCCGGCGGAGCGATCAAGGTCTGTCGCAGTCGCATCGGCCGGGAGGTTGGCATTGCGCGCAACCGGGTCTTTCAGGTCGGCAAGCGCAACAGCATTGGCTTCCTCGACTTCCTTGTCGGTACGGTTACGGATGAACACCGGCTTGCCGCGCCATTTCACCGTCAGCGACATCCCCGGCTGAAGGCTGGCAACATCGACTTCGATCGAAGCGAGTGCCAAGGTCGAGGCGTCAGGGCGCATCTGGTCGATGAACGGCCATGCAACGGCTGCCGCACCGACCGCACCGGCCATGCCGGTGGTCAAGTACAGGAAATCGCGGCGAGTGGGCTCGCCCGAGGTTTCGCTTGATATCTCGTGTTCGCTCACGGCTAAACCATCCTCTCACGCAATGTATGCGGAAACCGCACTGTCCCCGGCGTCGATCCGCGCCCCGTGCTGACACTTGAGCGAAAGAACAGCGCCAAATCAATAAGCCTCTATGCACGATTCGAAGAAAACTTTCGCCTTCCGCGCTCATGCACCAAAACCGGGCAAACCTTGCCCATCCCAAAAAACGGCAGATTCCCCCGGCATTCCGGCGCGTTCTATGCTTGATCGTTGGGGATGTCTAGCCTTGAGCGCAAGAGGTGAGCCACATTGTCGCGGGAAAACCGAAGCCAATGTTCGCAAACCGCTTTTCGCCGCCCGGCATGATCAAAACACGGCATCACAAGGCCGTCTGGCGACACCTGGGTGCGTTATTCGGCCGCAGCCTCGCGGGCGAGAAATCCGCCGGATTGCCGCAGCCAGAGATCGGCATAGAGACCGCCTGCCGCGATGAGCTGCTCATGGGTACCGTCTTCGACGATCCGGCCCTGATCCATGACTATCAGGCGGTCGAGTGCGGCGATGGTGGAGAGCCGGTGGGCGATCGCCAGCACGGTCTTGCCATGCATCAAACGGTCAAGATTGGACTGGATGGCAGCCTCGACCTCCGAATCGAGTGCCGAGGTCGCTTCATCAAGCACCAGGATCGGCGCATCCTTCAGCATCACCCGCGCAATCGCCACGCGCTGCCGCTGTCCGCCCGACAGCTTGACGCCGCGCTCGCCGACATGGGCGTCAAATCCCCAGCGGCCGCGCTGGTCTTGCAATCTCTCAATGAAATCCAGAGCTTCGGCCTTTTCGGCCGCCTCGCGCAGGCCGTGTTCGTCGGCATCCGGACGGCCGAAGAGGATATTGTCTCGGATCGATCGATGCAGCAGCGATGTATCCTGGCTGACGACACCGATCTGCATGCGAAGCGTTTCCTGCCGCACCATCGAGATGTCCTGCCCATCGATCAGAATACGGCCGGCTTCCAGGTCGTAAAAGCGTAGAAGCAGATTCACGAGTGTCGTCTTGCCAGCCCCTGAGCGGCCGACAATACCGATTTTTTCACCCGGCTTGACGGTCAGCGACAGGTTATCGATGACGCCCTGCCCTTTGCCGTAATGGAACCGGATATTGTCAAAACGGATCGCCGGGCTGTTGACGACGAGGCTTGGCGCATCCGGCTGATCGACAAGCTGCACCGGCTGGGAAATCATTTCGGCGGCGTTCTGGATCGTGCCGATATTGCGCATGATGCCGTTGAACTGCACCATCATCCGGCTCAACAGAAAATTCAGCCGTAGGATCAGCGCCATTGTGAACGCGACGGCACCCGAGCTGATCGCGCCGGACAGCCACAGGTCGATGCTCATCGCCGCCATGGTAACGATCATGATCCCCGACAGAAGCGCCATCGAGGCACGCACGCCGGTAATGAACCGGGTGAAGCGGATGATCGTATCTTGGAAGATATCGAAGCCCTGCCGCATGTAGCGGTCGTTTTCCTCGTCGCGGGCAAACAGTTTGAGCGTCTGCATGTTGCTGTAGGCGTCGACCATACGGCCGCTGAGCATCGAGGACGCTTCGGCCGTCTCCTTGGAGTGCTGACGGATACGCGGCACGAAATAGCGGGCAAGGAAGCCAAAGCCGACCAGCCAGAAGAACACGACCACCGCGAGCGACAGGTCAAGTTGACCAACCAGCACCAGTGTCGAGACCGAATAGATGCCGACGAACCAGACGCTTTCCATCAATGACGTGACGACATCGCCGACCGCCTGCCCGCCCGACCAGACCTTGGTGACGATGCGGCCGGAAAAATCGTTCTGGAAGAAAGACAACGATTGCCGCGACACATGCAAATAGGACTGCCAGCGCACCAGATTGTAGAAACCCGGCGTGATCACCTGCTGATCGACCAGGGACATCAGCAGCGATACGACGAAGCGGACGACACCGATCAGGACGAGCATGCCGAACAGCTCGGTGCCGTGTGCCGCAAGCAGCCCGCTCCAGCCGTCGCCAGGTTTGACGGTTGCAAGAATATCGACGACGCGGCCGACGAACCAGAACAGTGTCGCCTCGATCGCCGCCGTCATGCCGCCGAGAACCAGCATGGCAATGAACGGTGCCTTGGCCTGCCTGATATAGAACCAGATATACGGGATCAGCCGTTCAGGCGGCTGCAGGCTGTCGCGCGCTGCGAAAGGCTGTATCCAGTTTTCGAAAGTGGCAAACAGGGCGCGCAAGAACATATGTCCGATATAGGCGGTTTCGCGCGTACGGCAATCGCTAATCGGCCGCAGGCGCCGGTGATTTCGATTACAAATCCGTCATGTTCCCAAGGTGGGATTGAGGTCTGATTTTCCGTCGTCATCGTGGTCTGCACAAGGATAAAGGCAAAATTCGACTTCATAGCCAAGCGCTGAAACCAGCGCCATGGTCGAGGGTTTGAGGCCAAGGCACAAGGGCGGCACCGTCATACTGTCAAAATACACAGCGATGCGAATAGCGTGGCCATGTCCGAGAGGCCGCAGTGCCGAAATCTGGGCCGCATAGGCATCGACATGCAGCGCCACATACGTACGCGCACACGGCTCGCCGGTGGCCAGTTGCGGCGGTTCGGCGAGGAACCCGCCGTTCTTTCCGTAGCGGCATCCCCAGTCCGGATTGGCAGCGGCGAAGGCATCGAAAGCCTCCGTTCGCTCACCCTGGATCAGGATGTCAAATTCAAAACCGATATCGCTCACGCCGATCGTTCCGGGAGATACCATGTGGAAAGTTCGAAGGCGGCCTATTCGGCCGCCTCCTCCTTCTGGTTTGCCGCATCCCCATCCTCGGCGAGGAAGCCACCGGACTGCCGCGACCAGAGATCGGCATAAAGACCGCTATGGCTGACCAGCTCGGCATGGCTGCCGGTCTCGACGATCTTGCCGGCCTCAAGAATGACCAGCCGGTCCATCTCCGTCAGCGTCGACAGGCGGTGAGCGATCGCGATCACCGTCTTGCCCTTCATCAGGGCAAACAGGTTTTCCTGGATCGCGGCTTCCACTTCCGAATCGAGCGCCGAGGTCGCCTCATCGAGGATCAGGATCGGCGCGTCCTTCAGGAAGACACGAGCAATCGCGATCCGCTGGCGCTGGCCGCCCGAGAGCTTGACGCCGCGTTCGCCGACCTGCGCATCGAGCCCCCTGCGGCCCTGGTTATCCTCGAGCAACTCGATGAAGTCCCAGGCATTGGCCCGCTTGGCGGCGGCGATGATGGCTGCATCGTCGGCTTCCGGATGACCATAGGCAATGTTGTCACGGATGGACCGGTGCAGCAGCGACGTATCCTGCGTCACCACGCCGATCTGCGCGCGCAGGCTGTCCTGCGTTGCCTTGGAAATGTCCTGCCCGTCGATGCGGATCGTGCCGGATTCAAGATCGTAGAAGCGTAACAGCACGTTCATCAGCGTCGTCTTGCCGGCGCCTGAGCGTCCGACCAGACCGATCTTCTCACCCGGCTTGATAGCGAGCGAGAGGTTTTCGATCACGCCCTTGTTCTTGCCGTAGTGGAAACCGATGTTTTCGAACGCGATGGCCCCCTGCGGCGCCTTCAGCACTTTGGCATCGTCATTGTCGACGATGTCATGCGCCTTGGTCATCATGCTCATGCCATCATAGACGGTGCCGATGTTTTCAAACAGCGCCGAGACTTCCCACATGATCCACTGCGACATGCCGTTGATACGCATGGCGAGCGACACGGCAATGGCGATCGAGCCGACCGACATGCCGCTGGTCATCCAAAAATAGATGCCAAGCGCCGAGATCGCAAACAGCGCGATGCAGTTGTTCGTATAGACGAGAACGTGGAACAGCGTCACCTTGCGCATCTGCCGATGTACAGTCTGCAGGAACGCATCCATGCTTTCTTTGGCATACACCTCTTCGCGGCCGGCATGCGAGAACAGCTTGACGGTGGCGATATTGGTATAGCTGTCGACGACGCGGCCGGTCATCATCGAGCGCGCATCCGCCTGATCCTTGGAGATCTTGCGCAGGCGCGGCACGAAGTACGTGACGATGCAGACGTAGATGATGATCCAGATGACCAGAGGCGCAAGCAGCCGCCAGTCGGCCGCCGCAACGACAACAAGCATTGAGATGAAATAGGCAACGACATAAACGAAGACGTCGAGGATCTTCATCACCGTTTCGCGCACGGCAAGCGACGTCTGCATCACCTTGGTGGCGACACGGCCGGCAAACTCGTTGGCAAAGAAGGTCATGCCCTGCCGCAGCAGATAACGATGCATCTGCCAGCGCGCGATCATCGGATAATTGCCGAGCAGAATCTGGTGCATGATGACGGAATCGATGGCGACAACCGTCGGCAGGCCGATCAGGATGAGCGCGCCCATCCAGATCAGTTTGGTGCCTTCGCTTTGCAGGAACGTATCCTGCTTGGCCGATGACAACCAATCGACGACATTGCCGAGAAACTGGAACAGCGCCACTTCGCCGATCGCGATCAGCATGGTGCAAACCGACATGGTCAGCAACCAGGGGGCCGCCGGCTTGGTATAGTGCCAGCAGAATGCAAATAGCCCCTGAGGCGGAACCGTAGGCTCCTCGACGGGATAGGGATTGAGGCGGGATTCAAACCAGCCGAACATTATAAGCTCCTTCAGGAATCCAGTGAAGGAAGGCGGGAAGACCCGCATTCATCGATCAGAAATTAAAAACCGGAAAACAGCTCAATCTTGCACACGAGACGTGTTCGTCCGGAAAGCGGGCGGTCGTGCGCAATAGTGCAAAAAAGGAAAAGCGCGAAACCGGTCAGTCCAAGAGGACTGGAGGCACAGCCTGGAGGCTGTTGGTCATTCGAATATCCATGTAAGCCTCCTATGGTTCGCGTTGCAGATGCAGCAAGACATAGAGTGATTTGCGCCTGTACGCCAGATTGCCGCTGGCGTTTTTTTCGTCATTTTTGTCTCAATCAGGATTCTGTTGCCATTACGGCACAGATTGATTACGGCCATTGATGAACCCCATAAGACTTGTTGATATGTCGCCACATTCGCTCCGCATCGCCCTTTACCAGCCCGATATTCCCGGCAATACCGGGACGATCCTGCGCCTTGCCGCATGCCTGGGACTAGCCGTCGATATCATCGAGCCCGCGGGCTTTGATCTCTCGGACAAGAACCTCAAGCGCGCCGGCATGGACTATATCGCCGCGGTTACGCTGACACGCCACGTCAACTGGGAGCGGTTCGAAGCTGAGAGGCTCGCGCAGGGCCGTCGATTGGTGCTCGCCTCCACCAAGGCCGCCGAGCGCTACACCCGCTTTGCGTTCCAGCCGAACGATACCCTGCTTTTCGGCCGCGAAAGCGCAGGCGTACCGGATCACGTTCACGACAAGGCCGATGGACGCATTATCGTGCCGATGGTCGAGGGGCAGCGGTCGCTGAATGTCGCCATGTCGGTGGCAATGATCGCCGGTGAAGCGATCCGGCAGGTCAACGGTTAGACTTGCCGGCCTGACATCACGCCGCCACTCCGCTATAGGTGTTTTCGGCCCGGGCAGTCTTCAGCGCCCTCGCCCACCATTTCAGCCGCCGCAGCATCACCATCAGTCCGGCCTTGGCTTCCGCCGCCTTGAAGGGATTGCCGGCCGAATCAAACTGCGCCCAGACATTGGAAAAACTGACCGTGTCGCGGATGGTGACCGTATGCAATTCGGCAAAGACCTGGCGCAACTGCTCGACGGCCCGCAGCCCACCCGAGACGCCACCATAGGAAATGAAACCGACCGGCTTTGCGTGCCAGGGCTCATAGCAACTGTCGATCAACTCCTTGAGCGGAGCCGGATAGCCGTGATTGTATTCCGGCGTGACAATGATGAACGCATCGGCCTCGGCGATCTTTTCCTCGAGCGCTTCGGCGTTCAGCGCCGCATCCCCGGCCGTTCCCTTGAGCTCAAGAGGGTCGATGAGCGTGATGCGAAAACCGCTTTCGGCCCACAATTCCGTCAAGGTCCAGTTGACGACCGTGTCGCAGAAGCGGCCTTGCCGTGCACTGCCATAGACGACGGCGATGGTCATTTTCTCGTTCATGTCTGCGAAAGCTCCGTTGTAGATGCGATGGAGCACATGGTATAGAACCTCAACTAAAGTTGAGGTCAATAGACATGCCGGAAAAAAATCGTACCGATCTGCCGCGCCGCGAACTGACTGTGGGAGAGGTCGCCACACGCAGCGGCGTCGCCGTTTCGACGCTGCATTTCTATGAGGCCAAAGGTTTGATTCAGAGCATGCGCAGCCGGGGAAACCAGCGCCGCTATCCCCGCAGCGTCCTACGCCGCATCGCCGTCATCAAGATCGCCCAACGCACCGGTATTCCGTTGGCAGACATTCAAAAGGAGCTTTCCGCCCTGCCGAACGACCGGCAATTGCTGGCGAGCGACTGGGAGCACCTATCGCAACATTGGAAGACCGATCTGAACGAGCGCATCGCCAAGCTCACCGCGTTACGCGACCAGCTGACGTCCTGCATCGGTTGCGGCTGCCTGTCGATGCGCGACTGTCCGCTGCGCAACCCCTATGACGAACTGTCTGAAAAAGGTACCGGCGCCTATCTCATCGAGCATGCAGGCGAGGAGCAGGACGAAGCGGCGGCCTGCATCAAGGGATCACCAGACTGAGACGTCAATCGGCACTCGGCAGACGCCGCATAGTGAATTCGATCTGGCCGCCATCGAGTTGGCGCCAGCTCTCCACTTCGGTCCAATAGGCGGCCTTCGGCCAGGCATCGAACCATTCCTGCGCCTTCTGGCGCGCATCGGTGCGATCGAGCCTGAATGTCTCGCGGACAAACAGCCCGTCATTTCCGCGCGGATTGCCGCTGCGATGCCGGTCGATCTGACGTTTCAGGCCGTCGAGCGGCGGGCCTGCCGGGATCCTTGCCATGAGCTCACCTTTCACCAGTCGAGCCTCTATGATCAAGATAGGGAGATATTCCTGCTTTTGCGAGTCGGAATCACAACAGGGGCATCTGCGGCAGACTGCCCCGCTTATCTCTGCGCCGTTGCAGCCGTGGCAAAAATATGAACTGTCGGACAATATGCGAATCGGCGCGCTCTTTGCCGCTTCAGGCTCCGCCAAACAGGATTACTTTCATGGAACGACCCAACCTGCCGCAGGGATTGCCCGCGGATATCAAAGACAAGAAAGCCAGAGCCACCGCCTGGTTCCAATCCTTGCGCGATACCATCTGCACCGCGTTCGAAACCATCGAGGACGAGTTGACCGGCCCGCTCTCCGATCGCGAGCCAGGCCGTTTTATCGGCAAGGACTGGGTGCGCGACCAGGGTGCGGGCGGCGGCGGCCGCATGTCGATGATGGAAGGCCGCGTCTTCGAAAAGGTCGGCGTCCATACGTCGACCGTCTACGGCGAATTCTCGCCGGAATTCCGCAGCCAGATTCCCGGTGCCGAACAGGACCCCACCTTCTGGGCCTCCGGCATCTCGCTGATCGCCCACCCGGTCAATCCGAACGTCCCGGCCGTGCATATGAATACCCGCATGGTCGTCACCACTAGCCACTGGTTCGGCGGCGGTGCGGACCTGACACCTGTGCTCGACAGCCGCCGGACACAGACCGATCCGGATACGATGCTGTTCCACAAGGGCATGGAGATTGCGTGCAAGCGGCACCCGGTTGCCGACCACACCCGCTTCAAGCAATGGTGCGACGAGTATTTCTTCCTGAAGCACCGTAACGAACCACGCGGCACCGGTGGTATCTTTTACGATTGGCTGCATTCTGACGAGGAAAAGGGCGGCTGGGAGGCTGACTTGGCCTTCACCCAGGACGTCGGCAAGGCGTTCAGCCTGATCTATCCAAAGATCGTGCGCGCCAATTTCAACAAACCCTGGACCGAGGAAGACCGCGACGAACAGCTGGTCCGCCGCGGCCGCTACGTCGAGTTCAACCTGCTCTACGACCGCGGCACGATCTTTGGCCTGAAAACCGGCGGAAACGTCGATTCGATCCTGTCGTCGCTGCCGCCCGTGGTCCGCTGGCCCTGAGAGCAATATCCCTGCACAAACAAAAATCCGGCCGCGTAAACGGCCGGATTTTTTGTGTCTGGTGCGTGGGTGTCAGTCGCAGATCTTGATGCGGCGGATATGCAGGTTGCCCCACTTGTCCCAGCGCTTCACCTTCTTGATGTAGCAGGACGGTTCGTAATAACCGCCGCCGTAATAGCCACCACCGCCATAATAGCCGGTGTTGTAGAAGCCGATTGAAAAACCGCCGTGATGATGGCCGTGATGGCCGCCGGCCTGCGACGGTGCGGCAAACGAGACGGCGGCGAGGACTGCGACGGCGGCGGAGATGATGAGCTTGCGCATATTGATGTTCCCTCTGTTGGCTCCTGATGAGTTCGTCTCATCCAGTGACCCAACGATCTCACGCACCGCTTATCCGCGCTGTTTCGAATGGAACAGAGCTGAACAAAAGCGTTTCCGCTGCGTTATCGGCCAGTAGACGGATCGGAGAACGCAGCCATGGTTTTCAAGGAGCGCACTTTTTTCGGAAAAACCCCGGAGGAATTTTTCGAGGGAGATCAGGCAGACCTCGAAACACGGGTCGCCAATTGCCTGGCCACGGTGGACGGGCTCGATGCCTCGGATGTTGTGGTGGTCTCGAAAGGAAATACAATTGTGCTGAGCGGCGCTGTCGCCAGCATCGAGGAAGCCGAGCGCGCGGAAGAAGCGGCGCGAACGGTCGAAGGCGTGGCCGAAATCGTCAACCGGATCGCGGTTGCCTGATCAGATCGCCTTCAGCGTCCAGCCGACGATTTCGCCGGCAACCTGCGCAAATGCGCCATCAAGGGCAGCGACAAATGCCGGCGCTCCGCTACCACGAACAGGAACAGTCGCGCGGAACGCCTTCTGCGCGCCGACGGTGCCGTTGCGGTCGTTGAGGATTTTGGCGAAAATCTCGACAACGGCGGTATCCGCACCTGCTGTCGATATTTCGAAAGACCGGATTTCGGTGATCACCTGGTAGTCGATAGCAAGCCCCTCGCCCGGCTTTCCGACGCCACCGATCTTGCCAGTGTTCTCGAAAGCCTGGACAAGCTTTGCCTGCACCATCTTCGGCAGGCGGTCGCTCCATTGCGATTTGGCGAGATACTGGATTTCCGAACCTGATAGCCGGATCACCACCTGATCGCTGTCGAGCGCTTTCAGCGCGGTCGGCTCTGGAACAAGGATTTGCTTGCGGCTTGACGACGGACCTTCGATAACAGGCGACGTTGACAGGCTATAGGTGTCGTTGTTGGCCTTGCCGGCGCAGGCGGAAAGCGCGGCGAGGAGAAGGAATGCAAAACAGGCCCGGACCAAACCTGCCTTTCGACCAAACGACACACCGGGAAAATTCATTTCAAACACTATCCTTCGCCAATCAGCAGCAACGTAGAGGCTGACCCGGTCAAAACAAGCCAAAAAAGCAGTCACGCCAGCGCAGACACGGCAAAAAACCGCCCAGGCTTGCAGCCTTGCCACGCAAACATCATGCCAATGGAAGCAATACCCGATTCGCCAGCACCGGCAGCAGCAATTCCTGCTTCGGCTAACCGCGCCGCAGCTTTGATTTAGCGGCGCGTGCGTCCGTCATACTGTTTGACCGTTTCTCCACCGAACAACAGCCGCTGTGGATCCTTGTCGAAGGTCGAGATCGTCGTATCAAGCGTATTGACCGTCCGGCGCGTATCGCTGACCAAAGCCTCGATATCACGCAGGCCCGAGCCGGAGAAGCGCTTCAGGTTTTCGGCGATCGGGCCTATCTGGGCATTCAGGTTGTCGGCAACCTTGCGGAAGGATTCGAGCGTCGCGCGGGCATCAGCCGACAGGGACGGCGCATCGGCATCGCCGAGGAAACCGTCGAGCTTGACGAGAATCCCGTCGACGCGGCTGGACGCGGCATTCAGCTTGCTGGCCATCTGGGTGACGTCGGTGATGGTCTGATCGATATCATTCTGGCGGCCCTTGATCCGCTCGGCGAAATCGGCAACCGAAGCAACCGCCTTGCGAGCATCGGCGCTAGCGGCAGAAACGTCATTGACGACGCCGGTCACCTTTTGCGGGTCGATGGAAGCGATCAACGTATCGACTCGGTCGAGAGAAGCCGTTGCTTTTTCACCGAACCGCTCATAGGTTTCCGCCGTCTTCTTGAACGAGGCAATTGTATCGGCCACGCCCGTGGACGCAGCACTCAAGTCATTACTCATCTTTTCGACATTGCTGACGATATGGTCGATCTTCTTCGGATCGACCGATTTCACCAGAATATCTGCCGCGGACAGCGTCGAATCAAGCTTACCGGCCGCAGCTGTGATCGAAGTCGACAGCGCGCTGACGCTCTTCAGGAACTGATCGATTCCTTCGGAATTATCGGCCAGCGACTTGGTGAAACGGTCGGCATTGGAAATCGTATTGGTCAACGGCCCGCGAACATCCTTGACGAACCCCTGGATGTCGCCGATCGCATCATTGGCGCGGTCCAGAATCTTGTCGGCGGTGGCCAGAAGGCTGGTAACGCTGGATTGGTCGGCGGTCAGTTGTGCTGACGTTCCGGTGTCCAGTGCCTTGCGCAGAATATTCTCTTCACCCTTGTTGCCGCCGCTGAGTTCGATATAGGCGGCGCCGGTCAACCCCTGGATTTCCAGGGTCGCCGTCGTCGATTTCAACACCGGTGCATCAGCAGACACTTCGGTCACGGCAACCGAATAGCGTGGATCGTTGGAATTGATGGCCAGGCTGCGTACCGAACCGACGGGAATACCGTTGAAACGCACCGGAGACCCGACGCTCAAGCCATTGGCTGAACCCGGAATGCTGATGACAAGTTCCGCCATTTCGCCGCTGCGGCCATATTGGGACATCCAATAGACAAAGCCGAAAGCCGCGAAAATGACGGCGACCGTGAAAAACCCGACGATGGCGTAATTGGCTTTTGTTTCCATTGCTACCGGTACCCTTGGGGGACGCCGCCAACGCGGCTCCTTGCTTCAATCAAATTTTTCGTGCAGCGGCTGAGTGACTGAGCGCTGTCAGGAAACCAACTTTTCGTCGTCGCGAACGATGGAACGCGCACGCTTGCCCTGGAAGTAGGACGTCACCCACTCGTCGTCGCAGGCCAGCATGTCCGCGATCGTGCCTTCGACCAGAACCTTCTTCTTGCCGAGCACTGCAATCCGGTCACAGACCGAAAACAGGCTGTCGAGGTCGTGAGTCACCATATACACGGTCAATCCCAGGGTGTCGCGCAGTTTGGCGATCAGGTTATCGAACTCCGCCGCCCCGATCGGATCGAGCCCGGAGGTTGGTTCATCGAGGAAGACGAGGTCTGGATCAAGCGCCAGCGCACGCGCCAGAGCCGCCCTCTTGATCATGCCGCCGGACAATTCGGAAGGGAACTTGTCAGCCGCTTCCGGCGCCAGTCCCACCATGTCGATCTTCAGCCGCGCCAGTTCATCCATCAGTTCCTGCGGCAGGTTCAGATATTCCCGCATCGGCACCTGGATGTTTTCCTTGACCGTCAAAGAGGAAAACAGCGCGCCGTGCTGGAACAAGACACCGAGACGCATGTCGAGCGCCATACGCTCCTCTTCGCTGACCGCATCATATTCGACCCCAAGAATCTGGATCGAACCCGACCGGCGTGGCAACAGTCGCAACACGGTTCGCATCAGCACGGATTTTCCGGTGCCGGACGCGCCGACGAAACCGAGAATTTCGCCGCGATAGATATCGAGATTCAGCTTGTCGAGAACGATGTTCGACCCAAAACCGACGGTCAGATCCTTCACCGACAGGATGACTTCCGTGCCGTTTTCACCGGTTCCGCCCGCTGTCATGTCTTCCCTCGGATTCACCGGCAAAACCTCTTCCATCAGAAATTGATCGCCGCATAGAAGATCGCGAACAGGCCATCGACAAGAATGACCACGAAGATCGATTTCACCACAGACTGCGTCACTTGCTTGCCGAGCGATTCGGCGCTGCCACCCACCTTCAAGCCTTCGACGGCAGCGACGACGCCGATAATCAGCGCCATGAACGGCGCCTTGATCATACCGGCGAGAACGGACGAAAAATCTACCGCCTCCTGAAGACGCGCGAGGAAGGTGGAGAAGGTAATGCCGGAATAGCTCCAGGCCACCACGGCGGCTCCACTCAAGGCAGCAAAATTGGCGATGATGGTCAGAAGCGGCAATGCCACGGTCAGCGCCACCAGCCTTGGAAACACCAGCACGCCGATCGGGCTCAACCCCATTACCTTCAGTGCATCGATTTCCTCGCGCATCTTCATCGAGCCGATCTCGGCCGTGATCGCACTGCCGGAACGGCCAGCAATCATGATCGCGGTCAAGAGCACGCCGATTTCACGCAATTGAAGAATGCCGACCAGATCGACGACGAAGAGCTCCGCGCCGAAATAGCGCAGTTGGAACGCACCCTGCTGGGCAATGATCGCACCGATGAGGAACGACATCAAAAGGATGATCGGCACCGCCTGGACGCCCATGCGATCGATCTGGTTGACGATCGCCGCCGGCGACACGCCGCTATGGCGGCCAAGCTTCAGCTGCGCGCCGCGAACGGCGGACCCGAGAATGAACATGGCCGCGACAGTGTCTTCCCAGGCGGAGACGACCGAATTGCCGACAGGCGTAAAAATGCGCACGAAAAGCGAACCGGATTTCTTCTTGTCGGCCGCCGGTTCGGGCAGTTTCTCCGGCAATGCGTTCATCAATTCGAGATAGCGTGGCTTGTCGCTTGTCAGCTTCACATTGCCGACCTGCGTCATGAAACGCCGGATGACCCAGGCGCCCGCCGTATCCATGGCGGTGACCTCGCTCAGATCGACCTCGCCCGCTTCGCCACCCTTGGCTGCGAACGCATCCAGCTTCGGCGTCGCCAGATGAATGGATACACTGCGCCAATCGCCGCTGAACCGATAAGCCCGGGTGCTGCCATCGTCAGCTTCCGCGAGCTGCACGTCGGTTTCGGTTTTCACTTGGGAACGCGTCACGTCTGTTTGGTCTTCCGGAGATGGCTGCATTTGATAAAACGTCAGCGACTCATAGCCGCTAGAGCCCGGTCTGTCACCGATTGAAACGTTTCCGGATCAAACGGTTGGCTGCTGAGATATGGAAGCCACAGGAGAAAGCCATGACCCGCCAAATGAAAACCGTCGCCGAACATTTCCCGATCGCCGGCAGCTTTACGATTTCGCGCGGCAGCAAGACCACCGCCTCCGTGGTCACCTGCCAAATTTCGGACGGTGCCTTCTCCGGCATGGGCGAATGTGTCCCCTATGGGCGCTATGGCGAGACCATCGACAGCGTGCTCGCTGAGATCGAGACGATCCGGCCGCAGATCGAGGCTGGCATTGACCGCGAAAAACTGCGGCAAACCATGAAGGCCGGTGCGGCGCGCAACGCCGTTGATTGTGCGCTCTGGGATCTGGATGCGAAAAAATCCGGTAGCCGCGCCTTTGCGCTGGCCGGACTTGCCGAACCGGCGCCGCTCACCACCGCCTACACGATTTCGCTGGGCGAACCGGAGGCGATGGCCGCGCAGACAGCACAATATGCCCATCGGGCGCTGCTGAAAATCAAGGTCGGAACGCCCGACGACGCTTCGCGCATCCGTGCGGTGCGGGCAGCCGCCCCGAACAGCGCCATCATTCTGGATGCCAATGAAGGCTGGAGCGAAGCCAATCTGACTTATCACTTTGATGTCTGCGCCGAATCGGGTGTCGCCCTGATCGAACAGCCCTTGCCCGGCGGGCAGGACGCCCTGCTCGCCTCGGTCCATCGCCCGGTTCCCGTCTGCGCCGATGAAAGCGTCCACAAGACCGAAGACCTGCCAAATCTTGCGGGCCTCTACGATGCGGTCAACATCAAGCTCGACAAGACCGGCGGTCTGACCGAAGCCCTGAGCATGCGCGACGCGGCCCGGACGCTCAACCTCAAGATCATGGTCGGCTGCATGGTCGGCACTTCGCTCGGCATGGCACCGGCGGTGCTTCTGGCGCAAGGTGCCGATTTCGTCGATCTAGACGGCCCGCTGCTTTTGGCCCGAGACCGCGAGCCCGGCCTGCGCTACGCCGATTCGCTGGTCTTTCCGCCTCTGCCCGCCCTCTGGGGCTGAAGATGCCACGCAGCAAAGGCGGAACAGCAGCCAATGAAGGCAACGACGGACATCGAATAGAAGCCGTGAACACCGAACCAGGTGTAGAAATAGCCGGATGTGAAGGTGAAGATCGCCGAGAACACGCCAGTGTAGAAGAAATACAGCCCCTGCGCCGAGGATTCCTGCTCTTCCGGAACCCGCTGCACCAGAATGTTCTGCATGCCCGTATGCATGATGGCATAGGTGAAGGCGTGGAAACACTGCAGGGCGAAATAGCCGCCGAAGCCGAGATCCATCGGAAAGATGATCCAGCGCACGACCGCAAGGACGCAGCCCGAAAAGATCATCGTCCACAGGCTGAAGCGCCGGATGATCATCTTGGCGCAGAAGAACATCGCGACTTCAGCAGCGACACCGGCGCTCCAGAGAAGACCGATCTCGGTGCCGGTAAACCCGATATGCTGCCAGTAGATCGCCGAGAAGGCGAACAGCATCGCGTGGCTGCCGTTGACCAGCGTCACACCGATCAAAAGCAGTTGCAGATCGAGTTTGCGCAGGGCCTTCGGCGGCGCTTCTGTCAGCGTCGTCAGCGTCGAGGGCCGGCGCGGCTTGCCGACGCGCGGCGCGATGAAGGTCAGAGCAATCATCAGCAGGAAGCCGCCAGCCATCGCCGGCAGCACCATCGAGCCACCATAGAGGCCGATCATCACCCCGCCCAGCATCGTCGCCCCGATAAAGGCGACAGAGCCCCAGACACGCATGGTGGCATAATCATAGCCCCACCGCCGCACACCAGTTAGCGCGATGGCCTCGACGATTGGCACGTAGGGCGCATAGACGCCGCCCTGGATGGCATAGATGATCAGCACGAACCAGAAACTGTGGGAGACGAACAGCGCCAGCGCCGTCAGCAAGGACAGCACCGCCGACCAGATCAGCACTTCCGCCCGCTCGCCGATCCTGTCCGCCAGCAACCCGACCAGCGGTGCCGTGATGACGCGCACGAACATCGGCACGGCAAGGATGATGCCGATTTCGAAATCGCTCAGTGACAGAGTGCTCAGCCAGACCGGAAAATACGGCATGGCAAACCCGTTAACGACGAGCGGCGCGCAGAAGAGCAAGGCGATACGCGGCACGAAATAGCGCGGCGCTTCCTCGCGAAAGGGAGGCGGAGATGACGGAATCATGGAAGGACCTGACAGTTGCGTCCATGATTTATCACGGCAGCCAAGAGCAGCGCCAGCCGCTAGTTTTCCCTACACTCTTCAACCCCTGCGGTATTATGCCGCCTGTTGCGAAAGAGCCCGCGCCATCAACATTTCCACTTCGGCCGTGTCTTCGCGCACCGCAGGTACGTTGCTCAGTTCCCGCCAGGTAATCAGTTCCATCGTGCCATCGTGATGCTCGGCAATTGCCGTGCAGCTTTCCACCCAATCGCCGGTATTGATGTAGCGTATGCCGCCGATGTCTTCCATCACAGCGTGATGGATATGACCGCAGATGACCCCATCGGCATTTTCCCGGCGAGCTTCGTCAGCTACCACCCGCTGGAATTCGCCGATGAAGTTCACCGCATGCTTGACCTGCAGCTTCGCCCAGGCAGAAAACGACCAATAAGGCATTCCAAGACGGCGGCGGATGGCGGCCAGTCCGATATTGATGACGATCGCGGTATCGTAGGCCCAGTCGCCGAGATAGGCGAGCAGGCGCGCGTTGCGCACCACGACATCGAATTCGTCACCATGCAGCACCAGGTATTTGCGGCCGTCGGCTGCCTCGTGCATATGGCGCTGGGCCACCTCGATACCGCCGAAATGGACGCCCGGAAAGTCACGCATGAACTCGTCATGGTTGCCGGGGATGTAGATGATGCGGCTGCCCTTGCGCGCCTTGCGCAACAGCTTTTGGACCACGTCGTTGCAGGCTTGCGGCCAGTACCAGCTGCGCTTCAACCGCCATCCATCGATGATATCGCCGACGAGGATGATCGTCTCCGCTTCGCTCACCCGCAGGAAATCGAGGAGATAATCGGTCTTTGCGGCCTTTGATCCCAGATGAACGTCAGAAATGAACAGGGTCCTGAAACGCCGGGGTTCTTGCTCTTTCTCGGTCATGCTGCCTCGCAACGGTCTATCGCGCCTCTCTTATGTGCTTTCAAGAACAGACTCTTGTTTCAGGAGAATGACAGCCTGTGGAACCACCCGGCACGCTGGATAAACACCTGTTCCTGAAAACCGGAGGTATACGGCCGTTTCCAAACTGTACGGAGCCATCGTTTCATGCAAAAAGAGCCGCGACGAATAAGTAGGGATTTACGAATATGAGCACCGGCGACAAAGCCAAGACCCCAGCGGTTCCAGCAAGCGGCGACCTTGATGAACAGGCGCTGTTCTTCCACCGCTATCCACGCCCCGGCAAGCTCGAGATCCAGCCGACCAAGCCACTCGGCAACCAGCGCGACCTGGCGCTCGCTTATTCTCCGGGTGTTGCCGCCCCCTGCCTTGCCATCCGTGACGATTCATCGACCGCCGCCGACTATACCGCGCGCGCCAATCTGGTCGCGGTTGTCTCAAATGGCACGGCAGTTCTCGGTCTTGGCAATATCGGCCCACTCGCCTCTAAGCCGGTGATGGAAGGCAAGGCCGTCCTGTTCAAGAAATTCGCCGGCATCGACGTCTTCGACATCGAGATCGATGCGCCCGAAATCGACCAGATGGTCAATGTCATCTCGGCTCTGGAACCGACCTTCGGCGGCATCAATCTTGAAGACATCAAGGCGCCCGAATGTTTCGAGGTTGAACGCCGGTTGCGCGAGAAGATGGATATCCCGGTCTTCCATGACGATCAGCATGGAACCGCGATCATCGTTGCCGCCGCCATCCTCAACGGCCTGGAACTGGCCGGCAAGGACATTGCCAATGCCAAGATCGTCACGTCAGGCGCCGGCGCTGCGGCGCTCGCCTGCCTCAATCTGCTGGTGACGCTTGGTGCAAAGCGTGAAAATATCTGGGTGCACGACCTCGAAGGCCTCGTTTATCTCGGCCGCGAAGTGCTGATGGATGAGTGGAAGTCCGTTTATGCGCAGGACAGCGCCAACCGGATCCTCGCCGACAGCATTGCCGGTGCCGACGTCTTCCTGGGGCTTTCAGCCGCAGGCGTCCTGAAGCCTGAACTGCTGGTCCAGATGGCGGAAAAGCCGCTGATCATGGCGCTCGCCAACCCCAATCCCGAGATCATGCCGGAAGTGGCGCGCGCCGCCCGTCCCGACGCGATGATCTGCACCGGCCGGTCGGATTTCCCCAACCAGGTCAACAACGTCCTGTGTTTCCCCTACATCTTCCGCGGAGCGCTTGATTGCGGCGCCCGCACGATCAATGAGGACATGAAGATGGCGGCGGTGCGCGCCATCGCAGCGCTTGCCCGTGAAGAGCCGTCTGACGTCGCAGCTCGCGCCTATTCCGGCGAAACGCCGGTCTTCGGCCCGGACTACCTGATCCCCTCGCCGTTCGACCAGCGGCTGATCCTGCGCATCGCACCGGCTGTTGCCAAGGCAGCTGCCGATAGCGGCGTCGCCAACCGGCCGATCACCGATTTCGATGCCTATTTCGACCAGCTGAACCGCTTCGTCTTCCGCTCCGGCTTCATCATGAAGCCGATCTTTGCCGCCGCAAAGAATGCCCAGAAAAACCGGGTGATCTTTTCCGAAGGCGAGGACGAGCGCGTCCTGCGGGCCGCCCAGGTACTGCTGGAGGACGGCACAGCCCGCCCGATCCTGATCGGCCGTCCGAATATCATCGAGACGCGCCTGAAGCGCTACGGCCTGCGCATCCGGCCGGACGTCGATTTTGAAGTGGTCAATCCGGAAGGCGATCCGCGGTTCCGCGATTATGTCGACGACTATTTTGCGCTTGTCGGCCGTCTCGGCGTCATTCCGGAAGCAGCCCGGACAATCGTTCGTACCAACCAGACCGTGATCGGCGCGCTTGCCGTCCGGCGCGGCGAAGCCGATGCGCTGATCTGCGGCGTCGAAGGCCGCTACAGCGCCCATCTTCGGGCTGTCTCCCAGATCATCGGCAAGCGCGAGGGTGTGCTGGATTTCTCGGCCCTCAGCCTGCTGATCTCGCAGCGCGGTGCCACCTTCCTCACCGACACCTACGTGACCTTCGATCCGACGGCAGAGGAAATCGCCCAGAAGACGGTGATGGCCGCCCAGGAAATTCGCCGCTTCGGCATTACCCCGCGCGCAGCGTTGGTTTCGCATTCGAATTTCGGCTCGCGGGATTCGGAAAGCGCCTTCAAGATGCGCAAGGCCATGCAGATCGTCCGCGAACTCGCGCCCGATCTCGAAGCTGACGGTGAAATGCACGGCGATTCCGCCATTTCGGAAGCCTTGCGCCGCCGCGTCATGCCCAACAGCACACTGGCGGGTGAAGCCAACCTGCTGGTCTTCCCGAACCTCGATGCCGCCAACATCACGCTGGGCGTCGTCAAGACGATGACCGACAGCCTGCATGTCGGACCGATTTTGCTCGGAACGGCCCTGCCTGCACATATCCTGTCGCCATCGGTAACGTCGCGCGGCGTCGTCAACATGGCCGCACTGGCGGTTGTGGAAGCCTCATACCCCGCCTAGTAGAAGTATAGATTGAGCCGGCTCACAGCCGGCTCAATCCAAATATAAAAGTGATTTTAATTACAGCTTATAGTTTAGATTTGTAAAAACACACGGATAACCAAAGATTGCACTAGACAAAGACTTAAACCGTTATCATGCTGCCCCCATCAAATAACAGGGTTTTGCAGCATGGCTGACCAACAGGCATTCTTTGACCTGCTGGACATTATGGAAAACGAGGAAATCGTTGAACCAAAACGGTTTTTCGACCTGATGCGCAGCACTTTCAGTATCGCAAATCTGCTTTATCTCGACGTCGACATCCTGACCGCGGGTTTTGTTATCCACAGGCTGCACCACACTTTCAGCGCACGCAGTCTCACAACCTATGTTGACAAGCGCTATCAGCGCATCGATCCGATCCTGCGCATGACCTTGGGTGGCGTCAGGCCGGTGGATTGGGCGACGGCCCGCAAACTTCATCCCGATAGCGAGCCGCTTTTTTCCGCAGCGACACAACTCGGCCTTGGTCTCGACGGCATCACCCTGCCTCTCGCGACCCCCACTCGGCGGCTGGCTTTCCTGGCAATCCAGGCTGATGTTCCGTCCGACGAATGGCCTGCCTACCGGCGTTGCCATCTGCGTGATTTCCAATTGCTCGCCAATCTTTTCCACGCGTCTCTGCTGGAAAGCGACAGCAGAATAGAGCTTACGGACTGCGCCAAGACACTGACCCATCGGGAAACCGAAGTGCTCAGCTGGGCCGCCGCGGGTAAAAGCTATTGGGAGATCGGCACGATCCTGGGCATTTCAGAACGCACCGTCCGCTTCTTCATGACCAATGCCCGGCGCAAGCTGAACGTCGTTTCCAATACCCAGGCGGTCGCGCAAGCCGTCCGGCGCGATCTCATCCCGGCCTTTTGATCATTTCCCGCTCCCCTTCTCTCCCGTGAATGCAATGGACTCGGACGTCCTTCCGGACGTCCGAGTCCATTGCATATCGGCGTGCATTAGAAACCTGTCACTACCGACAGTTATGCCCGCCGCCGATACCTGACAGCATTTGCTCTCCGCATTCATACACAGGAGCAAACGATGATCAGGATTTTCAACCGCAACACCGGCAAGCAACATCCGGACGCTATCGACGCCATGTTCCAGTTGCGAAAGCGTGTCTTTCACGACTTGCTGAAATGGGATGTGTCGGTCCGCGGCAACTGGGAAATCGACAATTACGACGACGTCAATCCGCTCTATGTGCTGTCTTACTCGGATGAAACAGGCAAATTGCGCGGCTCGCTGCGCCTCCTGCCGACGCTTGGGCCGAACATGCTGGATGATACGTTTCCGATCCTGCTTGGCGACAACCCACAGGTGCGCAGCGCGTCCGTCTGGGAATCCAGCCGCTTCTGCATCGATCCGGCCATCTCGCAGGATCGCGGTTCCAACCAGGTAACCATCGCCGCCGCCGAACTGATGTGTGGCGTCGGCGAGCTTGGGCTGTCGTCCGGTCTCAGCCATATCGTCACAGTCACCGACGTTTTTCTGGAGCGGATGTTCCGGCGGATGGGATGCCCCGGTGAACGGATTGGCGAGCCACAGCGGATCGGCTCCGTCTATGCTGTCGCCGTTGCCTGGGAAGTCACAGCCGGCCTTCTGGACAGGATGAAGGCGGTCGCCGAAATCGCCGGTTCCGTGCTGGAGCGGCCGATGTCGCTTGAAATGGCCAGGGCTGCTTAAACTATCCAGCCTGGCGGGAGTTCGGCCGATTGTGGCTCTCCCGCCTCGCCCGGCATGTTTCTCCCGCCGCCCGTTAACGCTGCTATGCGGAGTGCGTTGCAGCCCCGTCGAATGACGGTATGATAAGGGCAAAGTCAGAGTGCGCGGGATGTTCCTTCGCACCCGGCGCGGTGCCGGTATGCTCAGGCGAGAGAAACACGTGATCTTCCGTTCCATATCCCTTGCGGCGCGAGCAGTTCCGCTTCTTCTGGTCATGACGGCCACGGCCGACGCCTCGGCGGTGTGTGAACGCCTGAATGCCCATCTTGCCGGCCTGCCGAAGATCGTCGCCTCCAATGCCAATCTGCGCGACTATACAGGGGCGATATCCCGCCAGAATCTGGACCTGCGGCAGGCACGCAGTGATCTGAGGCGCATGGGATGCAGCACGGGCAGCGTCATCATTGTCGGCGGCCCGAATGAAGAGGTCTGCCAAAGCCTGAGCAGCGAAATTTCACAGATGCAAATGGATCTGGAAACCCTGAAAGCCCGCCGGCAAAGCCTGCTGGACGGCAACGATAGCGATATTGCCCGGCGGCGTATTAACGCCGCGCTTGCCGCCAATCGCTGCAACGAGGAGGAGAGTGACGTCCTCAGTGCCGCGGTCGAAGAACCGGAAACCCACCGCAATATCCTCAATGACCTGCCGCCGATCAGCGAGGGGTATTCGGATCCGTACGGCAACGCCGGCTTCGCCACGCCGGAAGACGGATTTGGCCCGAGCGCAGAATATCCCGGCAGCTTGCGCACCATGTGCGTAAGAACCTGCGATGGGGCATTCTTCCCAATCTCGTCGAACTCATCGCCGGCCGATTTCCAGCGCGATGCCGAAACCTGCCAACGGCGCTGCCCCGGGACAGAAACGGCGCTCTATTATCATGCGATGGCGACAGAAGAGACAAACCAGATGGTCTCCGCCGCCACCGGCGAACCCTATGCCGACCTGCCCTCGGCTTTCGCCTACAAGACCCGGGACCTCAGCCAGCCCGGTCAATGCGGCTGCTCTCCAGCCGGACGCACGGCGACGCAACAAAGCACGCACGACAACGGCAAGGGCGTCCTTGAGATTCTCACCCGCAAGAAGGCGGACCCGGTCGAAGTGAAAAGCGCCGTCGCGGACAGGCCATACAATCCTCAGGACAACAAGGTCCGCGTCGTCGGCCCAAGCTATCTGCCGTCGCAGGAAACCTCGATCGACCTGAGGCATCCGGCAGGCCCCGGATACCAGCCGCAGCAGACCAATTGATCAATCATCCGGCCTGATGCCCCACGCATCCGCGAACACCAGATCTTCAAGCGGCAAACGCTGGCGCCAGCCTTTGACGGCCAGTTCCGGTTCGGCATAGAGCGTATCGACATAACCAAGGCACAGCCAGGCGATGATCTCGATATGATCGGGAATACCAAGCACATCCTTGATTTCGCGCTCGTGAAAAATGCTGACCCAGCCGACGCCGACACCTTCGGCCCGCGCCGCAAGCCACAGGTTCTGCACCGCACAGACGGTGGAAAACGCATCCATGCGCGGATTGTGCGTCCGGCCGAGGACGACCTTGCCCGCACGCGCCGGATCACAGGTGACACAGATGCTGACGGGCGCCTTGCGGATGCCCTCCAGCTTCAGCGACCGGTATTTGTCCCGCGTCTCGCCCTCAAACATCAGCGCTGCCTCTTCATTGGCCCGCTGAAAAGCCTCAAAGACACGCGCCCGCCTCTCCTCGTCGCGAACGACGATGAAATTCCACGGCTGCATGAAGCCGACGGAGGGTGCGCTGTGGGCGGCGGCAAGAAGCCGCGCTATGACATCATCCGGCAAAGGTGCGGGCAGGAATTGATCGCGCACGTCGCGGCGGGTTTCGATGGCGCGGTAGACGGCGGCGCGCTCGTCCGGTGAAAATGCGTCCGCCCTCACAAGGCGGTCTTGCGGTTCAGCTTGCATCGTTTGATCCCCAACAATGCGAAACCTCCCGCCGTCCGCGCGGGGCTGGTCTATCTCGTCAGGCCGGTCTTCTGACTGCGGATCAACCGATTTTGCCGCCTTCCCGGATCACATGAAAATCCAGTGGCAGAATTCTGAAAGAATTCAGAAATTCATCAATGCAAAATCGTCCCCGTCACAGCGTTGGGCACGTCCCGGACTTTCACCGGGTTCCCGATTCTCCCGTTTTCACGGGCACCTGAGCAGGACCGATATGGGCATGGCGGGCCGCCAAATGCAAGATGGCCCGCCTGATCTCCTTACATCGCAGCGACCGGATGCGGCGAACCGTCATAGGCGCCCCAGATCGACTGATCGAAGCAGATCACCGAACCGGTCATCAAGCCGGACTCCCTCGACGACAGATAGGCGCAGGCACGCGCCACTTCGGCCGGATCGACCAGACGGCCGAAAGGCTGGCTTGCCGCTGCCTTTTCCAGCCAGTCGCTGGCGGCGCCATGAAATTCGCGCTGGATGCGATCCTCGCCTTCCGAGGCCATCCAGCCGATGTTCAGGCCGTTGACCCGGATCCGGTTGCGCAGCAAAGCATAGGCGGTGTTCTTCGTCAGGGTTTCCAATGCCCCCTTGGAAGCACAATAGGCCGCAATGAACGGCTGGCCGGCCTTGGCCGACATCGAGCCGATATTGACGATGGTCCCCTCGATCTTTTCCCGGCGCATGACGTTGATCGCTTCCTGCATCAGGAAGAACGGCGCACGCACATTGACGGCGAACATCCGGTCGAACAGTTCCGGGCTGGTGTCGAGGATCGTACCACGATCGGTAATCGCAGCCGCATTGACCAGCGCATCGACACGGCCAAACGCCTTGTCGCAGGCGTCTATCACCTTGCGCGCATCCTCCACCTGTTCCAGATCGGCCTGTACGTAGACGACCTTGGTGCCGGTCGCCTTGCCGATCTCGGCGGCCTTGGCTTCGCCCTTGGCGGCATTGCGGCCGCAGATAACGATGCCTGCGGCGCCGCGCGCGGCAAACAGCGTTGCGATCGTGGCGCCTAGCCCTTGCGTGCCACCGGTGACGATCGCGATCTTGCCGTCGAGACGGCCATAGTCATTGCTCATTGTTTTTCCTCCATTTTCGATATCGCTGATGCCAAAAAACTCCCGCCCGGCATTCGGGCAGGAGTTCAAATTGCAAGGAATATTTCCGTTAGCTGAGCTTCTTCTCCGACTGAGCCGCAAGCGCCGCTGCAAATGCGGCTTCCTCCCAGCCACCCGAAAGCGCTTCGTGCATCAACTGCGCCTGCGTTTTCGGCGCAAGCCCGCCGACTGGCGGATCCCGGTCGAGATTGGTCGGGAAGGAATATCCTTCGGCGCAGGACGCAATCGCACAAGCGGCTTCCGCAGAAGTCAAACGGCCATCGGTAAGCATTGCCTTCAAGGCTGGATAGAGAACGGCACTCATGCGCTCCCGGTTGACCGTTTCCATCGCGCGTCCAAACGCCGAGGACACTTGCAGGAGGTTTGCCACCCGCTTGATACCCTCGGAACGATTGGTGCCCGCAGCATGGAAAAGGGCCGGATTGAAGAAGACCAGGTCGCCCTTCGACAGCGGCAACTGCACATGGTGGCGATCGAAATAATCGCGAAACTCCTGACGTTTCAGCGCCAGATAGCCCGGAACATAGGTTTGGCTATAAGGAAGGAACAAGGTCGGTCCGCTTTCCAGCGGCATGTCGCAATGAGCAACCGCCCCCTGCAGCGTCAGGACCGGCGACAGGCGATGGACATGTGCCGGAAACTGCTCGATGACGGATGAGGTCTGAAAACCAAGATGGTAATCCCGGTGCGCCGATTGCGCTGCCCCGCCCGGATTGACCCGGTTGACCTGCGCCGTCATCTGATAGCTCGGTCCGAGCCAGGCTTCGCTGACCAGCGCGATCAGGGCATTGCCATAGTAGGCGGCGAAATTACGCGGATCACGCAGGCAGTGCTTTTCAAGTGAATTCCAGATGCGGTCATTGGCGCCCGGCTTGGCAAAATGGTCGCCGCCACCGCTATTGGTCCGGTGCTGTTCATTGATGATATCGTCGAAAATGCCGCTCGCCGCATCGATGACAGCCGTATCCTCGAATGCCCGCTTCAGCACGACGACGCCCGGCCCGGTCGCAAAGGCTTCGCAGATTTCAGCCAGCACCGCCCGGCGTCCTTCGCCGGTCTGAGCCGCCTTCAGCACATTTGCGCTGTCATAAATCAGAACATTCTTCTCGACGGCCGCCGCATGCGGATAGTCGGCAAGCGATGTCGTGCACTCCACCTCAGCGCGAAAATCCTCAAGATCGCAGGCAGCTTCCGTCAGCCAGACCCGGTCAGCTCGCTGTTTTAGAATATTGTCGGTCTTCATCCCGTTTTCCTCCCGCCGGATGTCTGTCGATGACCGCACTATACGCGGAGGGAAAAGCTGATATAGAGCAGAAACACCTCAAAAAACCATCAGAACGGACCCACGATGGCCCACGAATTTCTGGTCAAGGACATCGCTTTTCAGGCAGGCCTCAGCATCGCCACCGTCGACCGCGTTCTCAACAATCGCCCCGGCGTACGCAAACAGACGGAACTGCGTGTCCACGCCGCCATCCGCGAACTGGAAAAACAGCAGGCCGGAATCGAAATACAGGGCCGCAAATTTGCCATCGACATCATCATGGAAGCGCCAGACCGCTTCACCGATACCGTGCGCGATGCCTTCGAAAGCGAGAGCCTGACATTTCTGCCGACAATCTTCCGCTCCCGTTTCCATTTCGCCGAATCGATGCGGCCGCAGGAGATCGTCCAACTGCTTGACCGGGTGCGCCTGCGTGGCACCGATGGCGTCGTCCTGAAGGCGCCGGATGTCCCCGAGATCAGTTCCGCCGTCACGCGCCTCGAACAATCCGGCATTCCCGTTGTGACGCTGGTCACCGACCTGCCCAATGCACCCCGCACGGCTTATGCCGGAGCGGACAACAGGGCAGCCGGCGAAACCGCCGCCTACCTGATCGGCGAACGCTTTGCCGGTCAGCCGGCAACGGTACTGGCGACCCTGTCGAGTAGCCGTTTCCGTGGGGAAGAAGAGCGGGAAATCGGCTTTCGACGCATATTGCGTAACCGCTATCCATCAATTGGTATCGTCGAAATCAGCGAGGGTCTTGGCCGCGATGATCCAACCGGGGCTTTAGCTGCGGCCGCCCTTTCAAACAATCCGGGCATCAACGCCGTCTATTCAATCGGCGGCGGCAATCGCGCCGTGGTGGCTGCCTTTGCCGCGGCCGAGCGAACGTGTGCGATATTCGTGGCACACGATCTCGATGCCGGGAATCTCGATCTTCTCCGGATGGGTAAAATCCATTTCGTCCTGCATCACGATCTGAAGGCCGATGTGCGCACCGTGTTTAGGGCGATCATGAGCCGCCGCGGTGCCTTGGCCGCACCGGGTATCGCGCGCCTCTCCGCGGTGGAAGTCATCACGCCCTACAACATCCCGTTATCGCTTCGATGAACTACGCCGCCTGGCCGGTGTTCGGGATACATCACCAAGTCAGCCAGGATACGGTTTCACGCGCCATCTCCCTACGCTCGACCGGAAATCACCCCTGAAAGGCCGCCGACGACGCACAACAACTGTCTTTCAGTCGGACGCTTCGTTCAACGAACTTGGTTGGCAATCCGATCATTGCCCGTGGCCGGCTGGTAGCGCACGAAGGCGAATTCCCGGCCATCCGGCGACCAGTTGGGAACGTTGATGGTGCCCTGCCCGCCAAACAGCGCAAACAGGGTTCGGGCATTGCCGCCATCCGGGTCCATCAGCCGCAACCGCACATCGAGATCGCGCGGATGATCGAAGACATCCCCGTCATAGGAGATGACCAGCAGGTGCTTGCCGTCGGGAGACGGATGCGGAAACCAGTCGCCATACTCGCTGTCGGTAATACGGGTCACATCCGAACCATCCGGGCGGACACGCCAGATCTGCATCCGGCCTGTACGGCTGGAATTGAAATAGATCCATTCGCCGTCCGGGCTGTAGTCCGGGCCATCGTTACGCCCCTCGCCGAAGGTCAGCCGCGTTTCCTCGCCGCCGTTCACGGGGATGGTGTAGATATCGAAGACCTGACCGCGGATGCCGCAATAGGCCAGCGTCCTTCCGTCCGGCGACCAGCCATGCCAGTAGGACGGCCGGTTCTGCGTCACCTGCTTGGGCAGTCCGCCATCGGCCGGAAGCGTATAAATCGTTGATGCGCCATACTCGGTCTTGTCGCTGATGACGATGGTCCTGCCATCAGGCGAGATGCCATGGTCGTTGTTGCACGTGCGAGCAAAGCCCGTATCGATCAAACGCGGCTCGCCGCCCGGCAATGGCAGGCGGTATAACAGGCCGTCGCCATTGATCACCAGCGACTGCCCGTCCGGCGACCAGTTCGGTGCCTCCACCAGCTGTTCCGTCTGCCAGACGATGCGGGTTTCGCCTGTGGCGACCGTGTAGATTTCGACCGAACTGCGCATGCCGTCGTCTCCAGTTGCAAGTCTACCGGTCGCGGAACCGGTTGGTGATTGGATAGCGACGGTCGCGGCCAAAGTTCTTCTTGGTAATCTTCACGCCCGGGGCCGATTGGCGACGCTTGTATTCGGCGATGTAGAGCAGGTGCTCGATCCGGTGCACCGTCGCCTCGTCATGACCGCGCGCGACGATCTCCTCGGTCCCCATTTCCTTCTCGACCAGGCATTCGAGGATATCGTCAAGCACCGGATAGGGGGGCAGCGAATCCTGGTCCGTCTGGTTCGGGCGAAGCTCGGCCGACGGTGCCTTGTCAATAATGTTCTTCGGGATTACTTCGCCTGACGGACCGAGCGCACCGGGCGGCACCGTCGTGTTGCGCCAGCGCGACAGCCCGTAGACCTGCATCTTGTAGAGGTCCTTGATCGGATTGAAGCCGCCGTTCATGTCGCCATAGAGCGTCGCATAACCAACCGACATTTCCGACTTGTTGCCGGTGGTCACCACCATCGAGCCGAACTTGTTGGACAGCGCCATCAGGATCGTGCCGCGCGTCCGGCTCTGCAGGTTTTCTTCGGTAATACCGGATTCCGTTCCCTCGAACATATCGGAAAGGGCGTTGAGGAAGCCCTGCACCGGCTCCTCGATCGGCACGACGTCATAGCGGCACCCGAGCGCTTTGGCGCAATCCTCGGCATCCTTGAACGAGTCCGACGATGTGTAGCGATAAGGCAGCATCACGGTGCGGACGCGTTCTTCGCCGAGCGCATCGACCGCAAGTGCGGCACAAATCGCCGAATCGATACCGCCGGAAAGGCCAAGCACGACATTCTTGAAGCCGTTCTTGTTGACGTAATCGCGAAAGCCCAGCATGCAGGCGCGGTAGTCGGCTTCCTCCTGCTGTGGCAGGCGCGACATCATCCCCTGCTGACAAACCCAGCCCTCGCCGTTCTTGCGCCACTCAGAGATGGAAATGCTCTCTTCGAACTGGCTCATCTGGAAAGCCAGTTGCTTGTCGGCATTGAAGGCGAAGCTGGCGCCGTCGAACACCAGTTCGTCCTGGCCGCCGAGCTGGTTGGCAAACACCATCGGCAGACCGGTCTCGATCACCTGGCGCAGCACCACCTGGTGGCGCACATCGATCTTGCCGCGATAATAGGGAGAACCATTGGGCACCAGCAGGATTTCGGCGCCGCTTTCCGCCAGCGTCTCGCAAACGCCCATGTCATTCCAAATTTCCTCGCAGATCGGGATACCGAGCCGCACACCGCGGAAATTGACCGGTCCAGGCATCGCGCCCTCGGTGAAAACACGTTTTTCGTCGAACTCGCCGTAGTTCGGCAGATCGACCTTATCGCGAATGACCAGAACCTGACCGCCATCCAGAACAGCAACCGAATTATGGCGTCCCGTTTCCCCTTGCCGCGGATAACCGACGATGACCCCCGGACCGCCATCCGCGGTATCGGCGGCAAGCGCATCGACAGCCTTTTGGCAGGCCTTCAGAAATGCCGGTTTCAGGACCAGATCCTCTGGCGGATAGCCTGAAATGAACAATTCGGTCAGAAGAAGAAGGTCGGCGCCGCCGCGTGCCGCATCAGCGCGGGCTTCGCGTGCCTTGGCGAGGTTACCGGCAATGTCGCCGACGGTGGGATTGAGCTGGGCAACAGCGATACGGAACGTCGTGGAAATGGTCTTTTGCGCGGTCATGAACAGGCCTGTGCTTGATCTTGCTATCGCGGATGCGAGGCATCCAAGGATGCTGTTTATCGCATTCCGCACCAAAATACCCCGTGCTTGCGATGAAGTTGGAAAAAAATACGCCCTGCCCGTCAGATGGCTTGCGCACTGCCACCCGCAACCCCGCCTTTCAGGCCATGTCGGATCGGCAACAGGTGCCGAAAAAGTCGGTGGAGAACACCACTTGAATTATTCATCCTCCGTTCAAGATGACGTCTGTATGACATTAGGACGACAGTTTTATGAAATCGGAGACGGCCTTGGCCATTTTTGAATCGGCAGCAATCGCTGCCACCGCTTCTAGGGCCTATGGCCCGCAAATCGGTTTCGGCGCACGCCATGCCAAGGCGCTTTCGGTTGCACGGCATCTCTCGCTGTCATTGCTTCTGTCGATCACATTGATTTTCTTCGTCGAATGGATTGCCCGCAATTCCGCAATGGAATCTGCACTGTTCTTCCTCGACCCGGCGCGCCCCGCATGGACGACCGCTGGCGTATTCTTCCTGCTTTTCCTTGCAATCGACGCCCTCTTCGCACGCGAAAATTTGGGGGTCATCCTGATCGCGCCGCTGGCGCTCATCCCGGCGCTCGTCAGCCGGCAGAAGCAGATTTTCCTCTCCGATCCGCTTTACCCGACGGATTTTCTGTTCGGCCGCCAGATCATGGAGCTGATGCCGGTTCTGGTCCGCGACCGCCCGTGGACAGCCGTTGGCATCGTCGCCGGTATCGTTTTGGCGGTGGCCGCGCTGGTTTGGCTTGTCCGTTTCGCTTGGCGGCGCTTTCCGGCCCTCACCCGGCGCCAGCGCCTGGCGCGGTTCGCCGTCGCCCTGCCGTTGCTCGGCGCATTCTATCACCTGATGGACTACAACAATTTCTCATGGGTGCGTGACCGCCTGCAGGTCATTCCGATCATGTGGGACCAGACCGAAAACTACCGTCACAACGGTTTCACCATGGCGTTTGCGCTCAACCTGCCAATGGCGAACGTGACGGCACCGGCGGGCTATATGTCCGATGCGATCGACAAGATTCCAACCAAGCCGATGCCGGCTGGTACATCCCATCGCAGCAAACCTGACGTTATCGTTCTGATGAGCGAATCCTTCTGGGATCCGACCCGTCTGCCCAACGTCAAACTGTCGCCCGATCCGATGCCGACGATCCGCGAAATGCAGTCCGGCAACGTCTTCTCGCCGGAGTTCGGCGGCATGACGGCCAATGTCGAATTCGAGGCGCTGACCGGTTTCTCCAACGCCTTCCTACCCTATGGCAGCATCCCGTATCAGCAGTATATCCGTAATCCCATTCCTTCGCTTGCCACCTTCTTCCGTGGCGAGGGCTATGTGTCGCGCGCCGTGCACCCCTTCCAGAAGTGGTTCTGGAACCGCAGCGCCGTGTACAAGGCATTCGGCTTTGACCAGTTCAAGTCGGAAGAGAACCTGCCGGTAATGCAGAAGCGTGGCATCTTCGCCTCGGACGAGTCGCTCACCAAGGAAATCATCCGCCAGGCTGACCAGCTGCGTGATCCGTTCTTCTTTTTCACGGTTACCTTGCAGGGTCATGGCCCCTATGAAGCCAACCGCTATGCCAAGAACACCATCAAGGTCGAAGGCAACCTTCCCGCTGCCGACAAGCAAGTTCTTGAAACCTATGCACAGGGCATCAAGGAAGCGGATGACAGCCTGAAGATGCTGATGGACTGGGCCAAGGAACGTGACCGCGAAACCATCATCGTGCTGTTCGGTGACCATCTGCCGCCGCTCAACACCGTCTATCCGAACACCGGCTTCATGAACGACGTCACCGCTTCGCGCAAAGGCTCGCTCGAGCAGATGAAGGCACAGCACGAAACGCCTCTGGTCGTCTGGTCCAACAAGACCGGCCCGGTCAAGGATATCGGCACGATCAGCCCGGCCTTCCTGTCCTACCAGATCCTCAAGCAGGGCGGCTTCGAGCATCCCTATTATACGGGCTTCCTCGGCAATATCTTCGACAAGTACCGTATCATCGACCGCTACATGCTCGTCGACACAAAGGGCAAGGAAACAGCCTCCTGGGGACGCCAGAAGACAATCCCGCCGCTCATTCGCGACTATCGTTTCCTGCAGCACGACATGATGTTCGGCCAGCGCTTCAGCACCGAACGGTTCTTCGAGAGCCACGCCGATCTCTTTGCCGGCGCCATGTAAAAAGAAGCGGGGATGCCGGGTTCCGGCATTTCCGCAAATCACCGGGGTAGGCTAGAACAGGGCAGCGTTTTCTGACGGAGCCTGCCCATGTCGCACCTTGACGAAATCTCCCACATCCTTTTCGGCAAATCGAGCAGTGAACTTGGCGCTATAGAGCGTCAGGTTCTCCACCGCGCCAAAGAACGCAAGATCGTGTCGCAGGACACCAACGCTGCCTTCGTTGCTGGACAGAGCTATGGTGACCGGATGGCAGACAGCATCGCCCGTGTCGGCGGCTCCTGGGGCTTTATCATCGCTTTCCTGATCTTCCTTGCCGCATGGGCCATCGCCAACACGGTGCTTTTGACGCGAGATGCGTTCGACCCCTACCCTTTCATCTTCCTCAACTTGCTGTTGTCGATGATCGCCGCCATCCAGGCGCCGATCATCATGATGTCGCAGAACCGGCAAGCCATGAAGGATCGCTTCGATGCCTCGAAGGACTATGAGGTCAATCTCAAATCCGAGCTGGAACTGATCTCGCTGCACAACAAGATCGACACGGTGCTATTGCGGGAAATCGCCGAACTGCGTGCCGATGTCGGCCGGTTGCAGGGACAGCTCGCGCAATACAAGGATGCGGGAAATCCGCAAGCCTGACTTCGCCTGTCCCATTCCGGTGCGGGAGTCCACTGCGCAAACACAACCAACCAGAAATGGCACAACTTAAAATCGATTATTCGCAGTAATTAGCGGTAAAAACGTAAAAGACGATTTATTAGCGTACGGAAAAATTAACAAATGAAGCACACGATATAGGTGTAACTGGATCGCCATATCGACCAGATACAAACCTGGAGGTGTGTTCCATGTCTCTCATATCGCAGATGCGTAGAGATATTGACGGGGCGGCCGCATTGGAATTTGCGATTGTAGCCCCCCTGTTCTTCCTGACGATTTTCACCATGATCGGCTACGGCATCTATCTGAGCGCGACGCATGCAGTTCAGCAGATCGCCGCTGACGCAGCGCGCACCGCTGTGGCGGGACTGTCCTCGACCGAACGAAAGAGCCTGGCCCAATCGTTCATCCAGTCATCGACGCTGGATTACGCCTTCATCAACAAGGCGAAGCTCACGGTGGACGTCGCCGATGACGTCAAGAACCTCAATCAATTCACCGTCACCATCGTCTACGATGCACGCGATTTGCCGATCTGGAATCTATTTTCCTTCGCGCTGCCCGACGAAGAAATCAAACGTTACGCAACCATCCGGCTGGGAGGTATCTGATATGGTCCGCGAAACGCTGAAACGCCGCAATATTCTGGCCAATACTTCAGGTAATATCGGCATCTCCACAGCCATTGTTCTGCCTCTTGTCGTATTGTCGCTTGGGCTTGGCATCGATTTCGGTTACCTCACGCTGCAGAAACGGGAAATGCAGGGCATCGCCGACCTGACCGCCATCGTCGCCGCATCCGATCTGCCGAATGTCGAGTCTGCTGCGCGCAATCACTTCAAGATCAATGGCCTTCCTCTCGCGCTTGCAACCAAGGGCGGCTTGATCAATCCGGATGGAAAGGTCATCCCGGAAGATAGTGTCGCCATGAAGAATGGCATCGTCACGATCGTCAAGGGACGCTATGTCCCCGATCCCGCACTAGCGACCGGTCAACGTTTCATCCCGAACGCCACGCCGGCGGATGCAGCCCAGGTCTCGATCGAGAAGGAAGGCGCGCTTCATCTCGCCGCCATATTCAGCGCACCGCCAACGATGAGTGCAGTGGGCACCGCTGCAAGCACCAAGCTCGCGTCCTTCTCCGTCGGTTCACGGCTCGCAAGCCTCAATGACGGCATCCTCAATCAGCTACTGGGCCAGATGCTGGGCACGACGATTTCCCTGAAAGTCATGGATTACCGGGCGCTGGTGGATGCGGATATCGACGTCCAGCCCTTCCTTAAGGGCGTGTCCACCCGCCTGAACCTGACGGCGGCGAGTTATGAAGACGTGCTGAAGGCAAACCTCACCATGCCACAGCTGCTTGCCTCCATGCAGGCCGTTCACGGGATTTCCGCCACGGCCAATTCGGCGCTGAAGGCGCTTGAAACGGCCACCAAACAAAACAAGAAGACCTTCACCTTGTCGCAGATCCTCAACATCGATCCCAAAAAAGGATTGAGTGTCGATGCCGGGTCCAACTGGGCGATGAAGATCAGCGCGCTCGATATCGTGTCAGCAGCTGCTGCCCTTGCCAACGGGACCAACCAGATATCGCTTGCCACCGTGGCCGGCCTGCCCGGCATTGCCTCGGCCAGCGTGAAGCTTGCTGTTGGTGAGCCGCCCGTCACCACGCCGGCCCATCGGTTGGGCAGTCCAGGTTCGGCGGTGCGCACCGCGCAGACCCGGCTTGCAATTGAGGTCAACATCGATGGGCTGTCCCTGCTTGCCGGTTTGCGGATCAAACTGCCGATCTATGTCGAGGTTGCCTACGCGGAAGCCAAGCTCGCCGACATTCGCTGCTATGGTGGTTCAAACACCAATGCCAGCGTCTCGGTCGATACCGTTCCGGGCGTCGCGGAGATTGCGATCGGTACCGTAAATCCCGCTATTCTGTCAGACTTCAGCGATGAGGCACGGGTTGAAAAAGCGAGGATCCTCGACTCGTTGCTGGTCAGGATCGATGGCATCGCCCATGTCGAAGCCAAGAACCTTCAGCCGCAAAGGCTAACGTTCAGCCCGTCCGAGGTCGCGGCCAACTCTATCAAGAGTGTTTCGACCAAAGACATTCTGACCTCGGCAACGCAGACACTGCTCAACAACCTCGATGTCGATATCCAGGTACTGTTTCTGACGCTCGGCAGCCCCAAGCTCGTTCAGGCAGCGCTCGCCCAGACGCTGGGAGCCGTTACACCGGCGATCGATAGCCTGATCTACAATCTTCTTCTGGTGGTCGGCGTCCGGGTCGGTGAAGCTGATGTCCGCGTCACCGGCGTCAACTGCTTGCAGCCAGTCCTCGTACAATAAACGTCACAATCACCCCTCTCATTCGTAGACCGGATGGCAATCTTGCCGTCCGGTTTTTTTTTCGAATAGATCAGTGGCACGAACCGTCCTGTTATTTGCAGCCTTTGGTGAAACAATTGATGGACTTATACCGTTTTGCAACAGACATGCCTTAACAATAACCATTCAGCCGATTCCCGGCCCGACATAGTACCCGTATGGACTTTCGCCAAAACCATGAACGGCAAACATCCGCCTGCGATCGATACGACAGAAGCCGGTTTCTCCGCCGAGGTTGATCGGTTTGCGGCGAATCCTGCCTTGTTCCCGGTCCTGCAACAGGCGGCGCGGCATATGATCGAGCTTTACGATCACTTTCCGCGGATTGCCCGTCTGGTTGCCGCCCAGCAGAAATGGCTGCTGACGCAGGCCGCCTACGCACTGCATTTGCAGCGCGACCCCACGGATCCGCTCTCCGGCATCACTGCGGCCAGACTTCTTGAAGTTATCGCAGCCACAGGCCTTTCGAGCCGCAACACCGCCACAGCGTTTCTGGCGGAGTTGCGCGCCTACAAGCTTGTCCGCGATGTCGCAGGGTCAACGAGCAAACGCAGCCGCCCGCTGGAGCCGACCGAAACCAGTCATGAAGCAATGACGTTGTGGTTCCGTGGCCAGATGCGCAGCCTCGATCTGATCGATCGGAGTAATCGGGTGGCGCAGCTGGAGGCAAATCCGGACATATTCCGCCACGCCCAGCCGCTCGCCGCCAAACGGCTGATCGCCGATCCGGCATGGCGCGAACCGCCGCTGAGCATCTCCTGCTTCGTCTGGACAGAATATGGCGGGCTGATCCTTGATGATTTCGTCTCACGGATTGCCAATGCCGAACCGGAGGACGGCCGCCACTGGGTCGAGAACCTGCGCTTTTCCGAACTCTCCAGCCACTACTCTCTCTCGCGCACGCATGTCCGCCGCCTTTTTGCCCGTGCCGAAGCGCAGGGCTGGTTGGGCTGGCAGGATCGCAACGGCAGCCGGAACAGGATCTGGGCCACGGCTTCGTTCGTGGACGACTACAAGCGCTGGCAATCCATCAAGTTCTGTGCGCTGGAACGGGCTTATAAAGAAGCAGTACTTTTGACCGGCCCAGACGTCTTCTGAGGCAGATACAGGGCCTCCTGCCACACCCATCAGGCGCTTGACTGCGCAAATTGCGGCAGATCATCATTGATCTCGTAGAAGTCGCCCTTGTCGGCACAGAAGATGTGAACGCCGAAGGACAGGCCGGTCGGGGTATCGAACGCTCCGGCCATGATCGATGTATAGTCCAGACTGTCCATCTTCCAGAACAAAGCCGAACCACAGGTCTTGCAGAAACCCCGGCGGGCCTGCGGGCTCGAGCGATACCAGGTGATACTCTCCGCCCCTTCAAGCGCAAGTTCACTGTCGAGAACATTGGTCGCGGCATAGTATAGACCGGTCTGCTTGCGGCATTGGGAACAATGACACGCGATCACTTCGCGCAGTGTCCCGCGTGTACGGAAACGGACAGATCCACAATTGCACGATCCGGTATTTTCTTCTGCCATGAATATCCCCTCAAGCGACTTGTAGTCCGGCCCCCGCGGACAACAAAAAACCGGGCCAGCTTCGTCAGCCGGCCCGGCTCTGTCAAATTCAATGTGCTCAAGGTTTTGATCAGCAGCGCTGATCAGCCGTTGACGACCATCCGCTTTTCGTCGCGGCCGCCCTTCATGCGCTCGGCAAGAAGGAAGGCCAGTTCCAGCGCCTGGTCGGCGTTGAGGCGCGGGTCGCAATGGGTATGGTAACGATCGGCAAGATCGGCACCCGACAGCGCACGGGCGCCACCGGTGCATTCCGTCACGTCATTGCCGGTCATCTCGATGTGGATGCCGCCCGGATGCGTGCCTTCGGCGCGGTGGATCTGGAAGAAGCTTTCGACTTCCGACAGGATGCGCTCGAAAGGACGGGTCTTGTAGTTGTTGAGCGTGATCGTGTTGCCATGCATCGGATCGCAGGACCAGACGACCTTGCGGCCTTCCTTTTCGACCGCACGGATAAGGCGCGGCAGGTTTTCGGCAACCTTGTCATGACCGAAACGGCAGATCAACGTCAGGCGGCCGGCTTCGTTCTGCGGGTTGAGCAGGTCGATCAGCTCGATCAGGCCATCAGCCGTCAGCGACGGACCACACTTGAGACCAAGCGGGTTCTTGATACCGCGGCAATACTCGATATGCGCGTGATCGGCCTGGCGCGTGCGGTCGCCGATCCAGATCATATGGCCGGATGTGGCGTACCAGTCGCCCGACGTCGAATCGACACGGGTCAGCGCCTGCTCGTAGCCGAGCAGCAGTGCCTCATGGCTGGTGAAGAAATCGGTCTCGCGCAGGCTCGGATTGCTTTCCGGCGTAATGCCGATCGCCTTCATGAAATCCATGGTTTCGGAGATGCGGTCGGCAAGCTTGCGGTAACGCTCGGCCTGCGGGCTTTCCTTGACAAAACCGAGCATCCACTGGTGCACGTTGTCGAGGTTGGCATAGCCGCCCATCGCGAAGGCGCGCAGAAGGTTCAGCGTCGCAGCCGACTGGCGGTACGCCATGATCTGGCGTTCCGGGTCCGGAATACGAGCCTTCTCGGTGAATTCGATGCCGTTGATGATGTCACCGCGATAGCTCGGCAGCTCGACGTCACCCTGCTTCTCGATATTCGAGGAGCGCGGCTTGGCGAACTGACCGGCAATACGGCCAACCTTGACGACCGGTTGCTGGGCGCCGAACGTCAGGACGACAGCCATCTGCAGGAACGCGCGGAAGAAGTCGCGGATGGTGTCCGCGCCATGTTCGGCAAAGCTCTCGGCGCAATCGCCGCCCTGCAGCAGGAAGCCCTTGCCTTCCGAAACATTGGCAAGCTGGCTCTTCAGACGGCGCGCTTCACCGGCAAATACCAGCGGCGGATAGGTCGCGAGCTGCGCTTCTGCGGCCGCGAGTGCTGCCATATCCGGAAAATCCGGCACCTGCTGGATGGGCTTCTGCCGCCAGCTGTTCGGGGTCCAATTCTCTACCATGTCGATCACCTGTTCTCTTGCGCAAGGTCCGCCGCAGCAGCAGTTGCATCGCCGGATCCACACCCTAGCAATGCCGCCTGAAACCGGTTTTGAACCGTGTATCAACGGAACAATTCCTGAACCGTAGCCTTCCCTCGGGGGAAAACGGCGATTTTGCGGATGCGGGCTTATAAACGTTAACATAGGGATTGCAAAGCCATTGTGCCAGCAAAGTGCGCGCAGCCCCGGCGCGCCCTACCCTGCGTTGCCAAGTGTTTGGCGCAACACCTTACCGGCTCATACGGTCCGCTCGCCGTTCCTGATCCGGTAGCTCGGACTATACATCGTCACCAGCTCTTCCGATGCGGTTGGATGCACCGCCATCGTCCGGTCGAAATCGTCCTTGGTGCAGCCGGCTTTCAGCGTAATTCCAAGCAATTGCGCCATTTCGCCGGCCTCGTGGCCAAGAATATGGGCGCCCAGGACCTTGCGGTCGGCAGCATTGACGATCAGCTTCATGATGGTCTTCTCCGCCCGCCCCGAAAGCGTCGCCTTCATCGGCCGGAACTCGGCCCGGTAGATTTCCAGATCGGCAAATTTCTTCGCGGCTTCCTCTTCCGAGAGGCCGACCGTACCGATTTCCGGCTGGGAGAACACTGCGGTGGCAATCAGCTCATGATCCGGGGATGTCGGGTTACCCTTATACTCTGTCTCGATGAAGCACATCGCCTCATGGATCGCCACCGGCGTCAGTTGCACCCGGTCGGTCACGTCGCCCAGCGCATAGATACCGGGCGCGCTGGTGCGCGAGAATGCATCGATGATAACAGCACCGCGCTCGTTGACGGCAACGCCAGCTGCCTCGAGACCAAGCCCCGTGGTATTCGGCACGCGGCCAAGCGCCAGCATCACCTGATCGGCGGTCAAGGCACCATGCTTCTTCGTTTCCACTGTCAGCCTGCCATCGGCATTTTTGCTGACGGACTGGATCAGGTCCTCGCACAGGATGCGGATACCCTTTTGCTCCATCGCCGCATGCAACCCACGCCGCATGTCCTGATCGAAGCGCGACAGGATTTCCTTGCCGCGGTAGATCAGCGTCGTCTCGACACCGAGACCATGGAAGATGTTGGCAAACTCAACCGCGATGTAGCCGCCGCCGGCAATCACGATCGATTTCGGCAGCTCCGGAAGGTCAAAGGCCTCATTCGAGCTGATGCAGAGCTCGTGACCCGGCAGCGCATCGTGCGGCGTCGGATGACCACCGACGGCGATGACGATCCGTTCGGCCGTGACGGTCCTGCCGCTATTCTTCAGCTTGATCGTGTTTGGGCCGGTCAGCTCGGCCCGCTCATGCAGGATTTCCGCGCCGGCATTGGCCAGCCCTTTTTGATAGAGCCCCTCCAGCCGGGTGATTTCCTTGTCCTTGGCGGCAACCAGCTTTTTCCAATCGAAAGTGCTTTCGCCGACGGTCCAGCCAAACCCCTCAGAATCCTCGAAATGCTCGGCAAACTGCGAGGCATAGACATAGAGCTTCTTGGGAACGCAGCCGCGGATCACGCAGGTGCCACCGTAGCGGAACTCCTCGGCGATCGCCACCTTCTTGCCCATCGCCGCAGCAAGCCGGCCACTGCGCACGCCGCCGGAACCGCCGCCAATAACGAAGAGGTCATAATCGAAAGAAGCCATGATGAAATACTCCCGGCAGGGTCATATGCGAAGGGAAGCGGGACGCGGGGGGTAAGGCTGCGGCCGCAAACAGCGGTACAGCGCCTCACCGGCGATTCCGCCGTGTGATGGTGATATAGGGTGGCAGGATGCAAAATGAAAAGCCCGGAATGACCCGGGCTTCAGCAAATCGGCGTGAATGTGCTGCCAGGAACCGGCAGGCGCTCCTTATTGGGCAGGCGTCACGGGAGCCGTGCCATCGACCGGCTGCTGACCGGCGGTCAGGGTCGCGCTCAAATCCTTGGTTGCAGCCGCATTCAGATCGCGGGAGATACCAGCGGCCCAGATGTCGGCGGCCTTGACCAGTTCGCGCGAAGCGATCGGGCCGTCGTTCAAAAGCTTCTTGCCAGCTTCGGACGTGTAGAAGGTCGCAATCGCGTTCAGCTGCTCGACGGTGAAGGTCTTGGCATAGATCGTTGCCGCTTCACGCTCCAGGTCGGCGCGGCGCGCAGCCAGTTCGAGCGCCTTGGCATCGACCGTCTTGGAAATCAGGTCTTCGTAGTTCGGCGAGGACTGGATGAGGGTCGTCTTCAGGCGTTCAGCCAGATTCGGCAGGATATTGTCAAAGCCGTTCGTGGCGTTGATGGCAGCGATTGCGGCCCGTGCGGCCTTGATCTGCTCGTCCGTTACATCCTGCGCCCGCAGTGTCGGAACCATGACGGCGGAAAGGATGATGGCCGTTGCAGCCATTGTACGGCCGAGACCTGCGAATTTGATCATGTCTGTAACGCTCCTGTCAGTTGATGCCGGATTGCGCGCATGCCTTGCATCTGCGAACCCCTGCATAATTCAATTTCAAAGCTGCCGCCACCTGCATCGGGCAATCCCGACCGGCGGCGGCGCTATAGCAATCCGGCGCGGCAATTTCGGCCGCAACCGGTCAAACCGTCATCACCCTTGCCCCCGCCGGACCGGCGATGATGGCAAGAGATGCGATGCCGATGAATAGTCCATGTTCGACCACGCCGGGAATGGCGTTCAGTTCGCGTGCAAGCGCATCTGCATCAGGAATGCGGCCAAAAGATGCGTCCAGAATCAGATGTCCACCATCGGTCATGAACGGCCCGTCGCCGGAAGCCCGCACGGCGATTTCGCCGGAAAGCCCATGCCGGGCGGCAAGCTTTTCAACGGCGATACGCGTGGCGCCGAGCCCAAAGGAATTGACTTCGATCGGCAGCTTGAAAGCGCCGAGCGTCTCAACCACCTTGGTTTCGTCGGCAATCACAATCATCCGAGCCGAGGCGCACGCAACGATCTTTTCACGCAACAGCGCGCCGCCGCCGCCCTTGATCAGGCGCAGCATCGGGTCCACTTCGTCCGCACCGTCAATGGTCAGGTCAAGTTCTGGAAGCTCTTCGAGCGATTTCAGGGGCACACCGAGTTCCAGGCAAAGCCGTGCCGTGCGTTCCGATGTCGGCACGCCCTCGATACGAAAGCCCGCCGCCACTTTTTCGGCCAGCAAGCGAACGAACTCTTCCGCCGTCGAACCTGTGCCGATCCCAAGTCTCATACCATCTTCGACATAGTCGAGCGCTGCCGCTGCAGCCTTGATCTTCATCTGACGGGCGTCCATGCGCCACAATCTCCTCAAAACTCACCGATGGGGCCACGGCAAAACATCGCGTCCCTTCGTTCCGTTGAGACGTTTACACGGCTGCAACGGCAAACAAAAGCCCCAATAGCGGCCAGAATGCAAAAGCAAACCAGCGCTTCCGCGTAAAGTTACGATTGCTTTTCTCGCCCGCTTCCCCTACCCGGATGGCAACATTTCCAGCAAGTTTCAAGAGGTTCCAGTGTCCGCATCCGTTGTCGTCTTTGATCTTGATGGAACCCTCGTCGATACAGCGCCCGACCTGGTGGCAAGCCTCAACCATGCAGTTACGCAGGCCGGCCTAGCGCCAGTGACCTATGACGACCTGACACATCTCGTTGGCCATGGCGCCAAGGCGATGATCGAGCGCACGTTCACGCTGCGCGGTCAGGCGCTTTCCGATAAGGACCTCGACTGGCAGATGAAGGAATTCATCGATTTCTACCATGGTTCGATGCCGGGTGATTCTTTCCCCTATCCCGGCGTCATCACTGCGATGGATCGCCTGTCTGCCGCCGGCTTTACGCTCGCCGTCTGCACCAACAAGCTGGAAATGCTGGCCAGAAGCCTGTTGGAGGGCCTTGGCCTGACATCCCGTTTCGCAGCGATCACCGGCGGCGACACGTTTTCCGTGCGCAAGCCCGATGCCGAGCATTTGTTGTCGACCATCCGGCTTGCCGGCGGATCGCCGGAAAAATCGGTAATGGTCGGCGATAGCCTCAACGACATTCTCGTCGCAAAGAACGCCTCGGTTCGCTCGATCGGTGTTCCCTTCGGTTATTCCGACGTGCCCGTCGAAAGCCTTCAGCCGGACATCGTCGTCCGCCATTTCGACGAACTGACCCCCGATCTGATCGAGCGCCTTATCGCCCGGGCATAAAAGCCATGCGGACATGAAAAAGGCGGCTCGAAGCCGCCTTTTTCATGGACTGGTCCAGTCGACGATTGTCACCCTTCGGCGCGGCGCGCAAGACGCGTCGCTTCAAGTGCGCGGTCCATATACATGTCGCGATCATAGACGTCGTGGAAATATTCCACCGTGCCATCCTTGTTCGGCCATGCGGTGAAATAGGCGACGTAGACCGGGATTTTTTGCGGTACGGACACGCCCTTGTTGCGGCCGCCGGCAATCTGCTTGCCGATATCCTCGACCGACGTGCCGAGCACGGCAGCCGCCATCCTGCGCGGATCGGCAAGGCGCACGCAGCCGTGGCTGAGCGCGCGATCATCCTTCTTGAAGAAGCTCTTCGACGGCGTGTCGTGCATGTAGATGGCATGCGTATTCGGGAACAGGATCTTCAGTTCACCCAGCGCGTTGTCGCTACTTGGCGGCTGGCGCACGGCGACGCCAGCCGTCGAACCGTTCCAGTTGACAGAGGAGGAGGACACCGGCCGCCCCTTGAGCTCAACCTGATAGCCGAGACGATCGAGGTAACCCGGATCGTTGCGCAGCTTGGGCAGCATCTCGTTGATGATGATCGACTGCGGGACGCCCCAATAGGGGTTGAACTCCACCGTCTGGATCTCATCCTGGAAGAAGAATGTCTGGTGGGCCTTGGAACCAACGACAACCCGCATTGAGAACTGCTCGGCACCCTGTTCGTGATAGTAGACCATATAGGCGGGCTGGTTGATGAAGACATAGCGGCTGCCGAGATCGGCGGGCAGCCAGCGTGCCTGCTCCATAGCGATTCGTACCTTGGCGGCCTTGCTTTCGGTCGTGTCCCCACCCGTCAGGATGCGGATCGATGCCTTGCCGACGACGCCGTCCGGCGTCAGGCCGTGTTCCTTCTGGAAGCCTTCGACCAGCGCTACCAGTTCCGGCGTATAATCCGGCGTCCCCTGGTATGCTGATAGCGTCAGCGCATGTTCCACCTTCAGCGCATCGGAACCCTTGACGCGGATAGCCGCGACCACATTGGCCAATTCCGGATTGCTGATACCCGGTTTCAGAAGCGTGCCCGGTGCAATCGTGATCCGCGGCGCATCGCCGGTCCGCGCCTGCAGCGCCGCCAGTTCCCGCTTCAACGCCAGGAATTCAACGCCGGAAGGCGTCTGGGAATTCAGATAGGCCGCAACATCGTGACTTCTGGCGATATTGCCCAGCTTGCCGGTCAGATTGACGTCCTTGCGCTTGAAATCGTGATAACCGGAAATCTTGTTCGGATCGATGCGCCCGCGCACGGTGTCGGCGATATAGGTCAGCGTTGCGGCCGACAGCTGGATCTCGAACTCGACGAGGGATTTTTCACGCGCAGCCATGTCGTTGCGGTCGAACGTATCGGACGGAACGGTGACGGCATAGTCCTGCGGATCAAGACCGACGCTCGCCGCCTGCCCCAGGACCGTCAGAGCCGCCTTGGCGGCTGCGTTCGGGGCATCGCCGTCAATCCAGACGAACCCATCGCGGCCGGTATAGAAAGTCTCGATCGCCTTGGCGACATCGGCCGGCGCATAGGCCGTGACATCGGGAAGAAACTGGCGTGCATCGGCGAGCGCAGCGGCTGGCGCCGGCGGCAGGACGTCAGCGCGGACGGAACCGGTCACAACCGGGTCGACGAGCTTTGCGGTGGCGATCCGGCGCAACGGCTCGGCCTTGTACGTATAGTATTGCGGTGAACTCACCTTCGGCAGCGGACGAGCGGCCTGCTTCTGCACGGGCTGCACCTGCTCGACGCCTGGCAGCGGCTGAACTTCCTCAACCACCGGCTTCTTCTTGCGAAAAAGATCCAGGAGGTTCAGCGCCTCCGCGCGCTGCACACCGAGAGAGGCGAACGCGCACCCGGTCATCAGTGTCACGATCGCAGCAGTCTTCATCAACTTCATAGGTTCACTCGTCCCCGTATCGCATTGCCGCCATCAGCGGTTCGCGCCTGATGCTCCGTCATGTCACCAGGCTTTCGTACTTATAAGAAAGGATGGTGAATGAAAAGGAAACGCGCGCCCCGAAAGGCCCGGACAGCCCGTCACAAATCCGTGACGGCACCTGCATGAGGAAGACGGATCAGAACATCCAAAAATTTGAATTCCCTGCATTATTTTTTCACTGCGAAAGAAAATCGGCTTTCCCCGCAAAAACCGCGGAAAACACCGGCCAAACTATCCACCCGCTTGTGTCTGAAAAGGCACAGGCCAACCGGCGCCAGGACACGCGAACGATCATCACGGCCAGCAATCACAGGAAACATCGAACGGGCGGTATTTTAAACGATTGTAGCACGGCACCCACCCGCGCAACCTCTTTACAAGCACCGGCCACCTGGGCCAGAGAGAACCGCATCACAGCTTCGGTCCGTCGCAGCGCGGCGGCCTCACTCACCTTCCGGTGCCGTACCGCCCGGCCTTGAAACCGCCCCGGTCCAACACCGCATGACGAAAGCAGGGATTACGATGACAGCAACGCGCACGGAAACAGATACGTTCGGCCCGATCGAAGTCGCCAACGACCGCTATTGGGGCGCACAGGCACAACGCTCGCTCGGCAATTTCAAGATCGGCTGGGAAAAGCAGCCGCTGTCGATCGTGCGCGCGCTGGGCATCGTCAAGCAAGCTGCCGCCCGCGCCAACATGGAATTGCAGGGCCTTGACCCGACCGTCGGCAACGCAATCATTGCCGCAGCCCAGGAAGTCATCGACGGCAAGCTCAACGAGCACTTTCCGCTCGTCGTCTGGCAGACCGGCTCCGGCACGCAGTCGAACATGAACGCCAACGAAGTCATTTCCAACCGTGCGATCGAAATGCTCGGCGGCGTCATGGGCTCAAAGAAGCCTGTCCACCCGAACGACCACGTCAACATGAGCCAGTCGTCGAACGACACCTATCCGACGGCCATGCATATCGCCTGCGCCGAGCGCGTCGTCCACGATCTCCTGCCGGCGCTGAAGCACCTGCATGCAGCCCTCGTCGCCAAGGTGAAGGCCTTCGATCATATCATCAAGATCGGCCGCACGCACACGCAGGACGCTACCCCCCTGACGCTCGGCCAGGAATTTTCCGGTTACGCCGCCCAGGTCGCCTCCTCGATCAAGCGCATCGAAATGACCCTGCCGGGTCTCTGCGAACTTGCGCAGGGCGGCACGGCCGTCGGAACCGGGCTCAACGCGCCGATCGGCTTTGCCGAAAAGGTTGCCGATGAGATCGCCAAGATCACCGGTATCGCCTTCGTCACCGCGCCGAACAAGTTCGAGGCGCTGGCCGCCCACGATTCGATGGTATTCAGCCACGGCGCCATCAACTCGGCAGCCGCTGCACTCTTCAAGATCGCCAACGATATCCGCTTCCTCGGCTCCGGCCCGCGCTCGGGCCTTGGCGAACTGTCGCTGCCGGAAAATGAGCCGGGCTCGTCGATCATGCCGGGCAAGGTCAATCCGACCCAGTGCGAAGCGCTGACGCAGGTCTGCGTCCAGGTCTTCGGCAACAACGCGGCACTGACCTTTGCCGGCAGCCAGGGTCATTTCGAACTCAACGTCTACAATCCGTTGATGGCCTATAACTTCCTGCAGTCGGTTCAACTCCTGTCCGACGCCGTGATCTCCTTTACCGACAATTGCGTTGTCGGCATCGAGGCCCGCGAAGACAATATCAAGGCGGCGCTCGACCGCTCGTTGATGCTGGTCACGGCGCTGGCCCCCAAGATCGGCTATGACAACGCCGCAAAGATCGCCAAGACCGCGCACAAGAATGGCACGACCCTTCGCGAAGAAGCTGTTGGCGGCGGCTACGTCACCGACGCGGAGTTCGATGCGGCGGTTCGCCCCGAAACGATGATCAGCCCTTCCTGATACGTCACCGCACAATCTCCGGTAGATCATACGGGCGGCCATCACGGCTGCCCGTTTCTATTTGGCAGGGCCGGACACCTTATTTCGGTGCAATCTAATTGACTAAATTTGCCAAACGTTAAGGCTTCCAAAATCTTTGATGCCTAAAACTAGCGGCCCGAGACAACAAAACAGGAGCTTGCCATGCAAGCGGCTTCGAACAAGGTACAGATGCCGGATATCGCAGCGCAGGTAACCTATGCGATGCGGATCATGGGTATTTCACCCCTACCGCGCAACTATGAGCTTTATTATGAAGCCTATATCGGCTCCAACCCCAAGCTGACGAAGGAACTGGCTGCGCTCGGCAGCCGGGCAACCCAGGAAGAACTGGACGAGATCGGCGCCCGCTATTTCAGCCATGTCCACCATGCCGCAGGCATCGACCGGGCCCACAACCACCTGACGAGCGAGCTTGTCGAACTTCTCAAGCTGCTGAAGGACGAACAATTCGCGCTCGAGAACTATAACAAGCTGCTGGACGAGACGTATCAGAACATTACCGGCAAAAGCAGCTCCAGCGCCGAAATCCTGCGCCAATGCGTCAGCCTCCTGACCGAGGCAACGGCGGACACGATGAACCAGGGCAAGGAACGCGCCGAAAACGTATCGCTGAAATCCTTCGAGATGGAAGTCATCCGCCAGGAACTCGACGAATACAAACGCATCGCCAACACGGATTCGCTGACGCGCCTCGCCAACCGCCGGGCATTCGACGAAAAACTCGCCGCGATCTACAACTCCGAACAGCAGCGCAGCTTTACCGGCCTTCTGATCGCCGATATCGATCATTTCAAGAAGGTCAATGACAGCTACGGCCACCCCGTCGGCGACAAGATACTGGCGACTGTCGGTACGGTCATCCGCGCCAACCTGCGCCGCGATGCCTTTGTGGCGCGCACAGGCGGTGAGGAATTTGCCATCATTCTGGGCGATAGCAGCCTGGAAGAAAGCCTGCAGGTCGCAGAGCGCATCCGCAATGCCTTGGCGACCACGCCCTTCAAAAACTCCAAGACCGGCGTCAACTATGGTCCGATCACACTGTCCGTCGGTGTCTGCCAGGCATCGCATGCCGATGACCCGACCGACCTCTACAACAAGGCCGACATCGCGCTCTATTGCGCCAAGAACGCCGGCCGCAACAGGACGATCCTGTTTGAAGAGGGTATGAAGAAGGATACCGGCAAAAACTGGCTGATTTACCGCAAGTAGGCGGCAATCCCATTGTTGGACCATGGCGCCCTAGTGGCGCCCTTTGTCATTCTTGGGCTGCCGGAAACAGCGACACGACCTGCAGGCCGAAACATCGGCCGCCTTGCCGATAGCGATCAGTTCGGGACGGTACTCGAAATGCATGGTGTCGTAAGGTCTGCGCACTACCACATGGTTTTTGCGGCGCGTTCGGGCCATTCGCGGTCATAGGTTTCCTTGTCGAAATCCGCTTTGGCGGCCTTCAGCAGCGTGCCGGGCGTCGGCAGGGACTGCGGATCGACAAAGCGATCCGGGTTCCAAATCTGAGAGCGGATCAATGCTCTCGCGCACTGGAAATAGACTTCGCCGATGGTGACGACGATGACGCTGCGCGGGTGTTTACCGTCGACCTCGAACGATCCGGTCAACTCGGGATCGACGCTGACCACGGCCGTGCCGTTGATCCGCATCGTCGTGGCGGAGCCGGGTACAAGAAACATCAACGCCACCCGCGGATCACGCACGATATTGGCAAGCGAATCGACCCGGTTATTGCCGCGCCAGTCCGGCATCAGCACCGTCTTGTCGTCGGCAATCCGAACAACACAGGCATCATCACCACGCGGCGAACAGTCGAGCCCTTCCGGTCCCACCGTGGCAAGCGCTGCAAACGGGGCCGCCTCGATCATCCTGGCATAGTCCGGTGTCAGCCGGCTGGTGACCTTCACCAGCGAGGCTTCGCTTGCGCCGCCGTAAAGCGCGTTCAGTTCTTCCACCGTGCGAATGATCGTCATGCCGTTCTCCACCGGATCCCGCTCCATCGAGCGTGGCGATCCTTTCGATGGATAGCATGACGCCTTCATGACACCATACGCAATTTTCGCTCAGTTGCGGCTTCCGGTGCATGGATAAAGGCATTGATCCGCTCGATCACCGGCGCAGCAGACACGATACGGCGATGGCCAAACCCATTGGCCCAATGGAGTTCGACATTAGATCCCGCCGCTGCATAGCGGCGCGCATGTTCGGCGGAAACCTCCTTGTCGTCTTCGGCATGAATCACCAGCACCGGCGCGGTCACCATGCCGACAATACGGGCCGCATCAAACTCTTCCAGCCGCCGGCCGGACAAGCGAACGACCATGCCCGCAAGCGCCGTCTGCGCTCCCGGAGACAGGCGAAGAACCTTTCCAAACCCTTTGAAAAGCCATGTCATTTCGCTCGGCGCACCGATCAGCACCATTCTCTTGGCGCTATGCGGCGGCACATCGCAAACCAGACCACCCGCAGCGCAAGCCAGGCTCGCGCCGCCGAAAGAATGCCCGACAGCCACATCGAACCCGCCGAAATGCCGCCAAGCCGCATCGATCGCCCGCACCGCTGCCGGCATCGTCAAGGTACGCCCCGGCGAAGCGCCATGCCCCGGCCAGTCGAGCGCGACCACCTCGGCACCACCGGCCGTCAACCCATCGATCATGGGCGCCAGATAGTTGCTGCGCGAACCCCAGCCATGGACGAGCAAAATGCGTTTGGTGGCGCTCCCGGCCGATTGCGCCTGAAAATGCTTGGCCATTACCCAGCCATCGGAAAAAGACAGCGTGACCGGCCGCGCTCTTGCCATGACGGGTTCAGCAGCAGCCAACGCTGCCTTTTCCTTGCCGCTCTTTGCTTTCCGCGACGGCGTGATGCTGAACAGCCGAAACGCCAGACGCCCTGCCTTCTCCGGCGAGAAAGCCGAAACCGCTTTGAGCGCAAGGCGAGTGACCTTGATCGCAAAGGATGCCATAGTAGGATTCCCACAAAATGTTCAATGATGAACAATATTGTACAACGATGAACGAAAAGCAAGAGACAATCGAACAGCATCATTTTCCCTGGGATCATCCCCGTTTCCGCAGCTGGATCGCCGTTGCCCGCGCCTGCCAACTGGCCCAGCAGGCACTGACCCGCAAGCTCGCCGGCCTCGGCATCAAGCCGCCGCATCTGGATATCCTGGTCAACATCTATCGTTTTGAAGGCATTTCGCAGCAGGAACTGGCGCGAAAGCTGCTGGTCGGCCGCTCCAACATGAGCATGCTTCTGCCGCAACTTGAAAATCGTGGGTTGATTGAGCGGCGCGGCGATGAAAAGGACAAGCGCGTGTTGCGGCTGTCGCTGACGGCAAGCGGCCGCCTCTTGACCGAACAGGCGATGGAGATCCAGACAGCGCTGATCGACAAGTCGCTGGAAAACGAACCCATCGAGGAATGCCTGATGATTGCCCAGTCGATGGAGCGGCTGATCCAGCGGTTGTTGGAGGAGGAAGATGTTCTCGACTAGCCGGAGGAAATGCGCGCGGTCAGCGCGGCTTTTCCGCCTTGTCCCGCGTCATGCCCTTGGCGGCCAGATCCTGTTCGTAAGCAGCAAATAACGTCTCGCCGGTGGCGCCCAGTTCACGCAGATACGTCCAGGTGAAGATCCCGGTATCGTGGCCGTCATCAAAACCGATGCGCACGGCATAGTTTCCGGTCGGCGTCATCGAAATGATCGAGACATTGCGCTTGCCGGGCACCGTCAATCCCTGCCCCGGCCCATGGCCCTGAACTTCCGCAGACGGCGAGAGAACCCGCAGCATCTCCGCCGAAAGATCGAAGGACGTGCCATCGTTGAAGGCAATCGTCAGCCGGTGGCGGTCTTTTGATACACGCAGTTCGGTCGGCCAGATATCGCTCATGTCCTGCAGTCTCCATTGGTGCATGGGAGCACTAGCGCAATTTCCCGCCGGATGGAATTGTCTGCAAGCAAAGCCCCTTCCCTTGATCATAGCCTGCACTTCCCCCGATCATAAGAAAGTGTTTCTCGCCCGTTTCTCGTGCTTTTGAACGCTTTCGCCTTGACGCAGCCCGTTTTGGTCACGACATTGATGAAACAGGGAGAATTGTGTTGAATACCGTCACCATCGACCGGATCGGCGCCCAGAGGCTGAAAGACGCCCAAACACCGATGATCGACCCGTTCGGGCGGGCCGTGACCTATCTCAGGGTTTCGGTGACGGATCGCTGTGACTTCCGCTGCACCTATTGCATGGCGGAAAACATGACCTTTCTGCCCAAAAAGGACCTCCTGACACTGGAAGAGCTGAACCGGCTCTGTTCCGCCTTCATCGCCAAGGGCGTACGCAAACTGCGGCTGACCGGTGGAGAACCTTTGGTCCGCAAGAACGTCATGTTCCTGGTGCGTGAACTCGGCAAGCATGTGCACTCGGGCGCGCTCGATGAGCTGACGCTCACCACCAACGGCTCGCAACTGTCGAAGTTTGCCGCCGAGCTTGCCGATTGCGGCGTCCGCCGCATCAATGTCTCGCTCGACACATTGGACCCCGAAAAATTCAAGCAGATCACGCGCTGGGGTGAGTTTTCCAAGGTCATGGAAGGCATCGACGCCGCCCAGGCTGCCGGCATTCACGTCAAGATCAATGCCGTGGCGCTAAAAGGCTTCAACGACGCGGAAATCCCCGCCATGATGCGTTGGGCGCATGGCCGTGGCATGGATCTGACGCTGATCGAAACCATGCCGATGGGCGAGATCGACGAGGACCGTACCGACCATTACATGCCGCTGTCGGAGATGCGCGAGCGCCTCGCCGAACAGTTCAGCTTCTCAGACATCCCCTACAAGACCGGCGGACCGGCGCGTTATCTGCAGGTGGCGGAAACCGGCGGCAGGCTCGGCCTGATCACGCCCATGACCCATAATTTCTGCGAGAGCTGCAATCGTGTGCGCCTCACCTGCACCGGCACACTCTATATGTGCCTTGGCCAGAACGATGCCGCCGACCTGCGCACGGCGCTCCGCGCCTCCGATGACGACGCCTACCTGTCAACCGTCATCGACGAAGCCATCACCCGCAAGCCAAAGGGCCACGACTTCATCATCGACCGCACCCGCAACAAACCGGCTGTCGCCCGCCATATGAGTGTTACCGGCGGCTGAGCGGCAACCTTTTACGGATAGGCGCGGGCTATCAATGCCGACCACAAGGATGCATGACGACGAGCTTGATATCAACAGGCCCCTTGTCAGCCGCCTGATCGCGGAACAGTTTCCGGCCTGGGCCGGCCTTCCGCTCAAACCCGTCCAGTCGGCCGGCACAGACAATGCTCTCTACCGGTTAGGGAGCGACATGGTGGTGCGTCTGCCGCGCCGCATGGACGCCGCCCTGCAGGTGGAGAAGGAAAGCCGCTGGCTACCGCGCCTCGCGCCAGACCTGCCGCTCGCAGTACCCGTTCCGCTGGCGCTTGGCACGCCCACCGCCGGTTATCCCTTCCATTGGTCCGTCTGCCGTTGGCTGCCAGGCGAAGACGCTGTTACCACCCCGATCTTCGACCTGAACGAAGCTGCCGTCAGTCTTTCCCGGCTCATCTCTGCCCTGCGGAAAATCGACGCCACGGGCGGCCCGCCACCCGGCGCGCACAATTTTTCCCGGGGTGCCTCTCTGGCAAGCCGGGACGCACAGACACGCGCTGCCATCAAAAACCTGGGCGGCACCATGGAAACGGCTCCGTTGACGCAGGCCTGGGATGCCGCCCTTGAAATAGAACCGTGGGACAAGCCGCCCGTCTGGCTCCATGGCGATATCCATGCCGGGAACCTGCTGACCGCACAGGGACGCATCACCGCTGTCATCGACTTCGGCGGCCTCGGTGTCGGTGATCCTGCCTGCGACCTGATGTTTGCCTGGAATCTGCTCTCCGCCGAAGCCCGCGCGACGCTCCGCTTGCAACAGACCGTGGATGGCGCGACATGGGGCAGAGCCAGAGGCTGGGCATTGTCCGTCGCCATCGTCGCCCTGCCTTATTATCTTCACACAAACCCGGCCCTGGTCGGGATATCGCGTCATGCTATCAGCCGGGTCCTTGCCGATCATGCGGACAGATTGAACAATTGACCCATTGCAACGGCAAAGGCCGCCGGACTTGTCGTCGGGCGGCCTTGAATTTTTCCAGCGTTTTACTCGCTCAGGCAGCGTAACTTCTGCCATACTGCTCGACCCGCCCGCCCGAGATTGAGCGGCTGGTGCCCGTCTTGAAGCGCTCGATCTTCTCGTTGAGGATATCGACCTGATGGCGCAGGCCGTGGATTTCGGCGGTGTTTTCCTCGACCATCGCTGCATTCTGCTGGGTGATCAGTTCCACCTCGCGCACCGCCTGATTGACCTCGTTGAGGCCGCGGTACTGATCGGCGGCGGCGGCTTCGATATTGCTGACCAGCTGATGGATCGTCGAGATATGGTCGTTGATGACGGTCAGCGCCTTGCCGGTTTCCTGCACCAGTTCCACACCGCCGCGCACTTGCACAGAGCTCTCCGAAATCAGCCCCTTGATCTCGCGGGCGGCACCGGCGCAGCGCTGGGCAAGCTCGCGCACTTCCTGCGCGACGACGGCAAAGCCACGGCCCGCCTCGCCGGCGCGGGCTGCCTCGACACCGGCGTTCAGCGCCAGAAGATTGGTCTGGAATGCGATTTCGTCAATGACGCCGATGATCGTCGAAATCTTGTCGGACGACTTGTTGATCGCCGCCATCGCGTCGATCGCCTTGGCGACGACTTCGCCGGAATGCTTGGCATAGCTGTGGGTCTGGTCGACCGATACAGTGGTCTTGTGCGCACTTTCGGCCGTCGAGCGGACGATCTCCGTCAGTTGTCCGAGAGCACGAGAGCTTTCTTCCAGCGCGGCCGCCTGCTGTTCGGTCCGGCGAGCGAGATCGTCGGCCGAGGTCGACAGGTTACCGGTTCCGCTGGTGATTTCATCGGTCACGGAACGGACGTCGATCAGGGTTGCGCGCAATGCCTCGACGGCGTTGTTATAGGTCCGGGCCATGACGATGTAATCTTCGGACAAGTCTTCCGCCATGCCTTCTTCCAGATTGCCGTCGGCAAGCTTGGCAAGCACATCGGACAAAGCCGTCAGCGCTTCCATCTGTTCGGCCTCGATGCGGGCACGTTCATGGCGGCGGCGGGCTTCTTCCTCAGCCGACAATGTGCGGGCGGCTTCGGCTTCCTGTCCCAACCGGACATTTTCGACGGCATTATCGCGGAACACGGCAACCGAACGCACCATGTCGCCGATCTCGTCACCGCGGTTGCGGCCTTCGATAGAGACCTCAAGGTCGCCATTGGCAAGCCGCGTCATCGTCTCGGTAACGCGCTTCAACGGACCGCGCAGGGTCTCGATCAGCATCAGACCACCGACGATGGCCAGCAACGTACCCGCCACCATGGCGATGATCGACACATCGGCGGAACGCTGGCTGTCTTTCTTGCCGGCCTCCTGGGCGCTGGAAACGAAATTCTCCAGCGTCTGGCTGGCATCGGCTACCAGCGATGCCGCTTCAGCCTTGGCTGCCTGCCAGCGGGCGCCGACATCGATCAGCTGGGCGGTGCCGGTGTCGATCTGCTCGAGCGATGGCGCCAGCTTGCCGGCCAGATCGCGCAGTGCCGCATTCTTCGCCCCGAGTTCTGAAAGCTTCGTCACGCTTGCGCGCACGGCCGCAATATCGGTCATCACATTGTCGCGGCTTGCGGTATCCAGCCTGCGGTGCAGTTCGCTGATATGCAGGCGCGTGTCATCAAGCCCCTTGAAGGTCTCGTTCATCAGGCCGATCAGCGTCTTCAAAGTGGAAATTTCGTTGTCCATGCCGACGAATCGCTTGGCCGCCGTGTCTGAATTGGTGGCAGCCTCCTTGGCAAAGTCGGATTCATATTTCGAAAACTTGATCAGTGCCGAACTCAATTGCGTCTTCTTGACGTCGTTCGGATCGCTGCTGGCCAGAATATCCTGAATGACCTTGGTATCGGCCTTTACCTCGGCGATCCTCTTCACAACCTTGTCGGAAGCGATCTTTTCGGCCTCGGCAATCTGTTTCAAAAGATGCGGCATCAGCGTGGTGGCCTGCTGGACCTTGGCATCCGGCGCGATTGCCATGGTGACCGGCAGGCGGAATTTCTTGATCCGTTCGGCAAGGCCCTGGTAGGCAGCCGCATCAAACAGCAGCGCCTTGGCAAAGGATTCCTTCTCGCCCGATTCCTTGCGCAGGATATCGATCTGCTTGAAGGCGGTATTGCCTTGCGCCGTCATCTCCGCAAGGGCCGCATCAAGAGATACCGTGACGGTATCGCGCTCAGTCTTGATCGACCAGAGCTTGTTTTCTTGTCCTCGCATCGCCTCACCGAGCGAAACCACCGAGTGGATCTTGGCCTTGTCTTCGCCTGCAGTCAGCAGGCCGTCCAACGTCCGGATACCCTTTTCCTGTTCGTCGATGCGGCTCGCAAGCGTCGCGCGCGCCTCATCGGTGGGATTATCGACGAAACTTTGCAGCCCGCTGCGCAGTGACTGGAAATCAGAGAGATTGTTGATCGTCTCGCGCGTCACAGTCATATGCCCGTTCAGCGTGCTTGCGGTGAAGTAACCGACAAGGCCAATACCGGCGATCAGCGCCACCAGAGGCACGACGAACAGCAAAACTTTGGTGACGATGCGCAGACGCTGCAAAGAACGATCGATCAGGGACATTCCGAACTCCAGATATTGAGCAAATCTGACATTTCCGCCAGATTGCTCTCTGGTTGAGAACGAACGTACCGGGGCGCATCCATGGCGCTTGCCGGAATGTCATCCGATTGACTTTGGCGGAAATACTTTCCGTTACGTCAACCTTGTTCGCATCATGCGATGGGCAGCGGAATGTCGGCACGATAGGCAGCGAAACTTAATATTTCGCCAAAGATAAATCGGCTAATCTTGCGCTCAAAAAAACGGCAAGGCGATATTTCACGGTTCTACAGCGCTGATGAAAATAGCTATTCTTGCATTTCTGCTATCAATTCGAACAGGCGAAGGATTGCAGTTGCATAAAAGAAGTGCCGATGCTTTAGACTTGGGCAAGACCAGCAGCGCAGACTTTCAGTACGCCGCATCGCTGAATGATAAAACGGATAGCGATGAGAACGGACAATCAAAAATAATGCAACCGACTGCCAATTTCCGCGGCGCCATCTTCATGTGTCTGGCGATGGCTGGCTTCACCTGCAATGACGCATTGATCAAATCCGTCACCGGCGTCATGAATGCCGGCCAGATCATGCTGGTGCGCGGCTTCTTCACATCCGTTCTGGTCCTCTTGCTCGCCCGCCATTTTGGCGCCCTGCGCTCATTCCGGTTGATTCGCTCACCGATCATCGCGCTCAGAATAGCTGCCGAAGTCGGCGCCTCCATTTCCTATATCTACGCGCTCGGCCAGATCCCGCTCGCCAATGCCTCGGCGATTCTGCAGGCCCTGCCATTGGCCGTCACGCTCGGAGCAGCGCTGTTCCTGGGTGAACCGGTTGGCTGGCGGCGCTGGGTGGCAATTCTTGTCGGTTTCGCCGGTGTACTGATCGTTCTCAGGCCCGGGCCTGAAGGGTTTAACGGCGCAGCACTCAGCGTCGTGGCCTCGGTGGTCTTCGCGGCGATCCGGGATCTCTGCACCCGCCGGATCGATCCCGCCATTCCATCCCTGTTCATCTCCGTCATCACGGCAACGGTCATAACATTGACCGGGGCGATTTTGATCGTGCCGCTCGGCGGCTGGCAGCCAATGTCGATGGCTTCGATCGGCATTCTGGCGGCTGCCAGTCTGCTGCTTCTTGTCGGCTACCAGTGCATCGTGCTGGCCATGCGCAATGGTGAAATCGCCATCGTCGCTCCCTTCCGCTATACCAGCCTGCTCTGGTCGATCAGCATCGGCATCCTGTTCTTCTCCGAAGAACCGGATATCTGGATGGTGACTGGCGTGGCGATCATCATCGCGTCGGGGCTTTATACATTCGCCCGTGAAAACAAACGGCGGATGGCGCTCGCGCAACGATCGGAACCGGGATCGCCGAAATGACGGGATTGAAGCGTAAGGAGATGCGATGATCACACAGGCGACCCCATCGGCACATCTTCCCCGCGGCGTCGTCCTTGCCGGTGGCCTGTCTTCGCGCATGGGTCAGGACAAGGCGGCGGTGATGCTTGGCGGCAAGCCGCTGGTTCACCATGTCATTGAGCGCCTCGCCCCGCAGACGGCCGGTCTCAGCGTCAACAGCAACATCGGCACCGGCTTGGACCTCGCTGCCGCGATTGCCGTCTTTGGAGATACCGTTCCAGGCCATGTCGGGCCTATGGCAGGCGTACTTTCGGGCATGCGCCATGCCGCAAGGCATTCCCCTGCGGCAAGCCACGTCGCGACCGTCCCGACCGATACGCCATTCTTTCCGCGGAACCTCGTGGCGCGCCTTCAGGCGGCGATCACGGAACCCAACCAGATCGCCGTTGCCTATTCGGGCGATATCATGCACCCCGTCTTTGCGCTCTGGCCGGTTGCCCTTGCGGATGAACTTGAACATTGGCTGCTGACCGACGGCAAGCGCCGGGTGCGCGGTTTCATCGAGCGTCATCCGGTTGGGAGGGTCGATTTTCCCGTGATTGAAACCGTGGACGGACCGATCGATCCGTTCTTCAACATCAACACGCCGGCCGACCTTGAAGCGGCCGAACGCTGGCTGCAGCTTATCGAGGGACGTGAAAAATGACAGCGCCAGAGACCGTTAGCCCGAAAATCTTTGGCATCGCCGGCTGGAAAAATTCCGGCAAGACAGGCCTTGCCGTCCGGCTGGTCACAGAACTGACACGGCGCGGCTACCGCGTCTCGACGATCAAGCACGCCCACCATGATTTCGACATCGACAAGGTCGGCGCCGACAGTTTTCGCCATCGTGAAGCCGGTGCTCACGAGGTGACGATCGTCTCCGGCATGCGCTACGCCATCATGCACGAATTGCGCGGCGCACCGGAACCGAGCTTTCCGGAAATCCTTGCCCGCCTCGCACCGTGCGATCTCGTACTGATCGAAGGATACAAACGCGAACCGATCCCGAAGATCGAGGCGCGGCGGCTGGAGGCGCAGAACCGCGAGCCCCTTGCTCCCACGGACCCGCACATCGTGGCGATTGCTGCCGATCATCCGGTCGAGGACAGCAGTCTCGTCATCTTCAACCTCAACGACACGCTGGCCATCGCCGATTTCATAGAACGCACAACCGGGCTGAAAAAACAGAACTGACGAACAGACTCAGTTGGTGGTTTCGTCGCTGCCATCATTCAGGCGAACGAACGTGTAGCCCCTGGCCTTGAGGTCGAGGATACCCTTCACGACACCGGAACCGGCTGCGTGCGCGGGCTGGTTGATATGGGCGATGAGGACGTCCCCATCCCGGGCAGACGCAAACCGCTTTTGCGCAGCCCCTGCCCCCAGCAGCGACCCGCCATCGCCATTCACCGAATAGCCGGCAACACGAAATCCCATCTGCCGGATCTGTCCGATCGACGACAGGGTGTATTTCGCTGTAGCGCCGCGAAACCAACGCGGCTGCAATCCCTGCGCCACGATTGCCGCTGCGCCGCCAGCGACCTCCGCCTCGACGGCCTGCGCACTCCCGGCCGCCGCGATGCCGTAGATCGACACGGGCCGATCGACAGCGGGAACATGCATCGCGCCGTGATTCTCGATCTCGAACAGATCCGGATGGGCCTTGAAGACGGCCATCGTCGCGGCATTGCGTTTGACCCACCGGGCCGTCACGAAAATGGTTGCGGGGATATGATTGTCGACCAGCGTGGACAGGATGCGCTCGTCGGTCTTGCCGCTGCAGGCATCGAAGGTCAGGGCGACGCGCGGGGCTGCCCCCTTCTCCTGGCTTTCAAGCCGCAACTGCGGTTCCACCAGCCGGGTCGCGGCGAGAGAAGCATGACCGGCCGAAACGCTGATCAGAAGGGCGGCGAGAAGGGTTTTCATCGGAAACTCACAATACTGTAGGCAGTCCGGCAGCAATACCGGAGGGACGTGAAGACCATGCAAAACGGCCCGGCGCTTGCGCACCGGGCCGTCTCCAACGGCATCTCCATCAGAGAGACTGGACTATGGCTATTTCTGGGCCACCGGACGGACCAGCGGCGTCACGCGGCGGATTGTCACGCGGCGGTTTTCCTGYTCGGCAGACTGCGTGCGGACCTTGAGGAAGCGCTCGCCATAACCCTGGGTCACCAGGTTTTCGGCCGGGATGTCGTAGACTTCACTCAGCAGTGAGGCGNGATGTTCGACGCCGCCCAGAGTGAGAACACGCTGATCACCTGGCTCATTCGCGGCGGTTTTCCTGTTCGGCAGACTGCGTGCGGACCTTGAGGAAGCGCTCGCCATAACCCTGGGTCACCAGGTTTTCGGCCGGGATGTCGTAGACTTCACTCAGCAGTGAGGCGACCGATTCGGCGCGTTCGTCGGAAAGCACCAGATTGGACTCGTCGCTGCCGACCGCGTCGGTATGACCTTCGATGAAGAAGGTTTCGCCGGGATCCTTCTCGATCACTTCYAGCATGGCATCCGCCACCTTGCGCAGGGTTTTGGCCTGCGACATCGGCACTTCAGCGCTGCCGGTGGCGAAAGTGATKGTATCGAGATCGATACGGCGCACCTTGTCGCGGATACGGGCCGAGTTCTTCACCTCGTCGATCGTGTAGGTCCGTTCGACCCGCTCTACCGGCGGTTCGGCCAGGAAGTCGTAATAGTCGCGGTCAGGCTCGCTCGAYGTGTCGATGATGTAATCACGAACAGGCACGCGCAGACGCATCGGCGGCAGATCCTCACCGACGTCATAGGCTGGCGGSCGCGGCCCCTCGTCGGCTTCMGGCGCATAGATCATCAGATATTCGCGGCCGTCCTGATCGATTCGCGACCGCTGCAGGATGTCGCCATAGCGATTGTAGATGGTCACGATGCGCACGCCATTCGGCCGTTCGATCGTCTCGCGGGAYCGGCCGCGCGACAGYTCCTCATAATAGGTTTCCTGGGCGTTGCGGCGCAGACGCGGACGGTCGTCGCTGCGAACGATGATCTGGTCACCGAAATCGAGAACCGTTCGGTTGTCGCGGGATTCGTCGATACGCGGGCGCCGGCCGTTRTTGCCGGTGAACGCMTCGATCAGGTCGTTGACACCGAATTCCGGCACGCGCTCGACRCGGCGGCCCTCTTCCCGCAGATTAGCCCCCAGCTCCTCTCGGCTCGGGCGGCGATCCCTGCGGCTCGATTGGGCTTCGGCATCGCTCTTTGGAACCTCGACATTGTCGTCYTCGGCGCGRGCGCGTTCACGCTGCTTGCGGCGCTTTTCACGGGCATTGCTGTCTGCGTTGTCGGCATCCTTGTCGCTATCGAGAACAGCTGCGCCATTATCGACAGGAAGCACCACCGTTTCGTCACTCTTGGACGGGTCGCGGGCAATCTCCTGCTTTTCTTCCTGACTGCGCGTATCGACCACTTCCGGGATCGGCTTACGGCGGTCGGGACGCTTGGCTGGTTCACCATCACYATCGATTGCGGGACGCAATTCRTCCTCTGCGACCGGCGGCTGGCCGTCGTCCTGCTGGCCGGCCTGTGCCCGGGCCTTCTCTTCGGCACGGATGCGACGACGCTCCTCGGCAGCCTTTTGCGCGGCCTCGTCATCGNGGCTGGCCGTCGTCCTGCTGGCCGGCCTGTGCCCGGGCCTTCTCTTCGGCACGGATGCGACGACGCTCCTCGGCAGCCTTTTGCGCGGCCTCGTCATCGTCGGACGGTTGAGCCTGCTCTTCCTGCTGTTGCTGTTCRGCCTGCTGCTTGCGGCGCTCGGCACGAGCCTTGGCCTTCTCTTCAGCAGCCTTTGCCGCCTTATCGTCGCCAGAAGGCTGGGCCTGCTCCTCTTGCTGCTGCTGTTCAGCCTTCTGCTTGCGACGCTCTGCGCGAGCCTTAGCCCTCTCCTCGGCAGCCTTTGCCGCCTCGTCGTCACCGGACGGCTGGGCCTGCTCTTCTTGCTGCTGCTGTTCAGCCTTCTGCTTGCGACGCTCTGCGCGAGCCTTGGCCCTCTCTTCCGCAGCCTTTGCCGCCTCGTCGTCGCCGGACGGCTGGGCCTGCTCCTCTTGCTGCTGCTGTTCGGCCCGCTGCTTCCTGCGTTCGGCGCGGCTCGGTTGCTGCTCTTCTTCCTGGGCGGGCTGCTCTTCGGACTGCTCGCCGCGCGGACGGCGCTTCTTGATGATCTCTTCCGGTGCCTGNTCGGCGCGGCTCGGTTGCTGCTCTTCTTCCTGGGCGGGCTGCTCTTCGGACTGCTCGCCGCGCGGACGGCGCTTCTTGATGATCTCTTCCGGTGCCTGTTCACCACCATCCGCCTGCGCGACGCTATCTTCCTGCGCGACTACGAACGGTTTCATCAGGCTATCGGCCAAAGCCGGCTGGACGGCGATCGATATCGACAGCATGGGAAACGCCACGGTCGCGAAAAGTTTGGATCGGATGCTCATAAATGTCTCCTCCTTCAGAGNCAAAGCCGGCTGGACGGCGATCGATATCGACAGCATGGGAAACGCCACGGTCGCGAAAAGTTTGGATCGGATGCTCATAAATGTCTCCTCCTTCAGAGATAAAGGCTTTCCAAGTGGCGGTCACCTAAGCCCGCAATCAATCGTACTCACGGGACGCAACCAGTTTTGAATGACGTTCTCCGCAGGTCGGGCCTGCAATTTTCTTGCCGGAGTTCACTCCGATGCCGATTCCTCGTCCTTTGCATATTTATGGCGTTTAGTGTGGGAACTGCATTAACGTCGTGACCGTTGTGTAGGCTCGGTAGCTCCGGTGGCGCACCATTCAACGTGACTCCCGCCGTCGCAAACCGGCTGATCAGAAACGGCTTCTCCAAATGAGGGCGCAGGCCCTGCGCCAATCGTCGCCAAGCTGTCGGCAACTTTCATCTCAGGGCCGCGTTGAGCGAATTGTGAGGTGAGCTCCCGTAAAGGCTTCTGCCGGGGGCGAATAAGGTCGCCAACATTACGACCGAAAGCGCCATGGGCGCGATCTTCGCGCCTAAACATTTGCATTGTTGTAATCTCTGTGCTTGCCGATTGCTTCCTAGCCACATCAACTACCCAGATGCACTTCTGTTCCGCAAATCCATGGTTTGGGACCTTTGCGCAATTTGTATAGGACCTTGGTCCGATATTGCGTCGAGCCGCCCGATTTGATGGCTCCGCCACCGAAAGTCTACGAAGCGACATTAGTTCCAGAGGTGCTACCGCGCTCTTGCCGAGAGCGTTAGCGGCCATATCTACAGTCAAGATTGCATCTTACCTTGCAGGCAGAACCATGAAATTTTTAAAAGATAACGGCCTCACCATCGTGCTGATTGTCCTGTCTGTCGCGACCGTGTCGGGAATGGTGCTGACGGGCTGGTCCGTTTACAATCACGAGCTGACCGAGCACGGGGCGGCGCAGATCGGTCTCGGTGCTTACGCTGCATCCGGCCACTTCCTGTCATCTTTGTTCGAGAATTGGGAATCCGAATTTTTGCAAATGTCGGCGTATGTGATGCTAACCGCATTCTTGTTCCAGCGGGGCTCGGCGGAATCCAAGGATCCGGACGGGCCCTCCGAGGTGGACAGGAACCCAGCGGATAAAGCTGCCGACCCAGAGGCACCGTGGCCCGTGCGAATTGGAGGATGGATGCGGACGGCTTATTCCTACTCGCTGGGCACCGCGTTGGCGTCCCTATTCGTTCTGACATTCGTCTTGCACCTCAAGTACAGCGCCGAGGCCGAGAACGTCCAAGCAGTAATCCACGGTCAACCTACGAGCTCGATGATAGATCACCTAGCGAGCGCGCAATTCTGGTTCGAGTCCTTGCAGAACTGGCAAAGCGAGTTCCTGTCGACTGCCGTCATCGTCGTGCTGTCGATTTTCCTGCGGTTCAGAGGATCGCCAGAATCCAAGGCTGTCGCCGCGCCCCACGGGCAGACGGGCTCTTGATGAACCTCACGCCTCGGAACCAAACTTAAACCAGTTAGTTTCCCTGATCTTCACGAGGGGGAAAAGCTCAATGGCGAATCGGGTTGCGTTGGTAACAGGAGCAGGATCCGGGATTGGGCGAGCTTGCGCTGTCTCACTCGCCGCCAACGGCTACGCGGTCGGCGTCCTCGGGCATAGCGGCGATGAACTTCAAGAAGTTGTCTTGAAAATCGAGGCCAACGGCCATGAAGCGATTTCGCTCGATGCAGACATCTCCGACGAGGACCAGATGCGGACTGCCGTTGCCACGCTCGTCAAACAGTATGGCCGTCTGGACGTTGTTGTTGCGAACGCCGGAATCAACGGCGTCTGGGCACCGATTGACGACCTCAGCTTGGAAGAATGGAACAAGACGATCGCTGTCAATCTCACCGGGACCTTTCTGACGATCGCGACCGCTGTTCCCCTTTTGAAGGCTTCAGGGGGAGGTTCTATCATCGTAGTATCCTCGATTAACGGAACCAGAACGTTCACAACACCTGGTGCGACCGCATACACGGCGACCAAAGCAGGACAGGTAGCCATGGTTCAACAGCTCGCTCTGGAACTGGCGCGCCATCATATCCGTATCAACGCCGTCTGTCCCGGCGAGATCGACACGAATATCGAGTCTAACACCTTGTTACGACACGAACACGAAACCGCGATCCCTGTGGTCTGGCCCGAAGGACAGGTGCCCATAACAGGGGGGCGACCCGGCCGCAGCGAAGACGTTGCCGACGTCATAACGTTTCTTGCGTCGGACCAGGCCCGGCACATCACTGGATCCCCAATTTGGGTCGATGGCGGGCAGGGGTTGCTGCGATGAACGCGGATATGCTTAGTTTTGCAGCAAATAAGCACGAACGCCATTGGGGGCCGCGCGCTCTTTCAGGAGGTAACCACCGGTTCCAACTTTGGGCTCCTGCGGAACAACAGATCGGCCTTGTTCTCAACGGGATTGAGGTACCGATGGCGAGAACAGAAGACGGCTGGCACCACGTAGAGACGAAAGCGGCGATCGGCAGCGCATACGCCTTTGCCCTTGGAGACGGGCGAGTTGTCGGCGATCCGGCCTCAAGACAACAGGCCGGCCCTCTTGATGGACCGTCCATTCTGACGGACCCCGACAGTTTTGCTTGGCAGCATATCCGTTGGATGGGCCGGCCTTGGGAAGAGACAATACTTTATGAAATCCACATTGGCACCTTTACAGAGCGGGGGACGTTTCGGGCTGCAATCGAACGGCTGCAGCACCTAGCGGAGTTAGGAATCACAGCTATCGAAATCATGCCGCTTGCCCATTTTCCCGGAAACCGGGGTTGGGGATATGACGGCGTCCTTCAATTCGCGCCGCATTCTACATATGGCTCGCCCGACGACTTAAAAGCTCTAGTCGACGCTGCCCATGGGCTGGGGATGATGGTGTTCCTCGACGTCGTCTACAATCACTTCGGACCAGAAGGAAACTACCTCGGGCAGTACGCCCCGGGTTTCTTCCGCCAAGGTGCGTCAACGCCGTGGGGTGATGCGATCGCTTATGAGAAGCCGGAGGTCCGCGCCTATTTCATCGAGAATGTGCTGTATTGGCTGCTCGATTTTAGGCTAGACGGCCTTAGGTTCGACGCCATCGATCAAATTCAAGATAGCAGTGATATTCATATCCTCGAGCAGATCGCGCTACTTGTCCGTAAGGAGGTCGTCGGCAGGCAAGTTCATCTCATCACCGAAAACCCGGCCAATGGAACAGATTTGACGGCCGACCGGCCCGGAGGCCGATATTTCAAGGCTGATTGGAACGATGACTTCCATCACGGGCTTCACGTGGCCGTCACAGGTGAGGCCGTCGGCCACTACGAGCCTTTTAAAGAGGATACCTGGGAAAAGGTCCGCCACGCCATGGCCTATGGGTATCTGAGCCCCGGCAAGCCGATTATAGGTGACGACCCGCCCCCAACTGCATCTTTACCGCCCACCGCGTTCATTCATTTCTTACAAAACCACGATCAGGTTGGAAACCGCGCCCTTGGCGATAGGTTACACCTCGGCATTGATCGCCATGTCTACCGGGCGCTAACAGAGATGTTGTTGCTCGCCCCACAAATCCCATTGGTCTTTATGGGTGACGACCATCTTTCGCTGCGGCCGTTCCATTTCTTTGCTGACTATCAGGGAGATCTCGCCGAGGCGGTACGAACAAGTCGTCCAAAGGAAGCGGCAAATTTCGGAGGCTTCCCACGAGGCTCATTGCAAGCCGACATCCCTGATCCGAACGATATTGGTACGTTTCTGGCGAGCACGCTCGATTGGCGTGAGCACGAAACCGAAGGTGGACGAGCATGGGCTCAGCATATTCGCTATTTGATAAGTCTGAGGCAGCAGAAAATCATACCGCTTCTTGGCAAATCACAGGGTTCGTCTGGACACGTCGTTAATGCACCGGACTGCTGCATTTACATTGACTGGGAATTCGGCGCCCAGATCCTGCAGTTAAGAGCGAACTTCTCCAGAAATGATATTCCTTTGCCGAACGGATTAGGTCAACGGATTTTTCCAGAGAAAGACATGGACGCCGACTTTCTTGGCGCTGCCACGGTTCAAATCCTCCTTAGGTGAAAACGTGATGGCCCATACAGTATGGCTCGGAGTGCCACCGGCAAGCACGCAACATTGCGATGGGAATTGCAGGCCGTTTTCCACAAATGCCGAACTGGTGTGCAAGACCGGTGAGGATGAGATCGAGGTCCGAGGGGGCGGTGGACTCACTACCGGGAGCGCCATCGCGCAGGGTGATTTGGAGGCCATGCGCATTCTATTCGCGGCCGTCGACGGTAGCCTGCGATGAAGGACGATCTTGACCATACTACATCTCGGGCGGATCGTCGCTGTAGCGAAGATCGCTGGTAGAGGTCAACGAAGGCCCAACTGCCCAATGACTCTGAGAACGGGTGCCTCGGCGTTTCAACAACCGTTAACGCACCCGCCGCTCGACGAAGACCGAGCTGCGTAGGACGTCACATACGGAACCATCTCACGCGGCTGAGCTCTGGGTCTGCAAGAGCCACCCGTGGTCAGTACCAGGAACGACGTATGAGGCGAGTAAAGACGCTTCGTAGGCGCATGTCAAAGAGGCCGCCAGGAACGCTGGCAATTTCTCGCACGAAGGTGGAGTACAAGCTTAGCGAAACTAATGGTCGGCGGCGTGCGCCTTGAAGCCCCTCATGACGATAGCAGAGTCGATCTACCCGCGGTCTTCTGAGTGCATGGCCGTTGAGGGCGGTCGCAGAGCAACGATTTTGGATATAAATCGTCCGCATTTGATTCAATGTAAGCGCCGTCTCCGCCCCATTGGATTGGCTATATTTTGAGGCTTGCTGCGTGTGCGAGAAGGTTTCCAGGACTAACTGGAGATTTGCATGGCAGAANGCGCCGCTGTTCTCATCGCGCAATATCGTAAGCGCCGTCTCCGCCCCATTGGATTGGCTATATTTTGAGGCTTGCTGCGTGTGCGAGAAGGTTTCCAGGACTAACTGGAGATTTGCATGGCAGAAGATGGATTTGTGGGTCGCTACGAAGTTGTCGAGCCGCGCCGGGGAAATCGGCGTTGGCCGGATGACGTTAAGGCTCGGATTGTAGCGGAAAGCTTTCAGCCCGGTGTTCGTGTTGTTGATGTTGCGCGTCGTCATGACGTTATAGCAAACCAACTTTCCAGTTGGCGGCGACAAGCACGAGATGGGGTTTTGGCCCTGCCTTTTGAGGCTATGYCGGGCCCTTCGGAGAACGTGGATGCCGAGCCTGCATTTGTGCCTTTGGCGATCACAGCGGAGCCGAGCGAGGCTGTGGGTGTTTTAGCGCCGCCGAAACTGCCGGAGGCGGTTTCAGCGGTCYTGACGCTGGAGATCGGCCCGGACGTTGTGATGCGGGTTCCCGGTGACGTGCCGGTTGAACGTGTGGCGGCTCTGGTGCGAGCGATGCGAGGGACGGCATGATCGTCGCTGGCCAACGACTGCCGATCCTGATCGCGACGCGGCCGGTGGACTTCCGCTGCGGGCATCAGGCGCTGGCTTTGATGGTTCAAACCGAATTGAAGCTTGATCCGCATTCCGGGGTGACGGTGATCTTCCGGTCGAAGCGCGGGGATCGTCTGAAGATCCTGGTGTGGGATGGCACAGGAATGGTGCTAACTTACAAAATTCTTGAACATGGAAGCTTTGCCTGGCCCAAGGTGCAGGATGGGACGATGCGTCTTTCCAGGGGTCAATACGAGGCTTTGTTCGAGGGTCTTGACTGGCGGCGGGTCATGGCGCAACGGSTGATTGCGCCATCGGCGGCAGGGTGAATATCYGGCCGTMTTTGCATTGTTTTATTTGGCTTTTTCGTGCTGCCTTGCTATAAGGGCGCATGTCATCGCCCCTTGATCTCAGCCTGTTTCCGGACCTTCCGCCAGAGGTTGTCAAAGCCTTTGCGGCGATGCAGTTCGAGCTGTCGGTCGAGCGTGCTGCACGTCAGCATGAGCAGGCTGTGGTGGCCGAAAAGGACGCGTTCATCTCCGAGTTGAAGGAACTGATCGAGAAGCTTGAGGGGCAGGTTCACGACTATCGGCGCACGAAGTTCGGGCCGAAATCGGAAAAGCTAGATCCGGCGCAGATGGAACTGGCGCTGGAAGACCTTGAAACGGCGATCGCCGAAACACAGGCGCGGATCGCCGCCGTCGAGAAAAAGATCGAAGCCAGCACATCCGATCCGGAAAAGGCCGCTCCTCGCAAGGAGCGGAAGGCTCGTGCACTGCCCGAACACCTGCCGCGGGTCGAGCGCGTGATCGAGCCCGAGAGCATCGCTTGTCCCTGCGGTTGCGGCAACATGGTCCGGATCGGCGAGGACCGGACGGAACGGCTCGACCGGGTCCCGGCGCGCTACGAGGTGATCGTCACGATCCGCCCGAAATACGCATGTCCCAAGGGTCGAACGGGCGTCGTCCAGGCCAGAGCGCCGGCGCATCTCCTGGAAGGAAGCTGGCCGACCGAAGCCCTACTGGCGGAGATTGCCGTCTCCAAGCATTCCGAACATATGCCGCTCAACCGGCAGGCCGAGGTCATGGCGCGACACGGCGTGCCGATCGACCGCACGGTGCTGGCCGATTGGATGGGGCGCACGGGCAGCGAAATCGCACCGGTGGTCGACCACATGGCCAAACGGCTGCTGTGGGAAAGCACGCGGCTCTATGTCGACGAGACAACAGCTCCGGTTCTTGATCCGGGGCGAGGTAAGACGAAGACCGGTTATCTCTGGGCCGTGTTGCGTGACGACCGCGGCTGGAATGGCTCCGCGCCGCCGGGCGTGGTGTTCCATTACCGGCCCGGGCGTAAAGGCGAATATGCCGCTGAAATCCTCGACGGGTTCAACGGGACAATCCAGGTGGATGCCTACGGTGGCTATTCGCACCTCGCCACGTCGGACCGGATGGGTGGCGTTCCCTTGAAGCTGGCTTTCTGTTGGGCACATGGGCGCAGAAAGCTGATCAAGGCCACGCCAAAGAGCGGATCACCCATCGTCGACGAGGCGCTCATTCGCATCGCCGCGCTATACAAGATCGAAGACAGTATCCGAGGCTCAGACCCCGGACATCGCCGGGCCGTTCGACAGGACCTGTCCCTCCCGCTGGTGGACGAGTTCTTCACCTGGCTCGCGGCTCAGGCTGTGCGTGTCTCACGCAAATCCGATCTCGGCATTGCCCTGGCGTATATGCTGAAACGACAGGATGGCTTTCGGCTGTTCCTTGATGACGGCTGCGTCGATATCGATTCCAACCTGGTGGAAAACGCCATCCGTCGCCCGGCCATGAACCGCCGCAACGCGCTCTTTGCGGGCCATGATGAAGGGGGGCGGAACTGGGCCCGGTTTGCCAGCCTGATCGGCACTTGTAAAATGAATGGCGTTGAGCCCTACGCCTATCTGTGCGACCTCTTCACCCGCCTCGCAAACGGCCACCTCGCCAAAGACATCGATGCCCTGATGCCATGGGCCTATGCCGCGCGCATCAGAGCCTCACAATGAGCTCGTCAGATACTCTTCGGTGAGCTCATTTGACGGCCCGTAGATCAACCGAAAAATCTATGGGGCGTGGACGTCGCATAC